>NZ_JBNHFP010000014.1:0-212 GCF_059090365.1 Arthrobacter sp. Ms25 | reverse complement strand
CGTCGAAGGTGGGACCGGCGATTGGGACTAAGTCGTAACAAGGTAGCCGTACCGGAAGGTGCGGCTGGATCACCTCCTTTCTAAGGAGCACCTCAGGTTCATTGCCGCCGCCTATAGTGCGGCGGGGGATGTCCTGCAGGAGATGCCCATGTCGGAGACATCTGTTCTCCGGTGGGTGCTCAAGGGTGGAATATCAATGGATAGGCGCCGGC
>NZ_JBNHFP010000013.1:0-241 GCF_059090365.1 Arthrobacter sp. Ms25 | reverse complement strand
AACAACAACCCCGTCACACCCATCCACACCCGCACCATCCCCCGAAAGGGATCCGCACCATGCTTCCGGCCTGCGCAGGAACAAACAGAAACAACCATGCACCCCGCCCCCGCCACACACCCCGGACACCCCCCCAAAGGGAGCAACCAGGACACGGACAGTCAACGGGTGCCTGTTATTTCAGGACCCAACAGTGTGCCAAACGACGAACCGGAACCACACAGCCCCGCAAGGTTTTCCA
>NZ_JBNHFP010000012.1:0-254 GCF_059090365.1 Arthrobacter sp. Ms25 | reverse complement strand
AAGGTGGGACCGGCGATTGGGACTAAGTCGTAACAAGGTAGCCGTACCGGAAGGTGCGGCTGGATCACCTCCTTTCTAAGGAGCACCTCAGGTTCATTGCCGCCGCCTAAGTGCGGCGGGGGATGTCCTGCAGGAGATGCCCATGTCGGAGACGAAAGTTCTCCGGTGGGTGCTCAAGGGTGGAATATCAATGGATAGGCGCCGGCATGCCGGTTTCGTGAGGTTAGTACGTTCCCTTCGGGGTTCCTGGAAAA
>NZ_JBNHFP010000011.1:0-492 GCF_059090365.1 Arthrobacter sp. Ms25 | reverse complement strand
CGTCGAAGGTGGGACCGGCGATTGGGACTAAGTCGTAACAAGGTAGCCGTACCGGAAGGTGCGGCTGGATCACCTCCTTTCTAAGGAGCACCTCAGGATTATTGCCGCCGCCTAAGTGCGGCGGGGGATGTCCTGCAGGAGATGCCCATGTCGGAGACGAAAGTTCTCCGGTGGGTGCTCAAGGGTGGAATATCAATGGATAGGCGCCGGCATGCCGGTTTCGTGAGGTTAGTACGTTCCCTTCGGGGTTCCTGGAAAACCTTGCGGGGCTGTGTGGTTCCGGTTCGTCGTTTGGCACACTGTTGGGTCCTGAAATAACAGGCACCCGTTGACTGTCCGTGTCCTGGTTGCTCCCTTTGGGGGGTGTCCGGGGTGTGTGGCGGGGGCGGGGTGTGTGGTTGTTTCTGTTTGTTCCTGCGCAGGCCGGAAGCATCACGCGGTTCCCTTTCGGGGGATGGTGCGGGTGTGGATGGGTGTGACGGGGTTGTTGTT
>NZ_JBNHFP010000010.1:0-1348 GCF_059090365.1 Arthrobacter sp. Ms25 | reverse complement strand
GGTCCGTGGAAAGCTTTATGCGGTTTTGGATGGACTCGCGGCCTATCAGCTTGTTGGTTGGGGTAATGGCCCACCAAGGCGACGACGGGTAGCCGGCCTGAGAGGGTGACCGGCCACACTGGGACTGAGACACGGCCCAGACTCCTACGGGAGGCAGCAGTGGGGAATATTGCACAATGGGCGAAAGCCTGATGCAGCGACGCCGCGTGAGGGACGAATGCCTTCGGGTTGTAAACCTCTTTCAGCAGGGAAGAAGCGAAAGTGACGGTACCTGCAGAAGAAGCGCCGGCTAACTACGTGCCAGCAGCCGCGGTAATACGTAGGGCGCAAGCGTTATCCGGAATTATTGGGCGTAAAGAGCTCGTAGGCGGTTTGTCGCGTCTGCTGTGAAAGCCCGGGGCTCAACCCCGGGTCTGCAGTGGGTACGGGCAGACTAGAGTGCAGTAGGGGAGACTGGAATTCCTGGTGTAGCGGTGAAATGCGCAGATATCAGGAGGAACACCGATGGCGAAGGCAGGTCTCTGGGCTGTAACTGACGCTGAGGAGCGAAAGCATGGGGAGCGAACAGGATTAGATACCCTGGTAGTCCATGCCGTAAACGTTGGGCACTAGGTGTGGGGGACATTCCACGTTTTCCGCGCCGTAGCTAACGCATTAAGTGCCCCGCCTGGGGAGTACGGCCGCAAGGCTAAAACTCAAAGGAATTGACGGGGGCCCGCACAAGCGGCGGAGCATGCGGATTAATTCGATGCAACGCGAAGAACCTTACCAAGGCTTGACATGAACCGGTAAGACCTGGAAACAGGTCCCCCACTTGTGGCCGGTTTACAGGTGGTGCATGGTTGTCGTCAGCTCGTGTCGTGAGATGTTGGGTTAAGTCCCGCAACGAGCGCAACCCTCGTTCTATGTTGCCAGCGCGTTATGGCGGGGACTCATAGGAGACTGCCGGGGTCAACTCGGAGGAAGGTGGGGACGACGTCAAATCATCATGCCCCTTATGTCTTGGGCTTCACGCATGCTACAATGGCCGGTACAAAGGGTTGCGATACTGTGAGGTGGAGCTAATCCCAAAAAGCCGGTCTCAGTTCGGATTGAGGTCTGCAACTCGACCTCATGAAGTTGGAGTCGCTAGTAATCGCAGATCAGCAACGCTGCGGTGAATACGTTCCCGGGCCTTGTACACACCGCCCGTCAAGTCACGAAAGTTGGTAACACCCGAAGCCGGTGGCCTAACCCCTTGCGGGAGGGAGCCGTCGAAGGTGGGACCGGCGATTGGGACTAAGTCGTAACAAGGTAGCCGTACCGGAAGGTGCGGCTGGATCACCTCCTTTCTAAGGAGCACCTCAGG
>NZ_JBNHFP010000009.1:0-1595 GCF_059090365.1 Arthrobacter sp. Ms25 | reverse complement strand
GATCGTCACCGGCTCCGGCAACACCGGAGTCACCGTCACCTCCGCCGTCGAACCGGTAACAGATTCCGTCACCGAACACACCGAACCCACCGGCAGGTCCGGCACCGTCTCACTGACCGGCTCAACTGCACCGCCGGGGATATCGAAGACAAAGGCACCAGCAGGTCCGCAGTCCACGGTAAGAGCGATAGCCCCCTGGCTGCCCACACCCCCGCCGGCAAACACCTTATTGATGACAAGGTCACCCGGGACGAAGAATTCCGCCGTCGCCTCGGCAGTGGTTTCCAATACCGTGCTCGCTGCAAGGATAAGGGGTTGGGCATTGTCCCGAAGGGGATCGCCGCCGTCGTAGAGGTAGACGTTGCCCGTCTGGACGCTAACGGAAGCCCGGGCGCTAAGGACTCCCGGGGTGGTGGAATCCGGCGGGCCGCCCACCCAAACCTGGGTGCCCGACGCGACGACGCCCCCACTGGGAATCGGGGCGGTCCCCGCAGCGTCGGCATAGATGGTGTATCCGGTGGGTACAGAAACCGTCATTTCCGCCGCGCCTTCCGCGGCCACCGTAAAGGGACCGGCCACGCCTCCCGCCGGGCCCGCAGCAGCCGGCGGCGTGACGGTGATACTGGGCGGGGGCGGTTCCACCAGGGGCCCGTTGGCCTGCGCGTCGGCGACGATCGCCTCAACCGCTGGCCGGATGACCGTCTCCGATGTATTGACCAGGTATCCGTCGGTGAAGTACCAGATCGCACCCTGCACCGCCGCGGCCTGCTGATTTGCGGTCAGACCCGCAGGCAATGCCGGATTCGCAGGGTAATAGTTGTTCAGGATGTAATTCACGTAGCCGATGTTGGCCACGTTGGATTCGTCCCAGGCCCCCTGAACGTAGCCAATGCCGACCTGCGTTTCCACCGCTGTATCGATGCAGTACATCTGCCCGGTCCCGCCATCGGCATCCTGAGCGAGAATGATGCCCGCGAACCGGCCGGTCACAGGCACTCCCACTGGGTTCTCCTCCGGATACGGCGCCAAGGGATCCGGCGGGGTGGGATCGTTGGCCACGAAAGCCTGGACCCTTTGAGCAGCCCCAAGCCCGGTAGTTACGACTTCAGCATTGGTGCCGGCCACGGCCGCCGGTTCCCCCGGGTCCGGCTCTGTCCACGAGGCAGTCGCGGGCACCGCGAACGGCACCAGTAACAGGGCAGCTGCCCCAACGACGCCGAGTAACGACTTCCGTAGCGAACGCCCTGGCCCTGGACGGCGCCGCAGGCGGGATGAAATGAGATGGCTCATAAGGGCTTCCTGCTTCTCTTCCGATAACTCGCGAGTGACGACGCCGGCACAAGGTCGGCCCGTGCATCGCACAGTACGTACAGCGCGAGCTCGGGTATAGGAAAGGCCGGAATATAGGCAGAAAGCCGGTGACAGAGCAGAAATGCTTATTGACATGCGCGGGTTAAACAGGTTGAGCCCGTACCAGCACTGGTACGGGCTCAACCCTCAAATATTGTCCGGCGGTGACCTACTCTCCCACATCCTCCCGGATGCAGTACCATCGGCGCTGTGGGTCTTAGCTTCCGGGTTCGGAATGGGACCGG
>NZ_JBNHFP010000008.1:0-2600 GCF_059090365.1 Arthrobacter sp. Ms25 | reverse complement strand
CGGACAATATTTGTGTAGAGGGTCAGGTCCCGCACCATTGGTGCGGGACCTGACCTGTTTAACCGGGGCATGCCCAGGGCCGGGCCGGGGGATCCGCACGGAATAAGCCGCGGCCAGGGCATAGGAGATTCCCCACTACACGGGAGATTCCCCACTACACGAGCCCGCCGCCCAGCGCCACTCATTTCGGTGCCGGGCAGCTCATTTGTCTATTTCCTCTTTCCAGCTCGCCCCGGGCGGGATAGCTTCGCGACTTCGGGACGAACCCTTTCGCGCTGGACAATCATGTGCGGTGCCGAGCGAGTTCCCTCTAGCCAGTCGTTGAGAGTAGGCGGAACCTTATGAGTGAGACTGCAGCACCAGCACAAACCGGGGGATACCGGAAAACTTCCGGAAGACACAGGCGCTTTCTAATGGCGCTGTCCGGCCTCGGAGGCGCCGTACTTGCCACCTCCTTGACGGCCGTACCTGCGCAGGCTGTATTCAGCGGAGAGGGGCCCGGCACGGCAGTGCCTGCAGCGCAGGTCGAGATAACGATGACCGGAACCGGGCCCGGGACCGGCGCTACAGGCGGCCTGCCACCGGCCGGCACTCCCTTCGATGTCACTAGCTACCCCGATGACGTGCCGGAGGGCTACGAGGCAGACAATCCCTCCTTTGCCGGCATCATCACTACTACGGACCTCGACGGCGACACTCAGTTGATGTATTGCATCGACATCCGAACCAACACCTATGAGGGGCTTGGCTACGAGAACGGTTCCTGGACCGAGGCCAATGTGCCGAACATCGGATACGTGAACCGGATCCTCAATAGCTACTACCCGTTGGTACCTGACAGTCCCGCGGGACTTGACGACAACACCAGAGCTGCTGCGGTCCAAGCGGCCGTCTGGTTCTTCAGCGACGGATTTGTGCTGGAAGACACGGACCCGCTGCGTCCGGTGACCGCGCAGATCGTTGCCGATGTCCTGGCCGCAGGGCCCCTGGTGGAACCGCCCCCGCCGGAACTCGCCATCGATCCTCCGGTTGCCGCAGGGCCAGCGGACGGCGTGACCGGACCCTTTACAGTGACAGCCGGCAGCGGGGCTGTCATCACCGTAAGCGCCCCAGCCGGGTTCGCGCTTTTCGCCGACGCGGCGGGAACAATACCCTTGGCGGAACAGGTCGAATCCGGGACACAGGTATGGGTACGGAATCTTGCACAGACCACCGACCCGGCTGTTATTACCGCCCGGGCAGCAGTACCGGTGCAGACCGGCAACGTCTACCTCTATGCAGGCAACAACCCCGAAGTGACGGACGCACAGAAGCTGATTCTGGCAGCTACCGCGGAAGTAGACTCGACCGCCCAGGCCACGGCAGAGTTTTTCGTAGCAGGCGACCTGACGGTCAGTAAGGCTTTCGCCGGAGGGGGAGTGGGCAGCCAGGGCGCGATCACGCTTACCGTGGACTGTGGACCAGCAGGTGCCTTTGTGTTCGAAATTCCGGCCGGAACCGCAACTGAAGTTACGGAAACTGTTACTGGCCTGCCGGTGGGTTCGGTGTGTTCGGTGACGGAATCTGTTACCGGTTCGACGGCGGAGGTGACGGTGACTCCGGTGTTGCCGGAGCCGGTGACGATCACTGAGGGGGAGAACATCCTGGCTGTGACGAACACGGTGGAATTCAATCCGGGTGCCCTGGTGGTGGCGAAGACGGTCACCGGTTCCGGTGCCGGATTGCAGGAGGATATTGTGCTGCACGTCCAGTGCGGTGATGGTGTGCTCGATGAGATTTTCGTTATTCCGGAGGGGACGTCGGCGGGTACTTTTGCCCAGCGGTATGAGGGTCTTCCGGCGGGGGTGGTGTGTACGGTGTCGGAGCCGGCCTCGGGTGCGAACGAGGATGTGACTGTGGAGTCCTTCGGTATGGGGGAGGTGAGTATCTTGCCGGGGCAGGTGCAGTCGGTTGAGGTGGTTAATGAGTATGCTCCGGTGCCGGTTACTGAGCGGCTTCCGCGGACCGGGGCGGAGGATGCTGCGGGTGTGGCGGCTGCTGCCGGTGGTGCGGTGCTGGCCGGGTCGGTGTTGGTTCTGGGGGCGTTGCGGAGGCGCCGCAGCTGATCTCCGCCGGGCGGAAGCCTTCATAGCTGGATGGTGTGTTGGTCGGGGCCGGTGCCCTGTTGGGGTGCCGGCTCCGGCCGCGGTATGGGTGTGCGGGGTCGCCTCGGATCCGATTTGCGGCCGGGGGAGAACCTGTGTAAAGTCTTCTAAGTCGCCGCGGCCGGGACGCTGGAAAAGCGCCCGAAGCATGGCGGCCAACCCACCAAAAATCTTCAGTCCAGCTGATGCGTGCCCTTCGCGGGCCGGCAGGGAAGACTGCGGTTGATGCTGGGTCCGGAACGGCGGTGGAACGCTTTCCCGGGTGTCCCGATAAGGGATGATCCGGGAATTGCGGAAAACGCCGGAATGGAATAGGATATAAAAACATTGCAGCGAAGAGGAAAAGGAAAACATAAAACGTTTTCCCGAGTATTTTCGGATTGCGTCTGTTGTTTGAGAACTCAATAGTGTGCCAAGTTTATTGATACCAATGTATTTTGATTGGTTGAACAGGCC
>NZ_JBNHFP010000007.1:0-3538 GCF_059090365.1 Arthrobacter sp. Ms25 | reverse complement strand
TGGTTGTTTCTGTTTGTTCCTGCGCAGGCCGGAAGCATGGTGCGGATCCCTTTCGGGGGATGGTGCGGGTGTGGATGGGTGTGACGGGGTTGTTGTTTGAGAACTACATAGTGGACGCGAGCATCTTAAAAATTATTAAGTGCAATTTCAGATAAACCTGGTGACCGGTTTTTACCGGCCTCCATGGTTTTCTCGATAGCGATAATTAATTGATCTTTGTGGTCAAGTTTTTAAGGGCACACGGTGGATGCCTTGGCATCAGGAGCCGAAGAAGGACGTAGGAATCTGCGATAAGCCTGGGGGAGTTGATAACCGAACTTTGATCCCAGGATGTCCGAATGGGGAAACCCCGCCCGGCGCGCGAGTGACCGGGTGACCCGCATCTGAACACATAGGGTGCGTGGAGGGAACGTGGGGAAGTGAAACATCTCAGTACCCACAGGAAGAGAAAACAACAGTGATTCCGTTAGTAGTGGCGAGCGAACGCGGAAGAGGCTAAACCAGTGGTGTGTGATAGCCGGCGGGCGTTGCATCACTGGGGTTGCGGGACTTTCCGTACCGATTCTGCCGGATCGGTGAAGTGAGTGCAGGTGTATAGGTGAACCGGTTTGAAAGCCGGGCCGTAGAGGGTGTTAGCCCCGTAACCGGAATGCATGCTGCCGCTTGGAGAGGATCCCAAGTAGCACGGGGCCCGAGAAATCCCGTGCGAATCTGCCAGGACCACCTGGTAAGCCTAAATACTCCCTGATGACCGATAGCGGACAAGTACCGTGAGGGAAAGGTGAAAAGTACCCCGGGAGGGGAGTGAAATAGTACCTGAAACCGTGTGCCTACAAACCGTTGGAGCAGCCTTTGTTGCTGTGACAGCGTGCCTTTTGAAGAATGAGCCTGCGAGTTAGTGTTACGTCGCGAGGTTAACCCGTGTGGGGAAGCCGTAGCGAAAGCGAGTCTGAACAGGGCGTTGCAGTGGCGTGATCTAGACCCGAAGCGGAGTGATCTACCCATGGCCAGGTTGAAGCGACGGTAAGACGTCGTGGAGGACCGAACCCACTTCAGTTGAAAATGGAGGGGATGAGCTGTGGGTAGGGGTGAAAGGCCAATCAAACTCCGTGATAGCTGGTTCTCCCCGAAATGCATTTAGGTGCAGCGTTGCGTGTTTCTTACCGGAGGTAGAGCTACTGGATGGCTAATGGGCCCTACAAGGTTACTGACGTCAGCCAAACTCCGAATGCCGGTAAGTGAGAGCGCAGCAGTGAGACTGTGGGGGATAAGCTTCATAGTCGAGAGGGAAACAGCCCAGACCACCAACTAAGGCCCCTAAGCGTGTGCTAAGTGGGAAAGGATGTGGAGTTGCCCAGACAACCAGGAGGTTGGCTTAGAAGCAGCCACCCTTGAAAGAGTGCGTAATAGCTCACTGGTCAAGTGATTCCGCGCCGACAATGTAGCGGGGCTCAAGTACACCGCCGAAGTTGTGGCATTCAGATATAGATAAGCCTTCGTGGTTCAGTCGTCTGGATGGGTAGGGGAGCGTCGTGTGGGCAGTGAAGCTGCGGTGTAAACCAGTGGTGGAGCCTACACGAGTGAGAATGCAGGCATGAGTAGCGAAAGACGGGTGAGAAACCCGTCCGCCGAATGATCAAGGGTTCCAGGGTCAAGCTAATCTGCCCTGGGTAAGTCGGGACCTAAGGCGAGGCCGACAGGCGTAGTCGATGGACAACGGGTTGATATTCCCGTACCGGCGAAAAACCGCCCATACCAAGCAGGGGACACTAACCGTCCGGAGCCTGCCCGAGCATCCTTGTGGTGTGAGGGTTTTGGCCGAGCACGGGACCTGATCCTGGGAGGTAAGCGTATTAACAGGTGTGACGCAGGAAGGTAGCCGGGCCAGGCGATGGTAGACCTGGTCTAAGGATGTAGGGTCCGTGATAGGTAAATCCGTCACGGTGTCTTTGATGACGATCCTGAGATCCGACGGGACCCCCGTATCGGGGGGATCCGGTGATCCTATGCTGCCTAGAAAAGCATCGGCGCGAGGTTTTAGCCGCCCGTACCCCAAACCGACACAGGTGATCAGGTAGAGAATACTAAGGCGATCGAGAGAATTATGGTTAAGGAACTCGGCAAAATGCCCCCGTAACTTCGGGAGAAGGGGGGCCCCAACCTTGATGGACACTTGCTGTCCGGAGGGGATCGGGGCCGCAGAGACCAGGGGGAAGCGACTGTTTACTAAAAACACAGGTCCGTGCGAAGTCGCAAGACGATGTATACGGACTGACTCCTGCCCGGTGCTGGAAGGTTAAGAGGACCGGTTAGCCCCTTGTGGGCGAAGCTGGGAATTTAAGCCCCAGTAAACGGCGGTGGTAACTATAACCATCCTAAGGTAGCGAAATTCCTTGTCGGGTAAGTTCCGACCTGCACGAATGGAGTAACGACTTCCCCGCTGTCTCAACCATAAACTCGGCGAAATTGCAGTACGAGTAAAGATGCTCGTTACGCGCAGCAGGACGGAAAGACCCCGAGACCTTTACTATAGTTTGGTATTGGTGTTCGGTGTGGCTTGTGTAGGATAGGTGGGAGACTGTGAGACCCGGACGCCAGTTCGGGTGGAGTCATCGTTGAAATACCACTCTGGTCATACTGGATATCTAACTTCGGCCCGTAATCCGGGTCAGGGACAGTGCCTGATGGGTAGTTTAACTGGGGCGGTTGCCTCCTAAAGAGTAACGGAGGCGCCCAAAGGTTCCCTCAGCCTGGTTGGCAATCAGGTGGCGAGTGTAAGTGCACAAGGGAGCTTGACTGTGAGAGAGACATCTCGAGCAGGGACGAAAGTCGGGACTAGTGATCCGGCGGTACATTGTGGAATGGCCGTCGCTCAACGGATAAAAGGTACCTCGGGGATAACAGGCTGATCTTGCCCAAGAGTCCATATCGACGGCATGGTTTGGCACCTCGATGTCGGCTCGTCGCATCCTGGGGCTGGAGTAGGTCCCAAGGGTTGGGCTGTTCGCCCATTAAAGCGGTACGCGAGCTGGGTTTAGAACGTCGTGAGACAGTTCGGTCCCTATCCGCTGCGCGCGCAGGAAATTTGAGAAGGGCTGTCCTTAGTACGAGAGGACCGGGACGGACGAACCTCTGGTGTGTCAGTTGTACTGCCAAGTGCACCGCTGATTAGCTACGTTCGGATGGGATAACCGCTGAAAGCATCTAAGCGGGAAGCCCGCTTCGAGATGAGATTTCCATACACCTTGTGTGTGAGAGGCCCCCAGCCAGACCACTGGGTTGATAGGCCGGATGTGGAAGCGGGGACTAAAGACCCGTGAAGCTGACCGGTACTAATAGGCCGATGACTTACACCACACCAGCACCTGGACGGACACGACTTCAAACGGTCCGTCAAAGTATAAAGGGTGCTGTTAGATCGTGTTGCTTGCGTCCACTATGTGGTTCCCGGACAACAACCGTTGGTTGTTGTGCCAGGAACATAATTGAATATCACTTGCGTCTTTGAAGATGTTCGTGACCATTGTTTTCCCCACAC
>NZ_JBNHFP010000006.1:0-50507 GCF_059090365.1 Arthrobacter sp. Ms25 | reverse complement strand
TGACCGGCTGCTCCTTCGTCGCATCCGGTGGATGTGTCTACGACGTTTTTTGCTGCTGTCCTTACGGATTATGCGCCCCCGCTCCAGCCTGTCCAGCCCCTCCTGCGTCGGGGCCTGCGGCCTGGAAATTTTCCTGCGGCGCTCCTTCGTCGCTTACTTCCTTCGGAAATTTTCCCTGCCTTGCCCTGCGGGTGGACAGGCTTCCGACGGGGGCAAGCGAGCAAGCTCGCCAGCAGCAAAAAACAACGGGGGAGGGGCCAACTGCTGGACCACCACCACCCTCAAACCCGCACCGCAACCATACGAGGAGCAAGACAATGACTGTTCTGGAACAGATAGACCCGGCCCAGCTGACCATCGACGCGAACGTTCGCGCCGATGCCCAGCTCGACAAAGCGTTCCTGGCCTCCGTCAAGGAACACGGAGTTATCCAGCCCGTCGTCGCCCACCGCACCGAGGACGGCACCCTGCACGTGCTTTACGGCCAGCGCCGCACTCTCGCTGCCGTGGAGAACAAGCTGACCAGCATGCCCGTCTACATCGTGGACAGCCTTACCGAAGCCGACCGGCTGGCCAAGCAGGTCGTGGAAAACGACCATCGGCAGGCACTGACCGATCAGGACCGGGCCGAAGCCTTCCACCAGCTCTCCCTGCTGGGAGTCTCCGCCATCCAGATCGCCCGCAGGACCGGGGCGAAAAAAGCCGTGGTTGATGCGGCCCTGAAAGTCCGCGCCAATGACACCGCCACCGCCGCCCTCGCGGGCGGCATGACGCTGGATATGGCCGCTGTCGTCGAGGAATTCAGCGACGACGAGGACGCGGTAGCGAAACTGGAACGCACCGCCGCCGAGAACCCGCAGAACTTCACCCACACCGCCCAGCGGATCCGGGACGACCGCCGCCGCGCTGCCGAAATCGCAGAGGCCACCGCCGAGGCAGAAGCCCGGGGACTGAAGATCATCACCGAGAACGTCCTCTACTACGACTACAAGGGACCGATCGCCCCGATCGATGCCCTGCGCACCACGGACGGTGAAGCACTCACCGTCGAGGACGCAGATGCCGCATACATCGGCCACAGCTACAGCGGACAGATCAGCACCGTTTACCTGCACACGAACTGGAAAGCCGCCGGATTCACCAAACCCGGAGCGCCCCGCTCCGGTGCCATGACCGAGGAGGAAAAAGCCGAACGGCGGGCAGTGATCGAAAATAACCGGGCATGGGATGCCGCCGAAACCGTCCGGGTCGAGTTCATCAAGACCCTGCTCAAGGCCAGGACCGCCCCGAAGAACGCCCTGCGGTTCATCTCCGAAGCCATGGGCACATGCTCCTACACCGTCGCTGACGGCCTGTCCAAGCACAACGGCTTCGCCGCCGAACTGCTCGGCGGCACCGATGCATTCGGGGAACTGGCCCGGTTGACCTCCAAGCCCGGAGGAAAGCCCGAAATCAACATCCTGGCCATGGTCCTGACCGGCTTCGAAAAGAGCCTGTCCCGCCAGTCCTGGCGGCAGCCTTCCGAGACGGCCCGGACCTACCTCAGCCAACTCGCCGCGTGGGGATACACACTTAGCGATGTGGAGCGCATCATCACCGACCACGGCACCGAACCGGAAGCACAAGACCAGACCGGGGACCCCGAAGCAGGGTAAACAGGCCGGGGGAGAGGGGCCGGAATCCCTACCAGATTGAGGGATTCCGGCCCCTCCGCCGTGGGTCTGGTGGACGCGCAGTGTGTCACGGCGGCGGCCGGGGGAGCGTGTGTGCCCGGGGATCCGTTAGGCGCGCGGGCGGCGGCCTCCGCCGCACCAGCACGGGTACCGCTGCCGGTTCCTGCCGTGCCACCGGCATCAGTCAAACGCCAGGCCAGGCATGCCGGCCGGCGCCGGGGCCAACGTGCGGGCTTCCCCCGAAAACGGCCCTCCGCTGCGCTCCGGACAGAAAACCTCTTTTCCCTTGCTCGGGGCTGGGTATCTCCGTCATACAAGGCCACCGATCGTAGCCGTCCGGGGGCCCGACCCGTCAATCCACGCGCCCGGATGCCTGCACGCGGTCGCTGGAGCTCCCTTATTCCGCGCAGGCACCCGGGCACTCTCCGGGATTGACGGCCCACCCTCGACCGGCTGAATCGGTGGGGCCTCGCTGGCGGGGCAGAAAGGAGGTGCGGCTAATGAGCATCGACATCGCGCTGCAGTTCACTACCGCGGTAGTGCAGCTGGCCACAGCGGTCGTGGCTCTCTTCGCTGCACGGCGTGCGCTCCGAAAGAGCGAACGCCCCCGAGGTGGCACTCGGAGGCGCAGGCGCCGTGCGAAGAAGTAGCTGCACATAACACCCCGGTGGTCGTGACCGCCAAGGCTGCGGCCACCGGGCTCCTTTCACATTAACCCCTCCGAACCGGAAAGGAAACGGCCCATGGAACTGCTCAACCTCATCCTGTCACTGCTCGCCCTGGGCACCGCGATTACTGCCCTGGCAGCAGTGCGGTCCAGGACAAACCGCTGACTGCGAAGGGTGGAGGCCCCGGGATTACAACGGGCCTCCGCCCCCGCCAGCAAGTTCAACCCCCGATCGCGCAGAGGCACAGAAACACGGAAACACGGATTTCTGTGTCTGCGCCGGCTGCTTTCCGGGCCGGGGAAGGCAGCCCTGATACTCGCTCGCTCGCATCAGGGAAGCGGACCTCCGCTAACGCTCCGGATTATGACCGGCTGCTCCTTCGTCGCATCCGGTGGATGTGTCTACGACGTTTTTTGCTGCTGTCCTGCGGATTATGCGCCCCCGCTCCAGCCTGTCCAGCCCCTCCTCCGTCGGGGCCCGCGGCCGGGAAATTTTCCTTCGGCGCTCCTGCGTCGCTTCTATCCTCCGGAAATTTTCCCGCCCTTGCCCTACGGGTAGACAGGCTTCCGTCGGGGGCAAGCGAGCAAGCTCGCCAGCAGCAAAAAACAACGGGGGAGGGGCCAACTGCCGGCATCACCACAGGCCCCGAACCCACACCGCAACCATGAGGAGCGCACCGTGAACAACCACATCAAAGCCACCACTGCCGCCGATATGCTCGCCTTCTTCCCGCACTCCCTCGGCTTCGAGCCGCGCGAATCGTTCGGATTCATCACCCTCGCCGGTGCCAAGACCGGTGCCTCTCTGCGGATGGATGCCCCGGACGAGTCCGTCAACCCGACCGACTACGGGCAGACGGTCACCCACTACCTGCTCTCGGACGAAGCCGCGGACGGGTTCCTGATGTTTGTCTACACCAACGAACCGGCCGCGGACCCGGCCCCCGGCGCCAAGCCGTACAGCGGTTACGCCCGCGCAGTCCGCGCCGAAGCCGAAAAAGGCGGCCTGAGCCTGCGGGGCGGCTGGCTGATTACCGATGCAGGCTGGACCACGTACTTCTGCGAGGACCCGGCCTGCTGCCCGATGCAGCCGCTGAGCAGCATCCGGGACAGCGCCGTGAACGCGGAAATGGTCTACCGCGGTTCCGTGAAGCGGGCCGACCGGGCCACCGTCCCGGCCTTTACCGGCAGTGAGGGCAACTGGGAATACATCTGGGAGAGGGCGGCCCGGTACCCTAACATCGACGGACTGGACTTCAACCACCCGGACATGCGCGAGGCCCGCCGCGCATGGCACGAAGCACTGGGAACGACCCCGGACGAAGCCGACGCGGTGGAGCTGCTGGCAGCCCTGCAATGCAAGCCCCTCCGGGACCGCATCCTCGCCGACGCGATCAGCGCCACCGAGGACCCGGCCACCTACATGCAGGTGATGATCGGACGGTTCGAAGGACAGCCGGACTGGTCCCGCGTGGACGCCACCGAGGACCTGCTGATGCACCTGCTCACCTTTGCACCGGAAAACACACGGACCCCCGTGTTCTGCTTCCTCGGCTGGCTCAGCTGGTACAAGGGCCGGTCCTCCCTCGCCGCCGCGTACATCGCCCAAGGACTGGAAGCGGACCCCACGCACCGGCTGGCACTGCTGCTGATGCAGCTGCTCCGGCTGGGCACACTGCCCGAAGCGGCCAAGAAGCCCAGCACCTCCTACCCGGCATCATTTAGCCGGTAGAAGTACCGGGGGAGCGGGGCCGGAGTCCTACCAAGGGATTCCGGCCCCTGCCGTGTGCCCGCAGAATCCCCTGGGTGCGCGGGCGGCGGCCTCCGCCGCACGCTCCCCCGGCCGCCGCCATGACACGCTGCGCGTCCACACCGCCCGGCCCGGAGCACCAACACCGGCGGCCGGTACAGTGGGCACACCAGGACAGACCCGATCCCAGGACACCACCCATGCCAAACCCGGACCTCACCCATACCTCCGCCATCACCTACCCGCCTGCAGCCGATACCGTGTCGGCTGCCTCCGACACCGCCGCCGAAACGCATCTGGCCCATGCCGCAGCCGCACACCCGCCCGCAGCGGCCGGCCCAGCCGATCTGGTCTGGGCGTCAGAGGAGACCCGCGACGCCCTGGACCGCTAGCACGGCTCAGACGTAGTCCTTGTCCCAGCATGGGACAAGGGCTGGTCCGTCAAATCTCTGCCGGTTTCCGGTTCCTGCTGTCCGCAAGCTCCCAGCAGGGGAAGCGGTCCTTCGCTGGCGCTGCGGCTCTGCCCAGGTTCCTGCTGTCCGCAAGCTCCCAGCAGGGGAAGCGGTCCTTCGCTGGCGCTGCGGCTCTGCCCAGGTTCCTGCTGTCCGCAAGCTCCCAGCAGGGGAAGCGGTCCTTCGCTGGCGCTGCGGCAGTGGTCCGGCACCAGCCCGGGATCACACGGAGGCACAGAAACACAGAAACACAGAAACACAGAAACACAGAAACACGGATTTCTGTGTCTGCGCCGGCGGCTTCCCGGGCCGGTTCCAGGCAGCCCTGATACTCGCTCGCTCGCATCAGGGAAGCGGACCTCCGCTAACGCTCCGGATGGGCCTCCAGCCCGGGATTGGCCGGCTTGTGAGCGGCATGGTGGTTGATTCGGGGGGGGTCTGCGCCGTTGTGGTCGAGCCGGCGGGCTGTTACGCCGACTTCGGTCGTGGGAATGCCGGGCGCGGTCTGCGATGCCTGCCGATTCGCCTGACTCTTAGCTGTTCACCGTGGCATGGAGATGCATGTCATGCCACCCGTCTCCATGTCGAAGGGCACTGTGCTTCACACCCTCCAGCTGGAAGCCGGCTTTTTCCGCAACCTTGCATGAAGCCTCGTTCTGTACCGCGTGAGTGAGTTGGAGACGCTTAAGACCAGCGGAGTAAAAAGCCCAATCGCGAACGGCTGAGACAGCTCGCCCGGCAATGCCGTTGCCTCGAGCTTCGGGAAGGATCCAGTAACCAACTTCCCCATCACCCTCGAACAGATTGATGCGGCTTATTGCGGTGCGTCCAACAACGCTTCCCTGTTGATTACAAACTGCCCAAGTAGCACCTGTTTCCTTATCCCACAGGCCCAGCCAGTGTTTTATAAGCTCTTCCGCCTCCTGCAACTGTTGCATGTCACGGCGGTGCCAGTGCGAGATAGCTGGATCCTGATAGGCGGCAAGAACAGCCTGGCTGTCTGCGGCCACCCAGGGACGAAGGACATACGGATCCATTGCAAGAACGGGTTGTTCGCTGCGGTTAATGGTGCCCCGGGGCAGAAAAGGCTGAATCAGCGTCATCCGTTTACCCTGTCATGCGTGCCGGCGATCGTGGATGAGAATCCGGGGGTGTCGACTTCACGAATGAGATTCCCGAGTCGGCCCTGCCGCTAGAAGAGCTTCCAGTAACCGGTCTGTAAACAGACCGCACACGGGACCCTGATGATCGCTTGCTCGCATCAGGGAAGCGGACCTCCGCTAACGCTCCGGATTATGACCGGCTGCTCCTTCGTCGCATCCGGTGGATGTGTCTACGACGTTTTTTGCTGCTGTCCTGCGGATTATGCGCCCCCGCTCCAGCCTGTCCAGCCCCTCCTCCGTCGGGGCCCGCGGCCGGGAAATTTTCCTTCGGCGCTCCTGCGTCGCTTCTATCCTCCGGAAATTTTCCCGCCCTTGCCCTACGGGTAGACAGGCTTCCGTCGGGGGCAAGCGAGCAAGCTCGCCAGCAGCAAAAAACAACGGGGGAGGGGCCAACTGCCGGCATCACCACAGGCCCCGAACCCACACCGCAACCATGAGGAGCAAGACAATGACCGAGCAGTTCGAGTTCACGACACAGGACACCGGCGAGGCCGTGCGGGCCCCGCAGCTGCCCGCCGATGACCGCACCGGCGACGGATACGACTGGATGGACACCCTCACGAACACCCCGTGGTTTGTTCTGCCCAACTGGGGCAGTGAAGGCTGGGACGCCGGAGCGTGGCCCTACATCATCTTCGCCGTCGCCAAACACTACGACGGGTACAGGTCCACCCTCTACGGGTACGGCCTCTACATCGAAGGCGACACCCACACCCACTGGTTCCGGACAGTGGCCGCCCGCCAGGAAGCCATCACGGCGGCAGTGTTCGACTTCTGGAAGCTGGGACAGTCAGACGGACCGGAGGACCTGCCCAATACCGCCGCCGAACTGCCCGCCCGCTACCGCAGGCCCTACGTTCCCGGACAGGAAACCGTAGAGTAACCCACCAGCCGGCCGCGCCCCTTCCCCCAAGGAGGCGCGGCCGGCCCAGGTCCACAGACACCACGAGCGGCCCTCCGCTGCGCTCCGGCCTGAACATTGCCGCTCCTTCGTCGCGGCGCCTTAGTCCCGCTCCGGCCGGGAACCACCACCGGCCCACCCACCAGCCGGTTCCAGGCAGCCCTGATACTCGCTCACTCGCATCAGGGAAGCGGACCTCCGCTAACGCTCCGGACTATGACCGGCTGCTCCTTCGTCGCATCCGGTGGATGTGTCTACGACGTTTTTTGCTGCTGTCCTTACGGATTATGCGCCCCCGCTCCAGCCTGTCCAGCCCCTCCTGCGTCGGGGCCTGCGCCCGGAAAATTTTCCGACGGCGCTCCTTCGTCGCTAACTTCCTTGAGGAAATTTTCCCGTCCTTGCCCTTACGGGTGGACAGGCTTCCGTCGGGGGCAAGCGAGCAAGCCCGCCAGCAGCAAAAAACAACGGGGAAGGGACAACAACCCAACCAGCGCCACCAGTCCCGAACCATACCCGCTTTCCCCACAAAAACAGGTAGAAAACCCCGAGAATACACGGCAAAAGCGCTGTTTTTTCAGATGAAAAAAGCGGATAATTGAAGCATCACCACAGCAGGGACCGGCGACTAAACCGACGACGAAAACCCGAGGAATGAGTGCCATGGCCATCACCGTCTACACCAAACCCGGGTGCTCACCCTGCAAGCTCACCGTCCGCAAGTTCCAGAGCGCAGGACTGGATCCGCAGGTAGTCGACATCGCCGCTGTCCCGTCAGCCCTGGAGTACATCACCGCCGAACTCGGTTATGCACAGGTCCCCGTCGTCGTGTACGACAAGGACGGAACCGAAGATCATTGGTCGGGACTGAACCCGGACAAGATCAACCAGGTCATCACTCTGGAACAGCGCACCACCTAATCCATAAAACGCAGCACTCCACCCCCACCACACAGAAGGAAGCTGATCACCATGGCAGGCGAACCCACCACCACCATCGCCGGGAACCTCACCGCGGATCCCGAACTGCGCTTCACCCCCAGCGGCACTGCGGTCGCGAACTTCACCATCGCCTCCACCCCGAGGGTCCTGGACCGGCAGTCCAACGAGTGGAAGGACGGAGAAACCCTCTTCATCCGCTGCACCCTTTGGCGTGAAGCCGCGCAGTACGTCGCGGATTCCCTGCGCAAAGGCAACCGCGTCATCGCCGAAGGCACCCTGAAGTCCCGCAGCTTCGAGACCCGGGAAGGGGAGAAGCGGACCGTCATCGAGCTCGAGGTCGAGGAAATCGGTGCCTCGATGCGCTACGGAGCAGTCAAACCCGCCCTTCGGAGCAGCACGGCCGCAGAAGCCGCGCCGGCCAGCAGCGCACCCGCTGACGAGTCCTGGTCCGCCCCGGCCTGATAGAAACACGCCAGTGCCAGGGAAAACCGTTGAGCTGGAGGTAGGTGGAGAGCATGACGTGTTCGTGCTCTCCACCGCCCTGGCCACCCTCCGGGACGAATACCTTTACCGCGCCGGGGATCCCACCGAGGTCACCGGCGCCCCGTACCTGGCATGGGCCGCCGCGGCCGAAAGCCTGCGGCTGCAGATCCAGGACAAATGCTGATGCTTCGTGATGTACCCGGCCGGCCCGCCGTCCAAACACTAACCAGGCCGGGCAGCGCCATAGACTCGGTGGATACACCCGACCCCGACGGATACAGGTAATGAGTAAGCAGAAACCGGCCGGCTTCACCCCCTACTTCAGCGTCGAGGACGCCGACCAGGTCCGCGCAGCATTCCTCGCCGCCGGTCAGGCCGAAGGATACAAATCTGTGTCAGACTTGATCGAAGCAGCAGTGCTCCGAGAGGTGCGGCGCCTGCAGCGCAAGCACAACAAGGGCAGGAAATGGGATCCGGTACAGGCCGGCGCCCTCCGCCCGGGCCGACGGACCCTCAAGGAAGAGGGCCGCCAGACCCCATAGATTTCCTTCGTGGTTGCGGAGGATAGCAAGAACGGAAGCGGGAACCGTGTGGTGCGGTTCCCGCTTCCGCCCTTTAACGGCCCCATGAACCCGGACCTAGGTATGAGCAGACAGTGTGCTCTTGACGAGCTTTGTTCCCGCATGGCGGAGCGGAAGGGATGATCGCTAGCGACGTCAACGTAGCTATTTCATTATCAATAGGACCCTGTTCTCCGCAGAGAGTAGAGAATAACCCGGAACATGAGCGTTACATCTAGGACGAGGCTCCAGTTCTCTGCGTAGTAAATGTCAAGCCTTTTAGAATCGCTCCTGCTAAGAGTAGCCCGTCCTATAGCCCACAGCCCCGTGATCCCAGGTTTCAGTACGAGGTCGGAGCGCTCCCAACCGCCATGAATATACTCGCTTTCCAAACGGGGCCGAGGACCGACAAATGACATATCGCCGCGTAAAACATTGAAGAGCTGAGGGAGCTCATCGATCGAGTACCGGCGAAGGAATCTGCCTATCTTGGTAATCCGAGGATCCTGCTCTAGAAGGAATAGTAGGTTATGGCCCCTTGGGTCGAAAACAACCCGTTCATCCATAGTCCGGAATTTAAGCATCCGGAATTTCTGCCCGTCAACTCCTATTCGTTCTTGACGAAAAAGCGCCGGGCCGGGAGAATCCAGCTTTATGAGAATGATAAGAAGAATAAATATGGGCAAAAGGACTATAATTCCTAGGAGCGAAAGGATGATATCCATGGCTCGTTTTAGAGCTAAGGTCGCTCTAGTTGGAGCTGGGATCCCTTCGAGAAGTTGACGCGCACGAGAAATATCTCGATCGGTGACGCCAAAGAGGAATCCCATCCTGCTCCTGGGCTCGATTTTTTCTGCCGCATCTCTCCAACGATGGTAATTCTCCAGGGAGGGCCCTTGGGGCGTTTCTTGTTCCTCTTCCTCTTGAGGATCTTTGGCAAAATCCTCTTCCAGGAATGCTATGTATTGTTGTGCGGCCGAAAGAGAAGACATTGGCAGTATCCTCCTTACTGAGCGGCGACTATGATGGCGATTGCCGCGGTTCCCGCAGCCTGAATCCAAAAAAATAAATCTGACCGGCCCAGGGCCTGCTTATTTGCCTCAATCGTTAGGATTTTTGCATCAAGCAACTGGCCATTAGGTTCATTATCGTTGCTCCAGCTAGTCAGCGTCACTGGTGTAGGTCCTGGCGCGAGCCTACAGGTCCCTAATAGCAAGACGCCCACAATGACTGTGCCCGCTACGAGCCATACGACAGGGCCGGCCAGCGGTGCTTGTCCGACTTGGAGCGGTCCAATCAGAAGAGTGCATACGGCAATCAGGATACCTGCCCTCGTCGCCAGGGCATCAGAGTGTATGCGTTGCTGCGCAAGCTGCCTGTCAGTCTCGGCGTGCAGTTGATCGACGGCCATCTACTATTCTCAGTTCTCCTCGGACACTTTCTAGAATCATAGGCTTAGCCGGAGGCTGTCCTATGAAAAGGGCAAGGCTCCTCGGAAACTCCCGCGTCCGGTGCACCCAGGTGTCCGCGCTGAAGCCAGAGCGTACACGAATACGACGGAACTCGAGACACCGGCGATCAGGCATGTCATGGGCGGTGGGGGACTATTGGACATCGAAACTACTGACCCATGCATCGGCGGGAAGGTCGGGCTGCCCAGGCACCTCGCGATGTTCCACCTTCCAGCTAGTATCAGTCTCAGCGGCCACGCTCATCCAGAACTGAGACGCCACAGGATTACTGACTGGAACGCCACTGACCCGCGGCCCGGATGCGTAGTCATACGAAAAAACCTCCACCCGGTTGGGCGGAGGTTCTGATGGGAACAGTCTATCGCTCTCCGCCGACCCATCCCATTAGATCTCGCCGAAGCTGCCGGTTGTGTGATTGCACGGGCGGTCGTCGACTTCGGAAACTGACAGATTCTGAGTCCGCTAAACGGGAGACGTGGTGAGCTCTCACATCGGTGCACGGAAACGATCCTTTCTGAGCAGCCCGACCACAGGCCATCCGCGATTTACAGATCTTGTTACCCAGCTGGGGTCGGCGATAGCTGTCCCGTAGGGGATCCCTTTGGAAACTCGAGATCAGCGCCTAGGTTGGAGATGGCGTCCGTATCTCGCGGGCCCAAAAAAAGGGGGACTGTAGTGCTGGTAAGGACAGCAGCTGAAGGCGCAAATCCGATCGTGCCCACTCAGTGGGAGTTCACCGTTCTAGGGATTGGCCTGCTTGCACTGCTCCTCTTTGTAGCGGCTGTCATCGGTATTGCGCGCTCTCACCATCTCACCGGCACCGCACAGGCGCTCTGGGTACTCGTGGTGCTTGCCTTCCCCGTGATCGGTTCGCTTCTCTGGTTCCTCATCGGTCGCCGGGCTGATACCTCCCCAAGCCGCGACGCCGGTCGCAACCCGGCGAAAAGTGCCAGGTAAGGCCTTGCCAGAATGGATCTTCGTCCTCACTGCTATCTAGCCACATCGCCGACGTAGCGGTGGAGGATCCTTCAACGGACGTTTTGCGAACTAGTCAAATGCTCTTTTAGGTATGGCGTGAGCGTCCGCGCCTCACGACGCCTGACATGATGATGTCTCCAAATACATCTAGACGTGAAGAGGTCACTGTGGCTACCCAGTCGGAGGTCTTTCGTCAGGGCGCGCCGGTAGGGATTCGCATCCTAGGTGCCGTCATCGTTATCGCGTGTCTCAGTGGCGCGATACTCGGGTTGACGGCGGCCAACGGTGATTTGGGGATTCTTATTCCTATCTCAGGCCTGTTAGTCGGTGCCGCGCTTGGGGTCGCAATCAGCGTTAGCAACATTGCTGTCTCGGTCGACGGACGGCAGATCGCCGTCGGCCTTTGGCCGCTGTACGGGCGCACACTGACACACGAAGAGATCGCTTCGTGCTCGTTAGTTGAGAATGTTCACCCGGTCAGATTCGGCGGTACAGGCTATCGACGGGTCCCTGGGGGCCGCATCGGACTGCTCTGGTCGGGTGGGACCGGTGTCGAAATCGTGACCACCGAAGGCCAACGCATCACTGTGGTCCTGGATCACGCGGAGGAACTCCATGCCGCCCTGACTCGGATCTCCTGAGACTGTCTGCCCTTGAGTCCTTCCCTATATGTTCCCAAGATAGGTTCCCAAGAGTTTGAGAACTTCAGAACCAGCCGTATGCCGGGCTTACTAATCGCCATCGGATGTTTCCCTTCAAGAGATCCATGCTTGCCGATACCGTCCCGTAAGCCGGTCCTTTAGCGCAACGTGCTGCCACCACTTCCCCTCCGGGAACGTCGCCATGTCGCTGCCGGCACTGAGAATTACATATACCCCGCCCGCGAAAAGGCCCGGTGAGGGTGGTCCAAATGCCACGGTCAGCGCTGCTGCAAGAGCGTGCACGAATACGATCGTTATCGTGCCCTGCCCTTGCCAGCGTGGGCATCCTCCAGTCGTTCGTGCTGTATGCGGCTAATTTTGCACGGAAGGCTGAACGGATCCTTCCTGAACGAATATTGCATCCAAGATGGGTTTCGTGCGCCCTTGATGGGGCATCCCCGACTCCCTGGCGGCTGACACTGGTCCCGTTTACTTCAGAGGCACCGGGGAGAGTTGGCGGATATGCGGTTGAGGTAAGGGCACTTATTTGCAGACTAGAGTAGGTAGGTTGGTTTCGCGGTGGGGGCGGAGTTCACGCCCTGATATTCCTTCAATGCTTAGGCGGCAAGCATGGCACAGCGCGTACAGGTACAGCTTCTCGATGACATCACCGGCGAAGAAGCCGCAGAGACCATCACCTTTGGCCTGGATGGTGTCTCCTATGAAATCGACCTTTCCGCGGACAACGCCCACCAGCTGCGCGACGAGCTAAGCATTTACTTGGAAAAGGGCCGCAAAGTGCGCGGCAGCGCGGGGTCGCAGCAGCGCTCTAGGACTTCTTCACGGGATGAAACCCGCCGTATCCGTGAGTGGGCGGAGAAGAACGGTTACAGCCCCAGCAGTCGGGGGCGGATCAGTAAGACCATCATCGAGGCGTACCAGGCAGCCAACTCCTAAAGAGGTCGGCTCGCTGTCGTCCTTGGCCTTGGAAAGCCTCCCACGGCTTTCCCCGCACCTTCGCCTGTCAATAGGCCTATACACTCATTGACGGTCGTATTGTCATAGTTTTCCGGGGGGATAGTTTGAAAAGTTCGAAGCTTGCCGTTGCCGTATTTGTTCTTTCGATGGCGTTAGCCGGTTGTGCGGGGGAAAGCAGCCAGGCAGGAGAGCAGGGGAACCAGCAGGCCTCTCCTTCGGCTTCTCCGTCCCCCACTCCCACGCTGGATCCCTTGGAGCGTCTTCCTGAGCGGCCCTTCGGACTTGATCCTGTCAAAATGGCAGCTGACCCTGCGTCCTACGGTATCGAGTGGGAAACGACCGGAAACCGGGCCGACGCGGCAGAGGCAATCAGGACGTTCCTGCAGGCAAAATGGGTGGAGGACGAGCGCGATGTCAGCGTCGCCGGCCCTGATGTGGAACAACTCGAGGCCAGCATCAATGACAGCCGTTACTTCATCACGATGGTTACCCTTCCCTCCGTGCTGGAGAAGGGGCAGCAGGGCCTGGACTTCGCGCGTGCCCTGGAAGCGGATCCGGCCGCGGAATTCCCCGGCAAGGAGGCGCTGTACTACCCGCTGCACAACGCAGTGGTTGCGGGACCGGACACTGAGGACTCTGATCAAATCGCTGAGGACCTCCGGAAGGAGTGGCCGGATTTGAACCCCAACGAGCTTGTGTGGGTGAGCGATCTCGAGGGAGATGGAAAGCGCACTCCGATTGATCCCGCGGCCGAGGTGGAGACAGCGGTCGAAATCAACCGGATTGAGGATCCCGACCCGGCGAGTTATGGAGATTTCGCAATCCACGCCACGATCCACTACTTAGTAACGCTGATGGATGGACGGAAGGCTGAAGCGACCAATAACTCGCAGTTCTGGATGAAAAATGAAGACGGGCGCTGGAAGATTAATGGCTACCACAACGATGCGGCCACGCTCACGGCCAAACGATAGCGGGCCGTGCCTGCTGCCGTGAGGGGCAGGTGCCAGTTGCGCCGGCTCCAGGGCGCCCGGTCGCGTGAGCTCAATCCCTTGGATCCTGCACGTTGATTTGATCTCGACCAATCCATTGCGGATGTCAGGCAGCCCTGCCTGCCTGGCCCTGCTTCTCAACGATCGTCAGGACGGTCCAGGAACGCAGATACGGCCAGCACCCGTTGAGCCGGGACGCTCTCTTCCACCAAGCGTTCAAGCTGGGATCGTTCCTGAACCTGTCTTCCACAGCAACTTTTCTGGATGCTCTGCTAGTGCTGGGATTAAAAGCGTCATCCTCATCGGAATGCCCGGCATCGAAAAGCGACTCGCCCGCTATCCCCAGCTCTACAGCCGCATCGGCTACGCCCACGAATACCGGCCCCTGACACCCGACGAACTCACTGCCGTCCTCACTCATCGACACCCCACCACAGCGAACACAGCAGCTGACGGAATCGCCCACACCACCGCCATCGCGGCCATCGTCCGCATCACCGGCGGCAACTTCCGCCTCGTCGACCGGCTCCTCACCCAGATCGCACGCACCCACTGGTTGAACAACCTCGACACCCTCACACCCGAGCTCGTCGACGCAGCCCGAGAAGCACTCATCATCGGCCACTAAACTCTGTGAAAACCGTGCCACTTATCGTTGCAACTCATACGGCACGGCTTGTATCACGCGAGTGCCTTGTATCCCACGGGATAGAAGACGTTCACGTGAGACAGTGCACCTGCCTCGCCACACCAGCAAGGTTGGTGTCTCGTCACTATGTGTTGCAACCTACTGCTAGCTTTAGTGACATGATGATCGGTTACAAGACACTGTCGAGGATTCCGTGGGAAAAGTGATTGGGTATGCCCGGGTTTCCACCAAGGCCCAGGATCCGGATCGGCAGATTATGGACCTGCTGGCGGCTGGCGTGCGTCGCGATGACCTTTACATCGACCACGGCGTCAGCGGAGCCAGAGCGTCCCGCCCGGGATTCATGCGGGCCTTGGAAGCACTTCACGAGGGTGACACCTTGGTGATAACCACCCTGGACCGGCTCGGTCGGTCCACGGTGAACATGCTCGGTTTGTCCGAGGATCTGAAGGCCAGGGGAGTGAATCTGCGGGTGTTGAACCTCGGCGGGGGAAACGTGGATACCGGCACCCCGATGGGATCCATGGTCTTTACTGTCATGGCTGCTTTGGCTCAGATGGAGCTGGAGATCAAACGGGAACGTATTAACGACTCCGTCTCCAAACGTAGGGCGGCAGGCAAAGACCTTGGGGGGCGGCGGGTGCAGTTTAGTGACAGTCAAATCCGCAACGCCCGGCGACTCATTGAAGCGGGGGAGCCGGCTGTCCACGTTGCCCGCGACCTGGGCATGTCCCGAGCTACTCTTTACCGGCGTATGGCTGAACTCGATGCCAAGGAATGGGTAAGCACCCAGGGGCAGATGCAATCAGGAAGTCGTTGAGGCTCGGCAACACGTCGCTATCCGGTATGTTGACGCGATTAGGGCACGTAAAATTCACGAGGCTCACTGGCTTGAACCGAGAGCGCACCGCCCGGTCCGTTGCCGCCCACCGTGTGCGCGTATGGCTTGCCCGATCCGTGATTCCTGCCTGCGCAGGCGCATTCACATAGCCATGCTTTCTCAGGATTGCCACGGTCCCAACACTGCTCAACGCACTTATCGACCCCACCGTGCTGGATGACCTTGACCCGCCCGTAGCGTTTAGCCAGCCCGAGAATGACCGTGTTCGTGTGAGTCCGCGCCACGGACCAGACGCCACCGTTGTACTTCACCTGCCCCTTGCGCGATGCATTGAACATTTCACCCAGGATCAAATAGCCGGCACCCTTGCCCTCATAAGGAAGATTTAGGATCTCTGTCCGTTCTGCAGGTTGGATGACCACAGTTACATCGCTCATGAGTAGAGGGTAGGGTGTGATTCTTCCGGCAGCCAATCGTCTCGCTTGGGGTCGAGCCGGGGGACGCGACAGAAAAACGTTAACCGGCGTGTCGCCATTTCTTCATTCCGGCTGCCCGCCGCACGCTTGGGATATGAACCAGAAACCGAAGGGCCGGGCTGTCCCCTCTATTCAGTCTGCAGCTTCACAGCACATGGTGCAGATGACGGGGGCGGCGGAGACTGCGCAGCGGTATACCAGCCAGATCGCGCAGATGACGGGGGCGGCGGAGACTGCTCAGCGGTATGCCAGCCAGATCGCGCAGATGACGGGGGCGGCGGAGACTGCGCAGCGGTATGCCAGCCAGATCGCGCAGATGACGGGGGCGGCGGAGACTGCGCAGCGGTTCGCGGCGGAGGCTTTGCAGACCACCGGAGCAGCAGCTTTGGTGGAACGGTATGCAACGCAGCTCGCACAGATGACAGCCGCGCCGTTGGCGGATTTGAGCTGGGTTATGAAAATGTCCTTTTTCCCGGCGGCGGATCTAACGCGGGCACTGGATTGGTTGCCTTCCAGGTTGCTAAACCGGGATACAACTGAATTGTTCAAGCCGTTACTGGAGAGCACAAAATCTGGACTCCCAGAAGGGGCGACTGATGCTTTGGCGTCTTGGGCGGAGGAACGACTTACAGGCACCGGGACAGCCACTCCTGAGCGGTTCGCAGAAATTGCAGAAACATTCGCAGACGTAGAGCTGGACGAGGAAACCGAGCGGCAGCTTGAACATCTGGCGCAGGACAAAACGGGCCTTATGGCGATCGTGAACTCTTGGGGTCTTCGGCTCATCCCCAAGACGCGTGCAGATGTCTTGGCACTTGCAATACTCGGAGGCTTTACCGCCTTCATGCTCCTGTTCGTGGGGCTATTGGCGGCTCCGGTGCTGACCGGATTCATCGTCACGAGTATCGGAGGAGGGGTAGCAACCGGGCAAAGGATCTACGGGATGTCGATAAAGTACACTCCTGCGGCCCGTGCGCAACTCGATGCAGCAACGGGGCCTAGCGATGAAGGGCAGACGGATTAGCTTCCTGGGTGGAATCCGCCGAGGTTTTCTCCGCACACGGGATTCTCATTATTTCCCGGGGCTCCGTCTCGCTGTCGGTGCACAGGACCAATCACCTTCTTCAGCGTCAGTTTGCTGGGCCGAGATGAAGGAGGTTTGAGACGATGAAGTTCGAGGAAAGGTACTGGACATGGCAGACCAGGAGGAAGTCGAGAGGCGGTATCGCGCGGTCTTGGAAGCATTCGTAGTGCGGAGCAGGCGGGTAGATGCCCACTCTCTCATGACCGATCCCGAGAAAGTCCTTGCGATGTCCCAGGGCGAAATGAAGCTGCAACTAATCCCTCGGAGCGGGGAGAGGTTTCTAGTGCAGGATCTTCCCAGCGAGGAGGTTCTGGAATCTGCCGCAGCGCGACTCCGGCCGTTGATCCTCAACGAAGATCCCGTCTACTGGGGGAAAGCCCTGAAAGCTCTCGGTTACTTCCTCCGGGACAACAATGATCCAGAGATTCAAGGATCCTTTAGGGAGCTTAAGGATCGTTGGCGGAAACGGGTAGACACACAACCTGGCAAGGCTCGCGCGTACTTCCTACAACTGAAGCGAGGCGATGACGCTCCTACGTCCACTATCGTGGACTCAGATTTAGGTATGGCGTGGTTCTATGGCGATGTCGTCCACGCTGATGCAGGGCGGCGTGAAGTTGGTGCCGTGTATGGCATCAAGGAGCGATACAGGGCCGCTGCGCTGCTCATTTCCAATGTTCTCGTGTGCAATCGCATGACCTTGAATTTTATTCGCCAGCTGCACGAGCGAGGACTACTTGAATTGGATGGGGAGGCCTTCTCAGAAGAAGTGGTGGTAATGGATACCTGCTTCAGGACGGCGGCCGAGTTCTATGTAGGAGCGCCCGGGACTGAGATGCCCAAGGACATCACGGGATCCATTCCAGAAGGTTTCGAGCAATTCGATCCTATAAAACACCTCCCGGGAGGGAAGGGTCCTGCAGCAGGCGCAGCAGCTTCCTCCAATGAAGTTCCCTAGTAAAAGCCGGACAGCGCACGGAGGGAGATGGCGGGGACCTCTCCCTCCATCTTCCGTCAGCTCGCGGAGCCCCTCTTTGGATCTCAGTTGCACCCTTCCGGCCCATAGTTTGAGGAGGAATCCTGACTGGGGGCGGTATTGAGAGCCTTACGCAGCTGCTTCAGCCGCTCCAAGACTTCGTCGAAGGTAAGTACCGTCACGTTACTCAGACCTCTACGGTAGCGGCTGAACGATTCACGTTTTTCTTCGGTGAGCGACGAGACTCTTCCGGTGATCACCACGCCGTGTAGTTCATTCACCGTGTTGAAACCAGATCCCGAAAACAACACCATGGCGTACTCAGCGGCCGACGCCATTTGCGATTGAACCTGCGCGACGGGTCCCCCCAGATCATCGTGTGGACTGTAGACCGCGCTGGAGTCTTTCCCGCGGTAGGGGGCGGATCTCATCAAAGCCGCCCCGGGCGTCTTGATCTCCACCAGGACCACAGAATGGGTGAGCGGGTTCGCGCACAGAAAGTCGGTGATCCGAGATCCGCTGCCGTCGAAACCTTGAGTCTTCACCGTTGCCTGTTCACGTTCGACGACCAGAGGCGTGGAGAGGATGAGCTGGAGAGCGAAATGGTTGTTGCCAAAGAAGTTCTGCCAGTGGGGCTCGCTGTTGGCTTTCGAACCCAGGTTTGATTCGAATTCGGCGATGAGGGCGTCTAAGGACACTAGCTCGATGTCGTCACGCAGCCTAATGAGGCGCTGTGGATCTTCTTTAGCGATCTTCGGCGCGGCGTTCGTTACCGCGTCAGCGAGGGTGACCCGGTCCTCAGTGGTGGTCACGTGCCCTGTGGCCACCTCTTCGGTGATCAGCCGGATCACCGGGTGCTTGGTGTACTTCGGATCCACATTCTCCGAATGGAGCAAGCCCTTGAATGCGTTGTGCGCTTCGGCGTCGTTAACTCGTTGAACCGCAGACTGCCCACGACCCCGGTTGCGTTCCACGGCCGCACGGTATCGCTCAAAACGTTGGAGCGTGACACGGTAGGTCGATCCATCCGGAGAGGTACCTTCATCTCCCATCTGTAGAAAACGGACGACGGTGCACTCGGTATTGTCTTCGATTTCCTTAACGAATCCCCTGTAGCTCTTGTTTATGCCAAGACCGAAAGCGTAAGTGGAGTTGAAGCCCTTCGGTAGACCTGCCACTTGAAGGAGAAAAAAGCGGTCATTCTCGTAGCTGTGATCGCTGATGGACCATTCCGGAAGTTCGACCTGGAGTTCTTTGATCTGGCCCCTATTGCCGCTCGGAAAGATCCGCATCAGCTTTTCCCCCATCCGGTAGCGGAGGGCCTCGTACGGAACCGCGTCACGTTGGTTTCCGATGTAGGTCACCACGAATTCATCCTCGTCGCTGATGCACTCAAGTCGGCCCGAACTATCGGTCCTTTCGACTTCGGCAGCCTCGGCGGCGTCAAATGCCAGCTCCGGTTTAACGGGGCTTTCACTAAATGGATTCGTGAGCATATTGGTCCCCCTGATGGTGTCCGTCCTAGCGTTTAGCTTAGGTACCCAAAATTCTCCCATGATGCACATTAGGCTAGGGGCGGTGCTGTGCTGAGGATCGGGAAGGGACGGCATGATGGCCCCTCGGCGAGGTCACGGGGCGGGGAGCTGGACGGCCGAGGTCGACAAGCTGATCCCCGGCCAGGATCCCCGCCCGCGCGCGTACTAGCGTCCCTCGATTCTCGGCTGCGGAACGCCCCGCAACGATAGCCGCACGCCGGTTGTACGGGTCTGTGGCGTGGATATCTCCTCAGCCTTCACGCGCGGAAATCCGGGTGAGAAACTCGCATGAATGCTCGCTGACAGGGTGGCTTCACGGTGTGTGGACTCTCCCGGTGTGGTGGGTGGGATTTTGCCCGCCGCCGCGAGGGTTAACGCCTCCTCGAAGCGTTGGTTTACCGGGTCCGTCCGGTCCAGCCAGGCCAGTTCTTGCAGCCGCTTCAGATCGGCTTTGAAGAGGGTGGCCCAGTCCTCGCCAAGACGGGGAATGTCTTCGGTATTGGCCCACCCCAGGGAGTTGCTGCGCAGCGGCAGCAGAATGCCGGGATTGGCAGCGGCACTGTGCCAGGTTCGGTGCCGGCCGTCGGACCACGTGCTGTCCCAGGGGTCCATCGTGACTGCTTCGGCAGGGCTGAACCACGCTCGGACGATTTTGAGTTCAAGTGGTGACAGGCCGGGGTCCTGGACGTGTATGTGCCCGCGGCTCACCGGTGCGGGACTGTCTTCGTAGGAGCCGGAGGCAAGCACGTCGCCGACATCCTCGAGGACGTGCCCGATGGCTTTCCAGTTCTGGTCGTATGACTCCCAGCGGGGCTGGCCGTCTCGCACATCCGGGTCCGCCACTCTGGGAGCCAGCTGATCCGGTGTTGCCCGCCACCAGGTGAGTGGGCGGTGCACGTCGATACTTAACCACGGCATGGTGCTGTCCTCCGGCCCTTCGTTTATGTTGGCGAATGCCTCCGCGGGGAAATCATGCCAGCGTGAGTTGGCCGGGTCGCGGAACCATTGGTCGACGGTTTCGGGCAGGTAGCGGATGACCCGCCTACCCAGCAGATAGTAGTCCGGGCCGATGTTTCGGCGTCTCCACTCGGCCAGCTCCTGGACGCTGACACCGTATTTGTGGGCTACCTGTTCCGGGGTGATGAGTTGCTTCACGGTCTTGCTCCTTTTCTCCTGCCACCGTTTCTTTCGGCAACGCCGTCAAACCTTGCCCGCGAAGTGAATTGGCCAGCCGGAGCCGGGGGAGCGTGGAATACCGGAGGGAGCGAAGCGAGTGAGGATATGCCGCGAAAGCCCCCGGCGCAGGCTTGCCAAGAGAAGGGCGGGCAGTACCATCCAAAGCCGAAACGGAACGGCGCAGCCGGTCAATGTCTCAGGAGCGCAGCTCCCGAATGTTGTAGGAGCCGGGTGAAACGAAAACGGTCCGCCCCGCGGAGCAAGCTATAGACTTGGGTCCCCCAAGTCGCCTGCCCACTCTGGACCTGGGTCCGGTCGTGGGTCACACTGAGCGTGTTGTCCCCGCTGCGGGGTCGCTGCGCTGGGCTGAAAGGCAGGGGAGTGCCATGGGGCGTCCGTCCGAGAACCGGCTGTTTGGCCGCCGCAGGCGTGCCAACGTTCAGGGCGGCCGGCAGCACGATCACCGGGTGAAGGTAACCCCGGAGGAGGAAGCCCAGCTGCTGCGTTTGGCGGCGGCCCAGCGGGTGACTGTGCCGCGGCTTCTGATCGAATCCACCCTTGCAGCTGCAGCCGGGGAAACGCCCACGGAACGCAAACAGGCCATGGCCGAATTGTTCGCGCTTCACCGCCTGCTGGCAGCGGTGTCGAACAACGTGAACCAGATAGCGCGGGCCACAAACGCGACAGGGGAGATGCAGGCGGAGTCCGCGGCGACGTTGAAGAAGGTCCGGGACGTCGCCGGACGGATTGATCAGGCGATCGACGGTCTGGGGTTCCAGCAATGATGCCCAATGTTGTGCGCGGTGAGCGGATGGCGGGTCTGATGATGTATCTCGTCGGACCGGGCAAGGCCAACGAGCACACGGAACCGCATCTGGTCGCCGGGGACCCGGCGCTGCTCGCCTGGCATGATGACGCCGAGCTGGACCGCGAAGGAGCACTGGGGATGGCCCGGCATCTGGAACGGCCACGCAGTGCCTATGGAGTGAACGTCACCGGCGGGCACGTGTGGCACTGCTCGCTGTCTCTGCGCGCCGACGAGGGCATGTTGACGGATGAAAAGTGGCAGGCCATCGCCAACGACTTTGTGCAGGTCATGGGGTTCGACGATCACGAGGGCGCGAAGGCCCCCTGCCGTTGGGTGGCCGTCAGGCACGGGGTGTCGAAGAACGGGAACGACCACATTCATGTGGCAGTGAATCTGGTTCGGGAAGACGGCACCAAGGCCTCCATTCATAATGACTTCCGCCGCGCCCAATCCGCTGTCCGGGCGCTGGAAGTGAAATACGATCTGGAACAGCTGGAGTCAGTGAAGGCTGAACGCGCCACTCGCGGCTACGACCCTGCCGAACGCGAGTCCGTAGCCCGCCGGCGCGCCAGGGCCAAGTACGAAGGGCAGCGAACCCGTTCAGGCGAGGAACAGCAGCCGGCGTGGGATGCCTTAACCAAGGCCGAGAGATCAGCTCACGTAGCCGCTCAGCTGAAGGAAACCCAGCCCCGTCACGAGCTGGCGCTGAAAGTCAGAGCAGCAGCAGCAGCGAGTGAGAACGAAGCAGAGTTCGTGCGCAGGATCAGGCGCAGCGGCTGCCTGGTGCGCCCGCGTTTTGCTGAGAACCGGACCGACGTCATCACCGGCTATTCCGTGGCTGAGCGGCCGCACAGCGGCGAACGGCCGATCTGGTACGGCGGCCGGCAGCTCGGACGGGACCTGACACTGCCCCGGCTGCGCGGTGACTGGCCGGACACTCCGACAGGAGCGAGTGACGCTGCAGCCGAATGGAACGCGGCCAGGAGAGGACGACGCGTCGTTCATGCGGGACGGGAAGTCCGGGACGTTAGTCCTGAAGCGTGGGAGCAACAGATCACGCAGCTGCAGGAACTCGTGGACGGTCTACATGCGGTCGACGTGAACGATAAGGACACCTGGGCCACCGTTGCACGGCAGGCGTCCGGAGCCCTGGCAGCATGGTCAAACACCACTGAAGACACGCCCGGTGACCTCGCGGCGGCGTCGGAAGTTCTGTCCCGGACCGCCCAAACGTACCGCCGCCCGGCCACCCCGAGGAGGGCCGGGAGCACCGCTCTCTCAGGCACCGCCGTACTGCTCGCCAGCGCGATGCACCACGGCCAGGGAGCCGTTGCGCAGGCGGCCGTGATCAGAGAGCTGCTGCGGGTTACCCAGGCCGTCCATGCAGCTGCCCTCGCCGGAGGCCAGGCACGGCAGGCCAGGCTGCTGGCGGAAGACACCAGGGCGCGCCTGGTCCGAATCCGTGACGCCATGTCGCACGCGGGACCGGCAACCGACACCGAGGCCGGCACCCTCGCCACCCGTACCGGCGACCGGAATCCCGTGCTGGAGCCGCAGGCCCAAGCCATGCTCGACAGGCTCCGGGCCGGGCAGGGGAGACCTCCCGCTGCAGGGGCGCCGGTCCCCAACAGGATCGAACCGGCCGTTGAACGACGCACCAGTAAACCGGGCCCAACCCGCGGCCCGGAACGATGAGGGGAGAGGGACCATGGCCGAAGAAACCGACGGCATTGAGGAAGCTTTCGACGGGGAGCTGCGCGTCCTGGTGACCGCAGCCGGGCAGATTGCCGAACGGGTGGCACGTGCCCGTGAGGACGCCTCCCGCCGGGCCCAGATGGACAGCGAGCAGGCAGCGCGGGAGCTAAAGGCCCGGTTCGAGGCCGAACGAAAGACAGTGCACCTTGAAGTGTCCAGGGTCCACGGCCGCGAATGGTGGGACCGGGCCACTCCCGAGCAGATGGCGCACACTTACCAGCTGGCACGGGCCTGGGCACAGGACGATGCTGAGGCAGCCAGGGCCGAGCAAACGATGCGCACGGAATTCCATACCCGTTACAACATGGACACGGACACGACCGGGGCCGATCCCGCCGCCGTCAGGACCGCTGTGCAGAAGGCAGAACGCGACCGTGCTGATGCAGATGCCGAACGCCACCGTGCAGCCACGGAAGCAGCGGAAGCTCAACTGCTGCTGAATCAGGCCGATCAGGAAGAGCTCCGGGCCGATGAAGAACGCCTGTCAGTTGAGCATGAGCACGCCCCAGGCATCCAGGCCCAGCGGCTAGCCGAAGCTGAGGCTGCCGGAGATCGGTCCGGAGCGATCCGGGAGGACGGACGGACCGCGTACGACAGTGCTGAACGGCGTGAGGAGACCGCCCGGGACCTTGAATCCAAAGGCGTCGACGGGCAGACGGTGGCAACACGGATGAGAGCCGATGTGAGTCAGGCGAAGCCAGCGACTGAAGCCGTGACAGATGCCAAGCCGAAGGCGCCGAAGGCTCGTAAGGGACGCAGCTCCCGTGCCGCACAGATCCAGAACGCGGGGCTGGATCGGCGTTAGAGCACTAGCAGTTCCACCATCTGCGGAGGTTGTAGAGGATCGGTGAGGACCCGGCCGCGCCGACTGTGACACCCGTGCCGGGCCCTGCTGCATAGAGCAGGTATGAACTTCGACGAGGTTCTTGCGTGAACCTGCAACGAGGTTCTCGCATCCCCCAAGTGAGTGGAGCTCTATGTCCGAGTTGAACGTCCTATTCCAAGAGCTGGTGGCTGTCCTTTTGCCAGCTGGTGCACCCGCCGTCATTGTGCTGATCGCCTCGCCCCAGCTGAGGATCATCATCAAGCGGAAGGCCAAAGGGAAGCGCAAGAAACGGTGAGCAAAAGCGCCCGGGACTAGTACAGTTCCCGAACGTCAGGAAAGAGGCCTGGGGGAGGGGCCGCGTATGGCAGCGGTCCCCCCTTCGTCTCTTGGTTCTCCCGGCTGACGGCTTCCGCCGCGTAGAAAGGCCCCTGCGGGTCCATCAGCACGGACATGTGGTGATCGGCATGGTCCCGCCACCAGACACTCATTCCTGTACTGGGGTCCAGTCGGAGGTGTTCCCAGGAGCGCCACAGGGCTTCAAGGCGGATGACTGCTTCGTCGTATTCCCACCACCGTGCGGCCCAGACGCGGGACTTCCCATCAATCCTGCGGCGGTAGGCGTTGCGCAGATACTCCCGCACGAACTCATCGACACTGCCGAAATACAGTGCCGGCACCGGTGGTCTGTCCGGTTGAGTCGGCCCGGGGTTTTCCGACGCCTGCTCGGACGGAGCATATTCCTCCACCCCCCAGTCGGTCACCGTGCACCTCCTGTGCCGTAGCCGGCGGCAGCAGCAGCTGTCTGCGTCTCAGCGTCCTTGATGGTTCGTTTGGCCTGGGGATCATGGGCGGATATAGAGGCTCGGACCTGGTCGGCGTGTGGGCCCGTCATCCACGGTTGGGTACGGATGAGGGTGGGGCGGTTCCCGGAAGCCATGACGACCGCCCGGCCCTTGGGCAGGGCGGCCAAGTCGGCAACGTCGAGGATACGTTCGCGCTGCAGGTGCTGGGAGACCGTGCGGTGTCCCGTGCCATGCGAGGTGGAGGAAGAGAGCCGGTCGTAGTCTCCAATGATCTTGGCCAGATCTTCGAGAAACGCCGCTTCGGACACGCCACCGCCGTAGACCTTAACATTCGATGCACTCCAGAGTTTTTTCATCCCTGCCTCCCCCCAGACCTCCGCCCCCTGGGACCAGCTTTGAAGGATGGTCATCAGGACGATTCCCCGGGAGCCGTAGTGGCTGTACAGATTGGGCAGGTCGCGCCAGCGGCAGACGTTGGCCGCCTCATCGAGTACGCCCAGCAGGGGAACGGGCAGCCGACCGCCGGCGGAGTGCACCGCCTGCTCTTCGGCTGCCTCAATAACGGCGACCGTCAATGCCGTCACCAGCGGCCCCGCGGTCCCGCGGCCTTCCTTGGACAGGCTGTAGAGCGTGCCGCCATTGCGGATGAACGAGTCGGGGTCGAACTGCGGACGGGAGTCGGCCATGGTGCGAGGCGTTACCCAGGCCGAGACCTGCCGGTTGGTCAGGCAGGAGGCCATTTGCTGTGCCGTACCGAAGACGCCGGCGCGCTGTTTGTCCGGGGCGTCGACCACGCCGTCAACCTGATCTGCCAGCAAATCGAAGTCGTGAAGCCGGAGAATATCGGCTGCAGTGTGGTCCATGGGGCGGGTCAGCCAGGTGTACACGTTCGTGATGGATCGCTGGTCAAGGGCAGCTGCAAGAAGCAGCGCCGCCAGCAGGTCCTGGCCGGCAGGATCAAAATAGGCGTCCGTTTTGGCTCCGGGGTCCCGGGACCCGGCGGCGAAGTGCTCGGCCATTTTCTGGGCACGAACCTCGTCCGTGACATAGCTGAGCGGATTCCACCACCACGTCGGTTCTTCCAAGGCGATGGACTGCGGGTCAAAAACCCACACGGCACCGGAATCTGCACGAATATTGCGGGTAGCGTCCACGACGTCGCGTTTATTGGACGTGACAAGCACCGGGCCGGGGGCGGTGAGGATAGCCGGGACGGCACGGCTCGTGGTCTTTCCCGTGCGCGGGCCCCAAATGTCGATGTGCATGTCTTCCCACGACCCGTACAGAGCCCGTCCTCCGCTTACCGTGCGCCCAATCGGAACCCCGGGAGAGTCCTCCACCCCGAGACGGGCCGCGGTGGACCGGGCGTTTTTAATCGTGAGTGTCTCAACATCCCGGCCGCGCCCCATGAAATTCGCGGCCCGGTCCACCCGGCTGCGTGATTTCCGGGTTATCCGGAGCAGGAGAAACACCAGGAGCACCATCATGATGACGGCCGCGGCGACCCCGGCCAGGACCCACCAACCGGCCGCCCCCGGCCAGCTCAGCTCACCGCCGATCAGGCCGAAGACCAGCTCGAACGGATCCTTAGGCAGTGTCTCACCCGTGCCGGCCACACGGTGGCCCACATGCATCGCGGCATAGACGGACCCGGTTCCCGTCACCACGAGAAGGACGGCAACCCACACCAGCGCCGCCTCGGCCCCGATCCCTCCGGGATCGCGGCGGCGGTTGTTCGGGGTGTTCACCGTTCCGCCTCCTCGATGAGTTCCTGGACGCGGCGGCCGACACGGGATTGTTCATGCCAGCGCTTGTTCGTGTCGTTGATGGAAGCCTCCACGCTCGTGAGCTGAACATCGACCGGTATTCCCGGCCGGCCGCCGACCTTCACCAAAAACTTTCCGCGGCCGGGCGGCTCGGCTTCTCGGCCGGTGGACGGGTCCCAGGCCGGAGGATCCTGCCAGCCGATCAGCAGGGACTGTTCGGCCTGGGAAAACGGGACCGCTGCGGTGAGCAGGGGCATTTCCGCGGACGGCAGGCCGCCGCAGATGACCATGCCGGAGCGTTCGACAAAGCCGCGGGCCTTCATCCGGTCCTCCTCACTGGCCAGCGCCTGCAGGTCACTCATGGTGTGAGAAATCATCGCCATCCCCACCCCGCGCTGCCGGTTGAGCCGGGTGAGGGCATCCACCCGGTCGACCATGCCTCTGCCGGCCCGGAGCGCCCGCCAGAGTTCATCCAGAATCACGAAGTAGTGCCTGCGCGGTTCCAGTCCGGCGTCGGCAAGGGCATTGGCCACGTTCACCGTGCCGAAGCCCGCGGACCAGCAGGCCAGCAGGGCCGCTGCCTGCAGATCCATCTCCGAATCGTCAATCGCGGAAACGTCATAGACAACAGGGGCGTCACGGCGCATCGGATTGGTGGTCTGGCGGGAAAATGTCTCCCCCAGACGGCCGCCACCCACCAGACCGATCAGGGAAGCTTCCAGCCCTTCGGTGATGGCTTTGTACCGTGTGTCGTCGCCGCGGTCGAGCGCCACCGCCCGGACTTCGGCGGGCCCGAGCTGGATCACCCGCAGCAAATCCCCCAGCACGGGAATGCCGTCATGGTTTTCATCCAGCCACTTCAACGCGCGGTCGATAATTGTTTCTTCGCGGTCGTTCGGCGGAGCCGAGCGCAGGATGGTGAGCAGGGCAGAGACCATGGTGTGGCGCCGCCCGTGAGCGTCAGCGACGACCTGGGAAGCTTCCTTCTCATGTCCGGCCGCCCGGAGCCGTTCGGCCGCCTGGGTTGCCTCTCCGGGATCCAGAACGTTCAGGTATCCGCGTCCGCGGCCCAGGGTGATGACTTGCCCGCCCAGGGCTTCGATCAGGTCAACGTAGTCCGGCTTCAGGTCTCCCAAGACCAGGGGCATCACCCCGTAGCCTGCCAGGCCCGTTGCCATGCGCCGGACAAGGGTGGATTTCCCGAGCCCGGGTTTGCCAAGAATGAACGCACTGGGGTTGCTGAGCAGTTTTGCGCGCTGGAACCAGGAAATCGGATCACAGCACAACGTCGCGCCGGTATGAATGTGCCGGCCCAGCGGGACGCCGATCATCGGTGTGCCGGTGCCAATGGAAAACGGCCACATCCCGCATACCTGAACGGTGGTTCCCCGCCATTCATCGGCCTGCTGGACATAGGCCGCCGTCCCGCGGCCCCGCCCCAACCAGCCGCGCATCGGAGGGCGTTGCGGACGTATGTCCCGGGTCTTTCCTTTGTCAGCCCGGGGCTGTGCGCCGGTCTTGTTCTCTCGCTTGCCGCTCACAGCTTCTCCCTGAGCTCGGTGGGAACCTTGATATGTTTCGGCAGGACCAGACCCAAGGGCAGTGCCGCAGCGAAAGCTGAATCCTGGGACCCGTACACCGGGCGGAGCCGTAACCGGGCGGTCGCGGCCAAGTTATCGACCGCCGCACGCGCGTCGGCTTCCTTGGAGAGGTCTGTCACCGTCGCGGTGACCAGCAAACCAAACTGGACCAGCCCTGCCCCGGAGGCTTCTTCGCTCGCGGTGGCAGCAGCTGCCCGGACCGCCAGCGTGTCCCGGGCGGCAGGTTTATTTGAGGAAGTCACCCGGAACTCCGCTGACCGGAGGTCTGCTTCGACGATTGCCGCTGCTTTGGCTGCGTCCAAGGGCCGGTACAGCAAGGTGACGCGCTTCCGGGCAATATCCCGGTGCGGGGCGAGCAGCCTGGCCAGCACGCCGCTTTGAACGTTCCCGCGCGGCGCCGCCGTCATGGCCCAGGTGCATGAGTAGGCGGAGTCGTGGCGGTATCCATTCCAGTAAGCCTGGGCGGCAGCCGGCCCTACATCCGGCCATGACAGCTCAGGTGTTTCCCCGGCAGCATGGGCCTCGTCAACGAGTACAGCCGCGGCGGGGTCGAAGGACACCCGGACCACTTCACACAGTTCCTGGGCAGAGAGCGGATGGGCGGCGCCTGCACCGGTGGCCTGAAGCCCGGCTGTCAGGCCGGGAAGCCGGGCAGCGAGTTCGCGGCCTATTTCCTCCGCCGGACGTTTTTTGCCGCCTGTACGCTGCGCGGCGCTAAAGGTAATGGACACAAAAGCCTTGATTGTGGAGGACCCTGAAGGATACCGCCCGACCACTTCAGCGAGCATTTCGAGTGCAAAGGCGGGCGCATCGTCGTCTATGTTCAGGGCAACTTCCCGGCGAAGCCTGGTCCCTGAATCGGGTGCGGTTTCCAATGTTACGGACGCTGCTTCCACTCCGGGTTCGTCGCCCAGATTCGCCAGCCAGTGTCCCCAGTCCGCAACCCATACATCGATCTGCTCCTGATCAACAAGAGCAGCTCCGTCAGGTTCTGTTCCGATGACTACGGAGTATGAGCCAGTGGCAGGGGTATAGAGAAGCGCGAAGGGCCGACCATAGGAATCCGTATGCTCGCTTAACCGGATCGGGGCGGCCAGGCCCGGAAGCTGGCATGTCCCCCATAGTGCCCTTCCCAATGGGCCTGAGCGATAGATGTTCGATCCCCGGGAGCGTGCTGACCACCAGGCCAGCCGGGCTCCGCTTCTGCTCAGGAGATTCTTGCCGTGGGAATCCTTGGCCAGAACGGCAAGCATGGCAACACCCAGGATGCCGGCAAGGATGACCGCTTCGAGGAGGCCTCTAATCATGACCATCATGACGATCAGAACGAGGCCACCAAGCAGCATCGCTGTTCCAACGGACCCGAGACCGAGGACGCCGGCGGAGGTAGGGCGCCGCCAGTTGCCATAGGTTCTCGGTGCGCGGTTGTTCGTATCAGCGACTGCCATCCGGGCCGCCTCCTTCTCCTGTTGCGTCCTCTCCGAGACTCTGTGCTGCCTGCCCGGCCCTTTGTCCTGCCTGAAGCGCTACGCCAGCCGCAATACCAATAGGGCCGGCGGCAGAGCCTGCCGCTGCGGATCCTGCCGCAGCACTTCCGCCTCCGGACGCTGCGGAGCCCGCTGCTGCGCGGCCGCCGGTTGCGGATCCTGCCGCTGCACCGCCGCCGCCCGATGCCGCGCCGCCTCCGGTTGCCGCACCGGACGAGCCGGCGGGAGCTCGGCCACCGCCGCCTGTGCCGGAGCCTCCCTGCGGTCCCGTGCTTTGGCCGCCGTGGGAGCTGCCGTTTCCTCCGCCGCCTCCGCCGGTGGGTCCTCCAGGCCCGGTGGGTCCTTCGCCTGCGTTGTTGGATGCTTGAGGTGTCGATCTTCCGGAGTTACCGGCAGCCATGCGTCCCAGGGCTGCTGCACCGGTGGGAATTGCCGCCATAGCTCCCAGCGCCAATGCTCCGCCAGCCCCTCCGGCCATCGGGCCGACCATGGGTGTCACGAACTTCATCAGTGCCGGCAGCGCAAACAACGCGATGAGCATGAGCATGAGGCCGGTGAGGATCGCCAGCAGCCCTGTGCCGTCGTCGGCAAAAACCTTCGTTCCCACGAGCTGAAATGAGGCGGCATAGACGATGGCGGCCGCCGGTTTGTAGAGGATGAAGGCGATCAACCAGCTGATGCATTTCCTAAACCAGTTTTTCCCCATCTCGGTGTTTGTGAACGACGCTGACAGCGGAAGGATGCCAGTCAGGATGACCAGCATTCCCCCGCGGGCAACCATCAATACAATCTGAAAAGCAGACGTCAGGATGGCAAACAGCCCAAGGATGATGATCAGTAGCGGACCTAGGCCGTCTCCGGACGCAGATGTGAGAGCGAGCATGTCAGTCAGGTTTGTCTGGAAGCAGGTCGAGCCGGGGGTGGATACATCGCAATCCGTCGCTCCGTTCATGATCCAGACGGAGAATGAGTCGGCAGCTGCTACGAGGAGCCCAACGATGGTTGTCCCCGCACCGGCGACCACTACTAGTGTCAGCAGGCTTTTAACCGTGTCGCGGCCTGGTTCGGCACGCTGTTCCCACGCCATTCTTGCGCCCCCGATAATCACAGAAACGACAGCGGCTGCGCCCATGTACCACCAGAGACCTGATTGGAGGAACAGCACCGCACCGGCTGCGTTGGACGGGCCGGAGGGCAGCAGCCCCGCTATCAACGCACTGGCGGAGGAAATCAGAACAACCGCAACCAGCAGCAAGCCAACTTTGCCGACAGCAGCGATCCCTTCTCCTGCCCGCAACCGCGTCGCGATGAGGGCGCCGAGGATAAACAGCGACAGGACGGTTATGCCAAGGCTGACCCAAGTGACATAACCCAGCACCGTGGTGATGTTCCCGGCATCAGGCGCTGAGCTCCCAGGATCTATTGAGGACCCGCCGCCGGTACCGGTCAGATTCGGGGTTCCGATGTTTACCCACATGGTTCCAAGGGAAGCGATTGTGTTTGAAACCGCCCCCATAACTGCCTCGGCCATGTCCTCGATCGAACCAGTGAGGGCGTTGCTCGCTACGTCTTTTGCGAAGCAGGACCATTCCCAGAGTTGGCAATCCTGTTCTTCCATCTACATCATTCCCTCCACGTCACGTATCCCGCGAGATCGGGTATCTGTGCGAATCGCAGAGGATTGGAGGTGTTCTGCGGCAACAGCTTCCAGTCACCGTTTTCCCAAACGAGGTCGTAGACCGTAGACATGTAGGCGGTTTCCCCAGAGGCAGCAATACGGGCGGCGAGATCGATCCGGGCGTTACCGCCGTCGTAAGCGAGAACTTTAAAACCTTCAATGCTCAAGCGCATTTCCGGCGGAGCACCCGTGGAGGGGGCAATATCCGTAAGCAATTCCTGCCGATTCACTGTCTCTTCAGAGAGGAAATAGTTAATCCAGGCCACGGATGCCGGACCGGAGCTCTGCACAGCAGCATTTGCAGCGGCAAAGAGTGCACCCTCTGGGGACCGCTGGAAACAGTGCCGAACCGACTCCGTGTTCGTTTCGGCTGGCCCGAACTCTGTGGATGTGGGGAAGGCGAGCGTGTCTTGGTATTCCCACACCGTCTCCGGTGCGGTGGAGACTGTTCCGGATAGGGACCCGCCTGGAAGCCCGCAGATGCTGTCAGCAGCAGGTGGCCCGGGTGATTCCTCTTCCTGCGTCGGTGTTGCACTCGAAAGCGGAGGAGTGGCTGCCTCTGATTTGGGCTCCTTTTGTGTGGCGGTCACGCCGAGAAACACACCCGCCACGATGACCAGAACCACGATCACCGCGGCGATGAGGAAGCCCGGCCTTGCGAACGGACTCTGTTGGTTGTCATGGTTTGAAGCCATGTTTGCCCCTTAGTTAGGCGAGGAATCCGACCAACGCGCCGGCTGCGGAAATGACGATGACGCCACCTAAGGACATGCCGATCTTTCCAACGTGTTCCCCGCCTTCACCTCTGCGGGACTGAATAGCCATCAGTGCCCCTGCTGCAAACAGGCCGAGCACGCACACCGCCAGTGCAACCCACTTGCCCCAGCTCATAACGCTGTTGAAGCCTTCCGTTCCGGGGGGTTGCAGCGGATCGGGGTTCGGGACTTGGGCAGGGACCAATGCCAGCAGATCACCGGCGGAGGCGAGAGTTGTCATAAGCACGCTCATGGCGTTCCTTTCAATTTCCCCGGTGCGGGGCACCGGCTCGGATGAGTTGGTTCAAATCATCGATAAGACGTCGGACCGGGCGCGGTACATCTGCGATTGAGAGACCTTCTCCCAGACGCCATGAATCGATCCAGGGGACTGACCAGGTACGCGGCACTCCCCCACTGATCAGGCGAGCGAAGTCACGCAATTGCCGGGGAAGTTTGCCCGGTGCATCTGCCACGAGGACCAGGCCAATCACCTTCGCTGCAGGGATGCCTCCGGATGCCCACTGGGTCGCGGCCGCCTGCGCAGACAGCAGACCGGCCATGCTGGTGCGGGCTACCAGGACAACATGTGCGGGACCTCCGTCCAGAGGATGAGGCCAGCTGTGTTCCGCGGCCGCCCAGCCATCTACCAATGCGGCCAAGCTCGATTCGCCGGAACCGCCGTGAGTTCCTAGCCACCATAAGTCCGCGTTGGAGATCCGGTCCGTCACGGAAAGGAGGTCCTTTGCGGCGGGCGCCGGAACTCCGTTTTGAGGCGTTTGAGGTCCCGTGGCCGGTGGCAACTGCTCCGATATCACCTCCGGCAGGGGGAGCTCAACCGAATCCGGTTGAGAGAGCCACGGGTTACGCGCAGACGACACGACACGATTCCTTACTAATAAGGTGTAGGAGCCTATGTGTCCCACAGAGTAGGCGTCTATAGCGGAAGGAAGCAACGGTATGCGCCCTATATATTTTTTTAGCTACCTATGTTCGTTTAGTGGTGTTTCGTTTAGGCTCGCGACATGCAGCACAGGACATGGGAAACGGCAGTGAAGGACGCCAGAGGAACCGAAGGCCTCGACTCGCTCTTTGCTGACCGCCCCGAGACCCTGAGCGTGGACGAAGTCGCGTTGCTGCTGAACATCAGCCGGCAGAACACTTACTCCTGGCTGCGCGACGGGGTCATACCCGGCTACAAGATAGGCAACACCTGGCGGGTCATCCGTGACGAACTCAAAGAAACCATGAGACTCGGCGCAAATTCGCATACCCGCAGGACTCAAGGCAAGGACGACGACGAGGACTGAGATGAACCGGTTCCCTCTGCGCATGACCGCTCTGATTTGCATCCTCGCAATGACCGGATGCGCCGGGAACCAGGAGAAGGCAGGAGAGGAAGCTGCCGGAACCACGCCCAGCGCATCGGCGCTGCGGCCGGACCTGAATCGATTCACACCGCCCCCGCCCGGATATGTCGACGATCACACTGGGGAGAAGGTTACGCCAATAGCCGTCCCCACGTGGGATGAAAAATCACGTAGTTCACTGCTCAGCGCAGCGGACCGGGCGACGACGGCCTTTGCCCGGCCGTCCCTGGACTATGACACCTGGTGGGCGGACCTGGAGCCGCTGCTAAATGAGCAGGCGATCCAGGACTACGCCTTTGTTGATCCAGCCAATATCCCTGCAACTACCGTCACAGGGCCTGGGGTCCTGGTCGATGATTCAAGCGCATATGTCGGTTACGTGGATGTTCCCACGGACGCAGGTGTCTATCAGCTCATACTGAATCGCGCCGACGCAGACTCCCCGTGGCTGCTCAGCCGGATCAGCCCCCCGGAGACAGGCAATTAACCATGGCCGGGTCGAGAACGGGAGGGATTATGGCCATAGTCTCCGTTCCGGTGCTCATCTTCGGCACAGTCTTCAGCCTCATGCTCTTCGGCGGGCAGGAGGCGTTGGCGGACTGCAACCCGGCGCCGGGAAGCGAAACAGGGATCAGCATTGACCCTGACAGTGTTCCGGACGCCACTGTCGCCGGCTATGGCCACGAGCAGCTGGTGAACGCCGCACACATTATGCGCGCCGGTAAGGATCTGCGTCTGGGAGTACGGGACCAGACCATAGGCGTCATGACGGCAATGGGTGAATCGTCGTTGACCGTCCTCGACCGAGGCGACGGTGCCGGCCCCGACTCGCGAGGACTGTTTCAGCAGCGGGACAACGGCGCCTGGGGATCCTATGCCGACCGCATGGACCCGTACATCTCAGCTACCAACTACTTCGAAGCGCTCATGGCCGTCGAGGCGAGAGAATCCCTCGAACCAACCATCGCCGCCAGCAGGGTACAGAGAAACGCCAACCCCTATCACTACGTCCAGTACTGGGACCCCGCAGTCCAGGTTGTTGAATACCTAGCCGGCACCGACACAGGGCTAAAGGAAGGCAACGGCAACAACGTCTGCGCCGGAGGCGAACTTGTCCCGGGTGAGGTCAATCCCAATGGATGGTCCAAACCCGGGGCCGGCCCAGTCAACGGCGGATACGGTCCCCGCGGCGTCATCAACACCCCCGCCGGCCCCACCCCGGCGTTCCACTACGGGGTAGATCTGGAGGCCGGCGGATGCGAAGGACCCATCTGGGCAGCGCAAGCAGGCACCGTCAGCCAGATCTTTCAGGATCTCAGCGGCGGATGGATTATCGAAGTCGATCACGGCGGCGGCGTGGAGACCTGGTACGTCCACATGTACTCCAACGGAATTCTCGTCCAGATCGGAGACAAGGTCGACGCGGGGCAAATGATCGCCCGAGTCGGTAACTCCGGGTTGAGCACAGCATGCCACCTACATTTTGAGGTCCATGTCTCCGGCAATCCCGTTGAACCCACCTCGTTCCTTGCTGAAGTCGGTATTACCTACTAACCGAAGGAGTTCACATGAGCAACACACCCACGGAGTGGCCAAAAGTGGAAGCCATCATCAAGGAAGACGGCACCGGGGAAGTCAGGATCGGAGGAAGAATCCATCCCATCCAGACCAATGCCCTATCTGCCGCCCGGGCAGAAGCCGTGGCGGCCGTTGCCGCAGCGGCCCGGAAGCTGGGCCGTGATCTGCGCGCCTCAATGAGCGACCCTGACGGGGAATGGGCGCTGATCATCCACACCGATGGATCCGTCGAAGCCGACCCGCAATCCGACACGCAGGCACAGGCCAGGGCTGTCCCAGCCCAACCCTCCCGGCGCAGGAAATCCACCCGAAACCCCGGAAACACAGGCACCTCCCCACAGCATCAGGCCAGGACCACCTCCCAACCCGCCCCGCAGCAGAAGGCAACACCACCCACGGAAAGCACGGCAGCAGAACGCCCAAAAACAGAACCGTCCCGACCGGGAGAAGAAAGCCACGGTGCCCCTGGACAGTCCCCTCGAGCCGGGTTGAAAGAAACCTCTTTCCTGGTCAGTGCACCGCTCATGGAGCCTGCCACCCAGGGCTGGCGCGGAACATTCAGCCGACTTGGCTTCCGCATGGAACCCTCCCGCGAAGAACTCGCGGAGCGTGAAGACATCCGCACCGTGAGCCAGCACTGGCCCGGGCCCCGCACGGTCGCTGTCGTCAACCGCAAGGGAGGAGCCAACAAAACACCCACCGTCGTCATGCTCTCCGCCATCCTTGCCCGCTACAGCGGTGCCGCCACCGTGGCCTGGGATAACAACGAATCGCAGGGAACTCTCGGATGGCGCACCGAACAAGGTGCCCACAACAACAGCGTCCTGGATCTCATCGACTGCTCCCAGTCGCTGCTGTCCCCTAGTACCAACGCAGCCGAAATAGCCCGTTTCGTTCACCACCAGACCTCGGACAAGTTCGATGTTCTCCGCTCCGACGAGAACGAAGAAGGAGACCATGAAGTAACCGCTGAAGAAGTGGACATCGCCCACCAAGTGCTCACGCGCTACTACCGTCTCATCGTCATGGACTCAGGCAATACCGCCCGGGCAGCTAACTGGCGGCGCATGGTTCACCACACCAACCAGCTCGTCGTCCCGGTTACAGCCATTGAGGACCGTGCAGAAGCTGCACGCCTGACTCTCCAAACCCTGGAAGCCCGCGGCGGCCACGATGCCGAGCTGGCTCACAATGCCGTCGTTATCGTCTCCGAATCCACCGATTCCAAACACAGCATGAGCGGGGACGCACTCAAACGGGCCAAAGCAGAGGCCCAACGGATAGCGGATGGCTTCGCCCCCTATGTGCGGGCCGTTGTGCGGATCCCCTATGACCCGGCCCTGGTCAATGGACCGATTCGCTACGACGCACTGCAGCCGGCAACGCGCCGGGCCTGGCTCGCGGCCGCTGCTGCTGTGGCCAGAGGGTTCTAGATGGATCCACACCGCCGCGGTCGTCCGGACACTGGCGCTGATGGATGATCAGTGGGCAGCGACTCGAATCGAACACGAAGATCGCTTAGACGTCGTTGGACATTGATTACCGGGATAACCGGCAGAAGAACCTCTGTCCCGCTTCAACTACAGCAGATTGCCATAACTCTTCACCGACACGCATGTAGCAGCCCCATATGTGAATTGCCGTTGTCTTGTACTGCGTACGGTGCGCCTTAAAAGCAGCTCTCACTAGGATTAATAAGCCAATTCCCCGTCCTGCCAGGTGTCAGGGGATAGCGACTTCTCATCTGTGAGAGCAGACTGCATACAAGGGGTAATTCACAGTTGCAGAAAAAAACTTTTCTAGAGGGGTTCCCTTTGCGCTGAATCTTTGCCAGAGTGTCACCAACGTCAGGCACATCGAACGATGCATGCAGACACGAATACTTGGGGGAGTAATTCTTGCGCGACGACCTTGAACCTTTCTGTACAGCAAGTCCATTCTATTTTTCAGCGCCGGAGTCAGGTGTAGACAGATCAACCAAATACGAGGTTGAGCTAAAGCCTCCATGGCGAGCACGGCGCGACTTTGAATGGACGTACATAAGTTATCCTGATGCTGAAATCCCAGAACAGGGCTGGAAGGTCCATATAAGTTCGATCTTTGAAGACGCCCGCAAAGTCTTAGAAATCGTCTCGGACGTATGTACGAAGTTATCCATCCCGTACAAGTACCTGAGTTCAGAGTCAAGATTCCACAACCGGAATAGCAAGGTATACCCGCGAGAGCATGCGGGAAAATTTATTACTATCTATCCCGATGTCGACCAGGTGCTGAGCCTCGTAGAGACCTTAGAAGCGCTTCTCCAGGGCTTTGACGGACCTTATATACTCAGCGACAAGCGTTGGAAGAAAGCCCCGGTCTTCCTTCGTTACGGAGCCTTCAAAGCACCCAAAGCCAGCCCGCACCAAAGCGGAGAGCTGCCTAAAATACTGAATCCTTCTCAGGAGGAAGTGGAGGATAACCGGGAGGCATACTTTCATTTTCCCGGCTGGGCTCCGGTACCCTCCGGACTGGAAAAGTGGGCAGCCGAGGATCCTTCAGCTGATCAAACGATGCCATTCGCGATCGATGAGGCGATCCAGTTTTCCAACGCTGGCGGCACCTACAGGGCTGTATTTGAGGGTGTGCGCTCTATCGTCAAGGAAGCGCGGGCTCATGCCGGCCTCGACCTGGAACGCCGCACCGCGCATCAACGCATCGCACACGAGGAAGCGGTCCTACGTGACCTTGCCGGCCTTCCTTGGACCGCTGATGTACTTTGGAGCGGCACCATTTGGGAACACCACTTTCTGGTGGTTGAGGAGCATGAGGCTATTCCGCTTAATCGATGGGTAACGCGGCGGTATCCTCTCTATGACCGGAGCACTGAAAAGGTCAACAAGTATCTTGGAGACACACTCGAGATCTTGGATAATCTGGTCACAGCTATCACTGCGATCCATAGTCGCGGATGGTCCCACATGGATCTTCATCCCAGTAATGTCCTAGTCCGCGAAGACGGGCACCTCGACGTATATATTATCGATTTCGAAAGTGCAAAAAGGACCACGGCCGGGCCGCTATACCAAACCCTTGCGGCACCAGGCTTCAGGACGAAAGAGCGAGCGGATCCAATAGACATTGACTGGCACGGAGTTGCTCAACTCGCGTCGTACATGTTGGTGCCGGTCATTGTTCAGTCCGAGCTTGTGCCCTCATACCCAATCCAGGTAGAGCGGTTGTCACGACTGCTCGTGACAGGTGGCGACGAGAACCGGCGGTTACACGAAGAGCTTGGAGAGCGCATAGCCGCCTTGCGGCAGCGTAGTCCAGAAAGTCTCTGGTCGGCGCGGGACAATCCGAAGGCCGACGGGCTGGTCCTGTCTGAGTACCGAGACGACGGTAACGACCAGAGCTTCACAGAGCGAATACTGGACGGACTCGCACTGGCAAGGGCGACGAAACCCGACAAGGCCCGCAAATACCCGGTCCACCCATACGGTATCGACCAGAATTTGACGGGACTCGCCTACGGCGACAGCGGAGTACTTAGCACCATAGCGTCAGTCAGCGGCTTTCCGTTGGACGACAAAGACATCAATGAGTTGATTGCCGAGGCGCGCGAAGGTGCGTATGCGGGCCTATTTGTCGGAGCGATTGGTGCATCCATGGCCTTATCGGCGGCGGGGCATGCGGACCATGCTGCTGAGATTGTCTCTTCACGTGTAGAAGAGCTGGTGAGGCAGGGCGGCGTGCGGGTGTTTGATGAACTACCTGGGGCTCTCCTCGGAGGTATACGGGTCCTGGCCAACGCCGATGGTGACGCACTGGAGCAGTCGACGGCGGTCCAGTTTCTCATTGACGTTGCTGCATCAGTAAGGACCGCCTACACGAGCAACCCTTCAGGTTTCGCGCCTCTCGGCGCCGCCAGGGGGCCGGCAGGCAACCGGCACGAAGAGCAGAACTCCGGTTTGTTGTACGGGCATCTAGGGTTGGCATGGTTGTTTTCCGACATATATAACCTGACCAACGACCAGGGATGGCTGGATGCAACGAATCTAGCCCTGAGAAATGAACTTACGGGCTACGAGTTCGACGAGAACCACGGCACCCTGCAGCTGATTCAGGGGCAGAGGCAACTGCCATATTTGTCGATGGGCAGCGCAGGGTTCGGTCCCGTCCTGGCTGGGTTCAGTCGGGACGACATCGATGAGGATATATCACAAAAAGTTCCAGCGCTTCTGGTAGCAACCGATGCCACATTTTCGGTATTCCCAGGCCTTTTCAACGGGTATTCAGGTTTGGCGCTAGGAAACCTGGGGATACGCACCTTCATGGGCCAGACACCCACCTCTGCAGACGCTCTTGAAGAAGCACTAAAAGGGTATGCAGTCTCGAGCCAGAATTCACTTCTGTTCGCGGGGGACAGCGGCCTACGAATCACTACAGACTACGCTACGGGCGGAGCGGGAATCGCCTTAGCGCTGCACAGAGTCCGGCAGGGTTTATGTGACCCGCTGCCGGTCTGCCTTTCTCCGGTGCGGGCTTATGCGCCGGGTTTGTCACGAGGGGGGGTGAACAACAATGACCGGATCGATTCTTGACCTTCAGAAGATGAGTGCTCAGAGCACGATGATGGGTGCCGATGATCAGCAGCGCTTCAGCACTCTCAGCTGGGTGAACTGTGACGGCTGGGGCTCCAGCAGCGCCAGTGCAGACAACTGTCACTAGGCAATAAGTAAACGGGGAAGCGTGTGATATCGCACGCTTCCCCGTCAGTCGTTAAGGAGTTTATGTGAATCCGTCTCTATTGGTAGCCCGAGGAGTCAGCAAGTCATTCGCGCCTAAGGGGAGAGGGAAGGACTCTAAGACGCAGCACGTATTGCATAGCGTGGACCTTACGGTGGAGTCAGGCGAACGGGTGGCTATAGTCGGCCCTTCAGGTTCTGGGAAAACTACGCTCCTATACTGCCTGGCCGGGTTGGAGCCTGTTACCGAAGGAGAAATCTCCTTAAACGGCGAATCGTTACCCCGTAACAACCCAGATGCACGGGCTCGCGTACGGCGTTCCCATGCGGGGTTTATTTTTCAGTCTTACAACCTAATCCCCGCGCTGACCGCCATAGAAAATGTTCTAGTGGGGGCAAAGCTCGCGGGAAAGAACCTGTCGCGGAGTTCGGCTCTAACAGCGCTGGCGCAGGTGGGGCTTGAAGATAAGGCCAGACACACGCCGGACGAGCTTTCTGGTGGGCAACAGCAACGGGTTGCTATAGCACGCACTTTGGCACTGAGGCCTGACATCATCTTCGCCGACGAACCTACAGGCGCGCTGGACGTCACAACAGCAAACTCCGTGATGAGTCAATTATTCGAGCTGAGCGCAGACGGAAGCACATCCGTGGTAATGGTGACACACGACGTTTCCTATGCGGCCATGGCGGACCGAGTCCTGATCATGGTCAACGGGAAGATACTTCGATCATTGACCAGCCCTGACGAGAACACACTGCTCCAAGCGATCTCCGCAGAGCGTACCCAGGCTGAAAGGCTGTAGCCGGTGCTGGTACTTGCCTGGAAATCTTCGATTCACGGACGTTCGTACTGGGTTGGCCTGGCAATCATGGCCGCTGTTACGTCGCTGCTATTGAGCGCTTATGGGTGCATCCTTTTTAGGGCTCTCACCTCCTACCAAACAGGTTCGATAGACGACAGGACCCTCGAAGGAATTGTGGGGTTTACCGCCACACCGCTGCTGCTTCTGACAATCACCGCTGTGGCCGCGCTCGGGTCGATCGCCAATCTTGCCGTCCAAGGGCAGCAGCGATCCTACGGCCTGTGGCAAACCCTGGGGGCGCAGCCCACGCAGGTGAAGAACGTGGTGTTACTGCAACTCACTATCGTGTCGGCACCTTGCACGGTAGCCGGTGCTATCGTCGGATCCACCCTGTCGACGCCGATTATTTCGGACCTTGTCCGGCGTGAACCAGCCGTTGCCGCGGTGTCGGCGAATCCGTCACTCTGGCAGATCCTTGGTATCGCCTTTTTCGCCCTGGTTATCTCGATAGCGGGGGGCTATCGGTCTGCTAAGGCGGCAGGACGGACTCCGCCCGCTGGGCTGCTGTCAGAAGTGGAGGAAACAAGCAAAACCGTGTCTATCAAGCGGTGGATGCTTACTGTTGTCCTTATCGGCGTATCCTGCGCCCTGGCGATTGCCATTCAGAGTGTCCCGCCGGCCGGGGCCTCAAGCAATGGGCTCGTACTGGGTCTGCTAATACTCTCCGCCGTAGCGTGTACCGCTCCAATCGTGGTACCGACGCTCATCACGGTCCTGTTTTCGGGCATTGCGCGGGGGTCGACCGGATGGGAGCTGGCATGGAAATATTGTCGATTCCGTGCGGCCCAATCCACCACAACCATAATCCCGCTAGCTTTCGCAATCGGAGTAGTGGCTACCTACATCGGAGTACAGGCTTGCCTTAAAGCTGCACTCACACAGGCCGGCGGAAGCAGTGAAGCCGATGCTGGTGCCGACCTGCTTGTCTTCGGGTCACCGCTTGTTGTAGGCGCGTTCGCGGCCGCGATTGCCATATTTATGGGTGGCCGCCAGTTGAAGCGTGATTTCGCCTTGCTGCAGGTCGCCGGCGCATCCTCCCGTCTCATCTGGGCCGTCGCCTTATTGCAGTGGTTAATCTATAATCTGATGGCTCTTATGATCGGACTGATTGGAAGTGCGATCGCAATAATTACCACTTGGATGGCAATAAACAACTACACGCCGCTTTCCAATCTGGACATAAACATGGGACCACTTATTTTCGTCGTTCTCCTCGGCTCTGCCCTGACCGCCGTCGCAATTGCTGTTCCTACACGCAACGCCCTGTTGCAACCACCCACGAGAATTATCGCCATCCAATAACTGCACTGGAGAGAAGCCGCGACATGAACTATCTTTGGCCATATCTCAGGCCCCAGTATCGCCTCGTAAGCTTGCTCGTTCTGATGTCTATCCTGACCGCTGGAGTTACTTTGCTTCAGCCGTTCATCATACAGAATATTATCAAAACTGCGTCGGCTACTGGACAGCTAAACTGGGCAATGGTCTTTACGCTCTTCGGTGTTCTCTTGCTAGTAGCTGTCTTAAAAGGTGCTCAACTCTATGGACTCAGCGTAATCGCTGAAAACGTCATTTACGGAGCGCGACGAGTCATCATTCGCAAGTTCTCGACCATACCGATATCTGAATATGACAGGCATCAGAAGGGGGACTTGGTCTCGCGCCTTAGCTCGGACACAACCTTGCTCCGAAGCGCGATAGCTGGCGGCGTTACGGACGTCGTAGGATCTTCGTTTCTGATTGTTGGCGCCATTATCGCGCTATTTATTATTGACCCGGTCCTTACTGCTGCGTCTATGGGTGTTCTCGCTGTAACGGCTCTAGTGTCCATTGCTGCGGCAAAACGGATAGGTGGACTGTCACACTCGGCACAAACCCAGATGGGCGCCCTCGTTTCTTCCACCGAGAGATACGTCGGCGGGGTAAGGACGATACGCGCAAGCGGAGCGGAGACAGCTGAGATCGAAAGCGTAGTGAGAAAGTCTTCGGAAGTACGGCAGGCAGGATTGCGCATCGCTCGCACAAATTCTCTTTTGTCCCCCATCAACACCATCAGCGGATACCTGGTGATCATGATCGTCATCGGGTGGGGTGGGTACAGGGTGGCCTCAGGAACGGTACAGCTGGCTGACCTCGTGACCTTCATGTTTCTTTTGTTCGTCCTCATCGGGCCGATGGGGCAAATCTTCGCCGCGATAACGAGTCTGGGCAACGCGGCCGGTGCCGCGCGCCGAATCCAGGAGGTTGTCGATCTCAAAGACGATGTGGAACCCGCCGCCGCCAGGCCCCGTGAAGGTGGACTCACGAACACTTCAATAGAGTTCCGGAACGTTTCCTTTTCGTATGACTCCGGGAAACAAGTGGTCGACGAACTCTCCCTGATCGCTGCGCACGGAAAGCTGACGGCACTGGTTGGCCCCTCCGGAGCAGGGAAGTCCACTGTACTTGCGTTGATCGAGCGCTTTTACGAACCGGGATCCGGTGCGATATTCATCGGGGGCGAGCCCATCACGGATTTTTCCAAGGAGTACCTCCGGCAGCAAATTGCGTATGTCGACCAGGCTGCCCAGATACTTGCGGGAACGTTGAAAGACAACCTGACCCTGGGGCTCGGTACACCATCGGACCAAGACTGCATGAAGGCTCTCCAGCAGGTCAATTTGAGCAACCTCGTAGACAGAGCACCCAAGGGCCTACATGCACCTGTAGGCGATTCAGGGGTTCTACTTTCAGGAGGCGAAAAGCAGCGCCTGTCCTTGGCCCGGGCCATACTCAGTGGCAGACCCATAATTCTCCTAGATGAGCCCACCGCGGCGCTGGACGCAAATAATGAAGAGGCTTTTCAAGAAGCCCTGAGATCAGTGTCCGGTGAGCGCACAATCATTGTCGTTGCCCACCGGCTGGCCACGGTGGCCGACGCCGACTGTATACATGTTCTCGAGAGCGGCAAATTGTCGGCCCAGGGGTCGCACCACGAACTGCTTCAGATCTCCCCGCTATATCGAGAAATGTCAGCGAAGCAGTACCTTTCGATATGACGGAGCTCAGGTATAGCCATGACGGATGGGGGAACCGGAATGACGGAAGCGAGCGGATTACGGCTCGGCAGCCTGATCCGTATGGTCATCTCTCGCAACTAAGCAGTCACGATAAGATCGAGCGGCTGCGGGCTGAACATGAACTCAGCGTAGAGTCTTTTCGGAATCTCACAGCTCTGCAGCAGGACCTGACGGCCGAACTTCTCGGTGCCCTTTCCGATGATCATGTGCCCACAGCCACTCGGGGCAATTGGACGTACAGCTACCTATCCTCGGATCCTGGGTCATTCAGAGTGTCTAGGCAGAGCGGTGACGGACTACCGCAGGTGGTGTTTGACCAAGCCGAGTTCGGACAAAAGTCTTATAGCAAACTTGGTGGATTCGATGTCTCGCCAGATGGCGAGTACATCCTATTTTCGATTGATGAGTCAGGACGTGAGGAATATCAGCTATGGCTCCGTCATGTTGAATCCCAGCTTGATATAGGCCCGATATCAGGACGCACAGCAGCTGGCGCATCCTTCTCAGCCGATGGCACTGTTCTCTACTACACAGACAAGGGTTGGGCCGGCGCAGGTCCCCATCTATATCGGTACCACCTCCGGGATGGGACGAAGCGTATTGTGCAGGTAAGCTTCGCTCCCGCGGACACTGTTCGGGTCTCTCTCACACGCAGCTCGCGCTTCCTGAGGATCACTGCTCAGAACGGCGGCAACTGCAGAATTTGGCTGTTGAGGCAAAACGATCCGTTGTCCGCACCCCAGTGCGTTCACGAGGGCAAGCATGCGCTAGTGGAGGACCTTGGTGCCGATAGGCAGGTGCTGGCGCTGCTTCGGAGACGTCCGGAGGCTACACCCGAGGTCGTCCTTTTACGAGACGATACGGGCACGCAAGTGGGTTATTTAGTGGATCCGGCTTTAGATGTCGTGGTACACAAAGTGACTGCCTTCAGGAAGTTTTTGGCGCTCCTATATAGCGATTCAACCGGAAACCATGTGGCTATAGTTGTTGATCGTCAAGATCCTTCGCTTGCGCCGAATGAGCATAAGCCTGCGGGTATAGATACGTATTTTGGCCGCGCTGTCCAGCTGGAGGAACCTGCAGGGTTGCGGATTATTTCTGAGGGTGTCAACCAGGACTGGAACCAGGGATATTTCGAAACGTTGATCCGTTCCTATACCGAGGAGCCAAAGAGGACTCGGCACATGGTGGGGGACGAGGCTGCAGACAAACGCATCAGCCACTCATCGATTCCGCCGGGCACGGCTGTGGTTGACAGTAAATATAGCCAGTTACGGCTTGCGGTAGAGGTTAGCGACGGGACAGAAATCCCCGTGACACTGATCTGGCGGACTTCCGCGATCCCAATGACCGCGGACGGACCGCGTGTAGCTCCGCCGGCGGTGATGTACGCATATGGAGCCTATGGCGTTTCATTAGCCGAGCCGCGCTACGACCCCGCGCGGCTGCCTCTCCTCGACAGGGGAGTGCTGTTTGTCATCGCGCACGTTCGAGGAGGGGGTGAATTCGGCGAGGAATGGCACAAACAGGGACGCGGACTCGCGAAACGGCGTGCGATTCGGGATTTCTCCGACGCGGCCAATCGGCTGTGCGCTAAGGGGTGGCTGCAGGCCGGGTCAATTGTCGCAGAGGGACACAGCGCCGGCGGATTGCTCGTCGCTGCTGCGGTCGGTGAGCGACCGAGCCTCTTCGCCGGTGTCATTGCCTTGGCGCCCTTTGTGGATCCTCTTGGCACGCTCACGAATGCTGACCGGCCGCTTCAACCGACGGATGTGGCGGAGTTCGGGGACCCGCTAAGCGACCCCGCGGCATTCCGCGAGATCCTGACCTATTCACCGTACGAAAATGTGGTGTCCGGTTATCCTCCCGTACTTGCGGTAGTGGGTGTTCAGGATGTGAGAGTGTCACCGATGGAAGCGGCGAAATGGGTGCTTCGCCTCAGGGATGCGGGTAACCAAGCGCACCTAGTTGCGCTTGATGCCGGGCATCAGGGTACTTCAGCTCCTGAAGAGCAAGCGGAGCAGCGCGCATTGGAGCTGTCCTGGATCCTTGAGCGACTCAAGCTGACAGGTTTCTAAAGAAGTACCCGCACGCATGACGGCGTTTCCCCGATGCAACGCGTCCACGCCTGTAACCCAGTCCCGCCCTGCTACACGAACCCAGACCCCCACTTTTGACTTAAGGGACAATGCCGATAATTTATCTTATGTAAAGTTTTTGGCTTCAGTTCAGCAATTCTCCGGCGATACATGACCTACGCGTCAGAGCATCCAACCGGAACTGTTTGGTCTTGGAGAACCCCGTCGGGTTTTCTCACAACGCCTCCCCGCGTACCCCAGTGCCCTTCATATTTCCTACTGCAGGGCGAGAGGGGCAGCGCTAACGGGAGGAGTAATTCCGACACGCCGGGCGAACTCCCACTTAAAGCAATCTGATTCAGGTTTGCTTAGGACAGCAGATCCAACCGAAAGAGGAAACCATGGCACAGCGCAGCAAGGGCCCGCGCCACGTGATTACCGCTCGTTTGCCGATCAGCGACGCCGAGAAACTGGCGGCCGTTGTAGCGGCCACCGATGAGAACCGCAGTGATCTCGTCGCCAGACTCGTGCACAACTACCTGAAAACCATCGACCTGACCCAGCTGAACCACGACCAGGAGACACTGACTTTGGCCGAGGCAAGTTAAAGCAGAAGGCCCGCCGTAGCGGGCCTTCATCAAGTATCGCGTTCAGATCCACATCTTGGCGGATCAGAGATCTGAACTTTTCAAAGCCTCCCGTGAGGGTGGCCCCGTTTGCTATGTCCTGAAAGGATTAGCTGGTTTCTATGGTACCTGCAGAGTACCCGTCGTCAACATTCGACGTGCCGTGTCCAGCCGACCCGCACGAAGCATGGGCGCTTGCCCCGCTGATCGCCGGCGCCCCGAGCTATCGGACCGGCCGATGGATCGGCGGACGCTTTCAGTATCCGCGTCCCCGCATCTCGCCTCCGATCACCCGGGCCCTGCCGTCCCGGCCGGCAGCGGTGCTGCTGCACGGGGCAGACGGCTCCGTTGCCACCCTCTGCCTGGACCTGGACACGTCCAAAGCACTTCCTCAGGTGGTTGACGACGACGCCCGACAGCTCGGAAATCTACTGGATGAGTGCGGTCTGCGCTACGTAGCGGATGTCTCCCCCAGCGGCGGGCGGCATCTCTACGTTCCCCTCGCCGAACGCCTTTCCTCATCTGAGGCTCGCGAACTTGTCGAGGCACTGAGCCTACGGAGCCCGAGCCTGGACCCGAGTCCGCACCAGAACATCACCGACGGATGCATCCGCGTACCCGGCTCCGTCCATAAGACCGGCGGCCACCAACGGCTCACCACTCCCCTATCGAGCGCCTACGACATTCTGAAGCGCCGGAACCCCGCCCGCGCACTGAATGCTCTGCGGCAGGCACTGGCCCCCGAACTCCTCCGAGCAAGGAGGCTGAAAGACCGCGCGGCCCGGCAACAAACAAACCGGGAACCCGGCTCTGCGGTAGCGACGCCGGCACCGGCTGGCACCCAGTCTGCCCTCCGGCTAATCGCCCGCACCGGCCTCTACGACACAGGCGCCTACCCCAGCGCCTCGGAAGCTCGCATGGCGGTACTCACCCACTTCGCTGCCTGCGGATGGACACACGAGCAGGTACACCGAGAGCTCACCGGCCAGTTTCCCGGACTGGCGGCACTGTACGGAACCCCTGCCAAACAGCAGCGACTGTTCATGCCCGAATGGCACAAAGCATCCCAATGGATTCAAAACACACGCCCTTTCCGGGATCGGAAGGGCACTACCCGCATTAACGACACAAGCCCCCCAAAACCCACAGGGGGGGCCGTCCCTCCTAGTCCGGCAGCTGTTCATCAACTGGTGAACGACCTGGAAAACGTTCTGTACAGTGTTCTGGATCTGCGGCTCATGAAGCTTGGCCGGCAGGGGCTGAGCTTGAGGCTCTTATTCAGGGCGATCCTCGGCTACATGCGGACCATGGAAACAGACGTACTTGACGTGGGATGCCGGACCTTTGCCGTTGCTCTGGGTAAGCACCACGGCACTGTTTCCCGTCTCCTGCCGGTGCTGGTGGAAGCTGCCGACGGCATTCTGACAAAAACCGCCGATGCGCGTGGCCGCGCTGCCGACGTTTATCTCATACAACTGCCTGAACACTTCGAACAGCTGGCGCGGAGTCTTTCCTGGCGGCGGGGAAAGATCCACGCCGTGCGGCCGGTGTTCCGGGTCCTGGGCGACGTCGCAGCGTTAGTGTACGAGTCTGTCGAGCGCGCACGCCTATCCCCCACCACGGCCGCCATAACCCGCATCACCGGAATCAGCCGAACGGCAGTAGACAAGGCGCTTTCGACCCTTGTCGAGCATCAACTGATTCAGCGGTGTGACGGCCGCTGGCGTGTGTGCCCGGCAACTAACCTGACTTCCCTAGCGCGACGTCTGGGCGCCTTGGAAGAAACGGCCGAACAGATCACCCGACACCGCAGGCAGCGAGCCGCCTGGCACGCGTGGCTGGACCGGCATCTGATGCCTGCCCTGGCTGAGTACGAGGTTGATTCAGGTACCGACCAGTACTGGTTCCCACCGGCCGACGACGATACGGAGTTCCAACAGACGCTATGGCAGGCAGCCTAACCCAGCGGTCCAAGAGCTGAGTGGTACCACACTAGCACTGGTGTGGTACCGAATAGCCTGGGTCTGGCGGCTGGACCGGCATCTGATGCCAGTATGAGATTGATTCAGGTATCGACCACTCCTGGGATCCCCAGGCCGAAGACGATACGGGCGTTTATCCCCCACCACGGCCGTCATAACCCGCGTCACCGGAATCAGCCGAACGGCAGTGGAGAAGGCGCTTTCGACCCTTGTCGAGCATCAACTGATTCAGCGGTGTGACGGTTGCTGGCGTGTGTGCAGGACAGCCGACTTCCCCCGCGAAGACGCCCCAACGGCACACTCCGGCGGTACCACACTAGTATTGGTGTGGTACCAGATGGGACTCAGGGCTGGACCGGCATCTGATGGCTCAGTCCAGGCGCCCCGCGCCCGCACTGAGCATGAGGGTTGATTCAGGTACCGATCAGTACTGGTTTCCCATCAGCGGCAAACGATTCGGGGGTTCCTACTCTTTGGCGGGCTGCATCACCAGCGTGACATTTGCGGTACCACACTAGTACCACACTAGTATTGGTGTAGTACTAGTGTAGTGCTAAGCTGACTGCATGATTCTTCTCGTGGCACATCAAAAGGGCGGGGTAGGTAAATCAACCCTGGCGGTCAACCTCGCTGTTGAGCTACAGCGACAGGGCGCCGACGTCATCCTGGTAGAAGCGGACCCTACGGTGCATACCGTCATGAACTGGGCGCGTGACCGGGAAGATAATGGCCACCGGCCCCTGCAGGCAGTGCAAAAAATCGGCAACCTTCGATCCTCCCTGACCGACCTGGCTAGCAAGTACGATCACGTCATCGTTGACGCACCGGGCAAGGACAGCAGGGAGATGCGGACCGCCATGACCATAGCCAACGTCTTCCTCATGCCCGTCCAACCCTCGCAGGCCGATCTGGACACCACCGAGAGCGTTGTAGCCACCCTCACGGAAGCGACGGACTTCAACCCCGGCCTCAAGGCACTTGCGGTGATTAATAGGGCGGCGACCAATGTGTTCACCAAGGACATCAAGGATGCACGGGGTTATCTTTCCGATTTTCCGGAGCTCGACGTGGCCCGCACCGTCATCCATGAGCGCAAGGTCTATCAAAACTCACTGGCCGAGGGATTAGGCGTGGTCGAACTGAAAGACTCCAAGGCAAAGGCCGAGGTGCAGCTACTGGTACAGGAGATTTTGGCATGGCAGTGAACCGACGGGGCCGGCAGAGCCCTGTGACTGAACGTGACATCGAGGAATTCGCCGCCCGCGCCGAACAGCCGGCACCGGCCGCTACGGCCGGCGCCGCGACTGCCGGAAAATCCCGGGTGCGGGAACCCAAAACCGCAGGCATTAACTTCCGGATGACCGAACGGCAGATGGCCCTGCTGCGCACAGCGTCTGCCCGCGAGGACATCAGTCAGCAGAAGGTTCTTGAGCGAATTGTCTGGCCGGCCCTGGAAGAGCGGTACGGCCAGGAGAGCCTTTAGTACCACACCAGTACCGGTGTGGTACCAATGTCACCGGGCCGTTGTCGATTCTGGTTGCCATGACCCCACGGCAACCTTCATGGAAGATCGAATACCCTCCGCGAACACATCCCGAGGTTTACGGCACTCGGACACCCCGCCGCCGGGAACCGCAAAGGAACCGCCCTTGATGCCGCCACGCCTTTACCTGGGTACGCACGCCTTTACCTGGGTACGTAAGTCGTAACGGTTCATGCCGCATCGCTAATCTCGTCCAAAACCCACGAGTCTGACGACGGTTTGCGGCGGAGCGTGAAGGTGCGAAGCGACGCCGAGGCCGTCAGTCGGACCTGGACACGCCAGAATTCGACACTGACTAAATCTCCCGATCCTTTAGCAGCAGAACGGCCGTGGTTCCACCAATCGGCCCGGGTAAACCAATGGACCGGATCCGCAGCCACCGCCCACACCCGGTCCTGATAGCGGACTGCCAAGGGCAGGCCCGCAGACGTGAAGCGTACCTGCACGACTTCACACTCCGCGGAAGCATCCACTGTTGCGGTCATGTGCGGTCCCTACCTCCTGTATTGGACTCCATTTAGCTCCCACCATTAGAACATACGTTCGAATGACGGCCGCCAAAGAGGACCTGAAACACGGAAACACGGAAACACGGAAACACGGAGTTCTGTGTTTCCGTGTTTCTGTGTCTACTGGTTTCCGTGTGTCCAGGTAGGACAGCCCTGATACTCGCTAGCTCGCATCAGGGATACGGACCTCCGCTTCGCTGCGGACTGTGACCGGCTGCTCCTTCGTCGCATCCGGTGGATGTGTCTACGACGTTTTTTGCTGCTGTCCTTACGGATTATGCGCCCCCGCTCCAGCCTGTCCAGC
>NZ_JBNHFP010000005.1:0-312318 GCF_059090365.1 Arthrobacter sp. Ms25 | reverse complement strand
ATTGGCTGCAGACACTGCACTAAATTCGAAACCGGCTAAAAAAACCGTCCCGCACCCACGGGGTGGGCGGAAACGGCCTGTTCAACCAATCAAAATAAATTGGTATCAATAAACTTGGCACACTATTGAGTTCTCAAACAACAGACTGCTTCCGGCACCGGCAGGCTGATCCTCAAGGGGATCTAAGCTCTGCGTCGCTCCGGAGCAACTTTTCTATCTTAGCCACACTGTCCGGTGAGTGTCAAACCGGCCGTGGATCCTTCCGGCGGACCGGCGGGAACCTGGTTCCCGGACTCACGGCTGATGGTCGAAACCCGCGGGAGCCGGTCCCTGGTTCAAAGTCCAGAAGTCCGATTCCCTCGATCAGCGCGGGTATTAACCCTAGCACGGTTTCCGGGCCCTGCGCACACCACGGCGGCCCGGACCGAGGTCCGGGCCGCAGTGGAGCGGTTACGGCTTAGGTACCAGGTACAGCACGCCCAGGGGCGGAACGGTGAGCGTGGCCGCGGCCGGCTGGCCGTTGCAGGCACCTTCCACCGCGTTCACTACGCCCATGTTCCCTACCCCGGAACCGCCGAACTCGGCAGCGTCGGTATTGAGTGCTTCGACCCATTCCCCCGCCCACGGCATGCCCAGCCGGAAGTCCTGGTGCGGCGCCCCGGCAAAGTTGGCCACGCAGACCACCGGGTTGCCCTGGTGGTCCCAGCGGATGAAGGACAGGACGTTGCGCGCGCCGTCGTTCTCGTTGATCCACTGGAAGCCCGCGGGCTCGTTGTCCCGTGCCGACAGCGCCGGGGTGCTGCGGTAGATCTCGTTGAGCTGCTTCACCATCAGCTGGACACCCTTGTGCTGCGGGGTGTCGGTCAGGTACCAGTCAAGTCCGTACTGCTCGGACCACTCCGCTTCCTGGCCGAATTCCGTACCCATGAAGATCAGCTGCTTGCCCGGGTGCGCCCACTGGAAGGCCAGGTAGGCGCGTAGGTTGGCAAGCTGCTGCCACCGGTCGCCGGGCATCTTGCGCAGCAGGGAACCCTTGCCGTGCACTACCTCGTCGTGGCTGATGGGCAGCAGGAAGTTCTCCGTGTACGCGTAGACCAGGGAGAAGGTCAGCTGGGCGTGGTGGTAGACCCGGTTGATCGGGTCCTCGGACATGTACTGGAGCGTGTCGTGCATCCAGCCCATGTTCCATTTGAGCCCGAAACCGAGTCCGCCGGAGCTGGTCGGACGGGTGACGCCGGGGAATGCGGTGGATTCCTCTGCGATCATGACGATGCCCGGCACGCGCTTGTAAGCGGTCGCATTGACTTCCTGGAGGAAGGAAATGGCCTCGAGGTTCTCCCGCCCGCCGTAGACGTTGGGGCGCCACTGCCCTTCGGGCCGCGAGTAGTCCAGGTACAGCATGGATGCCACGGCATCCACCCGGAGTCCGTCAACGTGGAACTCTTCCAGCCAGTAAATGGCGTTGGCCACGAGGAAGTTGCGTACTTCCCGTCGGCCGAAGTCGAAGACCAGCGTTCCCCAGTCGAGCTGCTCCCCGCGGAACGGATCCCCGTGTTCGTAGAGCGTCTGGCCGTCGAACTTCGCCAGCGCCCAGGGATCCTTGGGGAAGTGGGCGGGAACCCAGTCCAAGATGACGCCGATGCCGGCCTGGTGCAGCCGGTCCACGAGGTACCGGAATTCGTCCGGATGTCCGAACCGCGCCGTGGGGGCAAAGTAGGAGGTGACCTGGTAACCCCAGGACCCGCCGAACGGGTGCTCGGCCACGGGCATTAGTTCCACATGGGTGAAGCCCTGCCACTGCACATACTCGGCCAGCTGATCTGCCATTTCCCGGTAGTTCAGTCCGAGCCGCCAGGAGCCCAGATGGACCTCGTACACACTCATGGGCGAGTTGTGCGGATCCCGTTCCGCCCGGCTTTCCATCCATTCGGCGTCACCGAACTCATAGGTGGACTCCACCACGCGGGAACCGGTCAGCGGAGGCACCTCGGTGCCCTTGGCCAGGGGGTCGGCCTTCTCCCGCCAGACATCGTCGCTGCCCAGAATTTCGTACTTGTAGCGGGCACCGGCCTCGACGCCGGGCAGGAAGATTTCCCAGACACCGGAGCTGCCGAGGGAACGCATCGCGTTGATGATGCCGTTCCAGCCGTTGAAGTCGCCCTTGACGCGCACCGCGCGGGCATTGGGGGCCCACACCGCGAAACTGACGCCGGAGATGGCGCCGAGCACGGAATCGTAACGGTGCAGGTTGGCACCCAGAACCGTCCACAGGTTTTCATGCCGCCCTTCACCGATCAGGTGCAGGTCCACGTCGCCGAGGGAGGGAAGGAACCGGTACGGATCGTCGAACAGCTGGGGCTCCCCGCCGTCGTACGTCACCTCCACGCGGTAATCCGGAACGGCGCCCGCCGTCTGGGCAGGCAGGGTGCCCACCCAGATGCCGTTGAACTCGTGCTGCAGCGGTATCCGCTTACCGGGTGTCACCGCGACGACTTCGCGCGCCAGCGGGCGCAGGGTCCGAATGGTAACTACCGTTCCGGACTCGTCCAGGTGTGCGCCGAGCACGGCATGGGGATGGTAGTAACGGCCCTCGGAAACGGCCTGCAGCACGTCCTCGGGAACCGGAATCGGATCGGTGGGGACCGATGCGTCGGGCATCTGGGGGTCTGCGGTGGCGGACGTGGACCGCGACTTGCGTGGCTTGTTCACTGTGCTCTCTTCCTTGCTGCCGCGTGCTGCGTCATCGGCCGTGGTGAGAATGGACCGCACGGCGGCAGCGGGCACGCTGATCCACCGCGGACGGTTTCGCATCTCGTAGACAACTTCGTACAGCGCCTTGTCCAGCCACAGGGCCAGGAACAGGGGATCGCTGCGGTTGATGGTGGTGCCGGTTTCCTTCTCGTAGCCGCGCAGGAACGCGTCAGCCGCAGCAGTTGCCCACCGGCGGACCGATTCGCTGCGCTGCTGGACGGCCTCGTCGGATTCACCCTCGCCGGCCGCGCCGTCGATCAGCGCGACGCCTGCGGCGTAGTCGATCGAGCGCAGCATGCCGACGACGTCGCGCAGCGGCGCGTCGGGAACGCTGCGTTCCGCTGCAGGCCGCAATGGCTCGCCCTCGAAGTCAAGGACAATCCACCCCCGGTCCGGAACGCGCAGCACCTGGCCAAGGTGGTAATCCGCGTGGATGCGCTGCAGGTTGGGCAGGGCCGGGAGGTTGTTGACCTGCTCCAGCAGATACTCCACGGCGTCGTCGAATTCTCCGACGACGTCCCGCGCTTCCGCCCAGGCCCAGCGGATCCGGGAGCTGAGGGACTCGAGGAACTCAGCGCGTTCAGCGGCGCTGGGTGGCCTGCTGCCGAACGCTGCCGCCAGCTGCTGGTGGATGCGGCCGGTGGCGGCGCCCAGCTCCTCCGCCTCCGCGGTGAAGTCCCGGCCGGCAAGCGCCGCCGAGGACGCGGTCCGCCAGGCGTCTTCACTGCCCGGGAAGAATTCCCGGAGCACGGACAGGTGGCCGGTCAGCAGTTTCTCTCCGGACCCCTCCGCAGGATCCGTCCAGGAGCCGGTGACCCAGCCGTAGGTCGCCGGAACATCCATCGACCCGACTTCGGTCAGCCGTGCGCTGACCTCGACGTCCGGGCTTTCCCCGGCGGCAACCACGCGGTAGAACTTCACGATCAGCGGCGCTTCGGGAGCCTGGACAATCACCGAGGTGTTGGACTGTTCGCCCTTCAGGACCTTGGTGGGCAGCGGCGCCCGGAACGGCTCCCAGTTCTCGAAGCCGTCCAGCGCAAAGCCGTGCGTGTGTCCGTCCAGCGACGACGCCTGGGACCGCATCAGCTCCAGCCAGGCGGTAACGAAAACCGGGTCGGCCGTAGCGTCGTAGAGCCACCGCTCCCCCAGATCCTCGTGCCGCGCCCGCCCCAGCAGGGATGACTCCAGCTCCGGTGCCGGAGCGGTCCGGTAGCTCACCGGAACGCTGATGACGTCCCGGCGGTCTCCGGAAATGACGGCGATGAGGTGGACTTCCAGCCCTACCTCGCCGGCAGGATCCTCGAGCCGGATCCCGCCGACGCGTTCCAGCAGGACTTCACGGCCCTTTGCCGGGAACCAGCGTTGTCCGGGAAGCCAGGAGGTAAGAATTTCGGGCAGGGACGGCGTCAGTGGACTCATCTCCGTGCGGCCTCCGAGATCGGAATCATGGGAATGGCTTCGGTCTGCGGTGAGGACGTGTCAGACTTCACCGACCGCAGGCGCAGCCAGTAGAAGTCGTGGCTGCCCAGGGTCAGGGTCAGTGCGCCGTCGTCTCCGATGGTGGGGAAGAGCGTGCCGCCGAAAGCGTCCCGCAGGCCGCGGTTGGCGAACTCGGGCAGCTTCATCGACGCGGAGATGGGGTGCTGGGAGAGGTTGAAGATGCACAGCATGGTTTCGCCCACCTCACCCTCGGGGTTGTTGTCCGGCAGTTCGCGGACAAAAGCCAGGGCTGCGTCGGCGTCGGTCGGGACGTTGCGGTAGGACCCCAGGCCGAAGGCCGGGTGGGCGCGGCGGACCATGATCATCTGCCGGATCCAGTGCAGCAGCGAGCTGGAGCTGGCCAGCTGCGCTTCCACGTTGACGTGGTTGTAGTGGTACACCAGCGACTGCACCACCGGCAGGTACAGCTTGCCGGGATCCGCAGTGGAGAATCCGGCATTGCGGTCCGGGTTCCACTGCATGGGGGTGCGGGAGGAATCCCGGTCTTCGAGCCAGATGTTGTCGCCCATGCCCAGCTCGTCGCCGTAGTACAGGAACGGGCTGCCCGGCAGGGCCAGCAGCATCGCGTGGATCAGTTCGATCTCCGAGCGGGAGTTGTCCAGCAGCGGGGCAAGCCGGCGGCGGATGCCGATGTTGGCCCGCATCCGGGAATCCGGGGCGTACCAGCCGAGCATGGCCTGGCGTTCCTCATTGGTGACCATTTCCAGCGTCAGCTCGTCATGGTTGCGCAGGAAGGTGCCCCACTGTGCGCCTGCCGGGATCTCGGGCGTCTCTTCCATGGTCTGGATGATGGGTGCGGCCTTCTGGTCCCGCAGTGCATAGAACAGGCGCGGCATGATCGGGAAGTGGAAGCACATGTGGCATTCGTCGCCGGTCTCGTCGCCGAAGTACTCCACGACTTCGTGCGGCATCTGGTTCGCCTCGGCGATGATGACCCGGCCCGGGTAGTTCTCGTCGACCATGGTGCGCAGGTCCTTGAGGAACCGGTGCGTGGCCGGGAGGTTCTCGCAGTTCGTGCCGTCCTCTTCGAAAAGGTACGGGATGGCATCGGCGCGGAACCCGTCAATGCCCTGGTCCAGCCAGAAGCGCACGACGTCGAAGATCGCCTCGACGACCTTGGGGTTCTCGAAGTTCAGGTCCGGCTGGTGGCTGAAGAACCGGTGCCAGAAGAACTGACGGCGGACCGGGTCGAAGGTCCAGTTCGATTCCTCGGTGTCCACGAAAATGATCCGGGCGTCTTCGTACTTCTGGTCGGTGTCCGACCAGACGTAGAAGTCCCCGTAGGGGCCGTCCGGGTCGCTGCGGGACTCTTCGAACCACGGGTGCTTGTCCGAGGTGTGGTTCAGCGGGAGGTCGATGATGACGCGCAGGCCGCGGGCGTGCGCTTCGGCAACCAGGCGCTTGAAGTCGCTGATGGTGCCGAATTCGTCGAGGACATCGTAGTAGTCGGAGATGTCATAGCCGCCGTCGCGCAGGGGCGACTTGAAGAACGGCGGCAGCCACAGGCAGTCGATGCCCAGCCACTGCAGGTAGTCCAGCTTTTCGATCAGGCCACTGAAGTCACCTGATCCGTCCCCGTTGGCGTCGGCAAAGCCGCGGACGAGTACCTCGTAGAAAACGGCTTTGCGGTACCAATGCGGATCATTGGTCAGGCCGGGTGCGTGCAGTTGAAACGGGTTGGGCACTAGGAGTTCCTCCGAACTGACAGGATATGCGCGGGTTCAAAGTGGGCGTCCAGGCGGACGTAGTTGTGGGCTCCCCAGCGCCAGCTCTGGCCGCTGATGAGGTCATCCACCCAGAAGGTGCCGTCTTCGTTCAGATCCTGCGGGGCGAGCTGAAGCGCATCGAGGTCGAGCGTGACAGTGGATTCGCGGGCGCTGTGGGGGTCCACGTTAACCACGATAATGAGTGTGTCCTTGCTGGACGGGTCGCCGGGACGGGTCTGTTTGTGCTTGGAGTAGACCACGGTGGACTCGTCGGTGCTGGAGTGCACCGTGAGGTTCTCGAGGTCGCCCAATGCGGGATGGTGGCGCCGGATTTCGTTCAGCCGGGTGATGTAGGGAGCGAGGCTGCGGCCTTCCGCTTCCGCTGCGGCGAAGTCCCGCTGCTTGTACTCGAACTTTTCGTTGTCGATGTACTCCTCGGCGCCGGGCCGGGCAACGTGCTCGAACAGCTCGTAGCCGGCGTAGACGCCCCAGAGGGGGCTGCCGGTGGCGGCCAGCACGGCGCGGATCTTGAAGGCACCGGGCCCGCCGTACTGCAGGAATTCGGTGAGGATGTCGGGAGTGTTCACGAAGAAGTTCGGGCGGAAGAAGGCCGAAGACTCGTGGGAGACCTCGGTGAAGTACTCCTCGATCTCCTCGCGGGTGTTCCGCCAGGTGAAGTAGCTGTACGACTGCTGGAACCCTGCCTTGGCGAGGGCATGCATCATGGGCGGCCGGGTGAACGCCTCGGCCAGGAAAATGACGTCCGGGTACTCTTCGTTGACGGTGCCGATCAGCCATTCCCAGAACCGCAGCGGCTTGGTGTGGGGGTTGTCAACGCGGAATATCCGCACGCCGTGGCTGATCCACAGCCGCACTATGCGCAGGATCTCCTGCGACAGGCCCGCGTAGTCGTTGTCGAAGTTCAGGGGGTAGATGTCCTGGTACTTCTTCGGGGGGTTCTCGGCGTAGGCGATCGTGCCGTCCACGCGCGTGGTGAACCATTCCGGGTGGCTGGCCACCCAGGGATGGTCCGGGGACGCCTGAAGGGCCAGGTCGATGGCGACTTCCAGGCCCAGCTCGCGGGCGGTGTCAACGAACGCATCGAAGTCCTCGAATGTCCCCAGATCGGGGTGGATCGCGTCGTGTCCGCCTTCGGGTGCGCCGATGGCCCACGGAGAGCCCGGATCCTGCGGACCGGCAACCAGGGTGTTGTTCGGGCCCTTACGATGCGTGGTGCCGATCGGATGGATCGGCGGCAGGTAAATGACGTCGAACTGCATGTCCGCCACGCGCTGCAGGCTGCGGGCGGCCGTCCTGAACGTTCCGGACGTCCACTCGCGGGTGGAGGGATCGAATTCCGCTCCCTCGGAGCGCGGGAAGAATTCGTACCAGGCGCCGCGGCCGGCCAGCTCCCGCTCCACGAGGAGGGGAAAACGGTCCGAGCTGGTGACCAGGTCGCGGATCGGATCGCGGTCCAGGATGGCGGTGACGGCCCCGGTTCCGGCGGCGGCAAGGCGTTCTTCCACCGGGAGTCCGGTGTCTGCGAGCGCTGCGGCAACGGCGCGGAACACCTCGGCGTCGGCTCCGCTGCGCTCTGCAGCCGCGGAGCTGAACAACTGGTGGCCTTCGGTCAGCATCAGTTCAACGTCGACGCCGGCGGCGATCTTCACCTCCGCGTTGTGGTGCCACGTGGCGTAGACGTCGGCCCAGCCTTCCACCGCGAAGCTCCAGTGGCCCGTCCCTTCGGGGCGCAGCATGCCTTCCCACCGGTCCAGCCCCAGACCCACCGGGTGCATCCGGTTCCGGGCGACGACGGTTCCCTCCGGGTCGTAGAGGACGGCGCTGGCCCCCACGAGGTCATGCCCCTCGCGGAACACGGTGGCCCCAATGACGAGGTCCTCCCCGGGAACGGCCTTCGCAGGGAATCTCCCGTACTCCACGACGGGGGAGACATTGGTGATGGGAATCCGGCCAAACCGGAGATCCTTCGAGGGCAGGTCTTCTGGTGTCAACGCGCTGGATGTGCTCACAGACTAGACGTTATCGAGAATTTGGGCAGAATGCTAAGGCAACGTACTTTTCCAAAAACTGCCGCCTGCCGGCCATGGTTTCGCCGGGTTTTCAAGATGCCCGCAATTTACTCCGCCAATTGTCGTCATTTAGGTTTCCCGGCCTTCGAAGTGCGCTAGCGTAACCGGGGTGAAGGCAATCCGCAGATTTACCGTCCGCACTGTCCTCCCGCCCAGCATCGCCCCGTTGGGCCGGCTGGCGTCAAACCTGCGCTGGTCCTGGCACCAGCCGACCCTCAGGCTGTTCGAGAGCCTGGACCCGGAGGCCTGGCACGCCAGCGGCGGTGATCCGGTGAAGCTCCTGGGCACCGTGAGCCGGGACAAGCTCGAGCGCATTGCGCAGGACGAACACCTGGTCTCCGTGATTTCCGATCTCGGTGCCGACCTGGACAGATACCTCAACGAGCCCCGCTGGTACCAGGGGCTGGGCGATGATGCGCCCGCCTCTATCGCGTACTTCTCCCCCGAGTACGGCATCAGCGCCGTGCTCCCCCAGTACTCCGGCGGATTGGGGATCCTGGCCGGCGACCACTTGAAGGCGGCTTCCGATCTTGGCGTGCCGCTCGTGGCCGTGGGACTGCTGTACAAGGCCGGCTACTTCAAGCAGGCCCTCTCCCGCGACGGGTGGCAGCTGGAGACCTACCCCGTGCTGGACCCGAACGGCCTGCCGCTGACCCTGCTCCGCGAAGAGGACGGCACTCCGGCGAAGATCACCCTGCCGCTGCCGGACAACCGCCACCTGTCGGCGCAGATCTGGCGTGCCGACGTCGGACGCGTCCCCCTGCTGCTGCTGGACTCCGACGTCATCGGGAACGACGACGCCGCCCGCGGCATCACCGACCGGCTTTACGGGGGCGGCGGGGACCATCGGCTGCAGCAGGAGCTGCTGCTGGGCATGGGCGGGGTCAAGGCCCTCCGTGTGCACCAGCGGCTGGCCGGCGCTCCCGCACCGGAGGTCTTCCACAGCAACGAAGGCCACGCCGGGTTCCTCGGGATCGAACGCATCCGCGAGCTGATGGATGAGGGCATGACCTGGGAGGAGGCGCTGACCGTCTCCCGCGCCTCAACGGTCTTCACCACGCACACCCCGGTCCCGGCCGGCATCGACCGGTTCGAGCAACCGCAGATCCGCCACTTCTTCACCGCGGGCCTGGCCCAGTCCGTCCCCACCGACAGGATCCTGGCTCTGGGGGCGGAGAACTACGAAGGCGGAGACCCGAGCAAATTCAATATGGCGGTGATGGGCCTGCGCCTGGCGCAGCGTGCCAACGGCGTGGCGAAGCTGCACGGTGAGGTCTCGCGGGAAATGTTCTCCGGGCTGTGGCCCGGCTTTGACGTGTCCGAAGTGCCCATCACCTCCGTGACCAACGGCGTGCACGTCCCCACCTGGATCGACCCCGAGGTCACGGCGCTGGCCAGCGAGAAATTCGGCGTCGCCACCGTGCATGACCGCGACTGGGGCAGGGCCTACGAGATCGCTGACCAGGACCTGTGGGACCTGCGGCGGAAGCTGCGCAGCAACCTGGTCCAGGACGTCCGGCGGCGCGTGAAGCACGCCTGGCGCCGGCGCGGCGCGTCGGATGCGGAACTGGCCTGGACGGATAACGTGCTGGATCCGGAGGTGCTGACCATAGGCTTCGCCCGACGGGTGCCCACCTATAAGCGGCTGACCCTGATGCTGCGGGACCCGGACCGGCTCAAGGCACTGCTGCTGCATCCCACCCGCCCCATCCAGGTGGTGGTGGCCGGAAAATCCCACCCCGCCGATGAGCAGGGAAAGAAGATGATCCAGGACCTGGTCCGCTTTACCGATGACCCGGCGGTACGCCATCGGATAGTGTTCCTGCCGAATTACGACATCGCCATGGCGCGGACCCTGTTCCCCGGCTGCGATGTGTGGCTGAACAATCCACTGCGGCCGTTGGAGGCCTCGGGAACCTCAGGCATGAAGTCGGCCATCAACGGCGGATTGAACCTCTCCATCCTGGACGGGTGGTGGGACGAGATGTTCGACGGCAATAACGGCTGGGCCATCCCCTCGGCCAATCCCAGCAAGGGCACCCGGACACGAGAGGTCTATGCCGCGGACCAGCGCGACGACATCGAGGCAGCGGCGCTGTACGACCTGCTCGAAAATGCCGTCGGGCCGATGTTCTACGGAACGGAGCCGCCTGCGGCTGCCGGAGCGGCCGGCCCCTCCGAACCGGCTGCCGGATCGCTGCCGCACGAGTGGCTGGAGATGGTCAAGCACACCCTGGCGGATCTGGGCCCGAATGTGTCCGCTTCGCGGATGCTCAAGGACTACGTAAACCTGCTGTACCGGCCTGCCAGTTCCTCGGGGCGGTACATGGCCGCTGACGGATACACCGCCGCGAAGGAACTCGCCCTTTGGATCACCAAGGTCCGGGACGGTTGGTCCACGGTCCAGGTGGAGAACGTGGATTCCGTCGGGATCAGTGAAAACCCGCAGATCGGCGACAGCCTCACGGTACAGGCCTACGTTTCCCTCGGCTCCCTGCGCCCGGAGGATGTCAGTGTCGAGGCTGCCTACGGCATCGTGACCGAAAACGACCGCATCAGCGAGCCCCGCATCCAGGAACTCGTCCCGGCCGAGGACCTGGGGTCCGGGCGCCACCTGTTCCGGGGAACCCTCCGCATCGAGCAGGCCGGCCCGTTCGGCTACACCGTCCGGGTGCTGCCGAACCACTCGGGGCTGGCGTCGAAGGCTGAACTGGGGCTCGTCGTCAACGCCTGAGGCCTTCGCGGGTCATGCCGGCTGTGCTTCGTCAAACGGTGCACAGCCGGATCAGGCGCGGTAAAGGCTGATCGAGTTGGCCGGGACCATGTCCGCGTCGCCCGGCGAGAGCAACCGCCCCCGGTCCTGCTGCGGTGCCGTCGAAAAGACGAGCTCGTAGGATTCGCCGGGAACGGAAGTGTCCCCCAAGTCGTGGCCGGTATCCGACGCCGCGCTGCGGACGGCTGCGGAGTCCGGAAGGCGGATCTCGACGTCGGACCGGCTGCCGTTCAGAACGAGCAGGCCGTTCAGCGAGCCGTTGCCGGAGCCGGTGAGGACCTGCACCGCCCGGTTGGCGGGATCGCTCCACAGTTCCGGAGTCATCGGCTTGCCCCCGGGATCGAACCACAGCAGGAAGGACTGCCGCCGGTCGGCCGGGAAACGGTAGGGCTGGTTGGCGAGGTACTCCCGGCGCAGCCGCAGCAGCTCCCGCGTAGTGGCGAGCATGCGGCGGGCGTCGTCGTCGAGATTCCAGTGCAGCCAGGAAAGCTCGTTGTCCTGGCAGTACGCGTTGTTATTGCCGCGCTGGCTCCGCCCGATTTCATCGCCGGCCGTCAGCATCGGCACACCGAGCGACATAGCGAGCGTGGCCATCAGGTTCCGGGCGGTCTGTGCCCGGGCAGCGTTGATCCGTTCATCGTCCGTGGGCCCCTCGGCACCATGGTTATAGCTGCGGTTTCCCCCCGACCCGTCGCGGTTTTCCTCACCGTTGGCCTCGTTGTGCTTGCGCTCGAAGGCCGTCAGGTCCGCGAGGGTAAAGCCGTCGTGGGCGGTAATGAAGTTAATGGACGCGAGCGGGGTACGGCCCGAGCCGGCGAACAGGTCGGCGGAACCTGCCAGGGCACCGGCAAGCCGGGCAAGGGACCCGTCCTCCCCGCCGGCTGCGCCGTCCGCCTGGCCGCGGAGCCAGAACTCCCGGACAATATCGCGGAAATGGTCGTTCCAGTCGGCCCAGCCCTGCGGAAAGCGTCCGGTCTGCCAGCCGTCGGGTCCTACGTCCCACGGCTCGGAGATGAGTTTGACGTCCTGCAGGACGGAATCCGCGGCTACGGCCACCAGGAAGGGGTGCCGCGGATCGAACCGGCCGTCGGCACCGCGGCAGAGGGTGGGAGCCAGGTCGAAGCGGAAACCGTCCACCTGGTATTCCTGCACCCAGTAGCGCAGGGAGTCCAAGGCCAGCTGGATGACCCGGGGTTCGCTGAAGTCCAGGGTGTTGCCGCAGCCCGTGGTGTCCAGATAGCTTCCGTCCGGTCCGTGCCGGTAGTAGGTTCCGTCCCCGAGCCCGCGCCAGCTCAGGGCGGGCTGGCCGGCTCCGCCCTCGGCCGTGTGGTTGTACACGACGTCCAGCAGCACTTCGATGCCTGCTTCGTGGAGCGACTTCACCATGGCCTTGAGCTCGTCCTGCACGGCCTGTGCTCCGGCTTCGCGGGCGGCCCGGGTGGCGTAGGCGTCGTGCGGGGCGAAGAAGCCGAGGGTGTTGTACCCCCAGTAGTTTGTCAGCCCCAGTTCCTGCAGGTGCAGCTCGTCGGCATGGAAATGGACCGGCAACAGCTCCACGGCGGTGATGCCCAGGTCCTGCAGGTACCGGACCATGGCCGGATGACCCATACCGGCGTACGTGCCCCGGAGCTCTTCGGGGATATCCGGGTGCAGCATGGTCTGGCCCCGTACGTGCGCCTCATAGATGACGGTGTCCCGCCACGGGGTATGCGGGCGCTGGACGGTGCCCCAGTCGAAGTTTCCTTCGGTGTACACCGAGTAATAGGTCCCCCGCGCCCGATCCGCTTCAATGCCGCGGCTGTAAGGGTCCAGCAGCAGCTGGAAGCTTCCCGGTTCGGCCGGAAGCTCCCGGTCCCGCGGCCAGAAGCCGTAACGGCGCCCGGGCCGCAATCCGTGCACCCGGCCGTGGTGGATGCCCAGGACGGTGTCCGACAACTGGGCCGCGGACCAGAGACCGGGCGCCGTTTCGTAGTACACGTCGACGGCGGGCAGGCCGGGGGCATAGACCGACACGTTGACGGTGTCCGGGGCCTCCGGCACACCGGGAACGGTCTGCCGGACGCCCAGGGGTAAGGGCCGCGAGTCCCGCTTCGGGGCGGCGCTGCCCGCAGTGGTGCCGGTAATCACGTGTGCCATGCCTGCCCCTTGCTGCCGGTGCTGCCCTTGTGCCGCCGGTGCCCTCCCCGGTTAGGAGGAGCGCTGCCGGGAGATTTCGTACAGGGTAATGCCGACGGCCATGGAAGCGTTAAGCGACTCCATGGCTGAGTCGATGGGGATGGAGACGATCTGGTCGCAGTTCTCGCGGACCAGGCGCGACAGCCCCTTGCCCTCGGATCCCACCACGATGCAGATCGGTTCCTTGGCCAGCACTATGGAGGGAAGCGAGACATCGCCGTCGCCGTCCAGGCCGAGAACAAAGATCCCCATCTTCTTGAACGTCTTCAGTGTGTTGTTCAGGTTGCCTGCACGGGCCACGGGAACGCGGACAGCCGCACCGGCGCTGGTCTTCCAGGCCGAGGCGGTGACGCCCACCGCGCGACGTTCCGGGACGATGACGCCGTGGGCGCTGAAGGCCGAAGCGGACCGGATGATGGCGCCGAGGTTGCGCGGGTCGGTGATGCCGTCCAGGGCGACGAAGAGCGGCGCGTTGCGGACGTGGCCCTTCTTCCAGGCTTCAAGCGTCTCGGAGGCCAGATCGGTGGGATCGGCGTACTCGTACGGCGGGATCTGCAGGACCAGGCCCTGGTGAACGGCCTCGTTGGTCATGCGGTCCAGTTCCGGCTTGTGCGTTTCCATCACCGGCAGGCCGCGCTCGGCAGCGATCTTCAAGGATTCACGGACGCGGTCATCCATGTCGATGCGCACGGCAACGTGAAGCGCCTTGGCCGGGATACCGGCGCGCAGCGCCTCGACGACGGAGTTGCGGCCGGTGACAACCTCTTCGGCCACCTTGCCGCGGACGTTCGTGCCGCTGCGTCCGCCGGCAGCGCGGGTGTCGCCGCGCTTGGCGGCGGAGCGCTCGGCAAGCTGCTTGTTCTTGAACGCCTTGTGATAGGGGCGGTCTTCAGCCTTGGGTGTGGGGCCCTTACCCTCGAGGGCCTTGCGGCCGAGCCCGCCGGTACCGCCGCTGGGGCCCTTCTTGGCTTTGCGCATTGCGCCGGGACGTCCATTGTTGGCCATCGGTTACACCTTTACTAGAAGAAAGCATTCCCTTCCAGTTTACGCAGTCCCGGGACCGGTCTGCGGACAGCACCGCCGACCTCAGGCAACACTCCACGTTGCGCCGTCGGCGCCGTCCTCCACGGTGATGCCCGCGGCCGCCAGCGCGTCGCGGATCGCGTCGGCCCGTGCCCAGTCCTTCGCTGTCCGCGCGGCGTTCCGCTCGGCCAGGCGGTCCCGGACCAGGGATTCCAGGGCGGCGTCGGCCGGGCCGGCCTGCGCCGCGGCGTCGGCGGTGTCGTCCAGGCCCAGCACGGAGGTCATGGCCAGCACCTCGCCGAGGGCACGCTGGACCGTTTCGCCGTCGCCGGCGGCAAGGGCGGTGTTTCCGGCGCGGACGGTTTCGTGCAGTACGGCCAGCGCCTGCGGCACGTTCAGGTCATCATCCATGGCAGCGGCGAAGGCAGCCGGAACCGCGGAGGGCGCGGGTTCGGCCTTCGCAGCGGCCTTGGTGATGAACCCGTCGATACGCTCGACGGCGGACGCGGCTTCCTGCAGGGAAGTGGGCCGGTAGTCCAGCACGGACCGGTAGTGGGCCTGGCCCAGGTAATACCGGACCACCCGCGGGCTGGCCTGCTGAAGCATTTCGGACGGGCTGATGGTGTTGCCGATGGACTTGGACATCTTCTCGCCCTCGAACGTGACCATGCCGTTGTGCATCCAGAAGTTCGCGAAGCCGTGGCCTGCGGCCTGGGACTGGGCCATCTCGTTTTCGTGATGCGGGAAGCGCAGGTCCAGCCCGCCGCCGTGGATGTCGAATTCGGTGCCGAGGTACTTGGTGACCATGGCGGAGCACTCCAGGTGCCAGCCGGGCCGGCCCCGGCCCCAGGGGCTGTCCCACGAAGCCGTGTCCGGCTCGCCTTCCTTGTGCCCCTTCCACAGCGCGAAGTCCCGCGGGTCCCGCTTGCCGCGCGGACCGGCGTCGGGCGCTGCCTGCATGTCGTCGATGTTCTGTCGGGTCAGCGAACCGTACTTCTGCCAGGAGCGCACATCGAAGTACACGTCGCCTGAATCATCAAGGGCGGGGTAGGCGTGGCCGCGCTCAATCAGGGTGGAGATCAGCGCATGCATTTCCGGGATATGCCCCGTGGCGCGGGGTTCGTAGGTGGGCCGCTGGACGCCGAGCGTGTCGTAGGCCCGGGCGAATTCCTGCTCGAAGCGGTAGGCCAAGGCCCACCACGGCTCGTCGGGGACAACGCCGGGCGCCGTCTCGGCACCCACGGAATCGGCGGCCTTGGCCAGGATCTTGTCGTCAATATCCGTCACATTGCGGACCACGGTGACCTTGAGGCCGCGGTAGCGCAGCCAGCGGGTGAGCTGGTCGAAGGCGATGGCCGAGCGGACGTGCCCGACGTGCGGAAGCCCCTGTACGGTGGCGCCGCAGTAGTAGAGGCTGACCGCCCCTTCGACCAGGGGAACGAAGTCCCGGACCTGTGCTGTCGCCGTGTCATAGAATCTCAAGCTCACTGCTCTAGGCTAGCCGAAACGCCGGGCCCTCAGTCGGCGGCGGCCTAGGCGGCGGCGACGATGGCCGTGGCCACCGCGGCGATCCCTTCCCCGCGTCCGGTGAAGCCCAGATGGTCGGTGGTGGTGGCCGAAACGCTCACCGGCGCACCGGCGGCATCGCTCAGGACGGCTTCGGCCTCGGCCCGGCGGGGACTGAACTTGGGCCGGTTGCCGATCAGCTGGACGGCAATGTTGCCGATCTCGAATCCTGCAGCGCGGACAATCCGGGCCGCCTCCCGCAGCAGCACCGTCCCGGCGGCGCCGGCGTATTCCGGCCGGTCGGTGCCGAAATGGGTACCGAGATCCCCCAGGCCGGCCGCGGAGAAGAGCGCGTCAGCGGCTGCGTGGGCCACCGGGTCGCCGTCGGAGTGGCCGGCCAGGCCGCGTTCGCCCTCCCAGAGCAGTCCGGCAACCCAGAGCCCGCGCGGCGCGTTGTCGGGCGTGAAAGCGTGGACGTCCACGCCTATTCCGGTACGGGGCAGGGCCATGTCAGTTCTCCTCGCGGTGATGTCCGCCGGCCAGGATCGCTTCCGCGAGCACCAGGTCCAGCGGGGTCGTGATTTTCAGGGACAGCTGCGAGCCGTCGACCACGTAGACCTCGGTTCCGAGGGATTCCACCAGCATGGCGTCGTCGGTGACTGCGGCCGCCGCGTCGGCGTCGAAGGAAAGGGCCGCCTCGTGGGCCCGGCGCAGCAGCGCGGCATTGAATCCCTGCGGGGTCTGCACCGCGCGCAGCCGGGAGCGGTCGGGGGTTCCGGTGACCAGCCTCGCGGCGGCGGCCTCGGGGAACGGTGCCGGAGCCGTGTCCTTCACCGTATCCACTACGGGCACGGCGGGGATGACGGCCGGGGCGCCTGCGGCCAGCGCGTCGGCCACCCGGTGGAACACCTCCGGCGGAGTCAGCGCACGCGCGGCATCGTGGACCAGCACGGCGTCGAGGTCCGCCGGCAGCACGGCCAGCGCGGCCCGGACCGACCCGGAGCGGGTGGCTCCGCCGTCGACCGCCCGGATCTCCCCCGGAAACGCGGCGCAGATGCCGCGCATGACGGTGTCCCCCGCCGGCACGGCCACAGCGACGGCGACGGCGATATCCGCCGCCCGGACGGCGCGCAGGGCGTGGACAAGCATTGGTTCGCCGGCAACCGGAACCTGGGCCTTGGGCATGCCGTAGCCGAGCCGCTGGCCGGAGCCTCCGGCTACTACGACGACGCCGATCCGCGGCGGGCGGGAAGGGGAAGGGGACACCATTCCACCCTAATGCCACCGGGCCGGTGCTTAAACAGCGATTGCCGGCCCCGAAGGGCCGGCAATCGCAGGAATTGGCTTAGCTGCCTAGCTCGCGAGGACCTCGTCGAGCACGGCTGCGGCCTGGTCTTCATCCGTCTTTTCAGCAAGCGCCAGTTCCGAAATGAGGATCTGGCGTGCCTTGGCGAGCATTCGCTTCTCGCCGGCGGACAGCCCGCGGTCGTGGTCGCGGCGCCAGAGATCGCGGACGACCTCCGCTACCTTGACCACGTCACCGGACGCGAGCTTTTCCAGGTTCGCCTTGTAGCGGCGCGACCAGTTAGTGGGCTCTTCAGTGAGCTCGGCCCGCAGGACGTCAAAGACGTGCTCCAGCCCTTCCTTGCCCACTACATCGCGCACCCCAACGAGGTCGACGTTCTCAGCCGGTACTTCTATGGTCAGATCACCCTGGGCCACCTTAAGCTTGAGATACATTTTCTCTTCGCCCTTGATGGTTCGCATCTTGATCTCTTCGATCTTCGCGGCACCGTGGTGAGGATAAACAACTGTTTCGCCAACCTCAAAAACCATGTGGTCTTTCCCCTTTCCCGGCGCTCAGTTTATCAGAGATGCGACACGCCGAGTAGAGTTTTCGCAGGTCAGGTACTGCATGGCCTCCGATGTAGGTAGTATTCGGCCCTTCGCGGGTAGCCGCCGCCCCTCGGCACGCCCCCGGTAGAGGCGCCCGCACCAGCCGTAAAATCCAGTTTTTTGCCGTTTTACGGATAGGCTAGGCACCAAAGATAGCCTTAGGTCGGTAGACCGCAATACTTCAGGAGTTTGTGCTGTGAGATTCACACCCAAGAACCGGGTCCGGCGCACCGCTGCGGCCGGTGTCATCGCGCTGGCCATGCTGGGCTCGGCAGGCTGCAGTGCTGTGAACGAGCAGGCAACCACCATCGAGTACTCCCCCTCCGACGGAATCCTGGAGAACGTCGGCGACCTGCAGCTGCGCAACATCCTGGTGGTCAGCAACGGTTCGGGCGAGCCCGGCCGGCTGATCGGCACCGTGGTCAACGACGGCGACCAGGCACAGTCCTTCACCCTCGCCGTTGGCGGGGCGACCCTGCCCTTCGAGCTGCCGGCAGGCGACAAGGTTGTCTTCGAAGACGAGACCGAGGACAGGGTCTACGTCCCCGCTGTGGAGGTGGAAGCCGGCACCGGCCTGGATGCAGACCTGGACCTCAACGGTGAAACCACCGAACTGAACATTCCGGTGGTCAACGGCGACCAGCCGGACTACCGGCCGTACCTGCCCACGGGCTCGGAGTACACGCCGCGCGCGACCGAGGAAGCCTCCAGCGAGGCCGAGGGCCACTAAGACCCCTCGTTCTGACTGATTGCAAAAGGGGCCGGCGCGTTGCGCCGGCCCCTTTTGCGTTTCCATCCCGGGCTACGCCTCGAACTTGTAGCCCAATCCGCGGACGGTCACCAGATGCTGCGGCGCCGACGGATCCGCTTCGATCTTGGCCCGCAGCCGTTTGACGTGGACATCGAGGGTCTTGGTGTCCCCCACATAGTCCGCTCCCCAGACCCGCTCGATCAGCTGGCCGCGCGTCAGGACCCGACCGGAGTTGCGCAGCAGCAGTTCCAGCAGCTCGAATTCCTTCAGGGGGAAAGGTACGCTGGCGCCGCGGACCTGCACCACATGCCGGTCAACATCCATCCGGACCGGTCCGGCTTCCAGCGCCGCCCCGGCAAACTCCGTTGCCTCACCCCGGCGCCGCAGCACGGCCCGCACCCGCGCCAGCAGCTCGCGGGAGGAATACGGCTTGGTGACGTAGTCGTCCGCGCCGATTTCCAGCCCCACCACCTTGTCGATTTCGGCATCGCGGGCCGTCAGCATGATGACTGGGACATCCGAACGCTGGCGGATCCTGCGGCATACTTCCGTGCCGGAAAGTCCGGGCAGCATCAGGTCCAGGAGGATCAGGTCGGCGCCCGCCTGGTCGAAGACCGCCACGGCTTCCGTGCCGTTGTCCACGACGTCGACGTCGAATCCTTCCCGCGCCAGCAGGTAGGAGAGCGGGTCGCTGAAGGACTCCTCGTCTTCGACAATCAGAATTCTCGTCAAGCGGTAACTCCCTGGTTCGATTCGCGGATGTCCGCCGGGTCCATTTCCGGCAGCCGCACGGTAAAGGTGGATCCCTGCCCCGGGCGGGACCACAGGTCCACTTCCCCGCCGTGGTTGGCGACGACGTGTTTGACGATGCTCAGTCCCAGGCCGGTTCCGCCCGTGTGCCGGGAGCGGGCGGAGTCGATCCGGTAGAACCGTTCAAAGACGCGTTCCTGCTCCTCGGGGGCGATCCCCGGCCCCTGGTCGGTGACGGCCACCTGGGCCATGCCGTTGCGGGACTGTAGCCCGATCCCCACCCTGCTGCCCTCGGGTGAATAACGGATGGCGTTGTCGATCAGGTTCCTGAACGCAGTGGTCAGCATGGGTGCGTCGGCGTATACGGCGGCATCGGCGCTGCCGCCCAGCACCACCTCGATGTTCTTGTTCTCGGCATTGAGCCGGTTGGCTTCCACCGCTTCCTCGAGCACCCGGTTTACATCCACGGGTTTGGCACGGTCCACGATGTCCGTGCTCTGCAGTCGGGACAGTTCGATGATGTCCTGCACCAGGGCGGTCAGGCGGGTGGATTCGCGGTGCATGCGGCCGGCGAACCGGCGGACGGCTTCCTCGTCGCCCGCGGCGTCGTCCAGGGCTTCGGAGAGCAGCGAGATGGCCCCCACCGGTGTCTTCAGTTCATGGGAGACGTTGGCGACGAAGTCGTTGCGGACTTCCTCGGTGCGGGTGATCTCCGTCCGGTCATCGGCCAGGACCAGCACGTACTCCTCCCCCACGGTGGCAACCCGGACCTGCAGGATGAGGGAACCTTCACCAAGCGGCCCCCGGGGGAGCTCCAGCCTGGCCTCCTCGATGACGCCGTCGCGCCGGACCCGCGCGCAGATCTCCAACAGGGCGTCGTTCACGATCGTGTGCCCGCGCACCAGTCCGAACGCATAGGCGCCGGGGCTCGCCCGGACCACCCCGTCAATGGCGTCGGCAACAATGTAGGCACGTCCAATGACGCCGAGCACTTCCGCGGCCCCTTCGGGGACCGTCGGTTCGGAGATCTCCGCCAGCTCCCGACGCTGCCGCTGGCTGGCCGTGTACGCGAGGACGCCGAAGACACCCACAGCCAGGCCGAGAACGCCGGCCAGCAGGGCCAGCAGTACAGGATTCACTCTCTTAGCTTAGGCCGGAGAACGGTACCGGGAGCGAAAGCCGGTGGCTTTGGCCCATTCGTTAAACTAACGTTCATCTGGGGGGACCACGTGGTTCACTCCCGGCTGGCATCCTGCAGGAGCGGCCTTCGGTGCAGGAGGCATCCCGCCGTCCGCGCCGCCCCGCAGACCGCCTACGATCGACCCGCTTTTTGAGAGGACCCTTCAGTGCGCAAGGTTTTCCAGGCCGAGCTTCACCAGATCGGTGAAGAACTGACCCAGATATCCCAGCTGGTAACGGAGGCGATGCGCAAAGCGACGCTCGCGTTCGAAGGCGCCGATATCGAACTCGCCCAGGACGTGATCGCCGCCGACGCGCGGATCGACTTCCTGCAGAATGACCTCGATGAGCGCGCCATCGACGTCCTGGCGCTGCAGGGGCCCGTGGCCAGCGACCTGCGGATGATTGTGGGATCGCTGCGGATGAGCGCCTCCCTGGAACGCATGGGTGACCTGGCCCGGCACATTGCCCAGCTGGCCCGGCTGCGGTATCCGGCCAACGTGGTGCCGGACAGCATGGTGGACACCTTCCGCGAAATGGCGCAGCTGGACATCCGCATCTCCGAACAGCTATCCGAGCTGCTGGAGACCCGGAACCTGGAGATGAGCAAGGAAATCTACGATGCCAACAGCCGCATCAACGAGCTGCACGCCGGCGTCTTCAAGTCCATTGCCTCCCCGGACTGGAACATCCCTGCCGTCAGCACGGTGGACCTGACCCTGGCCAGCCGCTACTTCGAACGCTTTGCGGACCACGGCGTCTCCGTCACCCGCAAGGTCAACTACCTCGTGACCGGAGAATGGCATCCCCTGTCCGAGTCCGGCGTGTAACGGGTTACCCCGGCAGCCAAGACGCCAAAGGGCGGCCCCGAACGGGGCCGCCCTTTGGCGTTTTTGGCGTCTTTGGTGCAGGTATTACTTCTTGCCCTGGCTGGCGACGGCCTTGATGGAGGCGGCGGCTGCCTCCGGATCAAGATAGGTGCCGCCGGCCTTGACCGGCTTGAGGTCTTCATCCAGTTCATACACCAGCGGGATGCCGGTGGGGATGTTCACCGCAGCGATATCGGCGTCGCTGATGCCGTCCAGGTGCTTGACCAGTGCACGCAGGGAGTTGCCGTGTGCAGCGATCATCACGGTCTTGCCGGTGCGGATGTCCTTGGAGATGTCCGATTCCCAATAGGGCAGGAAACGTTCCAGGACGTCCTTAAGGCACTCGGTGCGCGGCAGTTCATTCGAGTCCAGGTCCGCGTAGCGGGGGTCGTGGGCCTGGGAAAAGTCGCTGTCGTCAGCGAGGGGCGGCGGCGGGGTGTCGTAGGAACGGCGCCAGAGCATGAACTGCTCTTCCCCGTATTCGGCCAGGGTCTGGGCCTTGTCCTTGCCCTGCAGCGCACCGTAGTGGCGCTCGTTCAGGCGCCAGCTGCGCTTAACGTCGATCCAGAGGCGGTCGGCGGCGCCCAGTGCCAGGTTGGCGGTATTGATCGCCCGCTTGAGCCGGGAGGTGTAGAGGATGTCCGGGAGAACGTTGTTCTCGACCAACAGCTCTCCGCCGCGGAGGGCTTCCTCACGTCCGAGGTCAGTCAGATCTACGTCCACCCAGCCCGTGAAGAGGTTCTTTTCATTCCATTCACTCTGCCCGTGGCGCAGAAGGATCAGTTTGTAGGTCATATATGCATGGTATCGGAGAGCGTAAGCGGCAGGGAGGGCGGCAGCCTGAGTCGCAGGGTCGCCGGCCCCTTTCCGGCCTGCCCTGTGTCCGGGCCGCCCGCCGGCGCCCGGTAGCATTGGGTGGTGCAAAAACAGCTGAAACCCGTAGGAACCGTGACCAGGGGAACAACAAACCCCAACAGGCTCCGACGGGTGGACCGCTGGCTGGCAGGACCGGCGCGGTGGCGCCTGCGGCAGGCTGCCGATCCCCTGATCGTGGATCTGGGCTACGGAGCCGCCCCCACCACCGCCGTCGAACTCCACGGCCGTCTCGGCCGGGTGCGCGCAGATGTCGAGGTGATGGGAATCGAGATCGACCCCGCCCGCGTCCGGGCGGCCAAACCCCTGGAACGTGCCGGGCTGAGCTTCCGCCAGGGAGGCTTTGAGCTTCCCGTGGACGGCCGCCGGCCGGTCATGGTCCGTGCCTTCAACGTCCTGCGCCAGTACGCGGAGGAGGACTATGCACAGCACTGGGACATGGTCTGCTCGCGCCTGGCCCCGGGAGGTATCTTCGTGGACGGCACCTGCGACGAAATAGGCCGGCGTGCCACTTGGGTGGAGCTGGACTCCTCCGGCCCGGTGTCACTGAGCATTTCCCTGCGGTTCGGGGCCTTCGAACGGCCGTCCGACGTAGCAGAACGCCTGCCCAAGGCGCTCATCCACCGCAACGTCCCCGGCGAGCGGATCCACACCTTCCTGCAGGCCATGGACCGGGCATGGGAAGAAGCCGCACCGATGGCTTCCTACGGGAACCGGCACCGCTGGCTGGCGATGTGCGAGGCGTTGAAGGCCGGAGGGGTGCCGCTGCTGACCGGGCCGTCCCGCTGGCGGCTGGGCGAAATCACCGTGGCCTGGGACGCCGTCCGTCCCTCATAGCCGCACCGGCGCCGCTCGCCAGGCGGGGCTTAAACACATCCGCCCCGGACGGGCGCAGGCGGCCGTCCGGGGCGGACTTTTAGAAGTATGTGGTGTGTCTCGCGGTTACCAGGGGCCGTACGGACCCTGGTTGCTGTTCCCGCGTCCGCGGGAGCTGCCGATGGCCGGCTTAACATCGGCCAGGTACACGCAGGCGGCAATGACGGCGGCCAGCTGGAACAGGATCAGGCCCAGCCCCGGCACCAGGACGGAGAGCACGCCGACCGCGGCGGCTCCGCCGGTGAGGCCGAGCCAGAATCCCTTGGTCTTCTTGTAGGCACGCTCAAAGTCGGCAGGCTTGCGGCGTGCGCAGTCAAAAAGCGCCCACAACTCAATGCCGAGCGCCACGAGACCGAGCGCCAGGTACAGGTAGTTCTGAATCAGAATCATTGTGCCCACAGCGCTAGCCTACCGTGTAAGTGCCTGCATCAGGTCCCCCCACAGGTCTTCAACATTTTCAATGCCCACGGAAAGCCGCAGCAGCCCCTCCGGAACAGTGTGCGGTTCCCCGGGCTGGCGGCGGCGCCGTTCAATGAGGGATTCCACCCCGCCGAGCGAAGTGGCCGGGAGCCACAGTTCCACGGCTTCGGCGACCTTCTCCGCCGCGGCAGCACCACCGGCAACCTCAATGCACAGGATGGAACCGAAGCCGGCCATCTGCGCGGCCGCCCGACCGTGCCCGGGGTCTTCGGGCAGGCCCGGATACCGCACGTGCGCCACCTGCGGAAGCGCCTGCAGCCGGCGGGCAAGTTCCATGGCCGAGGCCTGCGAGCGCTCCATCCGCAGGGCAAGGGTGCGCAGGCCCCGCAGTGCCAGCCACACTTCGAACGGTCCGGCCACTGCCCCGTGCAGGGAGCGGTAGCGGAGCAGGCGGTCCCTCAGTTCGGGATGGGAGGTGACGGCGGCGCCCAGGACGACGTCGGAATGCCCGGCCAGATACTTGGTCACCGAGTGGACGACGACGTCGGCCCCGAGGTCCAGGGGGCGGGTCACCAGCGGAGTGGAGAACGTGTTGTCCGCAACCACCAAGGCACCGGCGGCGTGAGCGGCTTCCGCCAGCACTGCGATGTCCGCTACCTCCAGCATGGGATTAGTGGGGCTCTCCACCCAGAGCAGCGACGCGCCGTCGAGCTGGGCGATGACCTCCTCCGTCTCGGCAATGTCCACGGTGCGCACGGAAAACCGTCCGTTGGCGGCTTCTTCGGCGGCCAGCAGCAGTGACCCCTGGTAGCTGTGCCGCGGCATCACCACGACACCGCCGGCGGGAACCAGTGAAAGGGCAGCCATGACGGACGCCAGCCCGGACCCGAAGACCAGTGCCGGAAGCGCCGCTCCCTCAAGTTCGGCGAGGGCCTGCTCGAAGGGATCCCAGGTGGGGTTCGAGTACCGGCCGTACCCCCGCTCCCCCGGTACAGGCGTCCCGGTGCCGAAGTACGTGGAGGAAAGCACTATCGGCGGATTCACCGGCGCATCGTGTTCGCGGGGCGGGCGCCCGGCGGAAACAACGAGGGTATCGGGGGAAACAGCGTGCCCGTGCGGGGAAGTGTGGCTCATAAGGAACAGCGTAGACCGCCCGGGACCGGAGCACTGGAACGGCTCCGGCCTCCCAGCCGGACTAGGTAGGCTAGGCGGGTGAGCAATTCTAATCTCCCTGAACCCCGCGGCCTGTTCGTTGCCATGGAGGGCGGAGACGGCGCCGGGAAATCCACCCAGGCGCAGCGGCTGGCAGCCGCACTGCAGGAGGCCGGGCATTCGGTCCTGCGCACGCGTGAACCGGGCGGCACCCCTGTGGGCGAACAGCTCCGCGCGTTGGTCCTGGACCACGGCAACGGCGACATCGATGCGCGGACCGAGGCATTGATCTTCGCCGCCTCCCGCGCCGCGCATGTCCAGCAGGTCATCGAACCGGCCCTTGCCGCCGGATCCGTGGTGGTCTGCGACCGCTACGTGGACAGCTCCGTCGCCTATCAGGGCGCCGGCCGGCAGCTGGGTGCCGAGACTATCCGGAAGCTCAATGGCTGGGCCACCGGCGGCCTGGAGCCGGACCTCACCGTCCTGCTCGACGTCGACCCCGAGCGCGGGCGGGACCGCCGGACCGCCGGCCAGGCTCCCGAGGACCGGCTCGAATCCGAACCGGACACCTTCCACCTGCAGATCCGCCTGGCGTTCCTGGAGGCCGCGCAGGCAGCTCCGGGCCGCTATCTGGTGCTCGACGCCGGCCGGCCCGTGGAGGAACTTGCCCAAGCCATCCTGCACCGCGTGGAAAAGCTGCTGCCGTGAGCGTGTGGGACGACCTGCAGGGGCAGGACCCGGTGGTGGCCCAGCTGCGCCGCGGCGCAGCCGAGGAACGCCCGAACCACGCCTGGCTGTTCACCGGTCCGCCCGGTTCGGGACGCTCCAACGCGGCCCGGGCATTCGCTGCGGCACTGGTCTGCGAGCAGCAGGACCCGCAACTGCGCGGCTGCGGCCAGTGCAAGGCCTGCCGCACCGTGATGGCCGGCTCGCACGCCGACGTATCCTCCGTCACCACGGAGAAGGTCACCATCAGCATCGATGAGGCCCGCGACCTCGTTCGGAAGGCCCAGGACAAGCCGTCCACGGGCCGCTGGCGGGTGATCATCGTGGAGGATGCGGACCGGATGCAGGAGCGGAGCACCAACGTGCTGCTCAAAGCCATCGAAGAGCCGCCGCCGCGGACCATCTGGCTGCTCTGTGCCCCCAGCCCGGGCGACGTCCTGGTCACCATCCGGTCCCGGTGCCGCCCGGTGGGGCTGCGGCTGCCGCCGGTGGAGGACGTAGCGGAACTGTTGGTCCGGCGGGACAACATCGAACCGGACGTAGCGCTGCACGCGGCCCGCGCCGCGCAGAGCCATATCGGCGTCGCCAAACGCCTCGCTACCGACGAGGGCGCCAGGCAGCGCCGTGACAGCATCGTGCGGCTGCCGCTGTCGCTGCGGAATGTCTCCGGAGCCATGAAGGCCGCCGCGGACCTGGTGTCCCTGGCCGAAGCGGAGGCCGCCAGTTCCTTCGAACAGCGCGACGCCGCGGAAAAGGAAGCACTGCTGGCCTCGCTGGGCGCGCAGGAGGGCGGCACCCTTCCGCCCTCGCTGCGCAGCCAGGTGAAGCGGTTGGAGGAGGACCAGGTGCGCCGCGCCAAGCGGTCCAAGAATGACTACTTTGACCGGGCACTGACGGACCTGCTCTCCTTTTACCGCGACGTGCTGATGATCCAGCTGGGCAGTTCCGACACCCTGGTGAATGAGGGGATCCGCCGCGAGCTGGACGAGTTCGCAGCTTACGGTTCTCCGGAACAGACGCTCATGCGCATGGAGGAGATCAATACCGTACGGCGCCGCCTGGTCACCACCAACGTCGCACCGCTGCTGGCGATCGAAGCAATGGCGCTGAGCCTGCTGTAATGTCCAGTTATCCCCCGCCTTCCGCCGGTCCGGCCGGTCCGCGCACCAAGCCGCTCCAGGAGTAAGAATGACCACCGCCACCGCACGCCGCCGCTTCCCGCGGCTGGCCGCCGCTGCCGCATCGGTGGTGCTGCTGGCAGCTTCCACTGCCTGCACCCCGGATTCCGGGCCGGGCACCGAAACACCACGCGGCGGGGACACTGCCACGACGGCTCCCGCGGACGTCATCGGAGACGTGCCGGATGAACTGATGGAGTTCTACAGCCAGGACGTGAGCTGGTCGGAGTGTGAAGGAGACTTCCAGTGCGCCACTGTCACCGTTCCGATGAACTATGCGGACCCCGGCGCGTCCACGGTCGAGTTGTCCATCATCAAGGCGGAGGCGGATGACGAGGCCCGCGGCACCCTCCTGATCAACCCCGGGGGCCCCGGCGGATCCGGTTACGACGTGGTGGGGCAGTCCCTGGAAAACATCACCAGCGACCGCCTGCGGGAGAACTACAACGTCCTGGGGTTCGATCCGCGCGGCGTCGGACGGTCCACCCCGGTTCGGTGCCTGAGTGATAAGGAAACGGACGAGGCCCGGGCCGAATACATCGATGCCAGCACTCCGGAGGGCCTGGCCGCCGCACGGATAAGCGCGAAGGAGTTCGCCGATGCCTGCGCGGCGGAAACCGGTGAACTGCTCGGTTTCGTCGACACGGCCAGCGCTGCCCGCGACATGGACATCCTGCGGGCCGTTGCAGGCGACGCAAAGCTGAACTACCTCGGCTTCTCCTACGGCACGTACCTCGGCGCCACCTATGCGGAGCTCTTCCCGGAGAAGGTAGGGCGGCTGGTGCTCGACGGCGCCCTCGATCCCGCGGCCACCAACGAGGAAATCACCCTCGGCCAGGCGGCCGCGTTTGAGAAAGCCATCCGCGCCTATGTCGAGGACTGCGTGACCGGCAGCGGCTGCCCGCTCGAGGGCAGCGTCGAGGACGGCATCGCGACCATCCAGGACCTGCTCGCCTCCCTCGAGGCAAGCCCGATGACCGCCGCGGATGGACGCCCCGTCACCGTTTCCACCTTTGTCAGCGGATTCATCCTCCCCCTGTATGACGACCGGAGCTGGCCGGTGCTTTCGCAGGCGCTGGAACCGGCGCTGGAGGGCGACCCCACGCTCATGCTCCGCCTGGCGGACATCAGTGCCGACCGTGCCGAAGACGGCACCTACAAGACCAACAGCACCGTGGCGTTCAACGCCGTCAACTGCCTGGATTACCCCATGGAGACCGACGACGCACAGATGGCCGCGGACGCGCGCGAGCTGGAATCGGCGTCGCCCACCATCGGCAAGTACCTGGCCTACGGCGGCATCACCTGCGAGGCCTGGCCCTACGCGCCGGTAAATGAACCGCATGCCATCAAAGCCTCCGGCGCGGCCGACATGCTGGTCATCGGAACCACGGGCGATCCCGCCACTCCCTACGAATGGTCCGAAGCGCTTGCCGAACAGCTGGAGTCCGCGGTGTTGGTCACGTGGGAAGGCGAAGGCCACACCGCCTACGGACGCGGCAGCCAGTGCATCGAAGACACCGTGGACAACTACTTTGTGGACGGGACCGTGCCGGAAGGCGACAAGGTCTGCTGACGCGGTGCCCTGCCGGTTCCGGCAGCCGGCCCGGCTGCCGGTACTGCGGCGGTTTTGACCCGCACCGCCGGTACGTATAAAGTAGTTCCTTGTGGATTCTGGCCGGTAACGGACAGTTGAAGCCCGCCTCCTTAGCTCAGTTGGTAGAGCGTCTCACTCGTAATGAGAAGGTCGCCAGTTCGATTCTGGCAGGAGGCTCAGCTAGACCCCCGGCACTCACGTGCCGGGGGTTTTCTGTTGCCCCGGATAGTGGCCCGGGAACCTTCACCGCACATTCCGGCCCCGGCGGCAAGCTTCACGGGGCATATTCCGGTGCCCGGAACCCAATCCGCTGCATCACCGGGCTAATCTGCACCGCGCACCCCAGATCCCTCCCGCTCCTGTTCCTGCTCCCGGCCCCGCTGGCTACTGTTTCTGCCCGGGGTGCACAAGCGAAATGAACATAACCGGCGAGAGGTCCCTCCCATGAAATCATCGAAACTGCTCCTTGCCCCGGCTGTCCTATTCGGCGGGCTGCTGCTCTCGGCAGCTCCTGCCGCCGCGGAAGACGGTTCCTGGCAGGCCGAGCTGGCTCCGGCCAACAACAGCGGAACCACCGGCCAGGCCCAGATCCACGTCCACGGAAACGAGGCGACTGTCTCCCTGGATATCGCCGGTGCCGCGGAAATCTGGCAGGGGGCCCCGTTCCCCCACACCCAGCACATCCACATCGGCGGCTCCGGGGTGTGTGCCGGCCCCGGTGCGGACGCGGACGGCGACGGCGTCGTCAGTTCCCCGGAAGGTGCTCCGCTGACCGGGCAGCCGCGCGTTTCCCTCACCCTGACCGGCGATACCGGTCCGGGATCCGCCGCTGCCGTGGACCGGTTCCCGGGCGGCGGAGCCTACCGTTACGAGCGCACCGTTGCCTTGGACGCGGAGACCATGGACGCACTCCGGGCGGGCACTGCAGCGGTGGAAGTGCACGGAGTTGATCCTGCCCGCCTGCCGGCCGCAGCGCAGCAGAAGCCCAGCCCGGAGGATCCTTCCCTTCCCCTGGCTGCCACGCTGCCGGCGGCCTGCGGCACCCTGTTGCCGGCCCAGGTTGATGCCATGCCGCGCGGCGGAGCAGCCGCGGGAGTGGAGGGGGCAGCAACTGCGGACGGTGCCTCAGCCGGGAACCCTGCCGCAGCTGCCGTGGCCGGTATGGCATTGGCGTTGGCGGCCGGCACCGGCCTGGCTGCACGGAGCAGGGCCCGCAGGCACGGCTGACGGTCGACAGCGCCGGCGGGTCGGGTTGTGGAAACGCTGCGGATAAAATCCGGCTTCCTTGCGGATAACTTGAGGGTTTCCTGTTGGCCGCGGTTCTATTCTCGGGACTGGAAACCGAGCCGGCGAACGCCGTGCAGCCGGTTCCCCGGGGCTGGGCACCGTGCGCACAGCGCGGCATCGCCTAGCCGCCGGCCCTTGATCCGCCCGGCCGTCCCCGGGCAACAAACCGGGAACCCCCGTCGTTTTCCCCAAGAAACGGCGGGGGTTTCTGTTGTCCGGGGGTAAATACCGGGAGGGTCGGCTCGCTAACGCGCCGGCCTGGCAGGCCAGACGCAGGGCCGCCCGGTCAGGAAGCGGGCAGGTCGTTTTCCGGTGGAAGCGCCCTGCCTGCCAGCAGCGCCTTGATGCGCTCTTCAGCGTCCGGCACGGCCGACGCGCTGGCAGCCACATTGGCTTCTTCCACGGCCCGCAGCACTTCATGGCGCTGGATCTTGACGCCGCGGGGAGCGTCGATGCCGATGCGTACGCCGTCACCGCGTGAATCCAAGACGGTGATGACTATGTCATCTCCGATCAGGATCTGCTCTCCGGACCTGCGTGTTAGCACCAGCATCCGCCCACTCTACCCCACGCCGGGGCCGTTGCCGCGTGCCTGAACGGCCCGCAGTGCGGGGGCCGGCGGCCAGTGCCTCAGAGCACCGGTACGGGCGAGGGGCCGCCGTCGAGCCAGCCGATGGGCAGGCCCAGCGCGTTGACGGACTGCGGGGTACCGGTGGTGTCGATCCCCTCGACGGCAGCGGCATCCACTGCCGCGGCGGAACGCACCGCACCCACCCAGGCTGCCGTGTCTTCCGGCTTCCGGCCTGCGTCGACCGCCACCCACACCTGATCGGCGGCGAGGGCGGAAATCAGTGTTGAATGCCTGCCCATCTCGGTGCCGGAACGACCCAACCCGTAGGCGAGGAAGATGCTGTGGCCCGCCATCACGCCTGCTGCACGCGCGGTTGCGACGGCACGCCGGTCCGCTGCCCGGCCCACGCCGTCGGTTTCCAGGACTCCAGCCACACGGACGGCTGCCGCGCCCGCGCCGGTGAAGTCCGCCATGGACCGGCAGACTTCCAGCGCGTCGTCGCCCAGGCCGACCACCATCACCAGGTCTCCGGCGCCGTCGAGCGGGGCGGGAGCCGGTTCCGGGCTCCGGGGTTCCAGGCTCTGGTTGATCCAGCCGGAATTCCGGACCGGGGCAGGGACCGGGACCGGGCTCTGGGCCGGCGTGCCGGTGCTCGCGGCCAGGGTGTCCATCAGTTCCGCGAACGCGTGGGACCCGGTGGAGACGGCGGGCGGGGACGGGGCCGCTGCGGGAGCGGGGCGCAGGCCGGATTCGACCCGCTCCGCTTCTTCGAGCAAGGCCGAAATTCCCGCCTTGCCGGACACGGTCCGGCTGGGCAGGTCCGGTTCCACGGGAGCCCGACGCCGGCCGCTGGGCGGCAGCTCCACAGTCACTTCGTAGTGCTGGCGGGACAGGAAACCGCCAATCCCGCCCACCGTCACCTTTTCCGCGGCAATAATCCTTGCCCGGGGGCCGTGCTCGGCCAATACCTGGGCTTTCAGGGCGTCAAGCGACGGCCCTTCAAGCTGAAATCGTCTCGGTTCCACGCACCACCCCTACAGTCTCGATACCGACATTACCCGCTGTCGCCTCCTGATAGGACAGCACCGGCACCCCGCCGGACTGCGCGGAAACCAGCCGCCGAACCGCCGGACGCAGCGCCGGGGCGCAGACCAGCACGGCGCTGTAACCGGCGTTCTCTGCCGCAGCCACGGCATTCTTCAATGACGCCAGCACGGCATCGACCCGTGCGGGGTCGAGCAGGATCTGGCTTCCCTGGTCCGACGGCCGCAGCGCTTCGAGCATGGACTGCTCCAACGCCGGGTCAATCATGATCACTCGCAGGACCCCGTCGGCGATGTACTGGGCGGCCAGCGCCGGTCCCAGTGCCGTCCGGGCCGTCTCGATCAGCCCTTCCGGATCCGCCGAGACCTTGGCCCGCAGCAGCAGCGACTCATAGATCCGCGGGAGGTCATTGATCGGGATCTGTTCCGCCAGCAGGCCCTGGAGCACGCGCTGCACCTCGGCCAGGGAGAGCACATTGGGGATGAGTTCGTCCACGGCGGAGGGGTTGACCAGCTTGACCCCTTCGGTCAGGACACGGACGTCTTCGCGGGTGAGCAGGCGGGCAGCGTTGGCGCTGATCACCGCGGAAAGGTGGGTGACCAGCACGGAGACCCGGTCGATCACGGTGGCCCCGGACATCTCGGCGGCGTGCTGCATTTCCGCGGGAACCCATTTCCCGGCCAGGCCGAAGACTGGTTCCACCGTGGCTGCGCCCGGCAGGCCGTCCAGGTGGTCCCCGAGGGCCAGGATCCTGCCCGCAGGGGCGTCTCCGCGACCGGCTTCCACGCCGGCAATCCGGATGACGTAGGTCGACAGGGGCAGGTCCACGCTGTCGCGCGTGCGGACCGGTGGAACCACAATACCCAGCTCCATGGCGATCTTGCGGCGCAGTGACCGCACCCGGGCCAGGAGATCATCGGATCCGCCGGTGACAATGTCCACCAGGTCGGGTGCCAGCAGGATTTCCAGCGCATGGACCCGCATCTGTTCGATCAGGTCCTCCGTGGTCTCGGAGGCGGCGGGAGCATCCAGTGCCGCCTGCGCGGAGTCCAACTCGGCCTGGTCGGTGGCTTCCTTTGCCTTGATTTTCCAGGAGATAAAAATCAACAGGGCACCGATGGCGATGAAGTAGAGCTTCGGCATGCCGGGGATCAGGGCCATCACGATGGCCGCGGCGCCGGCAATCATCAGCGCGTTGCGGGACTGGCTAAGCTGCGCGCCGGCGGTGGATCCCATGTCCGCCTCGGCGTTGGACCGCGTGACGATCATCCCGGTGGACACGGCCATCAGCAGCGCCGGAATCTGGGTGACCAGGCCGTCGCCGATGGTCAGCAGGCTGTAGGTGCTTACCGCTTCACCGACGGACATGCCGCGCTGAATCATCCCGATGGCGATGCCGCCGATGAGGTTGATGATGATGATGATCAGCCCGGCAATCGCATCGCCCTTGACGAACTTCGAGGCACCGTCCATGGCACCGTAGAAGTCCGCCTCCGCGGAGACCTCGGCCCGGCGTTCCCGGGCCTGGGTGTCGGTGATCAGGCCGGCGTTGAGGTCCGCGTCAATGGCCATCTGCTTGCCCGGCATGGCGTCCAGCGTGAACCGCGCCCCGACTTCGGCGACACGTTCGGCGCCCTTGGTCACCACTACGAACTGGATGACGACCAGGATCAGGAAGATTACTGCGCCGATGATCAGCGAGCCGTTCACGGCAACGTGCCCGAACGCTTCGATCACCTGCCCGGCGTACCCCTCGCCCAGCACCAGCCGGGTGGAGGCCACGTTCAGGCCCAGCCGGAACAGGGTGGCGACCAGCAGCAGGGACGGGAACACCGAGAAGTCCAGCGGTTTGCGTACGAACATGGTGGTCAGCAGGATCACCAGCGCCAGCAGGATGTTGATGATGATCAGCACGTCCAGCAGCGCGGCGGGGACGGGTACCACCAGCAGCAGGATGATGCCGATGACCCCGACGGGGACGGCGAGTTTCAGGAGGTTGCGGTTGCGGTTCACGACGCGGCCTTACGGTGTTGTGGGGTGGTTCCGGGTTCGGGTGGTGCGGCTGCCATGGTGTGCATGCCCCGGGCGGCGCCGCGCCGCTTCAGGGCCATAACAAAGGCGAGGACCCGGGCCACGGCATTGTAGAGTTCCACGGGAATCTCGGCGTTCAGCTCGCAGGCGCTGTGCAGGGCACGGGCCAGCGGGATGTCGGAGACCATGGGCACACCCTGCTTCTCGGCCTCCGCACGGATCCGGGTGGCAATGTGGTCTGCCCCCTTCGCCACGACCCGGGGTGCGGATTTGCCCGGCTCGTACTTCAGGGCAACGGCCACGTGCGTCGGGTTGACCAGGACGACGTCGGCATCCGCCACGGCGGCGATCATGCGGTTCCGGCTCATGGCCAGCTGCCGGGACCGCCGCTGCGACTTGATCAGCGGATCGCCGTCGCTGTTCTTGTTTTCATCCTTCACTTCCTTCTTGGTCATCCGGGTCCGTTTCCGGTTGCGTTTCATGACCACGAAGATGTCCGCCGCGGCGAGGACCAGGCCGGCGGCGACGGCGGCCTGCAGCAGCAGGGCGGTGCCGTTTCCGGCAGCTTCCAGGACGGCGGAGACCGGCAGACCCCCGGCCGACATCAGCACCGGCATCAGTTGCTGGATCACCGCGTACAGGACCAGTCCCACTACGGCGGTCTTGAGCAGGGATTTCGCGCCGTTCCACAGGGCCTGGGTGCCGAAAACGCGTTTGAGCCCGGTGACCAGGTTGAACTGTTCGAACTTGCCCTTGAATTTCTTCACATGGATTCCGCCCTGCACGGCGGCAGTGAGCAGGACGGCGGCGGCAACCACCCCGAGCAGCGGGCCCAGGATGAAGGCCAGGGTGCCCAGCCCCTCGTTCATCTGGGCGAGGGCGAATTCCGGATCGGGGTTGGCAATGGTGGTGGCCACGCCGGCCAGGATCCCGCCGGCCGCTTCGGAGCCGCGGGAGATCGTCAGCGGCATCATCAGGGCGGCCGCGCCCACGCCCACCCAGGCAGTGAGGTCCTCCGACCGCGAAAGCTGGCCTTTGGACCGGACCTCCTTCATCCGTTTGTCGGTGGCCTGCTCGGTCCGCTCCCCCGAATCCTGTTCCGGCATTTATCCCACCCCCGTCAGCGCGCGTTCGATGGTGGAGACCAGCCCGGACACGATGCGGGGCAGGGCCAGGAAGACAACCGACGCCAGGGACAGCGTCAGCAGGATCTTCAGCGGGAAACCGAGGGCAAAGGCGTTCAGGGCCGGAGCCACGCGGGTCAGCAGGCCCAGGCCGGCGTCCGCAAGGAACAGGACCACCAGAAGCGGACCGGCAATCTGCACCGAGGCCAGGAACATCTGCGATACCGCTGCCGCCAGGGCGGACACCGGCTCGGACAGGTCCAGCCCGCCGGTCAGCGGCAGCGCCCTGAAACTGCGCAGCAGCCCGCCGATGATCAGCTGGTAGCCGTCCGAAGCGAAAAGCAGCGCCAGGGCGGTGATCTGGAAGACGCGCGTGAACTGGGCGCCGTTGACCATGGACTGCGGATCGAAGGCCTGGGCCAGCTGGAAGCCGCCGAAGGTATCGATCAGGTTGCCGGCGGACTGCACCGCCGAGAACACCACCATGACGAGGAATCCCAGCACGAAGCCCACCAGCAGCTCCATCACGATGGCCATGAAGAACGCCCCGGTACCCAGCGCGCTGTACCCCTCGCTGACCTGCGGGGCGATGGCCAAGCCCAGTCCCAGCCCGAGCATCGCCTTGATCCGCGCCGGAAACGCGTTGTAGGAGAACGGCGGGGCGATGATGAGGAAGGCGACCATCCGTACCGAGGCCAGCAGGAACGCCTCGATCCAGTCCTGGTCAAGGGTGATGTTCATTTAGCCGCCGCCGAGCAGGGACGGGATCCTTGCGAACATTTCGTGGGTGAAGGACACGATTTCCGAAATCATCCAGTGTCCGCACACCAGCAGCGCGATGGCTACGGCAAGTGCCTTGGGTACGAAGGAAAGCGTGACTTCCTGGATCTGGGTGATGGACTGCAGCAGCGAGATGGCAAACCCCACCACAAGCGCGGTGATCAGCACCGGGGCCGAAAGCTTGGCGGCAACCCAGAGTCCCTGCATGGCAATGTCCAGGACGGCGGTGGTATTCACTAGGTACCGCCGGAGTAACTGTTGACCAGGGACGTGATGATCAGTCCCCAGCCGTCCACGAGGATGAACAGCAGGATCTTGAACGGCAGCGAGATCATCACGGGCGGGAGCATCATCATGCCCATGGACATCAGCGCCGCGGACACCACCAGGTCGATGACGAGGAACGGCACGAAGATCACGAACCCGATGATGAACGCCGCCCGCAGTTCCGAGATCATGAACGCCGGGATCAGGGTGGTCAGCGGAACGGACTCCGGGCTTTCGGGGTTTTCCTGCCCGGCCGCCCGGGTCATCAGCGCAATGTCCTCTTCGCGGGTGTGCGCGAGCATGAACTGCTGCAGCGGCCCGGAACCGGTGTCCAGGGCGGTGTCGAAGGTGGTCTCGCCGTTGAGGTAGGGCTGCACGGCAATGGTGTTTATCTCGCTGATCACCGGCGCCATGATGAACAGCGAGAGGAACAGCGCCAGCCCCGCGAGGACCTGGTTCGGCGGGATCGACGGCAGCGACAGTGCGTTGCGGGTCATGGCCAGCACCACGAAGATCTTGGTGAAGGAACTGAGCATCAGCAGCAGGGACGGCGCCACCGAAAGCAGGGTAATGCCGATCAGCGTGGTCACGGCCGTGGAGGGCCCGCCGTCCTGGCCGTTAATGTCGATGCTCAGCCCGCCGCCGTCGTCGGGCTCGGCAGGAGCGGACGGCTCGGCAGGGGCCGAGGGCGCCGGCGGATCAAAGGTGGTCGCGTGCCCGGCGGCAGCCCCCAGCAGGAGCAGGGCAGCCACGGCGAAGAACAGTGCAGCGGCCGCGGTAAGTGCGTGCCGTTTCCCGCGCACGTCGACGGCGGCGCTCACCTTTCGCGTCCCCGGCGCAGGGCCGCGCCGGCCTGGCGCCAGGTTTCGGGGGCAAGAATGGAGCCGGCCATCACGGATTTTGCCGGTACGGGCGCCATGGTCGGGAGTGCGTGGGCTCCGCGTCCGGTACGGCGCGAGGGCAGTGCGGAATACGGGTCGGGGCTGCCGGGGCCGGCCGGGGAGGGTTCGGCGGTTTCGGCTGCCTTGAGTGAAGCAGCGAAACCGGCGTCGGATTCTGCCGGAAGGTCCACGGAGTTGAGCAGGTTTACCGATCCCTCGGCCACCCCGAGCAGGAGACGCTTCCCCTCGGTTTCCACCGTGACGAGGGAGGTCTTGGGGCTCAACGGCTGGCGGCCGATGATGCGCACGGCGGGCTGGGCCGTTCCCCCGCCCACGGTGCGGCTAAAGCGGCGCTGCAGGAACCACAGGAGTCCGAGCACGGCGCCGAGGGAAACCAGGACACGGAGTCCCAGAAACAGTGTCTCCACTAATTGAGCCCCTCGACCACGTCCAGGATTTTCGTGATCCGCACGGCGTAGTCCTGGTCAATGACGACTACTTCACCGTTGGCGATCAGCCGTCCGTTCAACAGGATGTCGGCGGGTGCGCCTGCGGAGCGGTCCAGCTCCACGACCCGGCCGGGTTCGAGGTTCAGGACGTCGCGCACGGACATGCGGGTGTGCCCGATCTCGACCGTCAACGCCATTTCAATGTTGTTGATGCGGCCCATCTTGCCGATGATCGACGGGTCCGCGGTTCCCGCAGGATTGCCCGGGGTGTCCCGCAGGCGGATAGCGAACCACCCGGCGGTGCCCTCGGGTGACCGGAGTTCGAAGACCACGCTGTCCGGGTCCGCGAAGAGGGCGGATGCGTCTTCCGTGCGGGCCTCGCCGAGCACGCCGACCCCCAGTGTGGCGCTGGCGGCCTCGAGCGAGGGACGCAGCACGTCTGCGGCCGAGACGAGCGCCGAGTCGGTGCCGGCGACGTCGGCCAGGGGCGAGGAGCTGTCCAGGACCAGCGCGAGGTCCGCCGATTCGGTGCCCACGAAGGACGCCGTCACCGCTGTGGCGGCGTGCGACGCCGGGACGCCGGCGCCGTTGTGCGGGATGGGTTCCAGGACAAGGGGGGTGGGCAGGCCGCGGACCAGAGCGGAAACGGCGTCGGCGTGCAGGCTGTGGGGGCTGGACATGGGTTACTTCTCCTCGATACTGACGATGCTGCCGGCAAGACGTGACCCGCTGGCTCCGACGGCGGCCTGGGCCAGGGTCTGTCCGTCAACAGTGACGTTCAGCGGGCGGTGGCGGGGGTGTCCGAGATTCAGGACGTCCCCTACGGCTAGGTTGAGCACCATCGCCGGTTTGACCACGATGGGTTCCAGCTGCAGGCACACTTTCACGGGCACGTGCGTGAGCTGCTGCTGGATAAGTTCCGCCGGCGTGGCGTTGGTGGACTGGGCTCCCAGCGGGTCAAGCTGCGGCAGCAGGGCGGCCGCGGGAATGGCCACCGTGGCGGGGGCAGTGGTTTCACCCACCACCATCTCGAACGTGGCCACGATCATGGGGTCCCCGGAGGCGGCTGCCTGGGCAAACTGCGAGTTGTACTGGACCGAAGACAGCATCAGGGGGGCCGAGAGCAGGTGTCCCAGGGAATAGTGCAGGTCCTCTACGGCGTCATCCATGATCTTGCCCAGCAGGGCCTGCTCGATATGGGTGAATTTGCGTTCCGGGGCCGTCTGGAAGCCGGTGCCGCCGAGCATGTGCCCCACCCAGGACAGTGCTGCGGCCATGGGGAACTGGATGACGGCCTTGGCGGAGGTGGTGGCAATGTTGAAAAGCACCATGCCCGTGTTGTCCGGGAGGGAAGCGGCGTATTCGTCGTAGCTCAGCACCTGGACTTCCTCTGAGGTCACCTGCGAAAGGACCCGTACCTTGGCGGTCAGCTGCGTGCCCCACTGGCGGGCAAAGGTGTCGAACGCCATTTCCAGGACACGTGCATGCTCACGGGCCAGCGTGGTGGGCCTGCTGAAGTCATAGACCTCTACGGGCTTTGCTTTCGCGGGCATGGCTAAGGAAGGTGAATCTTGGACCATCACACCCCGCACTATCGGCACGTGCACCGGCTGTGTAAGGAGAGCTGCTAGGTGCCTGCCGCGTCCCCGCGCTCCGCCACGATTCCGGGGATGAGTGAGCGGACGTCTTCGCTTTGCCCGGACAGGACCACTATGTCCACCCGCCGGTTCTGCGCGCGTTCAGCGGCGTCCCGGCCCGGGGTCAGGGGACGCGATTCGCCGTAGCCCACTGCCTTGATCTGGTCCTGCTTCACTCCCCCGCCGGAAACGAGGTAGCGCAGCACGTTCACGGAACGGGACGAGGACAGTTCCCAATCCAAGGCGTCGTCGGCGAACTGGCGGACCTGGGCGGTGTGGCCTTCCACCGAGACCTGGTAGGTGGTGGGCGCCAGCGCGGGACCCACTGTGTCCAGCACCTCGACGGCCTGGTCGGTGAGGTCGGCCAGATCCGGAGCGAAGAACATATCCGAGCTGACCAGGCGGATGGTCAGGCCGCGCTCATCCATTTCGAAGCGGACGGCCTCATCCAGGCCCTTTTCCTGCAGCCCGGCGTGAATGGCCTCCTGCAGTGCGAGGAGGTCATCGACTTCCTTCGCGGCCAGGGCCGCATCCGGCTCGACGGTTTCCTCGCTGTCCACCTTCTCGGGAGGCACGACGATGCCCACGGCAGTGTCCACCGTATTGCTCTCCTCGGCACCGAACCCGGTGGCCAGGGATTCCTTGAGCTGTTCGAACTTCTTCTGGTCCACCGTGGACATTGCGAACAGGACAATGAACATGCACATCAGCACGGTGACCATATCCATATAGGAGGCCATCCAGCGTTCGTCCGGGTGCTCGTCCTCCTCCTGCTGCTTGGGGCGCCGGCGCTTGGTGCTCACGCTGCGTCCTGGACCTTGTCTGCGGCGTCGTCCTTGTCCGCCTTGTCAGCCTTGCCGCCCAGGGCGTGGGCGGGAACCATGGCGCGAAGCCGCTCTCCGAGCAGGCGCGGCTGGCTGCCGGCCTGGAGGGCCAGGACACCTTCCATCAACAGGTTCATTTCATCCGCTTCGAGGTCCGCCAGCCGCTTGAGCCGGGTACTGATCGGCAGCCAGATGAAGTTGGCGGAAAGCAGGCCCCAGAGGGTCGCAACAAAGGCAGTGGCGATCATCGGTCCCAAGTGGTCCGGGGTGGAGAGGTTCTCCAGGACGTGGGTCAGCGAGACAACCGTTCCGATAATGCCGATGGTGGGCGCATAGCCGCCCAGTCCGTTGAAGAACTTCACTGCGATCTTGTCCGTGGCCGCCTTCGTAGCGATTTCGTCTTCGAGCAGCGTGCGCAGCTCCTCGCCGTCGGTGCCGTCGGCGATGTTCTGCAGTGCCGTGCGCAGGAAGGGGTCTTCGACTTCGGCGGCGTCCTGCTCGAGGGAGAGGAGACCGTCGCTGCGGGCCTTCTCAGCCAGCAGTACCACCCGGTCAATGGTCTCCTGCGGATTGGGGGTCTTGCCCGTGAAGGCCCGGGGCAGGGACTTGAAGGACAGGATGAAGTCTTTGAGGGTTCCCCCTGCCAGCCCCACCGCAATGGTGGCACCGAAGACGAGGATCATTGGCGCCGGCAGCAGGAGCGCGGACACGTGGGCGCCTTCAAGGGTGATCATGGCGTAAAGCGACCCGAAGGCGAGGACTAAGCCGATAATTGTTGCTGGATCCATTAGTCGTTCCTAGGGCGAAGGGGCACTGTCTTGCTGGTGGGAGCCTTATCCGGGGCCGCGGGAACAGCATCGGGTACGAGGCCCAGGGTCCGCGCCCTCGGCGGGATGTCCCGCGCCATGGAAATCACCTGTGCCCGGTAGGCCGCGATGCGGTCAATGACATCCTGCATGCTCTCCGTCACGATGTATTTCGCGCCGTCGACCATGACCAGGGTGGTGTCCGGATTGGAGTGGATCCGTTCGATCAGGTCAGGGTTGATCGCGAACTGGGCATCATTCAGACGCGTAAGAACAATCATTGCCCCGTCCTGGCTGGATCCGCAGGACTCAGATAGGCCCTCACCCCTACTCTCGGCCGCTGCGGCGCCGTCGTTAGGAAGCTGCACCGGGCAACTGCATCCGGGGGCACCGGACGCACAACGGCCCCGCCTGCAGATGCTGCAGCCGGGGCCGTCCGGTAGCGGAGGCTAGCGCTTGAGGTTGGTCAGTTCCTGGAGCACTTCATCTGAGGTGGTGATGATGCGGGCGTTGGCCTGGAACCCGCGCTGGGCCACGATCAGGTTGGTGAATTCCTGGGAGAGGTCCACGTTGGACATTTCCAGCATGCCGCTGCCGATGCCGCCGGCACCGGCCTCGCCGGGTCCGGCGATCACGGGCTCGCCGGAGTTCACCGTAGCCGTGTAGCTGGAGTTTCCGGCTTTTTCCAGGCCCGCGGAGTTGGTGAAGGTGGCGACGGCGATGCGGGCCAGGGCCTGCTTGGCACCGTTGGTGAAGGAACCGATCACGGTGCCGTCCTTGCCGATGGAGAAGGACTCGAGCGTGCCGGCGCTGCGGCCGTTGCTGGTGACGGAGGCCGTGTTGACGCCGGCGTAGCTGGTGAGCCCGGTGAGGTTCACGGTCACGCCGTCCACGGTAATGGTGTCGGCGTTGGCGTCGGGCTGGGCGCCGTTGCCGAAGGCCAGGTTCACCGGTTCCCCGTCCTTCGCGCTGACGCTCCAGCCGTCACTGGTGCGGGTGAAGGTCAGGGGAACCACCGAGGTGTTGCCGTTGGCGTCGTACACGTCCATGTCGCGCACAATAGTGCCGCCTTCAGGCGTTTCGGAGGGCAGGTTGCCGGTCATGGCCGCTTCGTTGGTAGCCGATGCCGGGACGATGGCACCGTCGGGCAGGACAATGTTGCCCACTGCGCCGCCGGTGTTCAGGGTGCCGTCTGCGTTGGCGGTCCAGCCCTGGACGATGCCGCCGTCCGTGGAAACCAGGCGGCCCTCTCCGTCCACATTGAATGCACCGGCGCGGGTATAGGTGGAGGTGGTGCCCTGGCGGGTGATGAAGTACCCCTCGCCGTTGATCATCAGGTCCTCGGCCCGGCCGGTGGCCTGTGCCGAACCCTGCGTGAAGTTGGTGGTGATGCCGGAAACCAGGACGCCGAGACCCACCTGCGCCGGGTTGCCGCCGCCGTTGTTGGCGCCGGGGGCCGTGGCTCCCTGGGTCAGCTGGGACAGGGTGTCCTGGAACTGGACGGCGTTGGCCTTGTAACCCGTGGTGTTCACGTTGGCGATGTTGTTGCCGGTGACATCGAGCATGGTCTGGTGCGAGCGGAGTCCGGAGATACCGGAGTACAGGGAGCGAAGCATGATGGCGCCTTTCAGCTGTGGTGGTGCCGGGAGGGAGGGTTATGCGGTTGCTGTGGGTTCGTCGGGAGCCGGGGACGCTTCTGCGTCGACAACGCCGGAAATGCGGTCCAGCAGGACATCCTCGCCGTTGATGTTGACGGTCGGGACGCCGGCGGCATAGGAGACTGACTTGGCGGTTCCGGTGACGGACACGCCCTCGTCATTGGTATAGGTGACGGTCTGGCCGATGAGGGCAGCGGCGGCAATGCGCATCTGCAGGGAGAAGTTTTCTTCATCCATCTTCGCCATGGCCGTGAGCTGCTCCATGGACGCCAGCTGGGTGGTCTGGGTGATCATCTCATTGGTGTCCATGGGCGAGCTGGGGTCCTGGTTGCGCAGCTGGGTGACCAGCAAATGCATGAAAACCTCGCTGTCCATGGTTTGTTTGGGCGCACGGGTGGTCGCCGTGGTGGCGATGCCGCCGGATGCCGCTACTGCTTCTACGGGCACGTGGTCTCCTTTTCTAGGCCAGGAAATCTATGGTCGATGCCGACGCCGGGATTCCGGGCCGGTAAGTGCGTGGAACGGGCTCTGTCGGGGCCCGCTCGGGGTCCGGCGGGGCGGCCGGAGCCGCTTCCCGCTGCGTTCCGCCGCTGTCCCGCCGCTCCGCGCCCCCGCCCGGGCCGTCCTGGCCGGAGAGCGAGAGGTGCGCGTTCATTCCCGAACCGGCAAGGTCCCGGCGCAGGTCCGTCATCAGGGTCCGCAGTGCCTCCCGGCCGGCATCGGACGGCGCGAAAAGCTCGATCCGCACTCCGTCGGCGCCCACGTGGGCACGCACCGTGACCGGGCCGAGGTTGTCCGGGGTGATGCTCAGTGTCATCACGTGCTCTCCCTGCGGGGCCTGCCCCAGGGAAAACAGCGGTTGGGACACCTGGGGCAGCAGCGCCGGGGCGGCCGGTGCGGGGGCGGAGACAGGCACCGCAGGCATTGCGGCCGCACCGGAGACAGGCGTTTGGGGCGGCAGCGGGGAAAGAGGAGTGACGGGGCCTGCGGCCGGGGCTTCAACCGCGGCGACGGTAGCAGCGCCGGTGCGTGCGGTTTCGGGGGCAACGGCCTCAGCAGCGGACGTCCCCGTGAAGGCCGGTGTGTGAACCCCCGGGTTCCTCCAGACATCGGACGGAACACCGGCGGGCAGGCCGGAAACGGGGGCGGCGCGGTCGGGCATCAGGGGCTCCGTGCCCGCTGGTGCAGCAGCACCTGACTGCCGTACATCCCCGGGCCCTGCACCCTCGGCATTGGCGGACAGGGTGGCTCCGGAGGCAGCCGCCTTGGCGGCACCCGCTCCACCGGCCTTCGCCTGCCCCGCCGGCTGCAGGGTGCCGGCGACGGCGGCTGCTTCCGGCACCATGGCCGGGCTGCCCACGGTGGCCTCACCCGAGCTGATGACGCTGTTGCCGGCCCCCGTGGCCGCACTGAGGGTACCGGCTGCGGCACCTGCGGTGACGGGTCCCGCCGCCGCAGACGCAACGGCGGCGGGAGTGGCCGTGCTCGCCGGAGCAGTGGACGGATACAAGGCAGCGGTCCCGGCAACCGGGATTCCGGCGGTTCCGGCAGCAGCCGGAGGGACGCCAATGGCGGGAGCGGCGCCGGTGGCGGAAGCGGTGTCCACAGCGGGGGCGGGCGCGGTGGACACAGCGCGGGCGGCGGGTTCACCGGTAGCCGGTGAGGATATTCCGGCAGGGACGCCGAGGTCGGCAGCCGCATCATTCACGGCAGAACCCGCCGCCGTGGTTTCCGCACGCGGGCCCGCCAGGCCGGTCAGACCGGTCCCAACCGGGAACTGCGTTGCTGCTGCGGGCGCTGCAGAAGGATCCACGAGTCCGGCGTGCACCGGGAAAACGGTTCCGGGCTTCCCGCCGGTCTCCTGGTCGGCGCCGGGTGCCGCGGAAGGTTTCGTCTCCGGCAAGGCCGGCGTCGAAGCGGCAATTGCTTCCTCAAGCGAGGTGCCGAACCCGTCCGCCCCGGCCCCGGAAGGGACGGGACCCACAACGGCCGCTCCGGAAGCAGCACCGGAAGCGGGATGCGTCATCCCGGTGGACACGCTCATGCTGCCGATCCCATCATGGCTGCCTGCGCTGCACGGGCGGACGCGACCAGATCGGAGAGTCCGGCGGCGCCGCCGGCAACACCGGCTCCCGTCCCGGCGGATTCCGCCGGCAGGATGCGGCGGATAGTGGTGATATTGGCGTCGGTTTCCCACGCGTCGCGGATGGCGATGGTCTGGCCCGGCTGCGGGGCATCCACCGCCTTTCCGTTGCCCAGGTAAATGGAAACGTGTCCGCCGTCGTGGCTGAAAAGAAGGTCCCCGGGCTGCGCCTCGGCCATGGAAGCTACCTGCGTCCCCGAGTTCATTTGGTCCCAGGTGACGCGCGGCAGCGTGTAGCCCAGGTCCTTGTAGACGTTCTGCACGAAGGAAGAACAGTCAAACCCCTGCGCCGGGTCGTTGCCGCCCCAGATGTAGGGCAGGCCCAGGTATTTCTGGACAGCGTCGAGCACCTTGCCGTCAGCCGCCGTTCCAGTGGTACCGGTGTCCATGCCCGTCGATGCCGCCGGAGTCAGCGAGGACAGGGTGGAGGCGAAGTCCGCCCCGGAGGCCCCGGAGGTCGCAGCGGCGGCCTTTGCCGCGGTTGTCCCGGAGAGCTGGCTCAGCGTGCTCCGGATTTCTTCGATCCGCCCGAGGGCGTCCGTCATGCTCATGAGGTGGCTTCCTTCTGCCGGCGGTGCCAGGTAGAGCCGGCAAGTTCATCCAGGATGGTTTGTTCGGTGCGCAGGTCCTCGGCGGCTTCGGCCTCGGCGAACTTGCCTTCAAGTTTTTCCAGGCCCACCGAGCGGGCCCGCGCGGCAGAGAACTCCGCGCGTGCCGTCTCCACTTCCGTGGCCCGGCGCGTCCCCAGCGCCTCCAGATCGGCAAGCATGCTCCGCGAGGAGGCCCGGGCGGCCGCAATCGCGTTCATGGTCGCCGCATCCACGGCCTCACTCTCGGAGGTTTCGAGGGCGGCGTAGGCCTCTGCACGGGCTTCGCGGGTTTCCCGCACGCGGACGTTTGCCGCTGCGAGTTCGCCTGCGGCCCGGTCCTGCTGCAGCTGGCGCAGCCGGAGCAGGCCGGCCAAGGGAAAACTACGTGCCATCAGGAAACCCCCAGCATCCGGGTGAGGTTATGCAGCTGGGTCCACGCGGTTTCGGCCGGGGTCTGCTCATCCATGCGCTGCTGCAGGAAGGCGTTAATGGCGTCCTGGTTGTCCACGGCGGCGTCCACCAAGGGGTTGGATCCGCGCTGGTAGGCACCGACGTCAAGCAGGTCCTGCGCTGCCTTCCGCGCTGCCATCACGCGGCGCAGCGTGGAGGCAGCGTCGCTGCGTTCGCGCGGGTTGACCCGGGAGGCAACGCGGGAAATGGAGGCCAAGGCGTCAATGGAGGGGAAATGACCGGAGACGGCCAGTTTGCGGTCCAGGACCACGTGGCCGTCGAGGATGGAACGGGCGCTGTCGGCAATGGGCTCGTTATGGTCGTCGCCGTCCACGAGCACGGTGTACATGCCGGTGACCGACCCCCGTTCGCCGGTGCCGGCGCGCTCAAGCAGCTGCGCGAGGAGGGAGAACGTCGAGGGCGGATAGCCGCGGGTGGCCGGCGGTTCGCCGACGGACAGGCCGATTTCACGCTGGGCCATGGCCACGCGGGTCAACGAGTCCATCATGAGCATGACGTCGGCCCCGCGGTCGCGGAAGGATTCGGCGATGCGGGTGGCCACGAACGCGGCGCGCAGGCGCATGAGTGCGGGTTCGTCCGACGTCGAGACCACCACGATGGACCGGGCCAGGCCCTCGGCGCCCAGGTCGTCTTCGAGGAACTCGCGGACTTCGCGGCCCCGCTCCCCCACCAGCGCGATCACGGACACTTCGGCATCCGTGCCGCGGGCGATCATGGACAGCAGCGAGGACTTGCCGACGCCGGAGCCGGCGAACAGGCCCATGCGCTGGCCGCGGCCCACGGTGGTGAGGGTGTCCATCGCGCGGACGCCCAGCTGCAACGGGGTATTGATCCGGGTGCGCAGCATGGCGGAGGGGGTTTCGTGGTCCAACGGCACAAAGGCTTCCGCCTGCAACGGGCCCTTGCCGTCGATGGGCCGGCCCAGGCCGTCCAGCACCCGGCCGAACAGCCCGGTGCCGGTGGGGACCAGCAGCGGGGTGCCCTTGGAGCGTGCCGGGGTTCCGGCGGTCAGGCCGGCGAGCCGGCCAAAGGGCATGCAGCGGATGCCGTCACGGGTGGCCGCCACCACTTCGGCGTCCACTTCGGACCCGGGGTTTCCAATGGACACCAGGTCGCCCACGCCGCAGTCCAGGCCGGCGATTTCAATGCTCAGGCCCAGGACGGAGGACACCCGGCCCACCCGCTGCGGTGCGGCGGAGCGCACGGCTGCCGCAAAACGGTCGGCACGCGGGCGCCAGGCGGTGGCGGTCATGATTCATCCCCCAGCAGCGCGGCGCGGGCACGCTCGATGGCGGAGCTGAGCGAAGCGTCCAGGTAGCCGTCCGGGAACTCGGTGACGGCATCGCCCCGCTGCAGGCCGGCGTCGCCCACGAACTCCACCCGGGCACGGCGGAGCGTGTCCTCGTCCAGGGATGCGAGGTCCACCGGATGCATGCGTACGCGCTGCACCAGGTCGGTGTCCACGCCTTCCAGGGCACGGGCCAGCGCCGAGCGGGCGGAGGTGTCGCCGGAGGACAGCTCCCGGCCCAGCAGCGCCTCGGCCAGCTCGAGTGCTGCGGCAGCCAGCGCGTCCTGGATATCGGTAACCAGGGCGACTGTGCGGCCTTCGAGGCTGAACACCGCGGAGTTCAGTGCGGAAAGGCTCCGGTCGATGCGTTCCTGGCCGCGGCGCATTTCGTCGTCGTATTGCTCCCGCAGGGTGCGGCGCAGCAGGTCGGTGTCCGCTGCGGCGGCCCGCAGGCCGGCGGCGTAACCGGCTGCGTGGCCGCGCGCTTCCACCTGCGCGTTGAGCTGCGCTTCGTCCTGCGCGCCGAGGGAGGTGTACACCAGGCGCGAGAACGTCTGCTCGTCAGTAGACATATTCTTCCTCGTCCGCGTGGTGCACCTCGATAATGCCCTGGGCTTCCATTTCACGGATGGCCCGGACAATGTTGGCGCGTGCTTCTTCCACCTGCGAGAGGCGGGCCGGACCGGAAACCTTGATTTCGTCGTCGAGCAGTTCGCGGTTGCGTTCGGAGACGTTGGTGCGGATGGCATCCAGCACCGCCTCGGTGGCGCCCTTCATCGCCAGGGCCAGGGTGCCGACGTCGATGCCGCGCAGCACCAGCTGCACATCCCGGCGTTCGAGCTTGACCAGGTCTCCGAAGGTGAGCATCCGGGAACGGACCTCTTCTGCCAGCTCCGGATCGCGTTCTTCGAGGGCTTCGAGCAGTGCGCGTTCGGTGACGGCATCGGAACGGTTGATGATTTCCACCAGGGGCTGCACGCCGCCGATGGCATCGGTTGCCTCACGGGCGGCGCCCAGGGCAGATGCGCGGGCGCGCAGCGTTTCGGCAACCACCCGTACGGCTTCGGGGGTAGCGCGGGCCATGGTGGCAATCGCCTGGGCGACGTCGGTGCGCAGCTCCGCGCTCAGTCCGGTCAGCACTGCCGAGGCACGCTGGGGACGCATGTGCGCCAGGACCAGCGCGATGGTCTGCGGCAATTCACCGTCCAGCAGCGAAATCACTTGGTTGGGCTCGGCGGTTTCGAGGAATTCGAAGGACTTGCCCGCCATCGAGGAGGTCAGGCGTTCCATCACGCCGGAGGCGCGTTCCACGCCGAAGGATGCTTCGAGCAGTCCCATGGCGACGTCCCGGCCGCCGTGGGCGCGACGTCGGCCCTCAACGGTCATTTCGTAGAACTCGCTGATTGCTTCCTCGGCCACGGAGGAATCAACCCGGCGGAGCCGGACGATCTCCGCCGCGATGGCCTGCGCCTCGGCCTCGGTGAACTGCTGCATGACCACGGCAGCCCGGGATGTTTCCAGCTGCATCAAGACGATGGCAGCCTTCTGGGTGCCGGTCAGGGTGCCAAGTCCGGCATCTGGCTGGGCCGCGGCCAAGGCAAGGGACCCGTTCGAAGCCGCGGCGAAGGGCAGTGTGGCCGGGGCGGTGGCGACGTCCGTCATGCTCGGGTGTCCTCCATGAGGTTGCGCAGGTAGTCAGCGGTGCGGACCGGATCCTGTGCTGCCAGTGCGTCGAGTTCGGCCCGCTTGCGGTCCTGGTCCACGGCGGCGGCAACAATCTGCATGGAGGCGGTATCCGTGGAGACGGGCGGGGCGGGTTCGCTCAGCATGGTGAGGCCGGCCGCCGGCGCCAGGGGGTCCAGCTCGGGCAGTTCGCCGATGTCGATGGCTTCGCGGTTCTGCCGGCGGGAGCGCATGGCATAGGCCACCAGTGCCAGGATGACCACCAGGACAACGCCGGCCACGATGATGCCCATCTGGATCATCTGGGCCCGGCGTTCGGCTTCTTCTTCCGCCTGCGCGTCGGCCAGTGCGTCCTGCGCGCTGGTGGCACCGTCCGCGTTGAAGGACACCATTTCCACCGTGATCTCATCCCCGCGTTCGGCGTTGATGCCGGCGGCGGTGGCGACCAGTGCTTCCAGGTCGGCCACGTTCAGTCCGGCGGCAGCATTGGTGTTCAGCGCCACGGAGACCGTTTGCCGGTTCAGGGAACCGGCCGGGATGTCCCGGGTTTCGGTCACCTTGTTCACGGCGTTGTTCTTGGTGCTGGATTCACTGCGGAAGGCGCCGTCGTCGTTTCCTCCGTTGGGCACCGCAATGTTGTCCGGGCCCAGGATGCCTGCCGCGCCGCCGTCGGCACCGCCGGTGTATTCCTCGGTGCTGGTGGATTCGTTCAGGGCCGGCGTGTCCTGCGGGGCGGTGAAGGATTCCTCCACGCGGTTGGCGGATTCGTAGTTCATGTCCGCGGCGACGGCAACCGTGGCGTTGCCCGGACCCACCACCCGGTCCAGCATGGTCTGCACGGAAGCGGTGACGCGCTCCTCGTAGTCGGTGGCCTGCTTGTCCGCCGAGCCGGTGGTGCCGGTGCCGACGGCGGAGAGCACGGTGCCGGCGGCGTCGATGACGGCCACGTCGGTGGACTGCATGCCGTCCACCGATGCCGAGGTCAGGTGCACGATGGCGGAAACCTGGTCCGCGCTGAGCGTGGTCCCGTTCTGCGTTTCCACGAACACGGAGGCCGTGGGATCGGCCTTTTCCGACACGAACACGGTGTCTTCGGGGATGGCCAGCTGCACGGAGGCGTTCTTCACGCCGTCGATGGCGCCCACGGTCTTGGCGATTTCGCCTTCCAAGGCCCGCTTGTAGGTGACGGACTGCTGGAACTCCGAGGAGGTGACGCCCATTTCGTCCAGCAGGGAGTACCCGCCGCTGGATTCGGACGGCAGGCCGGCGCCGGCGGCCTTGAGCCGCTGGTCGTACACGTGTTCCTCGGGGACCATGATGGTTCCGCCGCCGTTGGCGACCTCGTAGGGAACGCCGTCGGTCTTGAGCTGTTCCACAATGCTATTGGCATCCGTCGCCTCCAGTCCGGAGAACAGCGGGGTGTAGGCAGGCTTGGTCAACCAGGAAGCAAGCAGGGCAATGCCGAGGGCCACCACGGCAATACCGATAATGGCGATGGTCTTCTGCGCCAGGGTGAACTGACCCACCGTCTTGCCCAGCCGGCCGGTCATGGCGCTCATGGGTCCGGGCATCAGGCCTGCATCCGCATAATCTCGTTGAACGCGTCAACGCCCTTGTTCCGCACCGCGGCGACAAGTTCCAGCGTGACGGAGGCCCGGGTGGAGGCGATGGTGGCGGCGTGGATGTCATCCAGGTCGCCGGTCACGGCCTGGACGGCGAGCGTCTTCGATTCGGCGGACAGTGCCGTGACGTTGTCCACGGCTCCGGTGAGCTGCGCGGCGAAGGAGGAGCCGTCCGTGGAGACTGCAGGCTGTACGGCTTCCACGTAGGTCGTGGGCGTGGTGGCGCCGACGGCGGCGATGGGGGGTACGGGCATCAGGAGCGTCCAATCTGGAGGGCGGCTTCGTATGTGCTCTTGGCACGGTCAACCACGGCGGCGTTTGCTTCATAGCCGCGCTGGGCGAGGATCAGGTTGCCCATTTGTTCTGACAGGTCAATGTCCGGGTAGCGGACGTAGCCTTCGGCATCGGCGAGGGCGTGGTCCGGCTGGTAGACCACCCGGCCCTCCGCATCGCCGTACTCGACGCCCGCAACGCGGACACCGCTTCCGTCCTGGCTCTCCTGGGCTACGACGTAGCGGGCCTGGAAGGCAGCACCGTCGGTGCTGGAGACGTTGTTGGCGTTGGCGAGGTTGTCGGAAACGGCGTCCAGCCACTTGCGGTGGGTGCTCAGTCCGGTTGCGGCAATGCCGATGGCATCGAAAGTCATTAGTTGGTCCTCAATGCCGTGCGGAGGGAGTTCGCTTCCCCGCCGACGGCCTGGGTGGCGAACTGGTAGCGCAGCACGGTGTCGATATTGGACAGCGTCTCGGTGTCCAGGTTGACGTTGCTGCCGTCCAGGCGGGTGGGCTCAAGGGAGCGCGAGGTGGTGGGGGCGGCAGCTCCGTCGCCGGCCTTCACCGATTTGGCGAGGGCATCTTCAAAGGAGACGCGCTGGGCCCGGTAGCCGGGGGTGTTCACATTCGCGATGTTGTTCGCGATGGCACGCTGGCGCAGGGCAAGACCGTCCAGGGCGCTTTGCAGCGCAATGGAGGAGACGGAATCGAACACAGTGAAACCCAGTTCTCGCTAAAGGGACAGTGCGGCCGATCCGTGGCCTCATTCACGAGCTATCCATGCTCGTTAATGGTTATCGGCACCCCGCTTATAAATGTAAGCGGGGTGCCGAGTAATTTTTTCGGTTTTTGCGGGTACTTACGCGAAAAAGACAAGTACCCTTTGCTTTTTTATTTAGCAAGCAACCTTCGTATTCGGATTTCGAAAGCACGCTTGGTATTTTGCCCTGCGGTCAGCCGTCAATCTCAAGGTAAACAGGCGCCGGGGACGGTCCGGAAACACTGCTCAAAAGCATGCTTTGTTTTCGATTGCTCCTGGATTCATTCCTCAGCTGGGCATAGGCCCTGGCCTGCGCCTTGGACAGCATCCGGGCACGGGTCAGGAGCTCCTCCGGAAGCGGGCCGAGTTCGGCCGGCGGCTCCCAATCCGCCGCTACCCCGCGGGCCTGTTCCGTGAGGGACTGTCCTTCGAGGAAGGACTCGAGGTTGTCTTCGAGCTGCGTGAGGACCATTTCCCACAACGCAATGTTGGCCAGCTCCTCGGCGCTGCGGAAGGGCTCTGCCGATTCAGCCGACACCGAGCACCCCTCCCTGCGTCCCGGCAGCGGCAGGTGCTGCCCCGGCGGCCGGAAGCTGGGCCGCTGCTTCATGCCAGGCCAGACGGATCGGTTCCAGCAGGTCGATGCACTCGCGGGTCAGCTTTGCGTCCCGGCCGATGTTGGCATTCATCAGGGTAGACAGGGAGTACGTGTACAGGGCGTGCAGGTTGTCCCCGCCCTCCCAGACCTCCGTTTTCAGCGTGCCCAGCAGTTCGGTAATGATGGCCTGGGCATGCAGCAGGTTTTCCGAGGCGACCGGCCAGTCGGCGTTCTGCTGCGCGGTTTCGGCCCGGGCAAGGTCCAGCAGCAGCCGGTCATACAGCATGATCAGGAGCCGAGCGGGCGAGGCCGAGAGTACGGCATTACGTGCATATTCGGCGCGTTTGGCGGCAAGTCCGTAGTTCACGGTCACTTCTTACTCGAGTTGGCGGAGAGGGAGTCGATCTGGCCGGTGAGCCAGTCCATCTGGCTGTTGAGCGAACCGAGCTTGACCTCAAGGTTGGTCCAGATCAGCTTCAGCGTGGACTCCCGGGACGCCAGCCGGCGGTCCCAGTCCTCCACCTGGGTGTTGAGGGACTTCACCATGGACTCCTGGCTGGTGATCCGCTTGGTGATGGAGCCGTCATACTTATCCGACGCCGTCTTCCCTGCGGTTTCGACGCGGGCGGCAATGGCGCCCAGCGCGGCCTGGGCCTTTTCCGGATCCGCCGCGAGGGCGGCGGTGAACTTCTCGGCGTCGAACTCGACGGTGCCGTTCTTGGTGAGGGTGATGCCGATGGCCGACGTCGAACTCCCCTCCAGCGCGCCGGTGGCGGCGTCCATGATGGACTGCTTCAGGGAGCGGGTGGCCGAGTCTCCGGTGAATACTCCACCGACGGTCTTGGTGACGCCGTTCGAGGTGTCGACGCTGACGGCGGAGTTCCGGTCGATGTAGGTGAACACGTCGGTGAGGCTGGCAACCAGGGAGGCCGCGACGTCGGAGATCGCTTTGGCGTCCAGGCTCACGGACACTGTGACCGGGTCGGCTGACACGGCGGAGACGGTGATGTCGACGCCGGGCATCAGGTTCGCGAAGGTGTTGGTGGCCGAGGTGATTTTTGTTTCCGCACCGGCGACGCCGGCCCAGAGGGTGACCTCGGCGTCGGAGCCGGCGCGGATGGCACCCAGGTCGGTGCCCTTCTGGGAGACGGTGAATGCGCCTGCGGCCCCGGTGGCTGCGGCGGTGAACTGCATGCGGTACTGCTGCACGCCGTCCACGCTGCCTGCGGCGATCTTGACGGCGGTGACGCCCAGGTTGGCTTTGTTGACGGTGCTGATGACCTCATCCAGGCTCTTGCCTGCGGTGTCCAGCTCGGTGATGGTGCCGTTGGCGGAGATGGCGAGGGCGTCCCCGTTGGGCCAGGCGGCCATGGCTCCGGACAGGGAGACCTGCGCGGTGGCCAGCTTGTTCACGGTGAGATCCAGCGACCCGGCGGCGGCACCGTCCTTAACCGTTGCCCGAACCGTGTCCGAACCTGTGACGGCGGTGTAGCGGTCGGTTCCGCCTGCCTTGGCAATCTTGCCCGCAGCTTCGGTCAGGGAGGCAATTTTGGTGTTCAGGTTCTGCAGGGCCGTGGCGAAGAGCTTGTTGGTTTCGACCTTTTGCTTGAGCATCGCCTGCGGACGCGCTTCGATCTTCATCAGATCCGCAATCATGGCGGTGGTGTCGATGCCGCTGATCAGCCCGTCAATGCCTAGCGCCATGGAAATGCTCCTTGAGAAGTCCTGCTGGAAGGTCCTGCCGGTAAAGCCGGCGGCAAGCAGAAGGCAGGGAATGGGCTGGCGGCGGGAAGCGTGAGGTCCAAGTCATGTTTCCCCGCCGCCAGCGGCCATCCACCTGCCGGCTCTGCGGTTACTGCTGATGAATCTGGTGGTGCCTTCCTACTACTGCAGGAGCGACATAACGCCGGAGTTCATCTGGTTGGCCTGGGCCAGCATCGCGGTTGCGGCCTGGGAGAGGATCTGGGACTTGGTGAAGTTACCCATTTCCGCTGCCATGTCCGTGTCGCGGATGCGGGAGTTGGCCGAGGAGAGGTTCTCCACGGACACCGCGATGGAGCGTGAAGCGGACTCCAGACGGTTCTGCTGTGCACCAAGGTCGGCACGCTGGTCGGAAGTGGCCTTGATAGCCACGTCCAGTGCCTCAGTCGCGGTAGCGGCAGAAGCCTGGGTATCAAGATCTCCCAGACCCTCGGCGAGCGTGTCCAGCGTGGCGGCGACGTTGGCCTGCGTGATGTCGATGGTCTCGTTGGCAGCAGCGCCTACCTGGATCTTCAGCGTGGCTGCCAGCGGCTTCGCGTCGTCGCCTTCACCTGCGCCCGGCCCAAGCAGCTGAATGCCGTTGAAGTTGGTGGACGTGGTGATGCGGTCCAGTTCCGACTTCAGTTCATCAACTTCGGACTTGATCGCGGTGCGCGACTCAGTGTTGTTCGTATCGTTGGCAGCCTGGACCGTCAGGTCACGCATACGGTTCAGGATGTTGTGGACCTCGGTCAGGGCGCCTTCAGCGGTCTGGATGAGGCTGATGCCGTCCTGGGCGTTGCGGCCGGCCTGGGTCAGACCGGACACCTGGTTCTTCAGGCCTTCCGAGATGGCCAGGCCTGCAGCGTCGTCAGCCGCACGGTTGATGCGCATACCGCTGGAGAGGCGCTCCACCGACTTGGCCTGGTTCGTCTGGTTCAGGTTCAGGTTGCGCATCGCGTTGAGCGACGAAACGTTGGTGTTGATTGTGAAACCCATGATGTATTCCTCCGTGAGTGGGCCGTACTAACAGGCCCTTCCGTGGGCCTGCAACCATAGCTATCGGCGGAGCACCGAGGGGGGTTAGGAGTTCTGAAAAAGAATTTCTGCCGGAAACCCGTCCGGCTCTGTTCCTACGAGGCGGCGGGCTTGAACGCCGCCGGCCGGCCCGGGACACCGGAAAGCCCCGGCATAAAGGCCTGCGCGCCGGGAAGTGCGGGTGCCAGGTGGTGCCGGGTGATGCCGCCGGCCGTGCGGTCCCCCACCGAGGCAAGGTAGGCGCTGCGGCGGGCCGGTGCAATCCGGGACTGCAACTCCGGGGCGGCTGCGGTATCCGAGTAGTGCGTGCCCAGGCCGTCGCGGAGGAGGCGGACCGCCTCGGACCGCTGCTGGGATACAGCCGAATGGGTGCTGCCCAGTTCTTCGGCTATTTCCTTGACCGAACGGTCGTGGAAGTAAATCTCTTCCACGACATAGCGCATCTTGTCCGGCAGGGCGGCGACGGCGGCGTTCAGGTACTTCAACCGTTCGGAGGCCAGCAGGGAACCCTCCGGCGACGGCATGTCCGCGATGAGGAAATCCGTGACCGATTCATCCAGGCTGGACACCGTGCGGGAAGCATCCGACAGGGCTTCCTCGGCCACTGTGCGGTCCACTCCCAGGGCGGAGGCAAGCTCATCCACGTTCGGGGTGCGGCCAAGGGCACCCGTGAGGGTTTCCTTCACCGCGAGGGTTTCCTTGATCCGGCGGCGGGCTGAACGCGTGGCCCAGTCATTGGAACGCATTTCATCCGCGAAGGCGCCGACGATGCGTCGGCGGGCATAGGCCCCGAAGGGCACGCCCAGTTCCGGATCAAAGGAATCGGCGGACGTAATCAGGGCAATGGCACCGGCCGATGCCAGGTCATCACGCGAGAGATGCGTGGCCTTTGCACAGACTTCGGAGACAAGATAACCGACCAGCGGCAGGTTCTCCACCACCAGGGCATTGCGTTCGGCGCGATTCAATTTATGGACCCCCAAGCCCTTGTTCCCCAACAGTTCCCAACTGTTCCCCGACTGTGGCCAGTTGCGCGCCTGTTTCGTGGTCAGTGGCTGAGTCCGCTGGTGGGTCCACGCTTAAGCGCTTTAGCTGAAACATACCACTAACATTGAAGATGAACCGGCCGATAGTGCTTTGTGGCGGACGTATTGGAATACGGACGCCAAACGAAAGACTTTTGCCGCAGGTTGGGGCCTGAAATCAGACGTCTTTTCCCGCTTTAGAGACATTCAGTGCACCACCTAGGAGGTGAGCAAAGCATGGGTACCCAGAAACTCTCGGCACTTCTTTGGGAAGAGCGTGAGTTGTTGGAACTTCTTGTGTTCAAGCTCGAAGAAGAACAACTGCTGCTTACTTCCGGGAAAACCAAATGGCTGACGCACGCCACCCGCGAGGTCGAACAGGTCCTCGAGCGGCTGCGCTCCGCCGACCTGGGCCGTGCCGTTGCCGTTGCCGGCCTGGCCGCCGAATGGGGCACCTCAGAAAACGCCACTCTGCGTGAGCTGGTGGCTGCGGCTCCGCCCGGCCCGTGGACGGAAATCTTCAACGCGCATCTGCAGGCCATGACCGAGCTGACCGTGAAGATCCGCGAGCTGCGCGACATCAACGAACAGTTCCTGCGCACTGCGGCGCGCTCGGCCCAGGAAACGCTGGCGGGCCTCAGCCCCGAGGCCAATACCTATACGGCGTCCGGAGCCTCGTCCGTCCCCACCTCAGCCGCCCGGCTGGTTGACCAAAGCATCTAAGGACTCCTAGACAATGAGCACCTTCAGCGGCCTGAACACGGCGTACACCGGCCTCACCGCCGCCCGCAAGGGCCTGGACGTCGTCGGCCAGAACGTGGCAAACGCGAACGTGGCCGGCTACACGCGCCAGCGCCTGAACACTTCCGCAGTAGCGCCCCTCGCCCCCGCCGGCCGGTTCGCTGCTCCCACCGGCGTAGGCCAGGGCGTAGCGGTGGATTCCATCGCCCGGCTGGGCAGCCAGCAGCTGGACACCCGGGTACGCAGCACCGCCGCCGTCGCCGGGTATTCCGCCGTCCGCGCCAACGCGCTGATCGAGCTGGAGGACGGGTTCAAGGAGCCGGGCAAGAACGGGCTCTCCACAGCACTGCAGAACTTCTCCGCCGCGTGGGAAGGCATTTCCCACAACCCCTCGGACAATACGGCAGCTGCCGTGCTGCTCAGCGCGGCCAACAGCGCCGCCGGGCAGATCGCCAGCGGTTACAACGCGGTCCGGGACCAGTGGAACAGCACCCGCAGCGGGCTCAACGACATGGTCACCGAACTCAATTCCAGCGCACAGCAGCTGGCCAGCCTTAACGGGGCCATCCGCTCCACGCTTGCCTCCGGCGCGTCCGCAAACGAACTGGTGGACCAGCGCAACGCCCTGGCCACCACCATCGCCGCGCTGAGCGGCGCCACGGTGCGGGAATCCTCCGACGGCATGGTGGACGTCCTCATCGACGGGAACGCGCTGGTCTCCGGATCGAATGCCCGCACATTGCAGGTCACCGGCGGCAGGACGATGGACGACCCCCAGGAACCCATGGTCGGCTGGACCGACCGGTCCGGCTCCGCCGGCATCGGCAAGGGCGAAATTGCCGGAGCCACGTCGCTCCTCGCTTCGGCCGGCAACGGCGGAGTCTTCGCCCAGGCCGCTGCATCCTACAACGAGGTTGCCGCCACCCTGGCGTCCAGCGTCAATGAGCTGCACCGGCAAGGCTCCACCACGGCAGGCGGGACAGGGAAAGATTTCTTCAGCGTAGGCACCCCGGCCGCAACCACCCTGGCAGCCCTGCCGACTGATGCCTCCGGCATTGCCTCAGGCCGGCCGGGCGCGGGCACACTCGACGGCGGTATCGCCGACCAGATCGCCCAACTGGGTTCCAAGGCCGGGTCTGCGGACAAGGTCTGGAGCGCCTTCGTCACGGCCACAGCGTCCCAGAGCCGCGCCGAACTGCAGCAGGCCACGCTGGCCGACGTCGCGTCCTCCTCCGCGGTGGACCTTCAGCTCTCCAACGCCTCGGTGGATTTGGATGAAGAAAACGTGAACCTGCTGATGTATCAGCACGCCTACCAGGGTGCCTCCCGCGTCATGAGCGCCATTGACGAAATGCTCGACACCCTCATTAACCGCACCGGAATTGTTGGAAGGTAACCCGTGATCAGCCGCACCACGAACCAGACCATGGCCCGCACGGCCCAGCAGAACCTGCAGGCCAGCATGTCCCGGATGGCCAAGCTGCAGGAGCAGGTCGCTTCCTCCGCTGCCATTGCGCGTCCTTCCGATGACCCCACCGGCACTGCCAACGCACTGAAAGTCAGGTCAGAGATCCGGGCCAACCAGCAGTACACGTCCAACGTGAGCGACGCCGAGGGCTGGCTCTCCGTCACCGACAACGCGCTGACCAACACCACTGACATCCTGCGGCGGGTAAAGGACCTCACGCTCAATGCCGCCACCGGCACGCTTTCCCCGACGGACCGCAAGGCCATCGCCACGGAGCTTTCCGGCCTGAAAACGGACCTGCTGCGCGAGGCCAACACCACCCACCTTGGCCGTACGGTGTTCGCCGGCACCTCCGACACCGGCAAGGCCTTCACCGAGGCAGGCGGTTCCTACGACTACAGCGGCAGCGGAACCCCCACCACCCGCCGTCTGGACAGCAACACGCAGATGCGCGTGGACACGGACGGCGAAGCCGTTTTCGGCAAGGGCGATGCCTCGGTGTTTCGGATGATGGACAACCTGGTTGCGGATCTGGAAGCCAACAACGACGTCAGAGGCTACCTGCCGCAGGTTGACGCCGCGGCCAACGCCGTCCTGATGGAACACTCCGCACTCGGTGTCCGGCACGCTGCCACCATCAATGCCAAGGACAACCTGGCTGAGAAATCCATCAGCCTGGAAACCCGCCGGTCCGGCATTGAGGACCTGGACACCGCCAAGGTCATTTTGGATATGAAGCTTCAGGAAGTGGCCTACCAGTCCGCCCTCGCCGTGACGGCCAAGGCCCTCCAGCCGACCCTGATGGACTTCCTGCGATGAGCATCCACCTGACGTTCCTGGCTCCTCCGCCCGGACTGGCTCCGGCAGTGCACTTCAACCTCAACGAGATTGACGGTGCCGCCGGTCTTTTCGCACTGACCGCTGCGGGAAGCGCCGGCGGCAGCCGGCTGTTTGTCCTGGACGCGTCCGTGTATCTGCCGGACTACCATCCGGAAATCACGGACGAGCAGCGCCTCCAGCTGGCGCTGGACACGCCGGAGGACGCCGCCGTGCTGGTGGTCGCCAACCCGGCCGCCGGCGGCACCACGGTGAACCTGCTGGCGCCGATCGTGCTCAATATCCGCACCGGCAGCTGTGCCCAGGTGATCCTGGAAGGCCAGGACTGGCCGGTCCGCGCTCCGCTGGAGCCGGTCGCCGCATAGTTTCAACGCAAAAGGCGCACGTTCCGCGGAACGTGCGCCTTTTTGTGCTTAAGGCTTAGGCGAAGTCGGCCGTGGCCGGATCCGCGCCGTAGCGGGTGCCGTTGTCGAGGGCGTTGATGGCCTCAATGTCCTCGCTGCTCAGCGTCAGGTTCAGGGCTTCCCAGTTCTCGCGGATGCGGGATTCCGTAACGGACTTCGGGATGACAATGCTGCCCAGGGCCAGGTGCCAGGCGATGACCACCTGGGCCGGCGTGGCGCCGTCGTACTTCGCGGCGATCTCCACGAGCTTGGGATCCTCGAGCAGGCCCTTGCCGGAACCCAGCGGGGACCAGGACTCGTGCAGGATGTTGTGCTCGGCCTCGAAGGCGCGCAGGTCGGCCTGGTTGAGGTACGGGTGGGTCTCCACCTGGTTCAGGACGGGAACGACACCGGTGGCGTCGATGATTTCCTGCAGGGCTTCCTTGGTGAAGTTGCAGACGCCGATGGACTTCACGCGGCCCTGCTTCTGCAGCTCAACCAGCGCCTTCCAGGTGTCCACGTACTTGTTCTGCTTCGGCTGCAGCCAGTGGATCAGGTACAGGTCCAGGGTTTCCAGGCCCAGGCGCTCCATGGAGGCGTCGAAGGCCTTCAGGGTTTCTTCGTAGCCCTGGTCCGCGTTCCATACCTTCGTGGTGATGAACATGTCTTCACGGGGAACGGGGGTGGCGGCGATGGCGCGGCCGACGCCGGCCTCGTTGCCGTAGATCTTGGCCGTGTCGATGTGGCGGTAGCCAGCCTCGAAGGCCTGTCCCACTACCTTTTCGGCAACCTCGTCCTCAACCTGCCACACGCCGTAGCCGAGCTGGGGGATGGTATTGCCGTCATTGAAAGTCAGTACGGGTGATGTAGTCATGTCCTCATCATTGCCGCAGCATCCGATGGGACAAAGTGGATAAGCTCACCGCGAAAATACACCGTAACGTATTCCCGGTTTCGAACAATTTCTTTGCAGTTTGTATCGAGGCCGCGACGGAGGATGCCGGCCGCGTCAAAGACTGCCCGCTGCTAGCGGCGGGAAATTCCCGTTTCCCGGGCGCTGAGCAGAGCACGTTCGGCTTCGGCAACGTCGTCCCGGACCAGTTCCGCACGCCGGCGTACGTTGTCCAATCCGGCGGAGGCGATCCCCCAGCGTTCTCCTTCGAGCCGGGACATGGCGGCGGCCTCTGCGGCGGCGGCCAGGGAGTTTCCGCTGCGGGACAGCGCGCGGTGCACTGCGGTCAGCGCCCCGGGAATGTTCTGTCCGGTACTGGGCAGCTGCAGCTGGGCCGAGGTGCAGACTTCCCGGACGCGCGGGAGGAGAGCGGCGAGGTCGTTCGCCACGGTCACCAGTTCGTTGTAGATGGCGTCATCCTCGACGCCTTCGAGCATTTGGTAATACCGGTCCAGCCCGCGCGTGAAACGGTCGTGCGCACGCCGCCAGACGCCCTTGCCGAGCTCCGCGTCATCTTTCCGCCCCTGCCGGGCGGCTGCAAAAAGTGCCATCTATGTCCTACAAGTACTGGCCGGGGCCCGATTGCGGTTCCTGCCGCGGGCTCCCGGCGCCCTGGGGCCCCTGTGCCCGGTGCGGTTCCCCGTCGTCTCCGATAACAACGCCCGGCGCAAGGATGGTCCCGGGCGGCAGCTGGCGCAGCTGCAGGCGTCCCGCTGCGTGGGATGCGGTCTGCTGGGCCGCGATGGCCGTCTGGATTCCGCGGAACAGGCCTTCGAGCCAGCCCACCAGCTGGGCCTGCGCAATCCGCAGTTCCGCGTCCGTGGGGGTGGAGTCCTCCGTGAACGGCAGGTTGATCCGGTGCAGCTCGTTCACTAGTTCGGGGGCGAGCCCGTCCTCGAGTTCCTTCAGCGACCGGTCATGGATCTCGGCCAGCCGGTCCCGGGCGGCATCGTCCAACGGGGCGTTGCGCACTTCTTCCAGCAGCTGCTTGACCATGGTGCCGATCCGCATGACCTTGGCCGGCTCGTCCACCAGCTCGTTGAGCCTGGCGGGGCCGTTCTTGCTCCTGCCGTGTCCGGACGCCTTGTCCACGGCGTGGTCCGGCGCGCCGGCGGCACCCATGGACGGGCGCTCCGTGCCGGACTCCGGATGGGTCTGCTCTGATTTCTGTCCAGCGGGAGCATCCGGTGCCGCGTCATGGCGGTCGGAGGATCCGTTCTGTTCAGTCATGGCATTAATGCTCTCACGGTTAGTGCCGGTTGCCCTGCGAACCGGCGGTTTTCCGGTTCCGCCCTGCGGTTTTGACGCACTTTCCGCGTCGGCAGGAACGGACGGTAAGCAACAAAAGGAAACAACGACGGCGGCACCGCAGCGAGGTGCCTCAGCTGCGGTGCCGCCGTCGTACTTCAGGGTGCTGCAGAATCAGCAGCAGCGGCCCTCCGGATTGGCGTCCTGCCGGTCCATTTTGTCCCGCCAGAACTCGCGTTCGCTCATCAGCGGCGAGGTGCAGCCGGACGCGGCGTGGAAGTCCGTGTATTTGCGGTAGGCGTCCTCCCCCATCACGTCCCGGAAAAAGCGGACGAAACCGGCAACGCCCTGCCGGACGGCGACGGCGGCACTCATGAGTGCGCCGCCCTCTTGGCGGGCCGGTTCTCCTCCGGCAGCGCATCCCATTGGGCCAGGATCTCCTTTTCCGCCGGCGTCGCCAGGAAACCGGCCGGGGCGAAGGTGCGGGACGGAACGGCCGGATCCTCGGCGCTCGGGGCGCCGCCGGACCGGTAGGACCGGATGCTGGCAATGACGGCCGTGATGATGACGATGATCGCCAGGGTCACGAACACCACGGACAGCGTGGTCTGGATGAAGGTGTTGCGGATGACCGCCTCCATGGCTTCGACCGTCTTGGCCGTGCCGAAGCTGGTTTTCCCGTCTGCCAGCGCCTGCTGGAAGGCCTCATGGTTGGCCCAGTAACCGACGGAGGGAACCGGCGAGAAGATCTTGTAGAACGACGCCGTGATGGTCACCACCGCGGCGAAAGCCAGCGGCAGTGCCACGATCCACAGCCACTTAAACGCATTGTTCTTGGCGATGATCGCCATGCAGATGGCCAGCGCGATGGCAGCCAGGAGCTGGTTCGCGATGCCGAAGAGCGGGAACAGCGTATTGATGCCGCCCAGGGGATCCGTGACCCCCATGATCAGGATCGAGCCCCAGCCGGCCACCATGATGGCCGTGCATATCCAGGCTCCGGGGCGCCAGGACATGTCTTTAAACTTCGGGGCCACGTTGCCGATGGTGTCCTGCAGCATGAACCGTGCCACCCGGGTGCCGGCGTCGACCGCGGTGAGGATGAACAGGGCCTCGAACATGATCGCGAAGTGGTACCAGAACGCCATCATGGAAGGCCCGCCGATCAGGCTCTGCATGATCGTGGCCAGGCCGACGGCGAGGGTGGGGGCGCCGCCGGTGCGGGACACAATGGATTCCTCGCCCACGTTGGAGGCCAGGGAGGAGAGCATGTCCGGGGTGAGGTTCACGCCGGACAGGCCCAGGCCGTTGACGAAGGCGACCGCGCCTTCCACCGTGCCGCCGGTGGCACCGGCGGAGGAGTTCATGGCGAAGTAGATGCCGCGGTCAATGGAAATGGCAGCCACCAGCGCCATGATGGCCACGAAGGACTCCATGAGCATGCCGCCGTAGCCGATGAACCGGGTCTGGCGTTCCTTTTCCAGCATCTTCGGGGTGGTGCCGGAGGAAATCAGGGCGTGGAAGCCGGACAGTGCGCCGCAGGCGATGGTGACGAAGAGGAACGGGAACAGCGGTCCGGCGACCACCGGGCCGTCGTCGCGGCTGGCGAACTCGCTGACCGCCGGAACGTTGATCTCCGGGCGGACGATGATGATGGCGACGGCCAGCATCACGATGGTGCCCACCTTCATGAAGGTGGAGAGGTAGTCACGCGGGGCCAGCAGCAGCCAGACCGGCAGGACGGCGGCGATGAAGCCGTAAATGATGATGCCCCACGCAATGGTGGTGGGCTCCAGCGTCAGTGCCTCGCCCAGCGGGGTGTCGGCCACCCAGCCGCCGGCGATGATGGCGGCGAGCAGGAGGACGAAGCCGATGATGGAAACCTCGGTGACCTTGCCGGGCCGCAGGTAGCGCAGGTACACGCCCATGAACAGGGCGATGGGGATGGTCATGCTGACGGAGAAGACGCCCCACGGGCTTTCGGCGAGGGCGTTCACCACGACCAGGGCGAGGATGGCCACGATGATGATCATGATGACCAGGGTGGCGATCAGCGCGGCGGTGCCGCCGATGACTCCGAGTTCGTCCCGCGCCATCTGGCCCAGGGACCGTCCCCCGCGGCGCATGGAGAAGAACATCACCAGGTAGTCCTGGACGGCGCCGGCGAGCACCACACCGACGATGATCCAGATGGTGCCGGGAAGGTAGCCCATCTGCGCGGCCAGGACCGGTCCGACAAGCGGACCGGCGCCGGCAATGGCGGCGAAGTGGTGGCCGTAGAGGACCCGGCGGTCCGTGGCGGCGTAGTCCTTGCCGTCCGCCTTGTATTCGGCGGGGGTGGCGCGGCGGTCATTGGGCTTCAGCAGCTTCGCTTCGATCAGCTTGGAGTAGAAGCGGTAACCGATCAAGTAAGTGCACACGGCCGCGAAGACGAACCAGATGGCGTTCACGGTTTCACCGCGGACCACGGCGAGCATGGTCCAGCTGAAACCGCCCAGCAGGGCGATGCCGACCCAGAGGGCGATCTTCGCGGGTGTCCAGCGCCGGTCCTCCGCCTCGAGGACTTCCGGATCTACGGCCACCGGCGGCAGTGCCGGGTCCTGTTCCAGGACGTCTCCGTCCAGTGTGCCTGGTGGTGTTCCGGGGGTGCCGGCCCGGCGCCGATGGTTTTCGCTCATGATGATCCCTTGTGTCTGCGGTGGCTTGTCTACGTTGACATACGTACCGAACGGGGCAGGGAGTGGCCCTGCCCCTTGAGATTACCAGCGGGTGAGGCGGCGGTCACAGACAAACGTGACGGCGGCCGCATGCGGCCGCCGTCGTCGTCGGGATCCTTTCCGGGCGGAAGCTGCCCGGAACAGTTTTGGCTAGATCGTCAGCAGGATCTTGCCCGCGTGCTGCCCCGAGTCGAAGTATTCGTGCGCGGCGGCGGCCTCGGCCAGCGGGAAGGTGCGGTCCACAAGGGGCCGGATCTCACCGGAGACCAGCAGCGGCCAGACGTACTCACCGACGGCGGACATGATGGCCGCCTTTTCCTCTCCGGGCCGGCCGCGCAGCGTAGTGCCGATGACGGCGGCACGCTTGGTCATCAACTGGTTCAGGTTCAGCTCTGCCTTGGTGCCGCCCTGCAGTCCGATGATGACCAGCCGGCCGGCCACGGCGAGCGCGTCCAGGTTCCGCTGCAGGTATTTGGCACCCACGACGTCGAGGATGACGTCCGCTCCGTGGCCGTCGGTCGCCTCCCGCACGGCTTCGACGAAGTCCTGTTCCTTGTAATTAATCAGCACCTTCGCACCGAGGGATTGGGCGAGTTCGAGCTTTTCCGCCGAGCCCGCCGTCACGATCGGAACGGCCCCGAATGCGGCGGCCATCTGGATGGCCATGGTGCCGATGCCGCCCGTGGCGCCGTGGATGAGGACATAGTCCCCTTCCTTCACGGCGGCAGCCATAAAGAGGTTGGAAAAGACGGTTGCGGCCGTTTCCGGCAGGGACGCTGCTGTGACGGCGTCGAAGCCGTCCGGCAGGGGCAGGACCTGCCCGGCGGGGACGGCTACCTTTTCGGCGTATCCGCCGCCGGTCAGCAGTGCCACCACTTCGGTGCCCACGGTGAAGCCTTCGACGCCCTCGCCGAGGGCGGCAATGCGGCCGGAGACTTCCAGTCCCGGATACTCGGATGCTCCGGCGGGCACCGGATAGTGCCCCTGACGCTGCATGGCGTCGGCGCGGTTGATGCCGGCGGCGATGACGTCAATCAGCACTTCTCCGGGACCGGCCTCAGGTGCAGGAACATCCTGCAGTTCCAATGCGTCCGGTCCGCCGGGTGTTCCAATAACGATGGCTTTCATGCTGTCCTTCCGGGTTTAGGGAATTTTGGTGATTTCATCCCTTCTGCCAGACTACATAGTGAGGAAGGTTGTCCGAGCGGCCGATGGAGCTGGTCTTGAAAACCAGTGTGCGGTAACCCCGTACCAAGGGTTCGAATCCCTTACCTTCCGCGTAGACATACAGAAGCGGCCCCGCAGTGGGGCCGCTTCCGTTGTTTAAGCCTCCCCCGGCCGACGGGGCACCTTCCGTACAGCTGATGCCGTCCCCGCTCTACCTTCCGTACAGCTGATGCCGTCCGAGCGGGTTCCGCACCGCATGTGCTGTACAGAAGGTGGGAACCCAAAGCCGCCAGGCTGCAGGTGCTGTACACAAGGCGGCCCTGGGCGTCACCCTCACACCGGATGAGCAGCCTGCGGGGCCTGGCGGGCGGCCCTAAGCCTCAGTCACCAGCACATCGCCGATGCTTTCCTCACGCCACTGCTCCAGCAGCCGGTGGAATACCACCGGCCCGGGCCCGAAGGAGAAACTGACGGGCGGCGGGTTGCCCTCGCGGTTGTAGTAGCCCGGGGTGCATTCGGCGGCGAACTGCCGGTTGTCCATCGCGGTCCGCTGGATGGTTTCGCACCAGGCCGCTTCGTCTTCGGCCGTGGGTTCGATGTACCGGGCGCCCACTTCGCGGCCCTTGGCGATGACGGCGGCGATGTGGTTGGCCTGTTCCAGCAGGATGTGCACGAAGTTCACGGAGTTGGCGTTCTGCATCGAGCCCAGGTGGAACAGGTTCGGGAAGCCGTGGGTGTAGAAGCCGTGCAGGGTCCGCGGTCCGCGGCTCCAGGTTTCGAGCAGGGTGGATCCGCCGCGGCCGGTCACCGGCATGGCGCCGGAGGTGACACCCGAGACCCCCACCTCGAAGCCGGTGGCGAAGACGATGCAGTCCACCTCATACTCCTCGTCCCCCACCACGATGCTGTTCTCGGTGATGCGGGTAATCCCGCCGAAGTCGGCAGTGTCCACCAGCTGCACGTTGGGAAGGTTGAAGGTCTCCAGGTAGTAGTCGCTGAAAGCCGGACGCTTGCACATGTAGCGGTACCAGGGCTTGAGCTTTTCGGCCGTCTCGGGGTTGAAGACTTCCTCGTCCACACGGGACCGGATGGAGTTCATTTTCCGGAAGTCGAGGATTTCATCGCGGCGCTCGCGCTCTTCGGCTGAGATGGTCTCGTCGACGGCGCCGGTGATCATCTTGCGGTGCAGCTGCGGGACCGAGGTCCAGCCGTCCCGGGTCAGGTCCTTCTCCACGGGTTCGCCCGAAATCACGGCAAGGAAATTCTCCATGCGTTCCTTCTGCCAGCCCGGCTTCAGCGATGCTGCCCATTCAGGGTCGGTGGGGCGGTTGTTCCGGATGTCCACGGAAGACGGCGTGCGCTGGAAGACGATGAGCTGCTCGGCGTCGTGCGCCACCATCGGAACCACCTGGATACCGGTGGCGCCGGTGCCGACCACGGCCACCTTCTTGTCCGCCAGGCCGGTGAGGCCACCGGACTGGTCTCCGCCGGTGTAGCCGTAGTCCCACCGGCTGGTGTGGAAGGTGTGGCCTGTGAAGGAGTCGATGCCCGGGATGCCGGGGAGTTTGGGCTGTGTGAGCGTTCCGGAGGACGTAATCACATACCGTGCCCGCATCCGGTCCCCGCGGTCGGTGGAGACGATCCATTCCAGTGCTTCTTCATCCCAGGCCAGGCCGGTCACCCGGGTGGAGAAAACGGCGTCGCGGTAGAGGTCGTAGCGCTCGGCGATCGCCACGGCGTGGCGGCGGATCTCTTCTCCCCGTGCGTAGCGTTCGGTGGGCACGTATCCCACTTCTTCGAGCAGCGGCAGGTAGACGTAGGACTGGATGTCGCAGCGGATGCCGGGGTAGCGGTTCCAGTACCAGGTGCCGCCGAAGTCCCCTGCTTCATCCATCATGCGGATGCTCTCGACACCGGCTTCCCGGAGCCGGGCTCCGGTGCTCAGGCCGCCGAAACCGCCGCCGATCACCAGCACCTCCACGGCGTCAGCCAGGGGCTCCCGCTCGGTGCGCGGGGTGTAGGGGTCAGTGGCGTAGTAGCCGAACTTCCCCTTTGCGGGCTGGTACTGAGTGGCGCCGTCGGGCCGGATCCGCCGATCCCGTTCCGCCTTGTACTTGGCCCTCAGCGCCTGGACATCCGGGCCCTCTTCCGTGCGCTCGTACGCTATGGGGGTTTGCGTGCTGCTCATCTAGTGTCCTCATTTCGCTTGCGCGGACCCGGGGGCACAAGGCGGAGCGGGAGGACAACGACGACGCCGGGCGCGCAGGGAGTCCTACTTACTCCCCATACAGCCACCGGGATCGCCGGAATATCTTCCCCGTCAAGAACGGTTAGCCCCATCCTAACTAATTTGGGCCGCGACCTGCCGGCCCTGTGTTTGCCGCCACGTCCGGGGCCATTACGGTGAACTCATGACCGACGGAATCAACGAGCAGCAGGAACGCGAACGCGTGCTCCTGAATCTGGAAGAACTGGCCGATTCCCTGCAGTCCACGGCCGTGCCCACCTTCCTTGATCCATTGCTGGCCACAGACTTGACAGTCCGCCAGCTGAAGGTCCTGACTGTCCTGGTGACCTCCGAGGAAGGCGCCACGGGCCGGGGCCTCTCGGAGTCCTTCGGCGTCTCGATGGCGTCCATGTCAGGACTGATCGACCGCCTTGTTGCCCAGGGAGTCGCGGTCCGCTCCGAGGATCCCCGGGATGCGCGGGTGCGGCGGGTGGAAGCGACGCCGCTGGGCCGGACAGTGGTGCGCCGCCTCGTCTCCGGTCGTCCGGAACTGAATTTTGACATCCTTGCACGGCTGTCGATCGAGGATCTGCGGGCACTGGAGCAGGGCATGCGCGCCGTCCACGCCGAAATCCACCGTATCGCCTGACCCTCCGGGTCCCGAGAGGAATTCACCGGCCGCAGGCAGTCCGAGTCTTGCGGCTCCGTTTCGCCCGTAGGATGAGCCCGTGGTTCCCGGCCGCCATGGGGGTGCGCCGCCACACTGCCTGAGGAGAAACACTGTGAATTCCCCAAAGACTGCACGCGTTCGTGGCCTGCTCATCCCCGTCCTGCTCGCCGGCCTGCTGACCGGCTGCGGAGGCCTATTCGGCTCTGACGGCACCCGATACTCGGACCTCGAAACCGGGGACTGCTTCACCAATCCCAATCCGGGGTCGGGCACTGAGGACGAGCAGATTGTGGAGGTCGACCTCATTCCCTGCGACGAGCCGCACCAACAGGAGGTGTACTACGTGACGGAGATGCCTGACGGAGACTACCCCGGGCAGGACACGCTCGCCACGGAGGCATCGGACATCTGCGCCGCCGAGTTCGAGGGGTACGTGGGAAGCACCCTTGAGGAAACGGAACTGATGCCGGGCTACATCATCCCGACCCAGGAGTCGTGGGACCAGGAGGGCGACCGGGCAGTCATGTGTTCCCTCGGCGACACGACGAGCGAAGAGGTCTCCGAATCCCACAAGGATTCCGGCCTGTAAACCACTGCATCTTCGTAAGAGCGCCGCCGGCCACCGTGGCCGGCGGCGCTCTTACGTTACTTGGGGGTAACCGAGGCGGGAAGTGGGGGCGGAAGGCCGTACACTGTGCTGGCGATCACTTTTCCGCTTCCTCGGAGGACGCGGCGGAACCACACCGGCTCGTGCATTGACGGACGACACCGGGTGGGCACCTGCTCGCAACCTGTCCCACCCAGCATCATCCTTGCCCCCACTCGCTGCACCCCTTGCCGCCCCATTCGGCGGCCATTACCTGTCGGCCCGCACGGCCGGCCAAGGAGTATCAGGAATGAGACCTTTCCCCTGGAAGGCTACGCTCGGAACCGCCCTGTCAGCCGGCCTGCTCGCCGCACCGCTGACCGCGTTCCCGGCCTACGCGCAGGACGGCGACGCCGCCGTTCCCGGCGTCATCATCAACGAGGTATATCTGTCCGGAGGCAGCGCCAACGCTCCGTTCAACACCAAGTTCGTGGAGCTCTACAACCCCACCAGTGAACCGGTGAGCCTGGACGGCTGGTCCCTGCAGTACCGCTCCGCTGCCGCCGCTGCTGCACCCACCGGGATCGGCAGCCTTTCCGGCACTATCGCTCCGGGCGGCTATTACCTGGTTTCGGGCGCCAGCAACGGCACCACCGGTGCAGCCCTTCCGGACGCCGACGCCACCATCGGCGCCAGCTTCGCCGGTGGCGGCGGCACCCTGATCCTCTCGAACCAGGGAACCGGCATCGATCCGCTGCCCACCGGCTCGGTCACCGGCGCTCCCGGCGTGGTCGATCTGGTCGGCTACGGAACCTCCAACACCTTCGAGGCCGCAGCCGCCGGCGCACCGGCCGGGAACTCAGATCCGAAGTCGCTAAACCGCACCGGTTTCGCCGATTCGGACAACAATTCAGCCGACTTCACCCTCAGCACCTCGGTCACCCCCACCTCTTCCACCGGCACGGCGCCGACCGAGCCCGCCCCGACACCTACGCCCCCGGCGCCTCCGGTACCGGGCGACGTGGTTCCGATCGCCGAGATCCAGGGCACCGGCGCAGCCAGCCCGCTGATCGGCCAAACCGTCACCACGCGCGGCAAGGTCACGGCCGTCTACTCCACCGGGGGATTCAACGGCTACTACCTCCAGACCCCGGGCACCGGCAGTGACATCATCCCGGCCACGCACACCGCATCGCATGGCATCTTTGTCTTCTCCGCGGCAACCGCCGGGCAGGTGACCGCCGGCGACTACGTCGAGGTCACCGGCACCGTGGGCGAGCACTACAACCTCACGCAGCTCACCGTCGCCGACGGCGCCATGACCAAACTCAGCGAAGCCGCACCCGAGGTCAAGCCCGCCGCCGTTGCCTGGCCGGCAACCGACGAACAGCGCGAGACCTTCGAAGGCATGCTGCTGGCACCCCAGGGCGAATTCACCGTCACCGACAACTTCTCGTTGAACCAGTACGCGGAGATCGGCCTCGCTGCCGGCTCGGACTCGCTCGTCCAGCCCACCGCCGTAGCGGCCGTGGGCACACCGGAACACGCGGCCGTCACGGCGGACAACGCCGCCCGCGCCGTGAAGCTCGACGACGGTGCCAGCACCAACTTCCTCAACGCCGCCAACCAGGGCAAGCCGCTGCCCTACCTGACGCCGGAAAACCCGGTCCGGGTGGGCGCCGCGGCCACCTTCAGCACCGCGGTGATCCTGGACTTCCGCAACAGCGCCTGGAAATTCCAGCCGCTGACCGAACTGACGCAGGCCAATGCGGGCACCGTCACGCCGGCGTCGTTCAGCAATACCCGGACTCCTGCTCCCGAGAGCGTGGGCGGAAACCTGAAGCTGGCATCCTTCAACGTTCTGAACTACTTCACCACCACCGGTGACACGTTGTCCGGCTGCACCTTCTACACGAACCGCAGCGGCGAACCCGTAACGGTCGACGGCGGCTGCGACGCCCGCGGCGCCGCCAACACCGCTAACCTGGAGCGCCAGCAGGCCAAGATCGTGGCCGCGATCAACGCACTGGGCGCCGACGTCGTGTCCCTGATGGAAGTGGAGAACTCCGCCACGTTCGGCAAGGACCGCGACGATGCACTCTCCCGCCTGGTGGCAGCCCTGAACGCGCAGGCACCGGGAACCTGGGACTACGTGCGCTCCCCCGCGGACCTGCCCGCTGACGAAGACGTCATCCGTTCCGCCTTCATCTACCGCACCGGAACCGCGGAGCCCGTCGGGGAATCCACCATCCTCGACAACGAAGCGGTCTTCTCCAACGCCCGCGAACCCCTGGCCCAGGCCTTCCGTCCGGCCGGAGCAGACAAGGGCACGGAGATCCTGGCCGTGACCAACCACTTCAAGTCCAAGGGTTCGGCTCCGTCCTCGGGCGAGAACGCGGACACCGGCCAGGGCGGCTGGAACGCAGACCGCGTCCGCCAGGCGCAGGCGCTGGTGGACTTCGCCGGTACCGAGTCCGAAGCCGCCGGCACGGACAAGGTGTTCCTGCTCGGCGATTTCAACGCCTACCACGCCGAAGATCCCATTATGGTGCTGGTCGATGCTGGCTACGTCGATCTCGGCGCGGCCACCGGCAAGCACTCCTACGCCTACGGCGGGACCGTCGGCAGCCTGGACCACATCCTGGCCTCGCCGGCCGCCAACGAGGCCGTCACCGGTACGGATATCTGGAACATCAACTCCGTCGAGTCAGTGGCCTTCGAATACAGCCGCTACAACTACAACGCCACCGACTTCTACGCACCGGATCCGTACCGGGCCTCGGACCATGATCCGATCCTGGTCGGCATGGACCTGACCGCCGAAGGCACAGACACCGCAACGCTGAATCTGCTGAACATCAATGACTTCCACGGTCGGATCGATGCCAACACGGTGCCGTTCGCGGGAACCATTGAGGAATTGAAAGCCGGCGCACCGGAGGGCAGTTCACTGTTCCTCTCCGCGGGTGACAACATCGGCGCCTCCCTGTTCGCCTCTTCGGTGCAGCAGGACCAGCCCACGATCGACGTCCTGAACGCCCTGGGGCTGCAGGCCTCCGCGGTGGGCAACCACGAGTTCGACGGCGGTTTTGCCGACCTCACCGACCGTGTGGCCCCGGCCGCGCAGTTCCCCTACCTTGGGGCCAATGTCTACGAGAAGGGCACCACCACGCCTGCCCTGCAGGAGTACGAGATCATCGATGTCAACGGCGTGGATGTTGCCGTCATCGGTGCCATCACCCAGGAGACGGCCAGCCTCGTGAGCCCCGGCGGCATCGCCGACCTGGACTTCGGGAATCCGGTGGACGCCGTCAACCGCGTCGCCGAAGAGCTGGTGGAGAAGGATCTCGCCGACGTGATCATCGCCGAGTACCACGAGGGAGCCGGCAGTGGCACGCCCGACGGCGCCACCCTGGACAAGGAGCTGGCAGCAGGCGGCGCTTTTGCCGAGATCGTCAATGAGACCACCGAACTGGTAGACGCCATTTATACCGGGCACACGCACAAGCAGTACGCCTGGGATGCAGCCATTCCCGGCGCCGACGGCAAGACCCGCCCCGTGGTGCAGACCGGTTCCTACGGTGAATTCATCGGCCAGATCCGGCTTGAGTACAACGAAGAAACCGACGAGGTGCTCTCCTACACCGCAGCCAACGTCGCGCGCACCACGACGCCCGCACCGGAACTCGTCGCAGCCTTCCCGGCTGTGGCCGAGGTACAGCGGATCGTCGACGCTGCCGTGGCCTACTCGGCCGAGGTGGGCAACAAACCGGTAGGCTCCGTCACCGCGGACATCACGTCCGCCTTCACGGGCACTGTCCGTGATGACCGCAGCAACGAATCCACCCTCGGCGCCTTGGTGGCCGACTCCCTGCTGTCCACCCTGTCCGCTCCCGAACGTGGCGGCGCCGAAATCGGTGTCACCAACCCGGGCGGCCTGCGCGCCGAGCTCTACTACGGCGAGGACGGCGTGATCACCTACGCAGAGGCCAACGCGGTCCTGCCCTTCGTCAACAACCTCTGGACCACCACGCTCACCGGTGCCCAGCTGAAGACGATGCTGGAGCAGCAGTGGCAGCCGGAAGGCAGCTCACGCGCCTTCCTGGCCCTCGGCCTCTCCGACAACATCACCTACACCTTCGATCCCGACCAGCCCCGCGGCTCACGGATCCAGAGCGTCACCATTGACGGTGCCGCCATGGACCCGGCCCGCGAATACCGCGTCGGTACGTTCAGCTTCCTGGCTCAGGGCGGAGACAACTTCACCGTCTTCCGGGACGGAACGGACACCCGGGACACCGGTTTGGTGGACCGTGACGCCTGGATCAGCTACCTCTCGGCGAACAAGCCGCTGTCCCCCGACTTCGCCCGCCAGGGCGTCGTCGTCAAGGGAGCACCTACCGCGGTCAAGGCAGGCGCGGCAGCGACGTTCAGCGTCAGCCAGCTGAACCTGACCTCGCTCGGCAGCCCGGCCAACACATCAGTGGCGGTCAGCTACGTGGATGCCGCCGGCACCGCCACACCCCTGGGCACCGCACCGGTCAACGCGGGTTCGGCCACCGTCACCGTCACCCTCCCCGCGACGGCTTCCGGCGCAGGGTCCCTGGTGCTGACGGCCGCCGAATCCGGCACCACGGTGACCCTGCCGGTCACGGTGGAGGCTGCCGCGCCGGCGGTGTTCGCCGACGTACCTATGGGAATGAAGTTCTATGACGACATCCAGTGGATGGCATCCAAGGGCATCGCTACCGGCTGGACGGAAGCGAACGGCACCAAGACCTACCGCCCGCTGCAGTCCGTAAACCGCGACGCGATGGCCGCCTTCATGTACCGGCTGGCCGGAAGCCCGGATTACACCGCACCGCAAAAGTCACCGTTCACCGATCTTTCGCCCAAGGACCAGTACTACAAGGAAATCACCTGGGTGGCATCCAAGGGCATCGCTACCGGCTGGACGGAAGCGAACGGCACCAAGACCTACCGCCCGCTGCAGTCCGTAAACCGCGACGCGATGGCCGCCTTCATGTACCGGCTGGCCGGAAGCCCGGATTACACCGCACCGCAAAAGTCACCGTTCTCGGATGTCCCCACCGGCATCCAGTTCTACAAAGAGATGGCTTGGTTGTCTTCGGAGGGGATTTCCACCGGCTGGACGGAACCCAACGGCGCGAAGACGTACCGTCCGTTCCAGTCCGTGAAGCGGGATGCGATGGCCGCTTTCATGAACCGCTACTACTCCAGTTTCGGCGCCTAGCGGCGCGGGACCGGTTGGCAGTATGACAGGGGAGGTCCGGATTTTCCGGGCCTCCCCTGTGCATACCTGCAGTGGAACGAGCGCGGCCGCGTGTGTCTGAATACCGGTGGGCTGCGAGCCCCGACCCGGCTAAGGTGGGGATCCGTGCAACTGCCTGCGCGGACACCGGCGTCGACGTAGGAGCCACCGCATGGACCGCACCCCCGGGATCCCGCCGGAGCAAAGTAGTAACCGGCGGGGAGCCCGCCCCGAACCCCGGCGGAGCACAGTCCGGAGCCGGGGCGCGGACCTGGCCGTGTACGAGTACGGCACCCCGCAGGACGGGTGGCCCAGCATCGTGATGGTGCACGGCTACCCCGACGACCACCAGGTGTTCGACGGCGCCGTGAAAAGGCTGGCGGCGGACCGGCACGTCATCACGTACGACACCCGGAACGCTGGTGCTTCGCGGGTGACGGGCAACACCGCGGACCGCGGCGCCCTGGGACCCTACCGTCTGGAACTGCTGGTGGAGGATCTCTATGCGGTCCTCGACGCCGCCGAGGCCCGCCATGTGCACCTGGTCGGCCATGACTGGGGGTCGATCCAGGGTTGGGCGGCCATCCAGGACCCCCGGGCGGAAGGCAGGATCCTCAGCTTCACCAGCATCTCCGGTCCGGACCTGGGACATTTCCGGCGCTGGTTCCGTTCCCGCCTGCGCTCGCCCCGCCTGTGGCCGCAGGCACTCCTGCAGGCGCTGCGCAGCTGGTACGTCGCAGCCTTCCACATACCGTTCCTGCCCGACGCCGCCTGGAGATACCTGTTGACGCCCCGCTACGAAAAGTACGCCGGACGCAAGATCGGAGACAGCGGGGTGCGGGGCCTGCAGCTCTACCGGGCCAATATGCTGCGCTCCGGCGGCTCGGTGCCCGACGGCGGATATGCCGGTCCGGTGCAGGTGATTGTCCCGGTGAAGGACCCGTTCCTGTCGCCGAAACTGGTTGACGGCCTGGAGAAGCGTTTTCCCGGGGTGGAAATCCGGAAGGTGGCCGCCGGGCACTGGTGGCCGGAGCGCAACAGCGGGGACTTCGCGGCACTGCTGGACCGGTGGATGGCGGAACATCCCTCCGATCCCCGATAACGCCGCCGGATCCCTTAACGCAGCAGGCCGCCGGGTGTTTCCGGCGGCCTGCTGCGGTGTGCGCGACGATCAGCGGCTGCGTTTGCCGCCGCTTCCGCCTCCTTCGCCCTCCATATCAATCTGCTCCTTGCTGACTTCCTCGGTAACGGTGGCGTCTTCGGTTACCGTTTCGGTGTCCAGCCGGACACGCTCAACGGGGACCGCTTCCTTTTCCACCACGGGCTCTTCGGCATGGAGGGTCACTTCGTGTTCCTCCTCGCTGATCGCCGGTCCGTCCATGGCCGAGCCGCGGTTGGCATCGGTAATGGGTTCACGCTGAATCCGCGCTTCCTCATGGCTGACCGGAACCGTCTTGGTGACGTTCTCCGTGGTGACATACTTCCGCAGCCGCGCACGGCCGGATTCCCGGCTCTGCTTGCCAACGTGAAGCTGCTCCTCGGACCGGGTCATCGCATCATCGGTGGTCGGGCCCGAAGTGTCATGCCCTACCTGGCCTCGGCCGGAGCCGCGGCTGCTTTCCGTCCGGCCGGAACCGCTTCCCGTCCCGCCGGAGGTCATGCCCGAACCTGAACCGCCCGACGTCGTGCCGCCGGAAGAAACATGCTGCCCCGACGTGGTCCCGGAGCCGGAAGTACCCGAGGTGGTGCCGGAAGTTCCGGACATTCCCGAACTGCCCGAGGTGCCGACCGAGTAGTAGCTGTACAGCTCATCCTGCTCCTGGTCGCTCAGATGCCCGTCTTTGTCCACCCGCGGAGCATCCTTCACCATTTCCTTGGAGTACGGCACCCGGACAACAGATCCCTCAACCGTCGCATCGGCCAGGGGCACAAAGCTCTCCTTGGAACCGAAGAGCCCGGTCTTGGTGGTTACCCAGGCGGGCTGGCCCGACTCGTCGTCAAGGTAGACGTCGCCGGCCGAGCCGATCTTCTCACCGTTGGGACCCTCAACGGTTCCATGGTTCATGATGCTGTCGATCTGTTCAGTGGTGATCACGTTGTTCTCCTGTTCCACGCCCTGCAGGCGCCTGGTGGTGCATTGGATACCGCGTCCCCCGCTTATCCCCCCACGCCTTTTTGGCCGGCAGCCCCGGCAGCCCCCGCCCGGTCAATCCCCCAGCCCGGCTTTGTCCACCCGGCGGTGGAAGCGCATGCCACCCAGCCCGCCGAGAATAGCGCCGACCAGTGCCACTGCTGCGGCAACAATGGCGGCGATAATTGTCGATGCCGTGGCGTTGTCACCGAACATCGGAATCTGGGGGAATCCGTTGAGTTCAACCAGGATGTTGAACTGGTCTCCTGCGATCGCGGCAAGGATGGCCGCCACAATGGCGATCAGCACTGCCCACACCCAGACCGCAATGCCCTGCTTCATCCCGTTGAATCGGGCCATCCGCCCAGCCACGTATCCGCCGCAGTAGTAGGCAACGAACAGAATGACCAGCAGGATGATCGTCCCGGTTACCGTCAGTGCCGTGGCATCCGGGTTGTCGTCATTGGCCAGCACTGCCGCGCCGAGGGCCGTTGCCAGGGCGCTCAGCAGCACCGTGGTGCCGATAGCGGTCAGCCAGCCGAAAAACGCCGAGCCTATCTTCACTCCGCCGAAGGTGGCTTTCTCCCGCTCGACCACCCGCCGGCGGCTGGTCTCCCCCACCCCGTCGCTACGCAGACCGTCCGGCGTCGGATTGGCGCCGGCCCGACGCCCCGGGCCCTGCCCGTCTCCGTTTCGTCCGCGGTCTCCCGCAGCGCTCGCGCTTGTGCTCATGAGTTATCCCTTTGGTGTTGGAGCGGCCCGGGAGTCCCTTTTCGGCCCCGGGTACCGCCTACGCTAGGCCGAACCGGGGAAAATAAAAAGGGTACTTAGTAGCTCCGGTTCTTGACAGTCCCGGCACCGGCGCCGGAGGGCCGGACGTTCTGGGAATTGATCCGGACCCGCCTCGGTTGTAACCATCAATACACCGTCAAGATTCATCTAGGAGTAATCATGACAACTCAGCTCGAATCAACATCCCCTGCCCTCACCGACTGGATTCCCGCACAGCAGTTCATCGGCGGCCAGTGGCGCGACGGCCGTTCCGAGAAGACCCTCACGGACACCAACCCCTTTGATGGTTCGCAGCTGATGACCATGCAGCAGGCATCCCGCGAAGACCTCGATGACGCGTATGCCGCTGCAGAGGAAGCGCAGAAGGACTGGGCCGCCAGGACCCCGAACGAGCGACGTGCCGTCATTGCCCGCGCAGCCGAAATCTTCGACGAGCGCCGCGACGAGATCATTGCCTGGCTGAACGCCGAATCCGGCAGCACCATGCTCAAGGCCAACATTGAAGTCGCCTCCGCCGCAGCCATCACCCGCGAGGCAGCAACCTTCCCGCACCGCGTGCACGGCAAGATCATGGACTCGGATACCCCGAACAAGGAACTGCGCGTCTACCGTGCCCCGCTGGGCGTGGTCGGCGTCATCAGCCCCTGGAACTTCCCGCTCCACCTCTCCCAGCGCTCCGTGGCTCCGGCCCTGGCCCTCGGCAACGCCGTCGTCCTGAAGCCGGCCAGTGACACCCCCGTCACCGGCGCCCTCATCATCGCCAAGATCTTCGAAGAGGCCGGCCTGCCCGCCGGCGTGCTGAACGCCGTCGTCGGCGCCGGCTCGGAAATCGGTGACGCGTTCGTGGAGCACCCGACCCCGCGGATGATCTCCTTCACCGGCTCCACCCCGGTGGGCAAGAACATCGGTGCCCTGGCCGCCACCGGTGCCACGCTGAAGTACACGGCACTGGAACTGGGCGGCAACAGCCCGTTCGTTGTCCTCGCCGATGCCGACGTCGACCAGGCAGTCCGCGCCGCAGCCATGGGCAAGTTCCTGCACCAGGGACAGATCTGCATGGCCGTGAACCGGATCATCGTCGAAGACGCGGTCTACGACGAGTTCGTCGAAAAGTTCACCGCGCACGTCAAGACACTCAATGCCGGCGATCCGACGGACCCGAAGAACGTGGTGGGCCCGATCATCAACGCCAAGCAGCTTGAAGGGCTGCAGACGAAGATCGAAACGGCCAAGTCTGAAGGCGCCCGCCTGATGCTCGAAGGCGAAGTTAACGGCCAGGTCCTCTCCCCGACTGTCTTCGCCGACGTCACCAAGGACATGGAGCTGGCACGCGAAGAGATCTTCGGCCCCATCGCCGGAATCATGCGCGCCAAGGACGCCGAGGATGCACTGGCCCTGGCCAATGACACCGATCTGGGCCTGTCCAGCGCCGTTTTCACCTCGAACCTTGAGGAGGGCGTGAAGTTCGCCCGGCGCATCAAGGCCGGCATGACCCACGTCAACGACTTCCCCGTCCAGGATGAGGCACACATTGCCTTCGGCGGCGAGAAGAATTCCGGCCTCGGCCGGTTCAACGGCGAGTGGGCCATCGACGAATTCACCACCGACCACACGATCAGCGTCCAGCACGCGCCGCGCGAATACCCGTTCTAATCCGGTAACGGATACCGGCAGGTAAACGTCGACGGCGGCCCGCACCAACAGGTGCGGGCCGCCGTCGTTAACGCAGGAAAACTATTCGCCGAAGCGGGCCACCAGGCGCCCGAGGACCTGGTTGTTCTTGAGCCGCTCGATCCCTTCGCCGATCTTGTCGAAGCCGATTTCCTCGTACGCGGGGGTGATCTCGCCGCGGAGCATCAGGTCGAAGACCTCCTCAATGTCGGCTACGGTGCCGCCGAGGGATCCTTCGATGGACTTACCCAGGATGGTGTTGGTCGCCACCGTGAAGGTGTGCCTGCCCAAGCCGACCTGCACTACCTTGCCGCCGCGCCGAATCGCATTCACGGCTTTCTGCGTGGTGTCGAAACCGGCGTAGTCAACAATCAGGTCGAAATCTCCGCCGGCCCGGGGATCCGTGACCCATTCCGCGGCGTCCCGCACACAGGAAACCACGCCGGCGTCCTTGGCATTGGCCCAGGCTTCTTCCTTCATCTCGGCCACATGCACTTCGGCGCCGGCCAACACTGCGGCGCGGGCACCGATCTGTCCAAGTCCGCCGAAGCCGATCACGCCCACCTTCATGCCCTTGGTTGCCCCGCCGACCTTGATCATGGCGTGGTAGGAAGTCATTCCCGCATCTGTGGCCAGGGCGGCCAGGGAGACATCCAGCCCGTCGGGCACCCGGGCCAGGTCGCGGTAGTCGGCCGCGAGCTTGTCGGCGAAGCCGCCGGGGGTGAACATGCCCAGCGGAGGCTGGACCCCTGAGGAACACACACCCACGACGTCGCCAACATGGAAGCCTTCAACCTCGGACCCGAGTGCGGTGATGACGCCCGCATTTTCGTGGCCCTGCGTCATGGGCAGGAACGGCATGGCGGAGTCCCCGACCTCCATGTACATCACATCGGAGTGGCACAGGCCCGCCGCCAGCACATCGATGATGACCTGCGTGGGAGCCGGGGCGGGCTCCGGAACTTCATTCAGTTGGATCGGCTTGCGGTCGCCAACGTACTGCCAGGCTTTCATGGAAAGGCCTTCCTCTCGAGTCGGATCGCGAGGCGCTTGTACCGGATGGAAATGGAATGGTTCAGCCCCGCTGAGGACCGATTTTACGGGCGCGGCGGGTGCTCCCGGGGCCTCGGTTCACCCCCCGCTGAGCGTTGGGCGCGGCGTCCCGCCCGGCTTCCGAAGCACTGCTACTGTGCGACGTGCAGGCTCCGCAGAGACGGCTTAGCCCAGCACGGCCGGTTCGTCCCGGCCGGAGGCCGCGTTCCGCGGGCCCGGCACGGCGGAGAAGGATGCGGCAGCGGAAAGCACCGCAGCGGCAATGGCATCGGCGTCCTGCAGCGTCCGTGCACCTTCCCCGGCGGGAGCTCCGGCTTCGGCCGCGATAGCCGTCCCCCACTGGACCGAGGAGAGCTGCAGGCCCAGCACAAACAGGTTTTCCACCGGTTCACCGCTGACGCCCACCGCCCGGTAGGGCGGCAGCGTGACGTCCAGCCCGGGAGTCAGCACCGGGGTGCCGTCCGCGGACATCATGACCTTGGGCCGGGCCAGCCCGTCCCGGATCAGTCCGGCGAGCAGCGGCGAGACGCTGCGGTCCACCCGGTTGGGCGGCATCATGGCCTCCATTAGGGTGGAGGCGGCGTACTCGGTGCCCACCCACGGGGAGGACGCCGTGAACATGCCCCGGGCCTCGTCCACGTCGAAGCGCGGATCGGGACCTACAAAGTGCACCAGGCCGGCACGTACCAGGGCTGCCAGCTGTTCGATCCGTTCCGGGGGCGGACCACTGGCCAGGCCCTCGACCAGCGGCTCAAACCAACCGCGCAGCTCGGTGAGCCAGGAGGCCTCGGCAAGGCCGCCGTCGGCCACTACCGCTTTAAGCAGGCTGCGCCCGGCGTTGAGGGCGCCGATGGCCATCTTCAGCGGATCGTCTTCCCCGGCCGCTGATCCGGCGGCGTCATCCTCCAGATAGGCCAGAACGGTCCCGTCCGCGTCGGAGGCTCCGTTGAACGGCCGGCGTCCCAGCGGCTGGGCCAGGGCTTCGAGGTTGGTGCGGCGGTTGGCGGGAACGTACCTGTCCAGCACTGCTTCCTTCGCTGCATCCCACTCGGGTCCCGGGAGGTTCAGTGCCGCTTCCAGCCGTTCCCGGAATTGCTCCGCGGGGCCGTTGAGCTCGTCCGGGGCCACGCGGGCCAACGTGCTGTAATACGCCCAGACCGCGTCGCGGTGCAGCAAGGGCCACAGATCGTGGTCAAAACCCGGCAGCAGGCCGTCCGCACGGAAGGCGAGCGCCCGTTCCCGGGTCAGCCAGCGCAGGCGGATTCCGCGGGGAACATAGGAGTCCAGCTTTGCCTTCGCCCGGTACGGGGTGCCGCGGCGGGACGCCGCGATCAGCTGCGGTTCCCGGCCCGAGGGATCATAGCGCAGCGCCCGGCCGGCGGGCTGTCCGGTGGGCACATACCGGCCGCCGCGGCCGACGGTGGCCGCAGCCATCACGTCGAAAAAGTTCAGGCCCAGCCCGCGCACCAGCACGGGCTCCCCGGCCGGCAGGCGGGAGAAGTCGACGTCGGCGGGAACCGCGGGCGGGAGATAGGTCAGGCCATGTCGCTCGGCTGCGTCCTGCAGCCGTGCCTGCTCGGGCGACAGCAGCGCCGGCAGGTGGCCCAGGGCCAGTACGACGGCGTCCGCGGCAAGGACCTGCCGGCCCTCCAGCTCGATGACCAGCAGGCCGTCCGCTTCCCGCGCGATGCCCAGCGCTTCGGTCCGGCGGTGCACCAGCTCCACGCCGTCGTCGGCGGCGGCTTTCCGCAGCTGTCCGTACGTCCATTCCAGGTACCGTCCGTACAGCGGGCGGCTGGGGAAATCCGCGGGACCCAGTCCCGCCAATTCGTCGCGGTCACCCGCGGACAGCCCGTCTGCCGTCCGGGTGCCTGCGGCCATCAGCTCGCGCCACTGGTTAAAGGAGAGTCCGGCCGGTGAGGGCAGCAGGTCGCGGACCGTATCCCCGGCCGGGACCACGGTGGGGAACAGTGCCGGGGTGTTCATCAGGAACAGCCGTGACTGGTTGGTCCGCCAGACGTGGCCCGGCCCCGGATCAAACGGATCAATAAGGTCGATACGCAGGGGCGGACGGGCGTTTGAGGCACGCCGGTTGGTGAGGATCCGGTCGACGACGGAGAGGCCGCGGGGTCCTGCACCAATGACAGCTACCCGGAAACTCTGCGCGTGATCCATGCATCTAGGGTATCCGGCGGCGGAGCTGAGCGGGTTCGGGCGGCTCCGCGCCTCCCTGCAGGGGCCCGCAACCCAGTCGCTAGGATGGGCCCATGACTTCCTCCAACCTCGACACCGCCGCACCAGTTCCTGACGATGAGTTCCTGTGGCTGGAAGACATCTACGGGGATCGGCAGCTGGACTGGGTGCGCTCCGAAAACGCGGTGACCGAGAACCTGCTCGCACGCACCGGCTTTGAGCATACCGAGGAGCGCCTGCTGGAGGTGCTGGATTCCACGGACCGCATCCCCATGGTCGCCAAACGCGGAGAGCACTACTACAACTTCTGGCGGGACGCAGCGCATCCCAAGGGCATCTGGCGCCGCACCACCTGGGCCAGCTACACAGCCGCGGACACTGAGTGGGAGGTGCTGCTGGACCTGGACGAACTCAGTGCCGCCGAGGGAACCGAATGGGTCTGGGGCGGGTCCATGTTCCTGCGGCCCGCGGACGGCGTGTCCTACCGCCGTGCCCTGGTGGCCCTGTCCCCCGACGGCGGTGACGCTGCCCGTTTCCGGGAGTTCGACGTCGTCGAGCGCGCCTTTGTGCCCGGAGGTTTCGACATTCCCGCGGCCAAGAACCGGATCAGCTGGGGCACGGAGGACACCCTCTACGTGGGCACGGACTTCGGTCCGGGGTCCATGACCACCTCGTCCTATCCGCGCAGCAGCCGCATCCTGCGCCGCGGCCAGGCGCTGCAGGACGCCGCCCCCTATTTCGAAGTCCCGGAAGAGCACATGATGGGCGTGGTGCAGCGGGACCAGACACCGGGCTATGAACGCGACCTGGCCGTGGACATCATCGATTTCTACAACACCCGCACCTTCCTGCGCGAAGGCAGCGAGTGGGTGCAGCTCGATGTTCCGCTGGACGTCAACGTGGACCTGCACCGCGAATGGCTGCTGATGCGTCCGCGCACTGACTGGGAACTCGACGGCGTAACCCACCCCGCCGGCTCCCTCCTGGCCGCCCCGCTCGCCGACTTCACCGCCGGCAACCGGACGGTCCACCGGCTCTTCACCCCGGACGCGTCCACCTCGCTGCAGAACTGGAGCTGGACCCGGGACCGGCTGCTGCTGAGCCTGCTGCGCGACGTCAGCTCCGAAATCCTGGTGCTGGCCCCGGAAGACGGCTGGCGCGCGGAGATCCTGGATGCCTGCCCGCCGCTGCACACGGTCGAGGCGTACGCGGTGGATGACGAAGACGAGGACGCCGGCAACGACTACTGGCTGGTCAGCACCGGTTTCCTGACCCCGTCCACACTGTCCCGCGGCACCTTGGGCGGGGCCGGAGCCGAGGTGGTCCGGACCACGCCGGCGCTGTTCGACACGGCAGGCCTTTCGGTTGAGCAGCACTTCGCCGTCTCCGCGGACGGCACCAAGGTGCCCTACTTCCAGGTGGGTCCGCAGGACCTGGTGCTCGACGGCGGCAACCCCACCCTGCTCAACGGCTACGGCGGATTCGAAGCCTCCCTGACCCCTGCCTACAGCGGCGTGGTGGGCCGAGGCTGGCTGGAGCGGCGCACCACGGATGCCGACGGCGTCGAACGGCGCGGCGTGTATGTGCTGGCCAACATCCGCGGCGGCGGCGAATACGGCCCCGAATGGCACCGTGCCGCCCTGCAGGAAAACCGGCACCGGGCATACGAGGACTTCGCCGCCGTGGCCGAGGACCTGGTGGCCCGCGGCGTCACCACCCGGGACCATCTGGGCTGCACCGGCCGCAGCAACGGCGGGCTGCTGGTGGGAAACATGCTGACCACCTATCCGCACCTGTTCGGAGCTGTCTCCTGCGGAGTGCCGCTGCTGGACATGCGCCGCTACACCAAGCTGTCCGCCGGCTACTCCTGGATTGCCGAATACGGCGATCCGGACGATCCCGCGCAGTGGGAGTTCGTGCAGACGTTCTCCCCGTACCACTTGCTGAAGGAAGGCGTGTCCTATCCGCCCACGCTGATCTGGACCGCCACCAGCGATGACCGGGTGGGGCCGGTGCAGGCCCGGAAGATGGCTGCCCGGATGAAGGCGATGGGTGCGGATAAGGTCTGGTTCCACGAGGCGCTGGAGGGCGGGCACGCCGGTGCGGCGGACAACCGGCAGTCCGCCCGGATGCATGCCATGTCCTACGAATTCCTCTGGGAGGCGCTCACCGGAAGACTGGGCTGAGGCGTTTTGCCCTAACCGGCAACTTGCCGGTAGTCTTGTCAGGCTGGCAGCTGATGCCAGTGGAAGTTGGAGACGTGCCAGAGCGGCCGAATGGGCTTCACTGCTAATGAAGTGTGGGCCTAAAGCCCACCGGGGGTTCAAATCCCCCCGTCTCCGCCACTAGTCCCCCGGATTTCCGGGGGACTTTTTGCGTCTACCCTAAGATTCACCACCGAATCGCTTCAGAAGGGTACGCAGCAATGGCACCGGACAGCATCAGCCTGGGCGGACCACGCGTGATACTGCGCGACTTCCGGGGCGACGACGTCGACGCCGTGCACGCCTTCGCCTCCGATCCAGTGGTCACGCAATGGTCCACGTGGGGGCCCAACACCCTGGCGGAAACCCAGGCGTTCGTTACGGATGCAATTGCCGAAGCCGGTACCCCCGACAGGACCCGGTTCACCCTGGCTGTGGTGTTCCAAGGCCGGGTAGTGGGAACCGCCGGGGTGTGGACCACCGGACTGCACACCGGGGAACTCGGCTACACCCTCGCCCGCAGCGTCTGGCGCCGGGGCCTGGGCACCGAAACCGCCGCACTGCTGCTGGCGCATGCCTTCGGTCCCCTGGGCTTGGCACGGGTGGACGCCACCTGCCATCCGGAGAACACCGGCTCGGTCCGGGTCCTGGAAAAGAACGGTTTCGCCTTTGCGGGTAGGCTGCGGGAACACCGGTTGGTGGACGGGCAGCGGTGCGATTCGCTGCTCTTCTCCGCCCTGCTTTCGGGCTCGGCAGCTGATCAGTAAGCTGACAGCCGGTTCACCAGCTTCCCTACCGTGAAGGACATCCCCATGGAAATGCGACGGCTCGGCAACAGCGGGACATCGGTCAGCAACTACGCGCTCGGCACCATGACTTTCGGCAACGAATCCGATGAGCGTGCCTCCCACGCCATCCTCAGCGACTATGTCCGTGCGGGCGGGAACTTCGTGGACACCGCGGACGTCTACACGGCCGGCGCGTCCGAGGAAATCATCGGCCGCTGGCTGCACGCGCATCCCACGGAAGCGGCCGACGTCGTCCTCGCCACCAAGGGGCGCTTTCCCATGGGCGAGGGGGCCAATGACGTAGGGACCTCCCGGCGGCACCTTCGCCGCGCGCTGGACGACTCCCTGACAAGGCTGGGTGTGGACCATGTGGACCTCTACCAGCTGCATGCGTGGGATCCACTCACTCCGCTGGAGGAAAGCCTCGGCTTCCTCCAGGACGCCGTCACCGCGGGCAAGATCAGCTACTACGGTCTTTCGAACTTCACCGGCTGGCAGCTGACCAAGGCCGTCTACCTGGCGCGTGAACACGGGTGGGCGCTGCCGGTCACGCTGCAGCCGCAGTACAACCTGCTCGAGCGTGAAATCGAATCCGAGATCGTTCCGGCAGCGCTCGACGCCGGACTCGGGCTGCTGCCCTGGTCACCGCTCGCCGGCGGCTGGCTCACCGGCAAGTATGACCGCGAGACGGTTCCCGCCGGAAACACCCGGGTGGGCGACAATCCCACGCGGCAATTCCAAGGCTGGGACCTGCGCAGCAACAATGAACGGACCTGGCGGATCATCGATGAGCTGCGCACCGTCGCCGCGGCGCACTCGGCCTCGCCCGCGCAGGTGGCGCTGGCCTGGCTGGCGGACCGGCCGGGAGTGACCTCGGTGATCCTCGGTGCGCGCACCACGGACCAGCTCGCGGACAACCTGGGCGCAGCGTTCCTGGTCCTGTCAGATGAGGAGAAGCACCGTCTGACCGAGCTCAGCGTTCCGCAGGTCGGCAACTACCCGTACGGTCCGGACGGCCGGATTCAGCGCTCACGGCCGCTCGAGGGCGGCCGGGCCGGACGGTAAGCCCACCAGGCGGAACAGAACAGGCCGGACCAACACTGGTCCGGCCTGTTTCGTTCCACTACGGCTTGAGGAAATCCTCGGGCCGCAGCTGCTGGGCCCACTTGCTGATCTCTTCTTCCCGCATTGCTTCTGATTCCGGGGCGGCGTCCTGCTTGGCGGCCTCCGGTTTAGCGGGACCGGCAGAGTCCCCGGCCGGGGTCTCAGGATCGGGGATGGGCCGCACATACGGCTGGGGATGGGCGGCCATGTTGGTGATGGCCGCTCCCGAGGCGCGGATGCCGGCACCGGTGAACATGGCGTACAGCTTCAGCGCCTTGACCGGCTGGCCCTGGCCGAGGGCCGCGTAGACCTGCCGGTGCTGGTCCGCGCTGAGCAGGGCGGCGGCGTCCTTGGCCGCCTGCGGCGACGTGCCGGCCTGTGCCTGGGCGGGGCGCTGACGTGCAGGGCGGGACTGTTGCGCCGGACGTCCCGGCGTGGGCCTCGGGCCGGCGCTCGACGTGCCCGCCTCCGGCTTGGGTTCGGCGGCGCGACGCTTCTCGAACCTGCCCCAGAGCGCGCTGACAACTGCAATGGATAGGACGAAGAGAATGATAACCGCAAGCTCCATACCTTGATCCTAGCTTTGCTTTCTTCGGGCCCTAAAACGGCCGGTATATTGACGTCCAGCCCAAAGACGCCCCAATCAACGGAGATGCCATGACGTCCAGCGCAACCCCACTGCCTTCCCTGCGCTCCCTGAGTGTCGAAATTCATGACGGCGTGGCGGAGGTACAGCTGCTGGGGCCCGCCAAGGGCAACGCCATGGGACCGGATTTCTGGACCGAACTGCCGGCAGTGTTCGACGCGCTGAGCACGGACGACGACGTCCGGTCCGTCCTGCTCTACGGCTCCGGCGGGAACTTCAGCTACGGCCTGGATCTGCCGGCCATGGCTCCGGTGTTCGCCCCCTTGCTCGCCGCCGGAGGCATGGACGCGAAGCTGCGTGAAGGTTTCCGGCGGCAGATCAAGGACCTGCAGGACGCCGTCACCTCGCTGGCCCGGTGCACCAAACCGGTCATCGCAGCAGTGGACGGCTGGTGCATCGGTGGAGCCATTGACGTCATCGCCGCGGCGGACATCCGCATCTGCTCCCCCGCCGCCCGCTTCAGCGTGCGCGAGGTGCGGGTCGCCATCGTTGCCGACCTCGGCTCGCTGCAGCGTCTGCCCGCGATCATCGGCGAAGGCGCCACCCGGCAGCTGGCCCTGACCGGCGAGGATTTCGACGCGGCCCGGGCCGCCGCACTCGGGCTGGTTACGGAACTGGCTGACGACGTCGTCGCCCGCGGACGCGAACTGGCCGCGCAGATCGCCGCCAATCCCCCGCTTGTGGTGCAGGGCGTCAAGCAGGTCCTGAACCGGCGGACGCAGGCACAGGTCTCCGACGGCTTGGAGTACGTGCAGGTCTGGAACACGGCGTTCCTGGCCAGCCGCGATTTCGGCGAGGCTACCGCTGCCTTCGCCGAGCGGCGTCCGCCGGTGTACCGCGGCGAGTAGGCAGCGGGGACGACGGGGTTCTCCCAGACCACCCTTACGGCGAAGGCATTGTTCTCCTAGCATCTTCCCGAGAACGCTCACCACATAACGCCAGCCTGAAAGGAATCCGCCATGGGCTATATTTCCGTAGGCACCGAGAACAGCACCACCATCCACCTCTATTACGAAGACCAGGGAGCAGGCCAGCCGGTAGTGCTGATCCACGGCTATCCCCTGGACGGCCACAGCTGGGAGCGTCAAACCCGTGAGCTGCTCGCGGCCGGTTACCGGGTCATCACCTATGACCGGCGCGGGTTCGGCCAATCGAGCAAGGTCGGTTCCGGCTACGACTACGACACCTTCGCGGCAGATCTGAACACCCTGCTGGAGACCCTGGACCTGCACGACGTGATCCTGGTCGGCTTCTCCATGGGCACCGGGGAACTGGCCCGGTACGTCAGCCGTTACGGCCACGACCGGATTGCCAAGCTCGCCTTCCTCGCCTCGCTTGAACCGTATTTGGTGGCCCGGGACGACAACCCCGAGGGGGTGCCGCAGGAGGTGTTCGACGGTATTGAAGCCTCCGCCCGGGCGGACCGCTACGCCTGGTTCACCAGCTTCTTCTCGAATTTCTACAATCTGGAGGAGAACCTCGGCAGCAGAATCAGCTCCGAAGCTGTCACCGCCAGTTGGAACGTCGCCGCGTCAAGCGCCCCGGTGGCCGCGTATGCCGTGGTGCCGACCTGGATCGAGGACTTCCGGGCCGACGTCGACGCCGTCCGCGAAAGCGGCAAGCCGGTGCTGATCCTGCACGGCACCGCGGACAACATCCTGCCCGTCGACGCCACCGCGCGCCGCTTCCGGAAGGGCGTGCCTGACGCCGACTACGTCGAGGTCGAAGGCGCGCCGCACGGCCTGCTGTGGACCCATGCCGCGGAGGTCAACGCCGCGCTGCTTGCCTTCGTCGCCAAGTAGTGGGCGGAAACGGGCGGCGGGGCGGGCTCGCCCGTCCCGCCGCTGTTGGGCGGCCGGGCCGCGTCAGGCCTTCAGCGCGAGCACAAACGGCAGCACCGCTTCAGCGCCCGCTTCGCGCAGCACCCGGCCGGCTTCGGTGAGGGTCCAGCGGCTGTCCGCGAAGTCATCCACCAGCAGCACCGGTCCGGGGTTCGCCGCGAACCACGCGGCGCCTTCCGGGGGAACGGCAAACTGGTCCCACACGGAGGCCAGCCGGAAGGCGCTGTTGCCGCCGGGTCCCCCGGTGGGTCCGCCGTGGGGCAGGTGCAGCGCCCCCAGATACGGGATCCGGCCCAGCTCGGACAGTCCGCGGGCGAGCGAGTCCACCAGCTGCGGGCGGGAGCGGGAGGGAACGGACACGATGGCCACCGGGCGCTGAGCCCAGCCCCACTGCGCCAGAACCTGCACGCAGCCGTTCAACAATGCCGAGTCCACAAGCAGGTCCTCCGCACCGGGTGCGAAGATCTCCCGCAGCCGGCCGCCCCAGCCCAGGTCGGTCAGCCGGGCCAGGGCACGTCCCTCGGAGACGGCCCGGTCCGGCTTGATCTTGCCCTTGACCGAAACACCCAGCCGGTCCATGCCCGAGGGGTACATGCCGCGCGGATCCACCTCAACGCCCACCCGGTCAAGCGCCGTCGCCGCGTTGTCCGTGGCCTCCGCCGCGACGTCGTCACCGAACCAGCGCCCCGCGCAGTTGTCGCAGCGCCCGCACGGCGCCGCTGCCGGATCATCAAGCTGCTGCGACAGGAACTGCATGCGGCAGCCGGTGGTGGTCTCGTAGTCCAGCATCGCCTGCTGTTCCTTCACCCGGGCGGCGGCAATCCGCTCGTAGCGTTCCTTGTCGTAATGCCAGGGCCGGCCGGTGCCCCGCCAGCCGCCGGAAACCTTTTCGACGGCGCCGTCCACGGACAGGACCTTCAACAGCAGCTCCAGCGGCGAGCGCTTGAGGTTGACCCGGGTCTCCAGCACGCCGACGGAGAGCACCTCCCCGGATGCCAGTTCGGCGAGCACCGCGGTGGCCGGTCCTTCCGCCGGCATGGAGGAGGTGGCGAAATACTGCCAGATGTCGCGGTCCTCGGCGCCGGGCAGCAGCAGTACATCGGCGTTCGGTGTGCCGCGGCCGGCACGGCCCACCTGCTGGTAATACGCCACCGGGGAAGACGGCGCGCCCAGGTGGATCACGAACCCCAGGTCCGGTTTGTCGAAGCCCATGCCCAGGGCGCTGGTGGCCACCAGCGCCTTGACCCGGTTTTCCTTCAGGGCGGCTTCGGCCTCCTCCCGGTCCGCGGGGTCGGTTCGCCCGGTGTACGCGAGGACCGGATGTCCGGCCTCCCGCAGCAGCCGGGCGGTGTCTTCGGCGCCGGAGACGGTCAGGGCGTAGATGATGCCGCTGCCGGGCAGATCGTCCAGGTGCGTCAGCAGCCAGGCCAGGCGCGCCTTGGGGTTGGGCAGCCGCAGGACACCGAGCCGCAGGGACTTGCGGGCCAACGGACCGCGGATGGTGAACACGTCTTCGCCGCCGGCGGCGAGCTGGTCCTCGATGTCCTTCACCACCCGGCTGTTAGCCGTGGCGGTGGTGGCCAGGACCGGCACAGTGGAGGGCAGCTGTTCGATCAGGTGCCGGATCCGGCGGTAATCCGGCCGGAAGTCATGCCCCCAGTCGGAGATGCAGTGCGCTTCGTCGATCACCAGCAGCCCGGACCTGCGGATCAGTTCGGGCAGGTGCTGTTCCCGGAAACCGGGGTTGTTCAGCCGCTCCGGGGAGACGAGCAGGACGTCCACCTGATCGGCCTCGAGCTTCGCGGAGATGTCCTGCCATTCCAGCTGGTTGGCGGAGTTGATGGCTTCGGCGCGGACTCCGGCCCGCGCGGCGGCAGCTACCTGGTCCCGCATCAGGGCCAGCAGCGGAGACACAATCAACGTGGGGCCTGCACCCCGCGCCCGCAGCAGCAGGCTGGCTACGAAGTACACCGCGGATTTTCCCCAGCCGGTGCGCTGGACCACCAGGGCACGGCGGCCGCCGGCGACCAGTGCTTCAATGGCTTCGAACTGGTCCTGGTGGAACTCCGCGGAATCGTTGCCGACCAGCGCGCGCAGCAGTTCGACCGCCTCGCCGTGCAGCGGGCGGGCGGACCCGGAAGCAGTGTCAGAAGCAGGGTTGTGCGTATCAGTGCTGTCCATACCTCCACTATCCCAGCCCGCCGGAAGTCCTTTCCGCACCGGTCTCTAGCTGTGGACAAGAACACCGCGGCGGGCGCCCCCTATAGACTTGCCAACGTGAACAATGCATTCGACCTCTCCGCGTCCTTTAAGGCCTATGACGTCCGCGGCGTCGTGGGCGAGACCATCACCCCGCAGATCGTCGAGGCCGTAGGGGCTGCGTTTGTAGACGTTCAGGGCCTGTCCGGGCAGACGGTGCTGGTGGGCGGTGACATGCGTCCGTCTTCCCCCGAGTTCATCCGCGACTTCGCCCGCGGAGCCACTGCCCGCGGAGCCGACGTGCTCCTCCTGGACCTGATTTCCACGGATGAGCTCTACTATGCCTGCGGCGTGCTCAATGCGGCAGGAGTGACCTTCACGGCCAGCCACAACCCGGCCCAGTACAACGGCATCAAGATGGCCAAGGCCGGGGCGGTGCCCATCTCCTCGGAAACCGGCCTGAAGGAGATCCAGGCGCTCGCCGAACAGTACCTGAACGACGGCGCCATCCCGGCCGCTGCAGCCAAGGGTTCCATCTCGATTAAGGACGTGCTGGCCGACTACGCCAAGTACCTGCGCAATCTGGTGGACCTTTCCGGCATCCGCCCGCTGAAGGTCGTGGTGGACGCCGGCAACGGCATGGCCGGCATGACCACCCCCGCGGTGCTGGGCGACAGCATCCTGCCCGGGCTGCCCCTGGATATCGTTCCCCTCTACTTTGAACTGGACGGGTCCTTCCCGAACCACCCGGCCAACCCGCTGGAGCCGGAGAACCTGCGGGACCTGCAGGCCGCCGTCGTCGAGCACGGCGCGGATCTCGGCCTCGCGTTCGACGGCGACGCCGACCGCTGCTTCGTCATTGACGAAAAGGGCGATCCGGTCAGCCCCTCCGCCGTCACCGCACTGGTCGCGCGCCGCGAGATCGCCCGGGCCAAAGCCGCCGGCGAAGACACGCCCGTGATCATCCACAACCTCATCACCTCCCGTGCCGTGCCCGAACTCGTGGCCCAGGACGGCGGCCGCGCGGTCCGCACACGGGTGGGGCATTCCTTCATCAAGGCCGTGATGGCCAGCGAAGGCGCCGTCTTCGGCGGCGAGCACTCCGCGCACTACTACTTCCGCGACTTCTACAATGCGGACACCGGCATGCTCGCGGCCATGCACGTGCTCGCCGCCCTGGGCGAACAGACCCGCAGCCTCTCGGACCTGGCCCGCGAGTATGAGCCGTACTTCTCCTCCGGCGAAGTGAACTCCCGGGTCGAGGACGTCCCGGCCGCCGTCGCCCGCGTCCGTGCCGAGTTCGAGCGCGACGGCGTCACGGTGGACGCCCTCGACGGCGTCACCTTCACTTCCGACGACGGCGCCTGGTGGTTCAACCTCCGCGCCTCCAACACCGAACCCTTCCTGCGGCTGAACGCTGAAGCAGAGGACCTGCCCACCATGGAGCGGATCCGCGACCACGTATTGACACTAGTAAGGAAATAGCAATGGCTGATGTAGAACTGAACGGCTCAGAGCCCTCCGCAGAGGTCCAGGAGGACCTGAACTCCCTGCTGGGCACCGCTCTGGGTGTCACGCAGGAGCAGCTCGAGGCACAGGGCGCCTTCCTTCCGGCCGCCCTCGTGGTGCAGAACGACGGCGAGCTGCGGATGATCGCCGTGGCCCCCGAAGAAAGCGATGAGGACCTCGATGCCGACTCGATGATCGATGACCTCTACACCGTGCTGACCGAGCAGAAGGGCGACAACCGTGCGGTCGCGGTATTCTCCGACATCCACCTGCCGGAGGAAAACACCGACGCCATCCATGTCGTCACCGAACACTCCACCGGTGTCTGCATCTCCGCCATCCAGACCTACTCGCAGCAGGACGGCGAGTGGACGTTCAACGAACCCATCTGGGAGGGCGGCGAGCCCATCGTCTGGGCCGACGCTGAGTAACCAGCCGTAGCACTGCATAAAGGAAAGCCCCGCCGGCGTTTCGGCGGGGCTTTCCTTTTACGTGTCCAAGGGCAGGGCTTAGGTACTCGGCACGCTCACAATCCGCGGGCAACTGCGGCGCCGGCTGCGAGCCATGCCCGCTGGGTGGACGGGCGCAGAGATCCGTAGCGGAGCAGCCCATCAACCATTCCCGGATCGAACGGGATGGTGATGGCCTCCCGTGCCAGTGCCTGGTATCCGGCGGCCACGCGGACTAAATCATTTGTGTGAGCCTTGGGATCAGCCTGGTTGACGATGACCACCGCCTGCTGGGCAAGCCGGGCTGCATGCTTATCGCGCTCTCCGAGGGCTTCCAGCAACAACGCACCTGCTTCGGCATGGTCATCCCGGGTTGTAGTCGCCACGACGAGCTGATCGGTCTGGTCGATCATCCGCCGCCACATCGGATCGCTTTCGTCGTTGCCGCTGTCGATAAAGATGAGGCGGTAGTACTTGCTGGCCACCTGGTGGATGGAATCCACGTCTTCGGCGTTGACCCGTTGTGCCGAAGCCAGCTCCATGGGTTTGGAGCGGAGCACGTCGAATTTGTCGCGGGTCTGGTGGTGTACATAGTGGGCAAGATCGGCCGACTGGGCACCCGTGCTGAGCAGACGATCGACCTGGGGCAGCAGCTCCAGCAGGGTCGCCTCGTGGGGGCCCTTTTCGGTACGCCAACCCAGTGTTCCCCGGGTCTGGTTGTTGTCCCAGGTCAGCAGGCCGGCACCGCCGTAGCGGGCAAAAACTGCAGCCAGCAGGACGGTGGTGGGCGTTTTGCCTGCCCCGCCCTTTCCGTTCACCGCCGCGACCGTCCGCGGGCCGGGCCAGTGCTGGCTCACTGCCTGCACATCCGACCTTTCGGACCGTTCGGCAGCATTGGCGGCCATGCGTATACCCGTGCGTGTGAGGAGGCCGCGCCATCCCTGAGTCGCCGGCTCCTCCTTCTGCTCCTGGTTAAGGAAGGACTGCCGGTGCTCACGACGGCTCACCGGAGCGCTGGCCCCCGCTGGATTCGGCTCCTGTTCCTGCACAGGAACGGGCATCTCGGCTGCATGCAGAGAATCGGGGCTTCCGGGTGCCGGTGTCCCCGGTGTTGGTGTTCCTACCGGAACAACCGGGGACGGCGGCCCCGGTGGTGCCGGAGCCGGGCTGGGGTTGGCAACAACCGGTGCCGGCTGGACCTGAATCGGCGACGTCGACGAGGTCCGGCGGGGAACCTGCTGCATTGCGTTCCGGCCCCGCGGACGGGTGGCGGTTTCGTCGTCGGCTTCGACGGTGCCGTCGGAGGCGATGATGAGTGGCCAGTCGCCATCCGGATCGCTCATGGTGGCACGGACACTGCGACCCAGTTTTCCCGCGCTCTCTGCAACAAGTTCGATGGCGGCTTTCCTGGCGCTGGCCAGATTCTCAGCGTGTATGACGTGCACGGCTCCGCCGATCCGGACTTCCCCCGTGCCGTCGTCTTTGATGACGGCCTCTACACGGGGCCAGGAGGCTACTGCTTCGGTACTCATATGGGCTCCTTCGATTAATACTTAACGCCGACTTCGGAAAGAAACTGAACGGGATCAACCGGGTTGCCCGCGAGGTGCACTTCAAAATGCAGGTGGCAGCCTGTGGCGTATCCGGAGCTTCCGACGCGGCCGATCTGTTGTCCGGCCTCCACGACGTCGCCCTCCTCGACCAGGATTCCGTCGGCGTTCATGTGCACATACCAGGTGATGAGCGTGACCGCCTCGCCGTGGTCGACCTCAATGATCCAGCCGCCGCCAAAGTCCTGGAATACCCGCGCGCAGGCAACTGCCAAGCGTCTTGGCGTCGGCTCCTCGGCTGGTGTGCCCATCGGGCGAACCGTCGGCGGCGGAAAGCTGCTCTACGGATCCTGGGAGGACATGCACATCGATATCTGAGGACCGCGCACCGGTAAGACCACCAGCCGCGCCGTTCCGGCGATCCTTCACGCCCCGGGAGCTGTCCTGGTGACCTCCAACAAGCGGGACGTGGTGGATGCCACCCGCGATGTGCGGGCCAAGGCAGGACCGGTCTGGGTCTTCGATCCGCAGGCCATCGCCGGAGAAGGACCGCATTGGTGGTGGAACCCGCTCAGTTATGTGACCGACGAGGTCAGGGCACAGAAGCTGGCCGAACATTTTGCTGCGGGATCCCGCGACCCGGGTGCCAAAACAGATGCCTATTTCGATCCGGCCGGTCAGGACTTGCTCGCCGGGCTCCTGCTGGCCGCCGCTCTTGACCACCGGGCGATCACGGACGTGTACACCTGGTTGACCCGGCCGATGGACCGCACGGCAGCAGACGTGCTGCGAAACCATCACTTCGATCTACTGGCAGACCAGGTTGAAGGTGTGGTGGACGCTCCGGACAAGCAGCGCGGCGGTGTCTTCGGAACGGCCCAACAAATGGCGTCCTGCCTGACCAGCAAGCAGGTTTCCGTGTGGGTTACACCCCGGAGCATGGCCGATACCCGGCCGCAATTCGACCCCGAAGTATTTCTGCGCGATGGCGGCACTCTCTACAGCCTTTCCAAAGAAGGACGAGGAACAGCCGGACCGCTCGTCACGGCCTTGACGGTTGCCGTTGTCGAGGCCGCTGAAGAGATTGCCGCCCGCTCCGCCGGCGGACGGCTTGCCACCCCCTTGCTCGGCGTGCTCGATGAAGCTGCCAACGTTTGCCGCTGGCGTGAACTGCCGAACCTGTACAGCCACTACGGTTCACGCGGAATCGTGTTGATGACGATTCTGCAGAGCTGGTCGCAGGGAGTGGAGGTGTGGGGCGAATCGGGAATGAAGAAGCTCTGGAGCGCCTCGAATGTGAAGGTCTACGGCGGAGGCGTCTCTGAGGCGGCGTTCCTGGAAGACCTGTCCCGCATGATCGGAGATTATGACCGCCTCTCGTCCTCGACGTCACGTGGAAAGGGACAACGGACTGTGTCCCGGCAACTCCACCGTGAACGAATCCTGGACGTGGCTGATCTTGCCGCCATGCCCAAGGGCCGGGCTGTTGTCCTGGCCTCGGGAAACCGTCCGACCCTGATCCGCACCCAGCCGTGGATGACCGGACCGCACGCTGACGACGTCCGGGCATCCATTGCAGCACATGATCCTCAGGCGCAGACAACAATCACCGATGCTGAACGCGAAGCGGCTACCGTCTCAGCCGCCATGAACACCCGCGGTGCTTCGTGACAGACAAGGGAATCGAAGAATACGCGGACCCCGTACCGGACGGCGCAGCAGCTCCTGAACCGGCGCTCTACTTCGGGAGCGTTGACGAGTTTGTACGGGAATACCTGCGCAATGCCTACCGCCGCAGGATCGACGGAAAATCCCGTGTCTGGGCGGCCGATTGGTGGCAATACGATGAGGCAGTGATCCGGCTGGAAGCGTTATGGCGTTCATGGGAACATCTTCGCCACGATCCCAGCACCGGTATGAGCATCTGGTGGCGGGACCATGCCGACCACCACATGTCTGTTCTCATGGACCCGCAGGGGCCCTTCTATGCTGCCGATGCCGCCAGTCGAGACAATCAGGAGACACGGGGAGGGCCGCTGCCCTACGCGACCCCTCCGGCCGGGTTGTTTCCGGATGTACGCACGGTCGCTACCTACACATAAGACCGATGCGGGAGAAGCAGAACCATCCGTCAGTGATGCGGTTTCGCTGTCTCTCGTGTCAAAACGGGGCGGGCGTCACCGATCGAGACCCAAGGGGTGGTTCTGCCCTCCCCTGGAGCGGCGGGACGTATGGGCTTTGGCGGACTTTGCGGCGCCGGCTTTGACGGCCGTTGTGGCCGGTTTGGCCTGGCTCACATCTGCCCGCATCCGTGCCGCCACAGTCTCTCCGTCTATGCCTTTGGACTCCAAGTCGCGCGCCGTCCCGTTGCGTCGCGCCGCGCTGTCATACTTCATCTGGCTGTCTTCCCGGGCTTGGCCGGCGCGGTCCTGGTTGTCTTCAGCCTCTGCCAGGTCCCGCACAAGTTCATCCGGGTTCGGCTCATGCTCGGCTTGGCCCCGGGCTTGGTCCGCCCGGTGTTCCTCCTGATCCGCCTGGGTCATCAGCCGCTGCGCTTCGGCGATTTCCGCAGCCTCGAGGTTCCGTTCGGTCCCGGCCTGGACACGGTCCCGTTCGGCCCGTTCGGCGGCCGTCCTGGCAGCCGCCGGGTCAGTATTCACGTTATCCGCGTCCACGCCGTACCGGCTGCGCAGCTCGTCCTTCATCCTTTGCACGCGGGTTTCCTGTTCGCTCGCATCCCTCGCCCTGCGCAGAGCCGCCTCCGACATGATGTGCATTCCTCCCCTACCGTTCCGTGCCACGGATTGCGTCCAATCTCGTAGTGGGCCCCCACGAACAACCACGGACTTTCTTCATCTACCGTCCTGGGAGCGCCCTCCGTCGTCCCCCCGACCACGATAGGTTGCGGCCTTGTCCGGTGAGGTCCCCTGCACCGGAACAACCGGGGCGCGGGTCGCTGACTGCGGGTAGGTGACGTCCAGCAGGGTCCGCACCGGGGAAGGGTGCACCGTACCGGATGGTGCTGCACCGCTTCGCTCGACAGCACAATGCCGCATTATGGGCACCAGGAAATCCACCACCGGCTCGTACTGACCCCGGTCCGGGCCGCTGAGCATCGAAGCCTGGTTCCACGCCTCCGGGCTTACCCGCCCGAATTTGAAAGTGAATCTGGATTGCTCCGCAACATGCTCCATGAATATCTTGGACGTGCGACCGTTCCCTTCCCGGAACGGATGCGCCTGATTTAGGTAGGCGAAAACGGTCGCAGCGGACATTCCGAACTCGTCCCGGTCCAAATCCTTCCACTCCGTCATGCCTACCACGCGGTTAACGTCACGCAGATAGCGGTCGACTTGTCCGGAGCGAACGTCGGCAAAACTACTCAGACCCTTGGCTATGTTGACTGTCCGGCAGTCCCCTGCCCACTCATAAACGTCCTGGAATAGATGACGGTGAATAGCCCGCACATGTGACTGGTCAAAAGTTCTCGGAATGGCCACGCCGCCGGACAGCAGCTCACTTTGCCGCTGCGCAACCCGACCGTATTCCTTAACACGCAGCACAGCTGGGTCGCGTTCTCCGAGAATGTTACGCATGGTCGAATCATCCGGCGGCGGGTAGAAATACGACTCCCAGCTGCCGAACTCCATCAGCGTCTTTCCACGCCGGACTCGCGGCGTCGCTCTGCGGCAGAATCAACACGGCGCAGATATTCCTCACGATCAATGGCGCCGCTCACCTGATCGACCAGGTTCGCTACATCCTCGCGGTTGGGTATCCAACCCTCATGCCACGCAGCAGCGAACGACTCAACCACAGCGTTGCGCTGCGTCTCACTGAGCTGTGCGAACAACTCCGGCCAGCGATCTTCGAGGTCAAGCTTCTCTGACATTTTGGTCCTCCCTCAATGACTCACAACCTACAGAACTTCCCCAAAGAGGTGTAGGACCGGTCGCACCGTGGTTCTTATCGTCCTTCTCCACGACCTGGTGATCCGTATCCCAGTGCCGGCAAGAGAGAGGGATTAGAAGGAGTGACATCGCTCTTCCGACTGCTGGAACTGGCAGCTTTCGTTGCCGGTTCGGGATAACTCACCCTGGTTAGGCCTATAGGCGCCGCTTTACCCGTGCCGCTTTCTGCGGCACGTTCCTGCGTGGCCTGCATGAACACACTCACTAACGGCAGCGGGTCAACATGTGGGCGCTCTGGCTTCGGCCTGCTTGCGTCTGATACCGCATTCCAGACATTCTTGTCGATTCGCGAGAAATCCAGGCTGAAGCGGCTTTGCTCGGCCACGTGCTCCATGAAGATCTTCGAGGTTCTTCCGTTGCCCTCGCGGAACGGATGAGCCTGGTTCACGTAACTGAACAGTACAGCCGAGGACATCGCGAACTGATCAGCGTCGAGGCTGGGCCAGTCTATTTGGTGGACGGCCTGCTGGACCTCCGCCAGCAGGAGGTCGACTTCACCGTTATCGATACTGGCGAAGGCACTGGATCCCTTCCGCATATCGACTTCCCGAAATTCTCCTGCCCAGTCGTAGACGTCCTGGAAAAGATGGCGGTGAATGGCTTTCAGGTGCTCGGCATCGTACGTATGGTCAATTTTCGCAGTACCTTCCATCAGCTCGTTTCGACGGATACCAGAAGCGTCGTACTCCAAATTAAGCAGTGCTTCCTTGTTACGCTCCCCGAATTTGTTCCGAAGGGTGCCGCTTCCGGTTCCGTTAATCGTTTCCGGGTAGAAGTACGCGGCCCACGGATCGCTGCGCTCCATGGCTAATGTCCATCAGCCCGGCGAATGCGAGCACGGTCGGCAGCCCGCCGCATGAACTCTTCCCTGTCGATCTCTCCCCGGGAATGTGCAGCCATATCCGCCACCACCTCCCGGTTCGGCTCCCACCCCGCGTGCCAGTTAGCGGCGCAGGTTTGCCGGATAGAGTTTTTCTGCTTCTCGGTCATGCCTTCAAATAAGTCGGGCCACATCGCAACCACGTCCATGCCCGGTCCCGCAGGGACCGGGGTTTCCGTCCGCGGCGCGGCAGCCAGACGTGCCAGCACATCGCTCACCTTCTCGATCATGGTTCCTCCTGCTAGTTGTCGAGCATTACTGCCTGGCCTGGACCCGCGCGGCGTAGCTAAGTCCGGCCCTGCGGACAGCTTCTGCGGGCATTCCTTCAGAGAGGTCCGGCGCCTCTCCTGTCATCGGAAGAGGCGTGACCCGCCGAGCATATGCGTGCAGCTCGTCGCTGATCAGGTTTGCCTCGTGGATATCGGCCGGCACGCCGTCCCCAACTTCGACGGTGATCGTCATCCCGCGGGCCGTGATTGCCTGGCGGATGGACGCTGCGTACGCCTCAAGGTATGACTTCTGATCCTGGACCCACAGTTCTTCGAGCGTCTCCAGTGCGTCCTCGGCGCTGGCCAGGTCAGCGACAAGGGGGTTGTTTTCTTCTTCGGCGCGGTGCGTGACGGCGGCAACGATGTTCTGCGTCTCGAGCAGAAGCCCGGCAGTGGGTTCCTCCCAGGCGGAGTCTTCCTGCTGCCTACCGTGCGACACTGCTGCACGGATCTCATCCATGCGGATGCGTTCTTCCGGAGTGGTCACTGCATCGAACAGCGCCGCGTCTGCAGCGGCTTCACGGTGGTTCAGCTCCTCTGCAGCTTCCCTGTACAGGGCGCTGAGTCCGAAGTCCTCGAAGACTCTCTGTACGTCCAGATTCAGGTTCACCGGTTCGGTGCGGTAGCGCAGGAGCTCTCCCTCATCCTCCCCCACCACGCTGTGGATCATCCGGCGTACATGGTCTGATTCCCAGGAAGCAGACCGGGCCAGCAGCGCCTCGATGCCTCCAACGTTGGCGGCCACCGCGGCGAGGACGCGGCATACGGTTTCACCGAAGTCTTCGGAGCCCGTGCCGACAGCCGCATCTCTGCGGGCTGCAACGGTAAGGGCGGAGATCGCTTCACCCAATGGATCCGGTTCCGGCGCACTGGCTTCCAGCAGCGTCGTGGTCATGGCGTTTCCTCTCCGGTTATGACAGGCATGCCGTTGGAGCAAGGAACATTCAGGGTCTAACGTACTGACTTCCACCACATTGTTACTGGAGTTTCAAGAATTATGTCAATGGGCATTTTTATGTGGCAGTATCCGCATAAGTTGTCGGCAGCCATCGGCACCGATCAATTAGCCCTGCATTGAACGAAATGGGAGACAAAAGCTGCTGGGCCGAGTGTCGTTTCATTTCTTTGGATATTGGCATACCCGGTTACCACATATTCGATCGACGGTCGGCCTGCTGTTCATGTGGAAGACCTCCGGGCCGATGTGCTCTGGATAAGCTCCACCACACCCGGAGGTCTTCCCTATGCCGGTCAGTCCTGCCGCCTGTGTTCATAATCGGCAATCACTGCAGTTAGGCGGCGGCGAACCGGTCCTTGAGTTCGGCCAGCCGGTCTTTCAGTTCCTGCGGCAGGGTGGGACCGAAGCGGTGGTACCACTCGTCAATGCCGTCCAGCTCGGTGGCCCACTCCTGCGGATCCACCCGGACCGCCTGCTCCACGTCCGCGGGGGTCATGTCCAGGCCGGTCAGGTCGATGGAGTCGCCGGTCGGCACGAAGCCGATCGGGGTTTCCACCGCATCGGCGGCACCTTCCAGGCGTTCGATGACCCATTTCAGCACCCGGGCGTTGTCGCCGAACCCGGGCCAGGCGAATCCGCCGTCGGCGGTGCGGCGGAACCAGTTCACCAGGAAGATCTTCGGCAGCTTCTCCTGGTTGGCCTTGCCGCTGAGCTCGATCCAGTGCCGCAGGTAGTCACCGGCGTCGTAGCCCATGAAGGGCAGCATGGCCATGGGATCGCGCCGCACCACGCCCACCTGGCCCGCCGCTGCGGCGGTGGTTTCGGAGGAGAGCGTGGAGCCCATGAAGATGCCGCTGGCCCAGTCGCGGGCCTCGGTGACCAGGGGCACGGTGGTCTTGCGGCGGCCGCCGAAGAGGATGGCCGAGACCGGGACCCCGTTCGGGGAGTGGTACTCGTCCGCCAGCATGTCGATCTGGTCGATCGGGGTGCAGAAGCGGGAGTTCGGATGCGCGGCGGGGTGCCCGGCGTCGGGCGTCCACTCATTGCCGAGCCAGTCCGTCAGGTGCGCCGGCGCCTCGTCGGTCATACCTTCCCACCAGACACCGCCGTCGTCGGTCAGTGCCACGTTGGTGAAAATGGAGTTGCCCTTGGCGATGGCACGCATGGCGTTGGGGTTGGTGCTCCAGCCGGTGCCGGGGGCGACGCCGAACAGGCCGGCCTCCGGGTTCACCGCGCGCAGTTCACCTTCCTTGCCGAAACGCATCCAAGTGATGTCATCGCCCAGGGTTTCGACCTTCCAGCCCTCGATGGTCGGATCCAGCAGGGCTAGGTTGGTCTTGCCACACGCCGAGGGGAAGGCTGCGGAGACGTAGTAGTCCTTTCGCTCCGGGCTGGTGAGCTTGAGGATGAGCATGTGTTCGGCCAGCCACCCTTCGTCGCGGGCCATGATGGACGCGATGCGCAGTGCGTAGCATTTCTTGCCCAGCAGGGCGTTGCCGCCGTAGCCGGACCCGTAGGACCAGATGGACCGGTCCTCGGGGAAATGCACAATCCACTTCTCGTCGCTGCACGGCCAGGGCACATCGTCCTGGCCCTCCGCCAGCGGGAAGCCCACGGAGTGGAGCGCCGGAACGAAGAAGGCGTCCAGCTCCTCCATCTTGCGCAGCACGTCGGTGCCGATGTTGGCCATGATCCGCATGGAGGCGACCACGTAGGCGCTGTCGGTGATCTCGACCCCGAACTTCGGGTCTTCCGCGGCCAGGTGACCCATGACAAAGGGCACCACGTACATGGTGCGTCCGCGCATGGAACCGGCGAAGAGCCCGTTGAGCTTGGCGCGCATCTCGCCCGGTTCCATCCAGTTGTTGGTGAAGCCGGCGTCTTCGCGCTTTTCGGAGCAGATGAAGGTCTGCTCCTCGACCCGGGCCACGTCCTTGGGATCCGAGAAGGCAGCAAAGGAATTCGGGAAGGTCTCGGGGTTGAGGCGCACCAGGGTGCCCGCCTCCACAAGTTCATCCGTGAGGAACCGGTTTTCCTCTTCGGAACCGTCGACCCAATACACGCGGTCAGGCTGCGTCAGCTCGGCTACTTCTTTCACCCACGCGAGGAGGGCCTGGTGGGTGGTGGGGGCAGCAGCGCCTCCGGTGGTGCTGTCCAGCGGCTGGCTTGCAGCATTCTCGCCGTTTTCATCGAGAACTAACTGACGCGCGTCATCGCCCATGACTCTTCCCTTCGTTGGGTCAGTGGTGTGGTTTGATGCTAGTTGCGCCTTTCAGGCCGACTGGCGGGAAATGATCGTACCTTTACAGCCCTTCCGGTGATCGGCCCCACAAAATCAGGGAAAACAGGGCGCCTGCCACACGCTAATGTGACGAAGGTCACATAGACCGGTCTAGTTTTATGTCGTCGGAACCCCCGATTGGCGTTCAACCAAAAAGCCCGCTATAGTTATCTACGGCCAAACAGCCACGGAACAACTTGAAAAACATCGATGGAAATCGGTTCTGTTAGAATAGTTGTTAGGCGTGCGTAGCTCAACGGATAGAGCATCTGACTACGGATCAGAAGGTTGGGGGTTCGAATCCCTTCGCGCGCACCACTGAAAAACCCGGTCTGACTAGGAGAAATCCTAGCCAGTCCGGGTTTTTTGTTTATCCGGGGTTTCACTCCCCCCGGCGGTCCGGGATGCCTTCCGCACCGGGACAGCGGTTGCCCCTGCACCGCCCGTAGTGCAAGGCTCGGACCCATGACCGAGACTCTGCAGACTGACGTTGTTGTTATTGGAGCAGGTGCCGTGGGGGAAAACGCCGCGGATCGCATTGTGCGCGGCGGGCTCTCCGCCGTCCTTGTGGAAGCCGACCTGGTGGGCGGCGAGTGTTCCTATTGGGCATGCATGCCGTCCAAGGCACTGCTGCGGCCCGGCACCGCACTCAAGGAGGCACAGTCGGTGGCAGGCTCGCGTGAGGCCGCCACCGGAACATTGGACACCGCCGCCGTCCTGGACCGCCGGAATTCGTTCACCTCCAACTGGGATGATTCGGGCCAGGCCGAATGGGTCGCCGGCGCCGGCATCGAGCTGGTCCGCGGCCGGGCCCGGCTCACCGGAGAACGCGAGGTGGAAGTCGCCGCCGCCGACGGAGGGACCCGGCGCATCTCCGCACGGCACGCCGTCGTCCTTGCCACGGGTTCCGCCCCGTCCGTTCCTCCGATCGAAGGTCTGGACACCGTGGATTTCTGGGGCACCCGGGAGGCCACGTCCGCAGCAGAGATTCCCGGCAGCCTGGTGGTCATCGGCGGTGGGGTGTCCGGCGTCGAACTGGCACAGGCCTACGCCCGGCTGGGCTCACAAGTGGTGTTGCTGGCCCGCCACGGGATCCTGGGTTCCTTCCCGGAGCCGGTCCGCGCACTGGTGAAGCAAGGACTCGAGGCGGACGGCGTCGACGTGCGCACCTCCGCCTCCCCGGTCTCCGTCCGGAAGACCGACGACGGCGGCGTGGAGGTCGGGCTCGAGGGCGGCGGCAACGTGGCCGGAGATCGGCTGCTGGTCTCCACCGGCCGCCGGCCCGCCCTGACGGGCCTGGGCCTTGAAACGGTCGGCCTGGGGACAGAGATGCTGGACACCGATGATTCCGGCCGGGTGGCAGGCGTTGACGGCGGATGGCTGTACGCCGTGGGTGACGCGGCCGGAAAGGTCCTGCTCACCCATCAGGGCAAATATGAGGCACGGGCCACCGGCGACGCCATTGCCGCGCGCGTAAAGCAGGAGCACGGCAGCGCGGAGCCGGAGGCCTGGAGCCGGTTCACCGCAACGGCGGACAGGTTCGCCGTGCCGCAGGTCGTGTTCACCGATCCGGAAGTGGCGATGGTCGGCCGGACCCTGGACCAGGCCCGGAAGGACGGCCTCAACGCCACCGAAACGTCGCTGGACATCGCCGTCGCCGGTTCCTCGCTCTACGCAGATGACTACCAGGGCTGGGCGCAGATGGTGGTGGACGAGGACCGGCGGGTACTGGTCGGCGTCACCTTCGCCGGGCCTGGCGTTTCCGAGCTGCTCCACGCGGCCACCATCGCCATCACCGGCGAAATCCCCCTGGACCGGCTCTGGCATGCCGTGCCCGCCTATCCGACCATCAGCGAGGTCTGGCTCCGGCTCTTGGAGAAGTACGGGCTGTAGCGGCAGCGATCCCCTAACCCGGAGCGAAAACCAGCCGGAATCCGCGATCCAGCCGGCCGGGTGGACGCGCCTTAGGCGCGGCGCACCACGAAGTCCGTGACGCGGGCGTCGCGGCCGTCCAGTTCGGCCCATGACAGCTCATGCTCCATCACGGTGAGGCCCGACGTCGGATAGCGGGTGGCCATCTCCATGACGGCTTCCTCGTCCGAGTCGGCCGAGGCAAGGCGCATGGCCAGGTCCTGGACACCGGGAAGGTGGGCGATCACGAGCAGGCTGGTGACCGTGTCAGGCACGTGGTTGATCAGGCTGAGGATCCGCTGGGGCGTTGCGGCGTAGAGGCCGTCTTCAAGCTTCGCCGTGGGCGCCTTGTCCCCGAGCTCCTTGCAGACCCAGGTGCACGTCTGCCGCGCGCGCAGGGCAGAGGAGCAGAGAATGAAGTCGGGGATGCTGCCGTGCTCACGCATCCATTGCCCGGCCAGCGGCGCGTCCCGGTGCCCCCGGCCGGAGAGCGGGCGCTCGTGGTCTGCCACGTCGCGGGGCCAGTCCGCTTTGGCGTGGCGCAGGAGCTGGAGTTTCTTGAGGTGATGGCCGGTCATTTGCTCAGTTTAGCCGCGGACGGAGCCCCCGCTCCGTCCGCGGACCGGCCCCCGGCTCCGGACCTGCCGCGGATTGCCGGCTCCGGACCTGCCCCTCGCCTCAGCGGCCCGCAACCCCCGGGTGCTGTACCCAGGGGCTGCGGCGCCAGCTAGATGCTGTATTCCGGTGCGGCCCAGACAACCACTTCGGGGTGCTCATAGAAGCGGTACCCCTGGCCACGGACCGTGCGGACCGTGTTGGCCAGGCGGCCCAGCTTGGACCGCAGCCGCCGGATGTGGACATCAATGGTGCGTTCGTTCGGCACCTCTTCGGCGTTGCGCCACAACCCCGCCAGCAGCTCTTCCCGTCCAACGGTCCGGCTGGCGTTTTCGACGAGGTAGTTCAGAAGTTCGAATTCCTTGAACGTCAGGTTCAGCGTGTCCCCGTCAAGGTGCACCTCCCGGCGGGACAGATCGATCAGGACGCCGGAGGGACGTACCGCAGCCGGGGGCTGGGGTGCGGGAGCCTGCTGGGCGGCGGGCTGCCGCCGGGCAACCGTGGGATCCCCGAGTGCCTGGCGGACAACATCGATATCCGAGCCTGTGGCTCCGGCAGGGGCAAGCGCTACGGCCGCGTGGCTCTGCGCGCCGGGAACCAGGGTCTGGACATACGCCCGGATTTCCTGCGCCAGCTTGCTCAGTGAGGTGCCGTTGGCCGCAGCGGTGTCTTCATCCAGGCCAACGTAGATAACGAATCCACGGGCAGCGGTGTCATTGCTGACCGACTGCGGTCCGGGAATGCCGTTCGGGGTGACCACCTGCATGGGGGCGGTCATAGGGTGCGCGTCCTGTCCGGATACGGCGCGGAGCGGACGGGCTCCGGTGCCGGCGGCGGGTGAAACGGTGTAGGACTGGTTCCCAAACTGCTGTCCGCCGTATGCGCCGGAGAACCCTCCGGCGGATTGGCGCTGGGAACCTGATCCGGCGCGGTTCTGCGCATTGCGCAGGGAGATGTGGACGTAACCGGATGCTACTGACATGTGGGACCTCATCGTGAATTGACGTCATCACGGCTCGATTGCTGGGGGTGTGCCCGGTCGAGACGGCGCCTATTATGCCCGTGGCGGGCCTGAGTCTTACCTAGGGATGGGGGTGGTTCCAAAGGTATGCATTCGACAACAGCAAGTCCCCTGGGCGACCCGGAGGCCGCCGCGGAAGACTGCGACTGATGCTGCCGTGTTGGTGTTCACACTCCGGATTATTGCATGTAACAAAGGGATTCACGCAAGTAACAATGCGCTAGTCGTCTCACATAGTGGACAAAAAGCACCCTTTTGTGACGTACTTCACATAAAGACACAATGAATAGCTATGCGCGTATATGTATAAGACCTAAATTAAATTCCCGCCACCATAGGCCCGATAGCAAGCGGTATCGGTTACTGGATACAGCAAAGGCACCCGCACGGTAACCGAAGTTACGGTGCGGATGCCCGTCAAGCATCGTAAGTCAGTCCACATAGTGGACAGATGGAAGCATCGGCTGAAAGCCGGAGTCCGCCACCTTCGACGGTGGCGGACAGGGGCGTTAGACGACCCCGTAAAGCCGGTCTCCGGCGTCGCCCAGGCCGGGAACAATGTAGGCGTTCTCGTCGAGGCGCTCGTCGATGGAGGCGAGGACCACGGTGACATTGGCATCCTGCAGCTCCTCCTGGAGCACGGAGAGGCCTTCCGGAGCGGCCAGCAGGCAGATGCAGATGACTTCCGCAGCACCGCGCTGGAACATGAACTTGATTGCTTCGCGCAGTGTGCCGCCGGTGGCCAGCATCGGATCCAAGACGAAGACCTGCCGCCCGGTCAGGTCATCCGGAAGGCGCTCAGCATAGGTGATGGCTTCCAGCGTTTCTTCATTCCGGGCCATGCCGAGGAAGCCGACCTCTGCCGTGGGGACCAGGCGGGTCATGCCTTCGAGCATGCCCAGGCCGGCGCGCAGGATGGGAACCACCAGCGGGGTCGGCTTGACCAGGCCCGTACCGGTGGCGGAGGTGACGGGGGTCTCGATCGGAACCGGCTCCACGCGGACGGTCCGGGTGGCTTCGTAGGCCAGCAGGGTGACCAGCTCTTCCGTCAACTGACGGAAGATCGGTGACGGGGTGTCCTTGTCGCGGAGAACGGTGAGTTTGTGGGCAACGAGGGGGTGATCCACTACAAGTACGCGCATGCTTCAAAACTACCATTCCGCCCTGCCACTCCCTGCGTTCGCCCCCGCGGGCGCGGATGCGGGACGATGGCAGGCATGGAGTCCCTTTCCCGAACACATGAGGCCTGGATGGACCTCGCCCTGGCCGAGGCCCGTCTGGCGCTGGCGACCGGCGACGTGCCGATCGGCGCCGTCGTCCTGGGTCCCGACGGCGAGGTGCTGGGAACCGGGCGCAACGAGCGGGAGGCGACCGGGGATCCGACCGCCCATGCGGAGGTGCTGGCGATCCGGCAGGCGGCTGAGGCTGTGGGTGAATGGCGGCTGGAAGGCTGCACCCTGGTGGTGACGCTGGAGCCTTGTGCCATGTGCGCCGGTGCGATTGTGCTTGCCCGCGTACCGAAGGTGGTGTTCGGCGCCTGGGATGAAAAGGCCGGGGCCTCAGGTTCCGTGTTCGATATCCTGCGCGAGCGCCGCCTGAACCACTGGGTGGAGGTGTTTCCCGGGGTGTGCGAGGAGGAATCGGCGCGCCTGCTGCGGGACTTCTTCGGCTCCAAGCGCAACTCCTAGCGTTCCGAACGTATTTATACGTAGGCTTACTAATTCCGGAACGTCTACCACTGAAGGAGTTTGCGCAATGGCATCAGAGCAGGATGGACGGGACATCGTCGTCAAGATCCTCGAAAAGGCCAAGATCGCCACGGTGACCACTGTGGATCTGCAGGGCAACCTGGTCAGCCGGCCGCTGCAGCTGCAGGAGGCGGACTCGGAGGGCAACCTGTGGTTCTTCACCCCGGACCCCTCCCCCAAGGCGGACGAGGTCCGTGCCAACCCGCATGTGAACGTGGCCATCAATGATTCCGAAGGCTTCCTGTCCATCAGCGGCACCGCCACACTGACCAAGGACCAGGGGAAAATTTCCGAGTTGTGGAAGACCTCGGTGGAGGGCTGGTTCGAAAACGGCCGGGAAGACCCCGCGGTCGCACTGCTCAAGGTGGATTCCCATACCGCCGAATACTGGGCCTCGGACGAGCCCAAGATCGCCAGCATGTTCAAGATCGGCAAGGCCGCTGTCACCGGCGGCACACCCGACATCGGCAAGAACGACGTCGTCGACCTCTAGTTCCAGCCGGACCCTTCGCTGGCGGCGGGAGCGGTTTTGGGGGTTGGGCCTTTGACCCGGTAAGGTTGACGCGTTGGTGACGTGTCCGAGCGGCCGAAGGTGCAACACTCGAAATGTTGTTTGGTGTAAAAGCCAACGTGGGTTCAAATCCCACCGTCACCGCCAACTGAAAGGCCCCGGTTCCCTGATAAGCACAGGGAACCGGGGCCTTTTGCTTTGTCTACGGGAATTGTCCTGAAGAAGAATCGGCGCAACACTTCGCAGCCGCTGCATGATCGAATCAGCCCGCTGAGCACCCGGGGCCGCCCACCGTCAGGCGTAGAAGAATCGCACTGCATGAAAAAAGACCGGTGCCGCAAAGCAGAGCGAGTCCAGGCGGTCCATGATGCCGCCGTGGCCGGGGATGGTGGAGCCGAAGTCCTTGATACCGCGGTCTCGCTTGATGGCCGACATCACCAGCCCTCCGGCGAAACCCATCACGCAGGAGAGGAATGCCAGAAGCGCGGCCATCAGCGGGGTGAACGGCGTGACCCACCACAGGGCAGCCCCCAGGGCGGTGGCCGAAAGCACTCCCCCAATGAAGCCTTCCCACGTCTTGTTGGGACTCACGCTCGGGGCGATCGGATGCTTCCCGAGCGTCTTGCCCCACACGTACTGCAGCACATCGGAGCCCTGCACCACGATCAGCAGGAACAGCAGCAGATGCGCGCCGGTAGCCCCGCCTGCCCCGGGCGCCGACCCTTCGGCCGCATCACGGCCTGCCTCCATGGCGAACGGAAGCTGCAGGAGCGCCGGGGCGTGACTGATGGCGTAGACGCAGACCATCAGGGCCCACTGAATGGCCGCGGCCCGCTGCAGGAACCCGGTGGTCTGCCCGGCGAGTGCGTTGCGCGCCGGCAGGAAGAGGAAGGCGTACACCGGGATGAACACACTGAACATGCCGTACCAGTGCTCCCACACGAACCAGTAGTGCACCGCGGGGATGATGAACACCAGCCACACGAGGACTTTGTGATCGCCGCGTCCGGTCGGTGAGATGGTGATGAACTCGCGCAGTGCCAGAAGCGACAGCAGCAGAAACAGCACAATCGTCACAGTCTCGCCGGCTGCCAGGACGGCACCTATCAGTGCGACCATCAACCACCAGGCGTTGATGCGCTGCTTCAGGTTCACGATGGTGGCCGTGGTGCCCGATCGGCGGCCCAGAAGCCGGGCGGTCACGCTGGCAAAAACGAGAACGACGACGGCGCCGCCGAGGAGTTTCAGCGACGTCGAATCCAGCAAACCCAGCTCCCAGCCGCTCATAGGTTGTCCTGCCGGTCCTGGCTGCGAGGCCCCGGGTCGCCCCCGCCCGGGAGAGGTTGCGGGCCTTGATGCTCAGCCAGACCTTCCACGAGAACCTGCCGGGCGCGGGTCAGGAACGTCTGCTTGTCCTCATCGGGATCCAGACGGAGAGGCTCACAGAAGATGACCGTGGAGAGGTGAGGCACCGGGATCACCGCACCTTTGGGAAGGATCCGTCCGAGGTTGGCGAGCGTCACGGGGACCACTGGTACCTCCGGGTGGAGACGAGCCAGTTTGTACAGTCCGCCGTGGAATTCGGCGATGGTATCGCCGTCGCCTCGGGTGCCCTCCGGGAAAATGATCAGCGAATCACCGGCGGCGAGCACCTCAGCCATGCCCTCCACCTGCCCCCTGGGGCTGACTCCCGAATCCGACGTGCGCTGCCGGCGGCTGCTGGAGCCGTGGCGTTCCACCAGATAGGCGTTGAAGATCCGTTCGGCAAAAGCCTTGCGCCACCCGGAGCCCCAGTAGTCCTTGGCAGCCACCGGGCGGGCGCGCTGCTGAAGCTCCGCCGGCAGTGCGGCCCAAATGGTGAGGAAGTCCAGATGGCTCGAATGGTTGGCGTAGTAAATGGCCTGCTCGGGTAGGTCCAGTTCGGATTCTCCGCCGGCAGTCACCACGCGCGCACCGGCGAAGGCGCTGATGAGTTTCGCGAAGCTGCGCTGGGAAACCCTGCCGACGTTCATGCCGGCAGGTCCGTGCTGCGGGCACGCAGCGCGGCGCCGACACGGCGCAGGCGGCGCATACAGGTGAACAGGGACCCTACCGCGATGAGCGCCAGTGCGCCGAACAGTACCCACCCTTCCGACCAGGGAAGCCATGGTTCGGCGATGCTTGCCAGGACGCCGATCATCAGTAACCACATGCGGTGCGGTTTGGCCAAGGGCCCGTCGAAGAAGTTTCCCGTACCGAGGGATGCTCCGAGGCAGCGGATGTAGGCGGTGAGTAGGGCGAGTATCGCCGCAAGGAATCCCAGCGTCACCCCGAGATCGACTCGGTCGGCGGTCACGAGACCGGCGGTGGCGATGCCTGCTGCCCCCAGGAACAGCACATCTGAGATCCGGTCCGGCAGTTCATTGTAGATATCGCCCACCGGTGATCTCATGCCCTTTTCCACGGCCAGCATTCCGTCGAGCATGTTCAACAACAGCCGCAGCGGGATACAGGCAGCAGCCGCGGCCAGAAGGACAGCACGGATTATGGCGTCGTCGGTATGAGCCGACCAGATCAGCGCAGCGGCGCCAACTGCCGCGAATACCACGGAACCGATAGAGATTTGATTGGGGGTGAGTTTTGCCGCCGCAAGAATATTTGCAGATTTTGCCGCCCATTGGCTGCTGCGCTGCGGAATTTCCCGCCTATCCGTTCCGTTGCTCATATAAAGCGTCCATTCATTGCGCCGTTTTTGCCGTAACTCATACGCTAATGCGGGCCGGGCGGCGAAACCGGTAGCAACCCGCGATCAATCCCGCATTTCCACTTCACCATTCATTACAGTCTAAACATGAGAACTCGGCGCAAATCATCCTTCGGGAATGCCATGCGGGACCACGGAATCGCCAGCGCCTGGGGCTTCGCGGAAGCGACCTTCTTCTTTGTGGTCCCCGATATGTGGACGTCCTGGGTGGGGCTGCGCCGGCCGAAACGCGCGCTCGGCACCACACTCTCAGCCCTCGGCGGCGCAATGGCCGGAGGGACAGTGACATATTGGTGGGGCCATAAGGTAGCCGCCGGCACCTCGCGTAAGGCGCTGGTGAGAGTTCCGGCGGTCACCGATGCCATGGTCAGCGAGGTGGAGCAGGAAGTCGCCGAGTCCGGGGCCGCTTCTTTGCTGCGGGGCCCCACCCGGGGAGTCCCGTACAAGCTCTACGCACGGGCAGCCGGGCTGCAGCGGACCCCGCTGGTGGGGTTTCTTGCCTGGACTGTGCCCGGCCGGATGATCCGGTTCATCGTGGTGACAGCGGCAGTATCGGGGATTGCGGCTGCGGGGCGGGGCAGGTTCCCCGGACTTTCTGAACGGAGCATCTCAGCCGTGTTTTGGATCTGCTGGAGTGCGTTCTACGCGGTCTTCATTCCGCTGAAATCCCGTCGCGGATCGACCTCGGGACGGTAATTTACCGGACTCGCGCACACCTTCCCTCGGGCACACCGATTTCCCCGTTAGAAGCGGTAATTCCGGTGTTGAATCCAAATCTTCCGCACTCCTACGTGCGAATCACCCGGTTCCGCGTTGTCCCGGTTATGCGCCGACCTCCTCAAACGACCAGACTTCGGGTGCTACGTCAACCCGATTCATCAGCCAACGGAACGTTTTCGCTACCTCTCCGATTTCGAACGAGTACTTTTCACCCGGCTCCAACTCCGCCGCCACAGAGTCACGGTTGGAAGCGGTAATCCCGGTCTCGTACAAAAGTTTTCCGCACTCCGACGTGGTGATGTACACCCGGTCATACGGGCCCCCACCATTGCGGGGGCCGGATACCTTCACCCCCTCGGCTTCGACCACCGTGCATTCAATCCGCGTATGGTGGCTCTGGTCGTATAGGGAGGCCATGCGTGGGACCACCATGACTGCGGCCAAAAACAAAAGCAGAAGGACAGGAAATATCAATCGGGCGGGACGCAGCTTTGTCTGCGGTTTCTGTCGGTTTCCTTCGGCAGGCTCACCGCTGGCCTGTCCATGAGACACATTCATTTCATCGTCCTTTGCGACTGAAGTCCGCGGACCTTTTCCCGCTGCTCTCCCGGATCCTACGGCATTTTACGGCACACTAGGAACACGTTCCCATCCACCGCCACCCCCTAGCAATCCTCCGATCTGAGCATCCCAGACATCTTCAATCTTGAGGTCTTCTTCCCGCGGCTTTGCCCACTCGTTTATTCCACTGGCGGCAGCATTGGCGACGCGGTCCGTGGCATCAGTTATCCCGTTTGTCCATCGCACCTCACTTGGTGTGGGGAGAGTAGAGCTCCCTGGCGGAGGCGGAGTGATACCTCCACTGCGCAACAGTTTGTCGGACGTTGTGGCGCTGCCCACGGTTGCGGCACCACTGATTGCAGCGCCGGTCAGGCCTGCCTGCAAGTACCCCTCCGGGGTTCTCACACCGTTGTAGTTGAACTGGTAATCCAGGAGATTGTCTGCTGCCCCGGAGACCATACCCGTCATTGTGTCCTGGGCCAGTTTGGAGGACATGAGCGTGCCAGGCGCCGCGGTGGCGCCAGCCGCCTTAAAGGCGGCACCTGCACCGCCGGAGGCGAAACCGGAGGCGGCACCGATTGCCGTGTCCTTAGCAAACTCTCCCCAATCCACTGTTCCTTTATCCCGTTTCTGGGTGATCAGCGACGTTCCGGCAGCAGTCGAGGCACCGGCCGCCATACTCAGCAAAATCAAGCCGGCCCCGGTACCTGCACCGGTTAACGACAGCGCGACTCCGAGGACGATCAGTCCAACGCCAATGAGCACGGCATGCTCATCGGCCCAGTCTCCGAGGTCGGCGAGCATGCTCTGGTTAGCTTTAGCGAAATCCGCCAGTTGCTCGTCCGTGAGCGGACGCAGCCCGGTGGGGTCCGTGGCGTTCAGCGGGTTGTTGCCTGCATAGGCGTAGGGGTTGCCGTCCCAGCCGGCCCCCAGGACGGGCACCAACGGATCTGTCGAGAGGAAACCACGTGTCGCAGGGTCAAAAGCACGCCGGCCCAGCCATTCCAGGCCGGCAATGTCCAGCCCCCCGTTTCCGGTCAGACTGACGCCCGCAGGCAGCACACCGAGCAGTCCCGTTGCCCCACCCTGACCGGACATCGGGGCTGCCGCGTTGCCCTCAATGGAGAAGCCTGCTTCGGGGATGGGTGATGCGCCCAGCACCGCCCACGGATCAGCCTGATCGGTGGGCCGGGCGGCACGCCACGCCGGGCTCATCCAGGCATCCCCGAAGCCCGTAACGCCACCGGGCAGCGAAAGCACCTGCTCCGTTCCAAGGGCCGCCAAGGTGGGCACCGGGTTGGCGGTATCCCACCACACCGGGCAACCATCGACGGAAGCGAGTTCCCCCAAAGCGTCCGTCCACATCCGGTGTTCCGCGCGCAATGTCCCGTCCGGAGCGTGCTCGGTGGTCGCCTGCAGATACCCTGTGGCACCCCAGGCATATTCAGTCCAGGATCCATCAGGACCAATATTCCGGACCCGGCGGCCCAGTCCGTCATGGACGTATTCCGTCCGTGCCCCGTCCGCGTCGACAACCGACTTCAGTTGGCCGGCCGCGTCATACTCGTAAACCCGGAGCCCTGCGGAAGTACGTTCACGGACCAGCCGCCCGCCGGCGTCGTACTCCCATTCCGCAACGGCAGACTGCTTGGATCTGTACGTTGTGGAGGCAGCAACCAGTTGCCCCGCCCCGTCATATCCGTACCGCGTCACGGCACCAGCCCGGGTCAGTCCGGTAATCCGGCCGTCTTCGCCTCGTCCGACGAGGGTGGTATCCGCGCCGCCCTCCGCGGCTGAGCGGTCCGTGCGGCGGGTGTGTTCAGACAGGTAGCCGTTGCGGTAGACCCATTCCTGCACCAGGTCCCCTACCGTCGCTGCTATCGGGTGTCCCGCTGCGTCGTAGGCAAACGTTGCGTCGCCCAGCTGAGAATTACTGACGGTCTTCGCCCGCCCGACGGCGTCGCGGCCGTAAGTCGTCGTCGTACCGTTGGCGTCGGTGAACGCAACACGGTTCCCGTCGGCGTCGTATTCCCAGGACATCCCCTGCCCGCCACGGGTGCGCGAGGTCAGCTGGTTACGCCGGTTGAAGCCGAGTTCATGCTCGACCACCAGCCCGTCCGGCCCGGTGTAGTCGCTGATCACCGCACGGCGGTTTTGCAGGTCGCGGCTAATGGAGGCCAGCAGTTTTCCGTTGCGGGAGGTGCTTGCCTCCCGCCCTGCTGCGTCGTAGGTCCAGGTGGTGGTGTTCCCGTCCGGATCCGTCTGGGACAGCTGGCGTCCCGCCGGATCGTAGGTTGCCGTGGTGACCCGGCCCAGCGGGTCGGTGACGGAGCTGACGTTATCGGTGTCCGTATAAGTGCGGGTGGTGACTCCGCCCATCGGATCGGTAATGCGGGTCAGCCGGCCGCGGACATCGTATTCGAACCGGGTGCGCCCGCCGACACCGTTGACCGTTTCGACCAGTTCTCCGGCGGTGTTGTATTTAAACCGACGGGTTCCGTACCAGGGGTCCTGGGAGAAACTCAGCCGGCCGACCTTGTCGTACCCGTACCGGGCCGCTCCGTTCCCGGGGGTGACACGTAGGACCAGACGGCCGCAGGCGTCGTAGTCGAATGTCTCCACCTGGCCGGTGGGAAGTGTGCGCGCAACCACGCGCTGGTCGGCGTCGTAGGCCAGCTCGGTGACCGCACCCAGTGGGTCAATGGTCTTCCAAGGCCGCCCGCAGACGTCATACTCATAGCGGGTCACCGCTCCCGAAGGGGAAGTGACCGAGGTGATTCTCCCCGCTACGTCCCGGCCCAGGAGAGTCAGCCCGCCTTCACCATCGACCAATTCCACCGGATTCCCGGCCGCGTCGTAGGTGGTCAGTTCCGCTGCCCCGTCCGGAGCTTCGACCTCCACCGGACGGCCATATTCGTCGAAACGATAGGTGGAGGACACGAACGCATCCGCCAGAGTGGCGGTACCGGTCTTCCGGTCCGCGACGGCCTCGGTCCGTACGCCGGTTGGGTCGACGACGGCGCTGAGATTGCCGATCTTGTCGTATTCGCGGATCCAATCGTGGCCGGCCGGGTCGGTGATGCCGGTCAGGCGGGAGAGGGTGTCGTGGGTGAAACCCCAGCGGGCGCCGTCGGGCAGGACTGCCGCGGTGACGTTGCCGAGTTCATCGAAGATGCGTTCCACGCTGCGGCCCAGGGGGTCAATCCTCCGGACCGGTTCTCCGTTGGCTGCGTATTCCAGTTCGGTCCGACCGCCGTCGGGAGCAACCGATGCGGTGACCCGACCCGCAGAATCGTGTTCAAAGGACCAGACGGCGCCGTCAGCGTCCTCCCGTCGGATCAGGAGGCCCGCCTCGTCATATGTGAAGCGGGTTGCTGCTCCGGACGGGCTGACAGCTGCAACCGGACGCCCGGCGGAGTCACGAAGAATCTGCGAGGTGTCGCCAAGTGCGTTGCGGGTGACAATGAGATCGCCGTATTCGTCATACTCGCACTCGACGCTCACTCCGGCCGGGTCGGTGATCCTGGTCAGAAGCCCGTCCTGCCAGGTGAGCTCCGTGCGCCCGCCAAGCGGATCGCTGATCACGGAGGGATCCCGGCTTAGATCGTCTGCGTACTCATACGTGACGACGGATCCGGATTCGGTCACCAGAGTGGTGATCCGGTCCTGCTCATCCCACCCGTAGGTCAGGTCCGCCCCCTCGGGGGTGACGGTCCGGATTTTCCGGCCGCGTTCGTCGTAGGCATGGACGGTGACCGATCCATCGCGTTCGGTGAGCGAGACCAGGTTGCCGTGTTTGTCGTAGGCCATGGACTGGCGGTGGTCGTGGGAATCCAGCACGCCGACCAGACGGCCCTTCGAGTCCGCGATCCAGGAGTTGGAGCGGGTGCCGTCCTCATCCGAGACAACGGTGACCCGGCCGGGCAGGTAGGCGAACCGGGTCCGGCGGCCGTGCTGGGTGACCTGCAGGACCACCCTGCCGTGCTCGTCGTAGGTGTTCTCCGCTTCCAGCACCCCGGCGGCGGAGTACACGGCGTCGACCAGGCCGGCGTCGTTCCAGCGGTAGGTCCGGGTTCCCGTTTCGGTGGTCACCGAGACCAGCCGGCCGGCGTCGTCGTACCCGTATTCCACCCGGCGTCCGTCGGAGGCACGGACGACGGCGGCGAGGCCGTTGACGTAGTCGATGTCCAGGAACCGGCCGCGCACGTGGGAGAGGCGGGTCACCTGGCCGGTGCCGTCGTCTTCGGTGTTTTCCCTGTGCACGGACACTGTCCGGCCGGGACCGGACCCGGTCCCGAGCCAGGCTCCGGCCGGGGTGTAGGCCCACCAGGAGCCTTGGTTGTCCCGGACCACGAGCAGATCGGTACTGCCTTCGGGTACGGAGGCCAGTTCGGTGAATGCGGGTGCGGCGGCGGGCTCGCGGGTCAGCCAGTAATTCTCCCCCACCGCGCGGCCCCAGGCCTCGCCGTCCCGGGGGAAGTCCACGGCGCGTCCGTCGGCCAGTACCCAGCGGCAGCCCTCGTCCGAGAGCACCAGGTGCTGGTCCAGGACGGACGCCCAGCCCGGCCCGAATACACCCGGGGTTTCCAGGCCTGAGGCCAGCGAGTTGTACATCCGGGAAAGCACCAGGTTCGACGCTGTTCCCGCGAAGCCCAGGTCCGTTTCCGGTTCGATGAAGTTGCCCGTGGCCGTATTTACCGGGTCATTGGCGTAACCGGTGGTCGGTTTTGCACCCGAAGCGGTGGGTGCATCGATCTCCAGGGCCTGGCGGTTCGCGTCCACCCCGGCGGCGGCGAGTGCTGCCTCCAAGGCAGCATCCGAGAGAGTCGAGACGTCCGCGTTGCTCCCGGCAGAGGCGAAAGCGTCTGCCAGGACGCCTGCCCACCGGGCATCGTTCTCGTTGGCGTCCAGATACTCCTTGTAGGAAAGGAGGACTCCGTCAGCGTCGAGGGTTGCCCAAGAGCAGACCCCCCTGAATGTGGCCAGGTACCCTTGAAGGCGCGATATGTCGGAATGCAATCCGGCGTCGAGCGCGCGGGACTCGGCTGCGAAGGACCGCAGGTTATCGGGTCGAGCGGAGGAGGTCCCTCCCCCGGCTCCAGCGCCATTGCCTTGGCCCTGGCCGCCCTCCCGATATGCGATGAGAGGAATGTAGGGGGCAAATTGTGGTGCTTTGCCCGGCACCATATCCGGCATATCGTCCACACCGAAGCGCTCGTCCCAGAACTTTTCCCAGCCGTTACGGGATTTGTATTCGCGGACCCACTCGTTGGCCTTCGTGCGGCGCGCATCCTCTTCGTGGGCGAAGTGGATAAAGGTTCCTATGTACTCGGCTACTTTCCGCAGGGCCCGCTCCAGCTCGTGGGCGTCCGTGTATGCCGTTGTGGTGTTTCTCCGGAACATCTCGGAGAAGATTCCCTTGAAATCCGCTATCGCATGGGTGACTGAGGTAACGCGCGAATATTTTGACTGTTCCAGATCGTCAGCGGCGGCCTTGAATGCCCGTTGCATCATCTCCGCATGGACGTAGCTGAATCGTCCGCGGTGAGCTGTGTCAGCCGGCAACATTGGCATTTCGACTAATTCAATATCAACATCAGACATAATCAGCGCCCCCCACTGAACAAGAACTGGAATAGAAGAACCACCAACACCGGTACGCCCGCACGGGAGCGACAACGGTGGGTGCGGCCCGCAGCAGCGGGCAGAAAACTAAAAGCGGTACCGGGTTTCCGGCACCGAGGCCTGCAACGGCCGAGCGGTGGCACCCTTTCGGTCAGCCACTGCCCGGCCATTGCCGGCGTTGTGGGCGGTCTAGGCGCCGCCGCCCGCGGAGAAGATGTTGTCCGAGATCTGCTGGAGCTGGTTACGCAGCTGTTCGAGCTCCTCCCGGGCCTTATCCAGGGCCGCCTTGGTTTCCGGCCACGTTGAACCGCGGAACTGCGAGGCCAGCGGGCCGTCCCAGACGTTCGGGTCCGACAGGATCTTGCCCTGCGCATCAAGCGCGGAGATCTGATCGGTGAAACCGCCGTTGATGATGGACTGGACCTGGCCGATTGCAGACTTCGCCTGCTCGGTAGACAACACACGTGACATTAAGAATTCCCCCTCTAGAGACAACATGCTTTTCCGCCGGGCAGGAAAGCGCCGGCGACCGGACGGTCGTGACCATACCAATAAACGCCACTAAAGCCAACATCATAAGTGGACTGATTATAGGCAGTACGGGCCGGTTTATATGGGCGGTAGCAATGATTAGCAGATTTTCTTTGCCGTACCCCTTATGATGCTCAAGGCACAGCGAACGCAACAGGGGGACGATTCACCATGCCTGGACGACCTAATACACTCATGCAGAAACCGGGGCGCAGCGACGCACCCCGCCGGCGGCTGGGTGCCGTTCTGATCGCTGTGGGGCTGATCGCCACCACATCCTGCACCCAGGAGCCCGAGCCGGAGCCGGTATCCAACCCGGTCAAGCTCCTGCAGAACGTCCGGGTGGACCTGTCGAAGGCTGCCGGCGTGGAAACCATCGAAGGCACCACCATCTCGGTCGCTGCTGACGGCAGTTCCTCGGCTGCGGATACGCAGTACAACACCGACGAGACGGTCGGCGAGCTGCCCGTACGGGTAAGCCTGCAATACCGTGCCGGCGAGGAGTCCGGTTCGGACCTTGCCGAGCTCGAGGGTCACTCCGGGCCGGTCGAAATCGATCTGACGTTGGAGAACCTCACGGTCAAACCCCAGGTCATCGAGTACGACGCCGCCGGCCGGAAACTCTCCGAAACCACGCTCGTGGGAGCACCCCTCACCGTCGCTGCGTCCACCACCCTCCCCGGGGTGCGGGCTGATGACATCACCCCCGGTTCCGCGGACGGTGCCACCGGCACCAACGGCGTCCTGAGCAGCACCGAGGACGGTGCGACCGTGGTGCAGTGGGCCACCGTGCTGGCTCCGCCGCGTTCCGGCGCCAGCGCCACCCTGCGCCTCGTCGCCGACGTCAAAAATTTCCAGGTGCCCGCCATTGAAGTGGCTGTTCAGCCCGGCCTCAATACGGACATGACCGCGGACGGCGTGGTTGCCGCGGCCTTCTCCTCCGGTGCCGGCTCGGAAATGGATCTGCAGCGCCGCACCATCGATCTGGTGGCGGACGTCAACACCGTCCTGATCAAGGCCGGGTCCACCATCACCGAAGTCCGCAGGAACCTGCAGGAAACGTCGCAGACCCTGGGTGTCCGAACCGCGGAGGAGCTCAGCAACAACTCCGAATCGCTGGCAGCAACCATGGCCAGCCTGAAAGACCAGCTGACGGTCCTGGGCGGCGATCTGGAAGCCTCCACCAAGGGCACCGAGTCGGTCACCATGTCCCAGCTGCAGCAGACCGTTGCGGCCGTGGATTCGATGCTGGGCGACACCAGCGCAGTGCCGCCCACTGTGACGGTCACCAACGAGGGTTGCGAGGCCACCGTGGCCAAACCCCAGCAGTCCGCCACCGTGTACGGCAGCATCCTGACCATGGCCTCGCAGCTGGACGCCTATGCGACGGTGAGCGCGGACTGCCGCAACTTCGTGGCCGGTGAACTCACAACCGCCATCGGCCCCGAGAAACCCTCCGCGGAGATCTGCGAAGCGGAACGGACGGATGTCGCGGAGAAGCGCCGCGAGGCCGTCTCCATGACCTGCTCCCTCTTCGACTCCGAGGTGATTATCGGCGGAGCGCTTGCCGGCCTGGCCACAGAAGGCGCAAAACTCGTGGATAAGCTTGAGCCGAAGGTGGTCGAAGCAGCCATTTCGAACCACGAATCCTCCGCAGCTACCCTGGGTGAGGCGCAGGCCCAGCTCACAGCGATCCTCGACGGACCGGAAACCCCTGAGGACTACAAGACTGCTTTGGCCAAGGTGCGGAGTGCCATTGCGGACGCTGAGGCGTCGGCCCAGTCATCCGTGGATACCACCCGCGATGCGTCCGCGGCTGCACGCAGCAGTATTGACGGCCTGCGGAACAACTTGGCCGGAATCAGCACTCTTGCGGAGGATGCGCAGGGGGAACTTACCGCGGGGTTGCCGCTGGACGGTTCCATGACGGACCAAAACCAGGCACTTGCCGATGAGCTGTGCCGGATAGCCCGTGAAGAGCCCCGAGATGGCGAGCTGTCCGTCAGGGATGCTGAGCGTCTCCGCTCCTACCTGACCTCCGTTCCGTGCGACGAAACAGATGACGAGGGCAACCCTGCCGAGGAGCTGACGCCTCCGTTCGGGTTCCAGGAACCGTTGGATGACCGCCTCACCGGCCAGGACGCAGCCTGGGCGGAGGTTTTGAAGCTCACTGACACCACCAATCCGGACCAGGCCATCAACCAGGCATTCACGGCCTTGGACGCATCCATTGACGGCTTCGATACCGAGCTTGAGGCAGTTACCCAGGCCGTGAACGACCTCGACGGTGTCGCCACCGGCACCAGGATCGGCCTCGAAAGACTGAAAAGAACGCTTAGCGACGCTGTAGAAGCTTCCGACGACGTTCAGAAGAACCTGCTGAGCGTAAAGACCCGGCAGGACGAGCTCCGCGACGGCGTCGAAAAGGCCTTGGCCGACGTTTCCGAGGATACTGAAGGCGAAGTGCGCAAGGCCATCGACACCCAGACCCGCAAGGTCACCGACATCGGCGACGAGAGCACCAAGAACGTCACCACCGCCTTCAACCGCTCCATCGCCGGCCTTAAGTCCACCTCCGACGAGGTTGTGGACGACGCCAAGGGAACCGTGGACAAGCAGCGCGGCGAGCTGAACGAGGAGGGCGATGCGCTGGCCGCAGCCCTGTCCGAGAGCACCGAATCGGCGTTGGCGAGCATCGCGTCCACCACCACCGGCTCCACGCGGGACGTTGAGGGTGCCAATGCCCTCCTGTCCTCCAGCCTGAACAAGGTGATGCTGGATCTGGGCGACCGCTCCGTCAACGGCTCGGGTCTGCTCGGCTCCATGGCCACCAACGCTGCGAAGGCGGACACCGCCGACTACCAGCTGGCCCTTGCCGCGCAGAATGCCGAAGGCTACGCCAATATCCGCTCCCAGGATGTGGCCGGGCTGTTGCTGCGGCAGGCCCAGTTCAAGGCCTCGCTCACGGCCGTGGACGAGCTGCCCGCGTTCCACCTCGAGGTGCCCAACGGCGCAACCTCGCAGACCCTGTACACGCTGACGATCGGCGGCGGCGAATGAACTCCCGAACCAAGCTCCTGACCCTGATCATTGCCGGGGTGGTGGTGGTTGCCGCGGCGGCAATCGTGCTGGCCACCACCCTGCACCGCCCTAAGGAAGCGCCCAAGCCGGACCCGGTGGCGGCCACGGTTCCCGTGTCGCTGGACGCCGACGGCCTGCCGGGGGACTTCTCAATCGGCGTCGTCATGACGTTCGGATCCTCCGGCGAGCCCGGCTCGGAGTACAACCGCGCGGCGCAGGGCGCCGTCGTCGCCGCTCACCGCTTTGCCCAGGACGGCGCCGCCGTCGCCCTCCCCACCGAGAACGACGGCGGAACCGAGGACGGCGCCCGCGCCGCAGTCCGCGCGCTGGCCGACCAGGGGGTCTCCGGCATTGTCGTGGCGAGCACCGGACCGCAGGCGGCGGCTGCGGCGAAGGCCGCCGAGGAGCTCGGCCTCCCGGCGATTCTTCCGTACGCCGCACCGGCGGACCCGGCTCCTTCCACCTGGACCACGAAACCGTCCGCCGCCTCCGTCGAAGGCGCCTTGGGCGCCGCGCTGGCAGGCAAGAGCCGGGTGCTGCTCGTGAACGACGGCGGGCCCGTCCCCGCATCGGTGCAGCCGGCACAAACGTTCAACCTCGGGGACTACGAGGACATCATGGCCCTGGCCCAGGACGCCGCCGTGCAGACCGGCGACCAGCCGCTCCCCCTTCCCGAGGATGCTCCCGAAGGCACCGAGGCCATGAATGTTGCCGAGCCTGCAGATGCGGTTGTCGTTTCGGCCGCCACCCCCCAGCGGCTGGCACGGCTGGTCCAGGCACTGCAGTCCCGCAGTGTTTCCGTCCCCCTGATCCTTCCGGACGGGGCCGCCGCGCCTGCTTTTGCCACCGCGCTAACCGAGCTTGACGGAAGCGCCTCCGCGCAGCTGGTCACGATTGCCCCGGCGCACGGCGACGGGACCGCCCTGCGGCAGGACGCCCAGGGCCGGGGCATGTCTGCCTTCCTGTCCGCTGTACGTCTGGCTGCCGGTGAGTCCACGGTCCACAACCTCACGGTTGATGCCCCGTTCTCCGGGGACGCCTGGGCAGCCGACACCGCCAGCCACGACGCCGTCGTCGCCCTCGTACGGGCGGCTGCTGCCGCCGAAAGCAGTGATCCGGCGGAAGTCGGTGCAATGCTGCGCACCATGTCCTTCGGCCCGGGCGAGGGCATGGCCGGTTCCGCGCTGGACTTCTCGCAGTCCGATGCCCTGGCCGTTTCGGCGGTCCCGGTCTATGCCTCTCCCCAGGACCTCGGGCTGCGGCCTGCCGATGGCGAGGCTCCCCGCCTCGTCTGGGTACCTGCTCCGGCAACTCCCTAACGACCCTGCCCGGTCCCTCAATGGACGGGCCACTGTTCCACCATGGAAGGACCGCCCCGGTGCGTGTGCTGATCGATTTGGACGAGAGCCGCTTCGAGTGCGAGGTGGCGCACGCTGCGCCGGCCACTACGTTGGCGGATCTCGTGGAGACGGCGGGCGGGCCCCGCCTCGCCCCCGGCGAGGCAGTGTTCGTTGACGAGTCCGAGGTGCGCGCCTCCACGCCCGTCTCGGAATTGGTTCTCCTGGAAGGCAGCCGCATTTCCCGGGCACCCTGGCCGGCGCCTGCTCGGGTGCGCGGCTGGAGTGTCACCCTCGCCGGGGGCCAGCGTGCCGGCAGTGTGATCGAAGTGCCGCAGGGACGCGAGATGCTCATTGGGCGCTCTCCGCATGCAGATCTCACCCTTCCTGCAGACAGTGCCTCCTGGGACCATTGCCGTCTGCGCAGGGAGGAAGAAGGGCTGCGGGTAGTGGACTGCGGCTCTACCAACGGCACGCTGGTCAACGGCGAAAAGGTCGGTGAAGACGGGATCCTGGTTGAGGACACCGCTACGGTCACGGCCGGCGGCACGGTGCTGCTCCTGCGCAAGAGCCTGGACGAAAGTCCCGCACCGGCGCCCGGCACCCTGCACAACCTCACCCCGGCGGGAACCGCGCCCTTTAACCGGCCGCCCCGTCCCGGGAAGGCGCCGGAGGGCGACCCCCTGGTCCCGCCGACCCGTCAGGACGTGCCCCCGGCGAACAAATTCAGCTATATCACGGTGCTGGCACCGCTGGTGATGGCGGGCGCGATGGTGATGGTTCTGGGAAGCATGCGCTTCGCCCTGTTTGCCTTGCTGAGCCCGGTCATGGCCATCGGCATGTGGTTCGAGCAGAAGCGGCGGCATGACCGCGGCGTCAAGGAAGAGGAAGAGCGCTTCAACGGGGCGCTGGAAGAGTTCGAACAGCAGATCCGTACGGCTGCCGAGGCGGAGACCGCCCGTCGCCACCAGATGATCCCGGATCCGGCCACCGTGCTGCGGCGCCCGGCCCTTCCGGCCACCTCCTTGTGGCAGCGCCGTGCCGAGTCGGATGATTTCCTGGCCCTGCACGCCGGCACCGGTGACGTCCCCTGGAAGCCGGAGGTGGACCGCAACGCAGCGCCCCGGCTCGATCCCAAGGTCAAGGACTCCCTCGCCGCCGCGCGGCTGCTTGCCGCGCCCGTCCTGGTGGACCTGAGCAACGCCGGGGTGGTGGGCATGGTGGGCCCGCGTGAGGGTGCCCTCGCGCTTGCGCGTTCCCTGCTGGCGCAGGCAGCCGTCCACGTGGGCCCGGCGGACCTGACCATCGGCGTCTTCTGCGACCCCGGCCGGGCAGATGAATGGGAATGGGCGTCGTGGCTGCCCCACACCCGGCAGGCGGGCAGCAGCACCGGCCAGCGCTGGATGTCTGCCCACCGCGAGTCAAGCGTGGCCATGCTGCGCACAATGAAGGACTCGGTCGAGGAACTGCCCACACCGGCGCTGCTGGTGGTGCTGGACTCCGAGGTCCTGACCGAAGGCCGGGACGCGCCGGCACGCGCACTGCTCGGAATGGGCCGCTCGGAGTCCGGGTCGCGTTTCACCTCGCAGCAGCAGTCATCCAGGGTGGCCGGCATCGTCATCGCCACCTCCGAAGAGCAGCTGCCGGCCTCCTGCACCACGATCATCCGGGTGGGCGAGGATTCGGCGGCCACGCTGGAGCAGCCGGAGGACCTGACCCGGGTGGAGGACATCATCCTGGCGGGCCTGGACCGGGAGGAAGCGCTGCGGTGCGCCATGCGCGTAGCGCACTTCGACGACCCGGAGCTGAGCGTCCCGGGCGCCTCGCTGCCCTCCCTCGTGCGGCTGCCCGCGCTGCTGGGCTACGAACGGCCCGATGCGGCCGCCATCCGCCGGCTGTGGCAGACCTCCCCGGGCATCTCCACCCCCATCGGCACCGGCGAAAACGGGGATCTCAGCCTGGACCTGGTCAAGGACGGCCCGCACGGGCTGGTGGGCGGCACCACCGGCTCCGGCAAGTCCGAATTCCTGCGCTCCCTGGTGGCCGGCCTCGCCGCCCGCAACGACCCGACGCGCCTGAACTTCATCCTGATCGACTTCAAGGGCGGGGCTGCCTTCAAGGCCTGTGAACGCCTGCCGCACACGATCGGCACCATCTCCAACCTGGACGAGCAGCTGGCCGACCGCGCCCTTTTGGCCCTGGAAGCGGAGATGGAGCGCCGCCAGCGGGTGTTCGCGGCGGCCGGAGAGGGTATCGACAACCTCAACGCGTACCTGGCCACGAACCCGGCCGAGCCCATGCCCCGGCTGCTGCTTGTAATTGACGAGTTCGCGATGCTGGCCAAGGATTTCCCCGACGTCCTCAAGGCACTCGTCAGCGTGGGTGCCGTGGGCCGAACCCTGGGCGTGCACATGATCCTGGCAACCCAGCGCCCTGCCGGCGTCGTCAATGATGACATCCTCGCCAATACGAACCTGAGGGTGGCCCTGCGCGTGCAGAGCCGCGAGGACTCCAACAACGTCATCGGGGTGCCCGCTGCCTCAGCGATCGGCCGCGCCCAGATGGGCCGCGCCTTTGTGAAGCTCGGCCAGGACGACATCACGCCCGTACAGACAGCGCTGGTGACCGGCCGGGCCCAGCTCGGCGGCGGAGCATCGGTGGACGTGCGTGAAATCCGCCAGTTCGGTGTCCCCGCTCCCGCGGCGGCACCGTCCCGGTCCGAGGTGTCCGACGAGAATGACCTGGATCTCCTGATCGAGGCCGTTGTCGAAGCCAACACCGAGGCAGGATACGCCCCGCCGCGGCAGGTCTGGCCGGAGGCCCTCGGCCAGCGGGTGGAGCTGGAAGGCTTCCGCGCCGAACCGGAAGACGCGGAAGAAGCCGAGGCACCTGCCGGCCCCGAAACCCGGATCCTCCCGCGGGTGGGCGGTGTCCGCGGTTCCACTGTCATGGTGACGCTGATGGACGAACCGGAGCTGCAGCGCCAGTCCGCGGCGGGATGGGACATGTCGATCGGAAACCTGATGCTGATGGGCGTGGCCGGCTCCGGCACCACCACCACGCTTGCCTCCATCGCCCTGGCCCTGGCCAAGGACACCGATCCGGCAGACCTGGACCTGATGATCCTGGACATGGGCTCCCGCGGGCTTGAGCCGCTGGCACGCCTGCCGCATACGACGGCGTATGTGGGCACCGGCGGCGGCGCCAAGGAACAGCAGGCCCGCTTCCTGCGGCACCTCAGCACGGAGCTGGAACGCCGCCGCGCGGACCCGGACGGACACCGCCGCACCGTGGTGCTGCTGGACGGCCTGGCCTCGCTCCGCGACGAATTCCAGGACTACGAGGGCCAGCAGCTGCTGGACATCCTGTTCCGCGCATACGCGGACGGTCCCGCCCTCGGACTCTCCTTTGCGGTGTCCACCACCCGGGCCAAAGCAATTCCCACCGCCATGAACGAGGTGACACTGCAGCGGTGGCTCTTCCGCCTCGCGGACACCTACGACTACTCCTCGCTCGGCGTGCGGGGCAAGCAGATCCCCGCCGAACTTCCGGGCCGCTGCGTGGATCCCCGCACGAAACTGCAGATGCATGTGGCCACGCCCGGTATCGGCCTCGAAGCCGCCGTCGACGTGGTGCGGCAGGGCTGGGCCGAAGCCCCGGCCAAGACCCCGGCAATCCGCCGCCTGCCCGCCAACATCACGCTCTCGGAACTGGAGGTGGCCCCGCGGCTGGATTCCGAACCCTGGCTCGTCCCGGTGGGTATGCGGGAAGCGGACTTCGCACCTGCCTATCTGGAAATCTACGAAGGTGAGCACGCACTGATCGCCGGCTCGGCCCGGTCGGGCAAGTCAACGTTGCTGCTCGCCTTGGCCGCCGCCCTGCAGGGAGCCTCCTCCTCCCAGGGCCCGGCGAAGGTCTGGGGCATCTGTGACCGCCGCTCCCCGCTGGCCACCGCCGATCTCGACCGGGTGGCGGTAGGGGCCGACGAGGTGCCGGCACTGCTGGCTTCCCTGCGGCTCGAGCGCACCCCGGTGTTCCTGCTGATCGACGACGCCGAACGCGTGGACGATGCGGACCAGTCCATTACGGGACTGCTCGCCTCCGCGCAGCCGGGAGTCTGCGTCATTGCGGCAGGCCGCTCGGCGGACCTCCGCAGCCTGTACAGCCACTGGACCAAGACGCTGCGCAAATCCCGGCTCGGGGTGCTGCTGCAGCCTGACGTGGATTACGACGGCGAACTGCTCGGGGGAACACTCCCGCGCAAGGCACCCGTCGCGATCACCACCGGCCGCGGCTATATCGGCGTGGGCGGACAAATGGCACTGATCCAGTCAATCAGCCCCGAGGAGGGTTCCGCGGCGGTGACCGCCTAGGATGCAGGAAGGCCCTCACGGGTCCCGGGAAAATCAGATCAGCGGCGTTGGGGAGTACGGGATGCAATTCGCACAGACGGGACAGGCGCTGGGCGCGTCCTACCGCTTCGGCGAGCGGGTGGGTTCCGGCGCCGTCGGCGAAGTCTGGACCGTGACCTCCGCCGACGGCGGCACGTATGCCGCCAAGGTCCTGCGGCCGGAACATGCCGACGATCCTTCGATTGTGGAGCGGTTTGTCCGGGAGCGGTCCGTGCTGCTTGAGCTGCAGAACTCCGCCATTGTTACGGTGCGCGACATGGTGGTGGAGGGTGCCCGCCTGGCCATCGTGATGGACTACGTTGCCGGCGGGTCACTGCGCGACGCCGTTGCGAACGCCGGCCCGCTTCCCCCCGCAGACGCGCTGAATGTCGCTGCCGAAGTCTTCGATGCCTTGTCGTTCGCCCATTCCCGAGGTGTCACGCACCGCGACATCAAACCCGACAATGTGCTCCTCACCCGTCCCTGGGCCGAATGGACACCCGGACAGGTGAGGGTGTCCGACTTCGGCATCTCCGACGTCGTGGGCGAACGGATCCGCCAGACCACCGGCCTCATCGGCACCCCGCAGTACATGCCGCCGGAACTCATCACCTCCGGCAGGTCCGGCCCGGCCGGCGATGTGTACTCCGCCGGCGTCCTGCTGTACGAACTCCTGGCCGGCCGCACACCCTTCGCCGGACCGGGCACTGACTTCACCGTTGCGTACCGCCATGTGTCCTCCCGTCCCCCGCGGATTCCGGTGGACGACGAGGTGTGGCGGGTTCTGGAGACCTTGCTGGCCAAGGATCCAGCCCGACGGCCCGCCGCGGCGGAGGCGGCGGCAACCCTCCGGCGCCTGGCACCCCGCCTCACCGGAAGCGCCCCCCTGGACCGGGGCGAGGCTCCGGCGGAATTCGACGACGTCGAACGGCCCGCCACCATGGTCCGCGGCGCCTTCACCGACGACGAGCTCACCGCCCTGTCGGCCGCCCCGCCGTCGGATGCGGACCTGGCGGTCCCGGAACTCGGGGAGGCGGGCAACGCGACCATTGTGCGCGCGATGCCACGCCGTGAAGTACGTCCGGTCGCCGAGACCCAGTCCGAGGAGACCGAAGCCGCCCCGTTCTGGCGGACCCGCAAGGCCCTGTTCCTGATCGGCGGTGCGGTTGTGTTGGTCGCAGCGATGGTCGTGGGGTTCGTTGTCCTGGCCCCCGGCGACGGCCCCAAGGAGGAGGAGCCGGCGGCCGGGGAACGGCTTTCAGCGCGCCTGCAGGATGCCACCCTGCCCACCGGTTTGACGATTTCCCGGGACGCCACCTTTGAACCCTCCTCCGGCGAGACCCGCTTGACGGTGGGGTATGCAGCGCAGAAGGCACCGTTGTCCGGTGATTTCCTCGAAGTCATTCCCGGCTTGGCCGAGGGAAGCGATTGCCCGGCCGTCACCTGGGAGGGGGCCGAAGTGAAGCGGAACCAGGCGTCGGTAACCGGCCTGGATGCCGACTGCGGATGGAAGCTCTCCGGCCTGGAGATTCCGGCCGGCGGCTCCGTGGACGTTACGGCGACGGTATCGGTCGCACCGGAGGACCAGGAGGCCCTCGACGCGTGGCTGCAGTCCGGATCCGACGCGACGACGGCGGCCACGCACGATGCGGAGGTCAAGAGCACCGCGTACCCGGTCCAGCGCCTGATGGACGTGGAGGTGCGGACTGCGGCCCGCGTCGTGACGCCCAGCCCGTTGACCATCACCCTGGTTCCGGTGTGGGCCAGCGGTGCCGACGAGCTGAACCCGCTCTATGTCAGCCCGGCGTCCGGCCAGCCGTCGCAGATGCTGACGGCAGTGACAGGCGGCGAGGAGGGGCTGCGGTTCTCGGACGGATGCGGCGGGGCGTTGGCGGTGGACGGTACGGGGCTCACGGTCACGGCGCTGCAGATCTCGCCGCAGTGCACCGTCCGCGCCAGCGTCGGGAACTTCACCGAGCTGCAGTCTCCCGGCTTCGCCATCACGTCCCGCGAAAACGCCGGCCCCTAGCCTTCGGGAATAGGAACGGAGCCCCCGACATTGAACATCAAATGGCAAGCAAACTTACCGCGGCTGGATGGTGTAAAAAATAGGAATGACCGGAATAAGAGCGGATGCACAAAACGTAGGTGCTCCAGTGGAAACCCCCACGGGCCGGTCGGCTGAAGACCGGAAAAACACGGCAGATGACCTGGACCTTTTCCTCGTGGAACGGTTGCATGACCTGACGCTTTCTCATCTCACGGTTCAGGAGTTTCTTCATGAACTGGCCCTTCTGACGGCCCGGGCGTTTTCCATTCCGGTGAGCCCGCTCGAATGCGCCATGACCATTACCCGGGACCGCAAACCGGTCCGCGCGGCCTACAGCGGCTCACCCGCCGCCACCCTGGACGACCTGCAGTATGAATTCACTGACGGTCCCTGCTTGACCGTGATCCAGGAACGGACTCCGGTCTACATCCCGGATCTGCACAGGGAAAAGCGGTGGGAGCAGTACGTGTCCATGGTGCAGCAGGCCGGCATGCGGTCGGTCCTGGCCCTTCCGCTGGACCTCGAAACGGAGGGCATGGCGACTCTCAGCCTGTACAGCACCCGGCCGGGGCACTTCGACGCTGCAACGATCGAGCAGGTCCAGGACTACGCGGGCCGCATCAACAAGCCCGTCCGCCTGGCCGCCCGCCTGGCCGCCGAAAGCGAGCACGCCTCGGACCTGCGTGCCGCCATGGATTCCAGGACCGTCATCGATCTGGCCGTCGGAATCGTGATGGCCCAGAACCGATGCAGCCAGGACGAAGCCTTCAACATACTGGTGTCGGCTTCCGGCAGCAGGAATATCAAACTGCGGCGAATCGCCGAGCGGGTGGTGGCGGCGGTTTCGGAGGCTGAAGCCACCACGCATTTCCGGCAGTAATTACCCGCTTTGCACCACGAAAAATGCCCGGACGCCGACGGCGTCCGGGCATTTCCTGTTTACGAAGTTACTCGCGGTTCAGCTTGTCCTGAACCGTACCGGCAACCTTCTCCACGACATTGGGGATGTCGGTGGTGCCGTAGTAACGGGCGTCCGGACGGGTGACGTCCGGCATGGGAGCCGTCGTCGTCGGCCCTTCGTGGTAGCTGAACTCGCCCTTGCCGTCCGGGGTGGGACCGGAAGCCCAGGAGCCCTCGGAGGCGTGCTTGCCATCGGAGAAGTTCAGGTACTGGTAGGACACTTCGCGCTCTTCCTTCTTGATCGGGAAGTTGCTGGGCACCGGAAGCAGCTCGTGGCCCTCTTCCTGAAGTTCCTTGGCGGCAGCGGTCCACATGTTCTGGTGCATGGTGTCGCGGGCCAGGAGGAAGGAGAGCAGGTCCCGCACACCCTTGTCATCGGTCATGTGGTAGAGGCGGGCAACCGCGAGGCGGCCCTGCATTTCCGCATTGGCGTTGGACGTGAAGTCGGCCAGCAGGTTGCCGCTGGCCGTGACGTAACCGGCCGTCCACGGGTTGCCGTTGCTGTCCACGGGACGGGCGCCGGCACCGGCAACAATGGCGTGCTGCACGTCCATGCCGCCCACCACAGCTGCAATGGTCGGATCCGACTGTACGGCGTCGTCCGTGATCCCCAGGGGTGCCTTTTCGAGCAGCTGGGCAATCATGATGGCCAGCATTTCCACGTGGCCCATTTCTTCGGCTGCGATGCCGTAGAGCAGGTCACGGTACTTACCGGGCAGGTGGGAGTTCCAGGACTGGAATCCGTACTGCATTGCTACGGTGATTTCACCGTATTGTCCGCCGAGCACTTCCTGAAGCTTGCGCGCGTAGACGGCATCCGGCTTGTCCGGTGTCGCCTTGAATTGAAGTTCTTGCTTATGAAAGAACATATTCACCTCCGCATATCAGGCCCGGAATATGGGTGGGCCGCCTCTTATGGCGGCCCCGGGCCAGTATGTGAAACCTATCGCAGGGGACAACTTATAAGCAAACTTAGTAATAGTATGGGAGCCGAAGCCGCCGGCTGGCGGTCCCTGCCGGCGTTTGGCGGGCGGGTCATCACCAGTCCCGGTACCAACCAATGCGGCTAGGGGCAGAAGATGGACATCGAGGCGGTTGAGCCGGAGCAACGGAAGTTGCTCAAGAAGGCACTGGACGACGCCCGGCTAAGCGTGGCCGAGGTATGGATGAAGTACTTCAGCATCGGCGGAGCGGCCGGCGAATACGAGGTTGACGCCTACATCAACGGTTCACTCTCCCTGCCTCCGCTCCAGCGGGACATCCTTGCCCACGCCGCTAACGAGCTCATCGACCAACTTCCGGCCCGGCCGCGTGCCCCCTACAGCGCCGATGTGAGCCGGCGCCGGGCAGCGGACAGCCGTGAAGACGGCAGGGACCGTGAAACCGGCACTGCCCGCCAACCCCGTCGGAACACCGGCGAACACTAGCCCTTGCCGGCCCCGGCAACCGGGGGCAAGGGTCTCGATAGGATGAAGCATGGACACCAACGAATCCCAGCCCACTATCGCCCAGCTGCGCGCACGCCAGACCGAGCTGGTCCTCGCCCTGGCCAGCGAGTCCCGTTCCGACCGGCTGCAGCAGTACAGCGACGAACTTGAGTACCTCGTCAAGCACATCAGCGAGCGGGAAAAGGCCGAGGCAGCGGGCGCCGGTTCGGCCTCTTCCCCCGCCGGAAACCCGATGCCCCAGACAGACGGAGTGGAACAGCGCGAAGACGGCGTGGTGATCGAACCGGGCTCACAGATGGACGCCGACGTCCACCGGGACGCCCGCTAAGCCTCTTAGTCTTCCCAGAACCGCCGCACAGTGTCTGCCAGCTCCTTGGCCTGCCGCCGGCCCGCCGCCACGGAGGGCCGGCGGGTGGAATCCAGCAGCATGTTGGCACCGAAAGCCTGCAGGGCCTGCGCGTCGGCTTCGATCAGCAACGGCGTGCCGCCCTTCCCGATGGCGTTCAATGCCTGCGGCAGGGTGGGGCCCAAGGGGCTCTGCGGGGCCTCGAGGCCGCACGACACCACCAGCACCTTGCCGTAGCCGGCGGCGACGTCGGCATTGGTCGCCGAGCGCATGCCGCCGTCCATGTAGGCCCGTCCGTTGATGTGCACCGGCGGCCACACCGTGGGGACGGTGCAGCTGGCCGTGACCGCCAGGCCAAGATCCACACCGGACTCCCGGTTGAACACCGTGAAGCTGCCGTCCTCGGCGTCCACCGCCGTGACCCCCAGCGCCTTCTCGGGCCACGCCGGGAAAGGCACCAGCGACCGGATGCTGTTCACCCAGGCGTCCTCGGTCAGCTGCGTCTCCGCTTTGAGGGCCAGCTGCCCCAGCCGCGCCCGGGCGGCCTTCTCCCCGCCGCCGCCGAAACCGGCCGCACCCATCACGTTCATGAACCGCTCGCCGTCGAACGTGTCCGGTTCCTGATAATCCGGAGAACCCGCGCCGTCCTCGGCGCTCTCCTGGGCCAGCGCCGCAGCCGGGACCTGACCGAAGCGAAGCGCCGTTCCCACCACCGATCCCGCCGAGGTGCCGACCACCAGGTCCGCCTCGTTCAAGTCAATGCCCTGGTCCAGCAGTTCCGCCAGCAAGCCGATCTCCCAGGCGATCCCGGCCACACCGCCGCCGCCCAACACCACTGCACGTGTATCCACCACGTTGAAACCTCCTGGCTTGCGCCGTCGAAGTACCCATCCATGTCCCCGCAGTGTAAGCCCGGGAACTCTCCGGTTACCGGACCGCGCCGGATCCGGGCTTGAATGGGTGCATGGCATTAAGAGTTCTGATGGTGGGCCGCAAGCACGAGGACTGGGTGGTTGACGGGATCCGCCGGTACGAAAAGCGGCTCAAGAAACCCTTCGACCTGACCTGGGTGCCCATTCCGCATTCGGCCAGGGAAGGCGACGCCGCCCGGAAGGAAGAGTCCGAGCGCCTGCTGGCAAAGGTCGGATCCGACTACGTGATCCTGCTGGACGAGCGGGGCAAGGCCATCACGTCGCCGGCGCTGGCCCAGACCTTGCAGAGGCCGCTGGATTCCTCGCGCAACGTCACCCTGATCATCGGCGGGGCCTACGGCGTGGACCAGAGCGTCCACGACCGCGCCGATTTTGTCTGGTCCCTCTCCCCCCTGGTGTTCCCCCACCAGCTGGTCCGGCTGATCCTCGCGGAGCAGGTCTACCGGGCCCAGGAGATTGCCGGCGGGCGCCCCTACCACCACGATTAATCCGCAAATACGACGGCGGCCTGCCCGGCATTGTGCCTGCCGTCGGCCCACCGGCGGCACGGTAAAGTAGGAGCAGTTTTTCAGCAGACCGGCAGGGTCCATGCCGCGCCGGCGGGACGGGAAAGGGAAGCATGCCACAGCGCAACGACCCTTTCCGCCTGCTCCGCTCCGCCGTCGCCACCACCGTCGTTTTCGCGCTGGCGGCCGGGGCACATGTGGCCGGCGGCGGAGTCCTGCCCGAACCGATCCTCCTCGCCGCCCTGGCGGCGTTCACCCTGGCCGGCGTCAGCATCACTGCAGGCCGCCGGTTCCGTGCAGGCCGCCTCGTCCTGGTCCTCGGCGCCGCCCAGCTGGTCCTCCACGGAGCCTTCCGCGTCCTGTCCTCCGGCGTCGAGTGCCTGCCCGGCACCGCCACGCATCACGGCACCGCGGTTCTCTGCCCGGAGGCGGCCGGGCCGCCCGGCTCCCAGGGTGCCCTTCCCGGCCTGCACACACTGCAGCACGACTCCGGCCTGGCACTGTTGCTCGCGCACCTGGCCGCCGTGCTGCTCTCCGCACTGGCACTGGCCCGCGGCGAGGACGCCCTGCATGCCACGGCCGGCTGGCTGCGGCCGCTGTTCACGCCCGCTGCCCCGATTCCGTTTCGGACTCCGCGGCCTGCGGTGATTTCGGGGCCGGCTGCGGGAACCCCGCGCGCCCGGTACTGCTCCGCCCGCCCGCTGCGGGGACCGCCGTCGTACGCATTGGCCTAACTCCTTTATGTCCCCGGCCGCTCCGCGGTCCCCCCGGCGCATTCACGGCGCCATCGAAAGGCTTTTTCCATGCGTACTTCCTCCTCGCTCCTCCTTGCCGCCGGCGGCACCGCCGGGCTGATGGCGCTCGGCCTCGGCCCTGCCGCGGCCCACGTCCACGTCACCCCCGACACCACCGCGGCCGGTGAATCCGCCCTGCTGACCTTCGACCTCTCGCACGGCTGCGAGGGTTCCCCCACCACCGCTTTGACGTTCACCCTTCCCGACGAGCTGGCGGACGCCACCCCCACGGCCCATGCCGGCTGGGAGATCAAGAAAGTCACCGAGAAGCTTGCCGAGCCGCTGACCCTGCCCAACGGCTCGCAGGTCAGCTCCCGGACCAGCCAGATTGTCTACACGGCCAAGGAACCGCTCCCCGACGGCGTGCGGGACACCATCACCCTCGGCGTCGAGCTGCCCGACACCGAGGACACCACCCTCGCCTTCCCGGTGCTGCAACGCTGCGAGACAGGTGAGACGGACTGGTCCCAGATTGCGTCCGACGGCCAGTCCGCCCATGACCTGGACTCCCCCGCGCCTGCCATCACTGTCACTGACGCGGACGACGACGATGATCACGGCGACCACGATTCCACACCGGAACGCGCTTCGGCAGAGGACCGGGACGACGACGCCGAGGCCGAGGCCGCCGAAGTTGCCGGTTACGTTGGGCTGGGGGCCGGCCTGCTCGGCCTTGCCGCCGGTGTCACTGCGCTGATCCGCACGCGTAGCCGCACCCGGGGCTAACCACTCCGTTCCGGCGACTTTCGCAGCGATGCCCGTCCCAGCTCCGAGCGCGGACGGGCATCGCCGTTATCGGGCTTTGCGCTTCAGGCCTTCATCTATGCCGCGGAGGTCCAGCACAAACCGGTAGCGGACATCGTTCCGCGCCAGCCTCTCCAAGCCAAGGTTCGCCTCCTTCCACGGAAGAACCTCAACATCGGCCACGATGCCGTGGCGGGCACAGAAGTCCAATAACTCACGCGTGTGCCGGTGTCCGCCGCTGCCCGCGGAAGCCAGCCGCTTCCGCCCGACCAGTAGGTCTGTGGTGGCCAAGGTGAATGAGCCGAGATAGCCGAGGGAGTACAGGATGCCATCGAGGTCCAGTACCCCCAGGTACGGAGCCAGGTCATGCTCAACAGCCACCGTATCCAGGACAACGTCGAGAGTGCCCCGGCTCTCCTGCATGCCCGGCGCATCGGTCGAAACTATTACCTGCCCGGCACCCAGGGCCCGGGCATCTGCCGCCTTGGCGGGGGTGGTGGTGAAGACCGTGACCTCCGCCCCGAGTGCCCGGCCCAGCCGCACGGCGAGGTGCCCGAGGCCGCCCAGTCCGACGACACCGAGTCTGGTGCCCGGCCCGACGCCGGCCGCCCGAAGCGGCTCCCACACGGTCACCCCGGCGCACATCAGCGGTGCGGCACCGGCTGGGTCGAGTCCATCGGGCAGGGCATAAACGAAGTTCTCCCGAGCCACGTACCGCCCGGCGTACCCGCCCGCGGTCAAGCTCCCGTCCACGCGGTCCTTCCCGCCGTACGTCAAAGTCGGAAACTCCTCGCAGAAGTTCTCCTGCCCGGCCCGGCACATCCTGCAGACCCCGCAGGAATCAACGATATTACCTACTGCCACCGTGTCCCCCGGCGCGAACCGCGTCACGGCGGGACCAACCGACACAACTTCCCCGATGAACTCGTGTCCCGGCACCAGCGGAAAGGTGCCTCCGGCACCCGTGTGCAGGGTGTGAAGGTCTGTATGGCAAACCCCGCAGAAAGCGATCCGAATATCCACATCATCGTCGCGCAACGGACGCCGCCGGATCACTGCGGTCTCCAGAGGACCGTCGGGAGTTAAGGACTGAAGGGCTATGGTTTCCATGAGATGGAGACTACCTACTAGTTGGTAGTAAAGATATAGTCCTTCTATGCCCAATGCCGAGGAAACCCGCCGCCGCATCCTTGATGCCGCCACCAAGGAATTTGCTGCGCGGGGTATTGCCGGTGCCAGAGTGGACCGGATCGCCGCCGCATCGGGGGCCAGCAAGCCCATGCTGTATGCCTATTTCGGTTCCAAGGAGCAACTGTTCGAAGCGGTGTTCACTTCGCACGTGATAGCAAACAGCAACCGGGTTCCCTTCACTGCGCGCGACCTTGCCGGCTATGCCGTGCGCTTGTATGACGACTACGTCGCGGATCCGGCGCTCGTGAGGCTCATTGCCTGGAAACGCCTCGAACGTGAATCCGCGGGGTACCTCTACACCGGGCTGCAGGAAAATGACGCGGCGCACCTGCGCGACATCGAGCAACAGCAGCAGGCGGGGGAAATCCGTTCGGATATCGATGCGGAGAATGTCTGGTCGCTCCTGATTTCACTGGCATCCACTTGGGCACAGACCTCAATCACCGCCGTCGCCGGCGGCGGGGATCCCGGCCCCCTCCATCAGACGCGCCGGACAGCGCTGGCCGCCGTGGTGAAATCCGGCCTGTGCGTTCCGTAATTGCCGGCGCGGACCGCACCGATCCGTAACGGTTTCGCGACGATCCGCCGCACTGGGCGGGGCGGATTGACGCAAAACCGTGCGGCGGGAACAGTGAGAGCATGATCACCCCGGCAGCTGCCTCTCCCGTCAAAAAGTCCTCCCCGTCCCGCACAGCACTGGCCCTGGCGGCCTTGTTGGCTCTGTTCGGTTCGGTCCTTGCCGGCTGCGGCTCCGGCGACGACGGCGAGGGCACCACGTCGGCGTCCCCGTCGCCCAGCGCGAGTACATCCGCCCCCTCCCCCTCCCCCTCTGCGGAGCCCTCGACGGATCCTGCTCCGGCTTCGTCGCCTGCAGCCACGGGCGGCGCGGCTGCAGGCCCCACGCCGTGCACCGCCGACATGCTGGCCGGTGCCGTGGAGGATGTTCCCGGCGGTGCCGGAGCCGACGGCATTTCCCGTGTCCTGGTGCTGACCAACATCTCCGCAGACGGCACCTGCACGGTGGCCGGTTACCCCGGAGTGTCCTACCTGGATGCCGCCGGAGCGCAGGTGGGCGCACCCGCCGCCCGGACCGGGGGTGCCGAAGCAGTTCCCGTCACGCTGGCCCCGGGCCAGGCAGCGGCAGCGGAACTCCGGGAAACCGTGGCCCAGAAATACGGGGACTGCCAGGTCCATGAAACGGCGTCCCTGCTGGTCTATCCGCCGGAGGACACCGCTTCGCTGGCCGTCGACTACCCCTCCACAGGATGCGTCAACAGGGACATCGCACTCCTGCAGGTAGGAATCCTTCAGGCACGCTGATTTTCGGCCCGTAGCCGAACCCCGGCGGCAGCGGGAAAAGTGTCACCGGGGTGGGGAAGAATAGTGCCATGACATCGGCGTCTTCGGTGCTGGGCAGATTCACCCCCGCGACCCGGGAATGGTTCGAGGGTGCCTTCGCTGCGCCCACCCCCGCCCAGGTGGGAGCATGGGACGCCGTCTCCGAGGGGGCCAATGCCCTGGTCGTGGCGCCCACCGGGTCGGGCAAGACCCTCGCCGCGTTCCTCTGGGCACTGGACAGCTTTATTGCCTCGGCAGCCAACGCCGCTCCCGCCCCGCTGCCAGCCCCCGAACTGCCGGTGGCGGACCTGCCGGCGCCCGGATCGACAACGTCCGGCCGCAAGCGCGCCCGTGAACCGAAGCGCAAGACCAAGGTCCTGTACATCTCCCCGCTCAAGGCCCTGGGCGTGGACGTGGAACGCAACCTCCGCTCGCCGCTGATCGGCATCACCCAGACCGCTAAGCGGCTGGGCCTGCCTGCGCCCTCCATCACCGTGGGCGTCCGGTCCGGGGACACCCCGCAGAATGAACGGCGGGCCCTGCTGACGCGTCCGCCGGACATCCTCATCACCACCCCCGAATCCCTGTTCCTCATGCTGACCTCGCAGGCCCGGGACACCCTCTCCGAGGTGGAAACCGTGATTGTGGACGAGGTCCACGCGGTGGCCGGAACCAAGCGGGGGGCCCATCTGGCCGTAACGCTGGCCCGGCTGGACGCCATGCTGGACAAACCCGTGCAGCGGATCGGCCTCTCCGCCACTGTGGAGCCGCACGAGACGGTGGCCCGCTTCCTCGGCGGCAACGCGCCGGTGCGCATTGTTGCGCCCCAGTCGCGGAAGAACTGGAACCTCACCGTCACCGTCCCGGTGGAGGACATGTCGGATCTGGGCAATGTTCCCTCGGTGGAGGACACGGCGGAGGGCGGCTATGCCCCGCAGGCCAGCATCTGGCCGCATGTGGAGGAGAAGATTGTCGACCTCATCGAGGCCAACCGTTCCACCATCGTGTTCGCCAATTCGCGCCGGCTCGCCGAACGCATCACTGCCCGACTGAATGAGATCCATGCCTTCCGGCTGCAGGCTGCGGAGGCGGCCACCGGAACGGACGGGATCTCCCAGCCGGTGTCGCCGGCGCGGCCGCCGGCACAGGTCATGGCGCAGGCCGGGGTGTCCGTGCTGAAGCGCGAGGATCTGGCCGTCGAGGACGACAACCCCGTTTTGGCGCGGGCACACCACGGATCCGTCTCCCGGGACCAGCGGGCCCTGATCGAGGACGACCTGAAATCCGGGCGGCTGCGCTGCGTGGTGGCCACCAGTTCCCTGGAACTGGGCATCGATATGGGTGCGGTTGACCTGGTGGTGCAGGTCGAATCCCCGCCGTCGGTGGCCAGCGGCCTGCAGCGGGTGGGCCGGGCCGGGCACCAGGTCGGCGAGATCTCGCAGGGCGTGATGTTCCCCAAGCACCGCGGAGACCTGCTCAATTCCACTGTGGTGGCCGAACGGATGCTGGCCGGGCAGATCGAGCCGCTGGCCATCCCGGCCAACCCGCTGGACATCCTCGCGCAGCAGACCGTGGCCGCCGCAGCGCTGGGAACCATCGACGTGGAGGAATGGTTCGACGTCGTCCGCCGGTCCGCACCGTTCGCGGGCCTGCCGCGTTCCGCGTTCGACGCCACCCTGGACCTGCTCTCCGGACGTTACCCCTCGGACGAATTCGCCGAACTGCGCCCCCGGATTGTCTGGGACCGCACCGAGGGCACCATTACCGGCCGGCCCGGAGCGCAGCGCCTGGCCGTCACCTCCGGCGGCACCATCCCGGACCGCGGCCTGTTCGGCGTCTACCTGGTGGGCGATTCCGAGGGCAAGAACAGCCGCCGGGTCGGCGAACTCGATGAGGAAATGGTCTACGAATCCCGGGTCGGCGACATCTTCGCCCTGGGTGCCACGAGTTGGCGGATCGAGGACATCACCCATGACCGGGTGCTCGTTTCCCCGGCCTTCGGCCAGCCAGGAAAGCTGCCGTTCTGGCGGGGCGATTCCCTCGGCCGGCCCGTGGAGCTGGGCCGCGCCCTGGGCGCCTTCGTCCGCGAGATGGCCGGCTCCGATGACGCCGCAGCCCGGGAACGCCTGGCCGCCGTCGGCCTCGACGAGTGGGCGGCAGGGAACCTGATCACCTATCTTCGCGAGCAGCAGCTGGCCACGGATGTGGTGCCCAACGATCGCTCGCTGGTGGTGGAACGTTTCCATGACGAACTCGGCGACTGGCGGGTGGTCCTGCACAGCCCCTACGGCATGCCGGTCCATGCACCCTGGGCACTGGCCGTCGGGGCACGGCTGCACGCCCGGTACGGGCTGGACGGTTCTGCGATGGCCTCCGATGACGGGATTGTGCTGCGGGTGCCGCTGATGGAAGACGAACCGCCCGGAGCCGAACTGTTCCTCTTCGACCCCGAGGAACTCGACTCCATCGTCACCGCCGAGGTGGGCGGCTCGGCGCTGTTCGCCTCCCGGTTCCGGGAGTGCGCGGCGCGTGCGCTGCTGCTGCCGCGGCAGAACCCCTCCAAGCGCACCCCGCTCTGGCAGCAGCGGCAGCGCTCGTCCCAGCTGCTGGATGTCGCCAAGAAGTACCCCACGTTCCCGATTTTGCTCGAAACGGTGCGGGAATGCCTGCAGGATGTCTACGATCTGCCGGCTTTGAAAGACATTGCCTCCGGCATTGAGCGGCGCGAGATCCGCTTGGTGGAGACCACCACTCCCTCGCCGTCGCCCTTCGCCCGGTCCATGCTCTTCGGCTATGTGGGCGCGTTCCTGTACGAGGGCGATTCCCCGCTGGCCGAACGCAAAGCCGCGGCCCTCTCGCTGGATCCCACGCTGCTCAATGAGCTGCTGGGCCGGGCTGAACTGCGCGAACTGTTGGACGCCCGGATCATCGCCCGGATCGAAAGCGAACTGCAGCGCTTGGCCCCGGACCGCCATGCCCGCGGGTTGGAGGGCGTGGCGGACCTGCTGCGGCTGCTCGGCCCGCTGTCCGTTGCGGAGGTTGCCGCCCGCCTGCAGCCGGTGGAACTTGCCGCCGACGGGTCCGGGACCGCTGTGGACCCGGCTCCGGCCACTGCTACCGACGCCGACGCCGAGGAGCTGCTCGAGCAGCTGGTCCGCGCCAACCGCGCCCTGAAAATCGGAATGGCCGGCAGTACCCGGTACGCCGCCATCGAAGACGCCGCCCGGCTCCGCGATGCGCTCGGCGTGCCGTTGCCGATGGGCGTTCCGCTGGCCTTTATCGAACCCGTCGCGGATCCGCTCGGAGACCTGGTGGGCAGGTACGCCCGCACCCACGGGCCTTTCACCGCCGCCGAAGCCGCCGCGCGGCTGGGCCTCGGCGTCGCCGTCGTCACCGGCACCCTGCAGCGCCTGGCCGGTGAGGGGCGGGTCGCTGAGGGTGAATTCCGTCCCGCCGAAACGCTGCTCCCGGACGCAGCCGTGGACGCCGGTTCCGCTGAACCGGCCGCCCTCGGCATCCCGAACTCCCCCGGCGGCACCGAATGGTGCGACGTCGAGGTGCTGCGCCGGCTGCGGCGCAGCTCGCTCGCGGCCCTGCGTTCCGAGGTGGAACCGGTGGATCCGGCCACTTACGGAAGGTTCCTGCCGGCCTGGCAGAATGTGGGCTCCTCGCTGCGCGGGCTCGACGGCGTGGCCACCGTGATCGACCAGCTGTCCGGTGTGCCGATTCCGGCGTCGGCCTGGGAACCGCTGATCCTGGGCTCCCGGGTCCGCGACTACGCCCCGGCCATGCTGGACGAGCTGACCGCCACGGGTGAGGTGGTGTGGTCCGGCAGCGGTTCGCTGCCCGGTAATGACGGATGGATTGCCCTGCATCTGGCGGAAAACGCGCCGCTGACACTCAATCCTTCTCCCGATTTCGAACCCGGCGGCCTACACCTGCGGCTGCTGGAACTGCTGGGCAACGGCGGCGCCTATTTCTTCCGCCAGCTCAGCGACGGCCTGGCGGCGGACGGAATCGCGGAAACCGATGCGAACGTCATTTCCGCGCTCTGGGAACTGGTCTGGGCCGGCCGGATCAGCAATGACACGTTCACCCCGGTGCGGTCGCTGCTCTCCGGCGGGAAGACGGCACATAAACAGCGGGCTGCGACCCCGCGTGCCCGCACCGCACGGATGGGACGTCTCGGCCGGGCGCCCGGTGCGTCATTGACCGGCAATTCCCTGCGCCTGGCAGCCGGCGGCGCGACGGCCCCCGCGCTGCGTAACGCGCCGCCCCTGGTCGCCGGTCGGTGGAGCCTGCTCCCCGAGGTGGAAACCGACACCACCCTGCACGCCCACGCCACGGCCGAGCTGATGCTGGACCGCTACGGCGTGGTCACCCGCGGTTCCGTGGCCAGCGAAGGTACGCCGGGCGGCTTCGCCCTGCTGTACCGGGTGCTGGCCCGACTGGAGGAGATGGGCAGGTGCCGGCGCGGCTACTTCATTGAGCAGCTCGGTGCAGCCCAGTTTGCGGTGCCCGCCACGGTGGACCGGCTGCGGTCCTTCTCCGAAGACGCACAGTTGAAGCAGCCCGAACCGTCCGCCGTCGCGCTGGCCGCCACCGATCCGGCCAACCCCTACGGCGCTGCCCTGCCCTGGCCCACGCTGGAGGGCGGACACCGGCCCGGCCGCAAGGCCGGAGCTCTGGTGGTCCTGGTCGACGGCGAGCTGGCCCTGTACGCCGAACGCGGCGGCAAGACGCTGCTGACCTTCACCGAGGAACCTGCTGCACTGGAACTCTCAGCCGCCGCGCTGGTGCGGATCATCCGGCGGGGCGCGGCAGAGAAGATGGCCATCGAAAAGGTCAACGGCACGGATATCCTCGATACGGAGGCTGCCCGTGCATTGACCGCCGCAGGTTTCTACACCACACCGAAGGGGCTCCGGTACCGTGTCTGAGTTGCTGGCCCCAGGGCGATCCGGGAGGAACAGTGCCTGAGGGCGATACCATCTGGCGGGCGGCGAGGGACCTCAACGCCGTCCTGGCCGGTCAAAAGCTCACCCGGTGCGACATCCGGGTGCCGAAGTTCGCCACCACCGATTTCACCGGCTCCGCGGTGCAGGACGTCGTCTCCCGCGGCAAGCACCTGCTGATCCGCGGCGGCGACCCGGTGGACGGCTGGATCCTGCATTCCCACCTGAAAATGGAGGGCCTCTGGCATGTCTATGCCCGGGGCGAGAAGTGGCGCCGGCCGGCGTTCAAGGCCCGCGCCGTCCTCGAAACAGACACCCACCAGATCGTCGGGTTCGATCTGGGGTTCCTCCGCGTCCTGGCGCGGAAAGATGAGGACGACGCCGTCGGCTATCTGGGGCCCGATCTGCTGGGCCCGGACTGGGACGCGGATGAGGCCCTGCGGCGGCTGCGCGCCGAACCGGACCGGCCTATCGGCCTGGCGTTGCTGGACCAGCGGATCATGGCCGGGATCGGCAACGTCTACCGGTGCGAACTGTGCTTCCTGGCCGGCGCCCATCCGCTGACGCCGGTCTCGGACGTGCCGGACCTGCCGCGGCTGGTGGACCTGTCCAAGCGGCTGCTCGAGGCCAACAAGTCCCGTTCCCGCCGGATCACCACCGGTGCCGTAGGCCGGGACCAGCTCTGGGTCTATCGCCGGGAACAGCGGGGCTGCCTGCGCTGCGGGACAAAGGTGGCGCATGAACTTCTCGGTGATAACGAGCTGGAACTGCGGGACCTGTACTACTGTCCGCACTGCCAGCCGCTGCGGTAGGACACTCCCCGCCAGCGCCATGGCAGAATGCTCCGCATGACCAGTGAACCCAGCTCCCCCGCAGGCGGATTGCAGCTGTCCGCGACAACCATCAGCTCCCCGGATCCCCGGGCACTCGCCGCTTTTTACGCGCAGCTCCTGGGGTGGGAGACGGGAACTTCGGAACCGGATTGGGTGGTGCTGCAGAATCCGTCCGGCGGTCCCGGGCTGTCCTTCCACATCGACGAGCACTATGTGCGCCCGGTGTGGCCCTCTACCGGGGGCAGCCAGCAGATGATGATGCACCTGGACATCGCGGTGGATGATCTGAGCCGAGCTTCCGCCCATGCCGCCGCATGCGGTGCCGTGGCCGCGGAGTATCAGCCGCAGGAGGACGTCCGGGTGTTCCTGGACCCGGACGGACATCCTTTCTGCCTGTTCGTGCACTGAGCGATACCGCTTCGCACGGCTGCCGGGCCGCCGGTCCGGGACCCCTTCACCTCAAGGTACGTCCAGCCCGCCGCACGGAATCGCTGATGCGGTGCAGCCGTTTCGAGTCCAGCTTCCAGGCCTGCCAGTAGAGCAGCACATCCTCATGGGCGCGCTCATCAAGCAGCACCAACGTCCCGTCCTCGAGGTCGTTGCCCAACTGCAGTTCCGGCAGCATGCCCCACCCGAGTCCGGCACGGACTGCCGCCAGGAAGGCTTCCGAGGACGGGATGGTGTGCCGGGGCGGACGCCCGCCAGCGCTGCGCGCGTCCAGGAACCGGTGCTGCAGGTCGTCCTTGGCATTGAACTGCACCACCGGCATGGCAGCCCAGTCGATTCCTCCCTCACGGGCGAAGCGCTCCCGCAGGCCGGGCGTCGCCACCGGGAGATACCGCATGGTGCCCAGCGCCTCGACCCGGCATCCGTTGACCGGCGCGGGGTCGGCAGTGATCGCCCCGATGACATCCCCCGAACGCAGCAGCCGGGCACTGTGGTCCTGGTCCTCGACATGCAGGTCCAGGGTACTGTCCGTCCACTCGGCTGCTTCGAAAAGGACCGGCACGAACCACGTGGCGAGGGAGTCCGCGTTAACGGCCAGCGGCGTCGTCGTCCGCGGCGACTCGCCCCCGGAAAGCGCGTGGCGGGCTTCCCCCTCCAACAGCTGCACCTGCCGGGCCATGCGCAGCAGGACCGCACCCGCCTCGGTCGGGCTGCACGGCGAACCACGGCGGACGACGACGTGGCCCACAGAGCTTTCCAGCGCCTTGATGCGCTGGCTCACGGCGGAAGGACTGATACGCAGCCGGTCCGCCGCCGCTTCGAACGTTTCCTCGTCGACGACGGCGGACAGTGCGCGCAGATGCTCGAAGTTCATGAAGCAAACCTAATGCACCGTTCAAGAGATTCGTTTGTCTGAACCAAGCCCGCTGGATACCGTCGGGGCATGTTAAGTATTTGGGCGACCGGCATGGTCACGGGCCTGGGACTGATTGTGGCCATCGGAGCGCAGAATGCCTTTGTCCTGCGGCAGGGGCTGCGGCGGGAACACATCGGTGTGGTGGTGGCCCTTTGCATCGTCAGCGACGCGCTGTTGATCTTCGGCGGCACCGCCGGGATCGGGGCACTGGTGTCCCGTTTCCCCGCGGCCCTGGAAATCCTGCGCTGGGGCGGCGCCGCCTATCTGGCCTGGTGGGGTATCCGCTCGCTGATCTCCGCGGTCAGGCCGTCGGCGCTGGAAGCACAGGCACCGCGCGCCAAGAGCACCGTCATCCTGACCACCCTCGCCCTGACGTTCCTGAACCCGCATGTCTATCTGGACACCGTGGTGCTGCTGGGCAGCCTGGCCAACCAGTACGGTACGGACCTCCGGTGGGTCTTCGCGGGCGGGGCCGCTGTGGGCAGCGTCCTCTGGTTTACCGCTCTGGGCTACGGTGCCCGTTCCCTGTCAGGACCGTTGAACCGCCCACGCACCTGGCAGATTGTGGACCTGCTGATCGGCGTCGTGATGCTGGTCCTCGCCGTGCGGCTGGTGCTGGGCTGACACTGTCGGGCCGTAACAATCACGGTGCCGGACTGGTGCCTGACACCGGGCATGGGAGCATTTCCTCCGTGACGACCGAAACATACCGCCTGATCAAGACAGCACCGCCCGTGGAGGCCTACCTTCGGCTGCGCGCTGAGTCCGGACTCAGTCCTAAGCGCACAGACCAGGCCGAAGCGGCCTTGCCCGGCAGCTGGGCTGCGGTCCATATCGTAGAGACGGCAACCGGCACTCCGGTCGCCATGGGCCGGGTAATCGGCGACGGCGGCTGGTACTTCCACATTGCGGATATGGCCGTCCTGCCGGAACACCAGCGACAGGGCCTGGGCGACCGGATACTCACCGAGCTGCTGGCACACATCCGCGCCGAAGCTCCGACCGGCGCCTGGGTCACCTTGATGGCAGACCCGCCGGGACGCCGCCTCTATAGCCGGCGCGGGTTCCGGGAAACGGCTCCGGATTCACTGGGTATGGCTCTGACACTGTAAACCCGATATCCCAGCGACAGTCCGAACACAGCATCCCACCGGGTGGTACTGCTGTTAGCTCCCGTTGTAACAGCAGCTAACAGGAGCAACAATCGTGGGACGGCGTGCGGGCAAACGGAAGCAAAGGGGGCACAGCACCCCGGGTCCGGTCTCACTAGGCCCGAGGCGCGTGGGGGTCCAGCTTTGCTAAGCCCGTGCCCCGTGCGTGGCGGTGACCCAGCGCAGCAGCGAGTACAGCAGCTGGGATGCACCGGGCATAAAGCCGGATCCGTGGTGATAGACCGGGTCCATCGTGGTCACCAGCAGGCGGGCCGGCTGGTTCACCTCATCCACGTACAGCAGCGAGCCGGACTCGGCCCCGTCCTCCTCCATCACCACCAGCGAACGGGCACCGGGGCGCGGATGCAGCAGTCCGTGGTGATGCCAGGACACGGACCGCGGCGTGAAGAACTCCCAGAGCGTATCCTCGGGCAGGCGCAGCCGGGTGCCGTTGTCCTCGCCTGTGCGCCACATCCAGAACACCGTGGGGCGGAAGGTGTAACCGACGCCGGGCAGCCACTGTTCCACCTTGTTCTCGCCCAGCACGATCACGGTCTTGTCTGGGTCCTGCAGCGCGTCAAGGATTGCCGGAACAAAGCGGGCAAGCTGGCCTTGGTGCAGCCGGTCGCTGACCAGCACCACATCCAGGTCCGCGAGTGCAGCCGGGTCGGCCTCCGGCAAATGCACGGATTCCAGCCGGTACGGTGCCAGAGCCGGATCGGCAAGAGTCCGCAGCGGCTGGAACGCTCCGCAGTGCAGCAGCCCGATCCGCGGGGCCTGTTCATCCCGGGGCGCCACCACAGCGGCGCGGGGCGCAACCGGGGCCGGGCTTCCGGCGGGTGCGGCGCTGTCCGTTACAAGGAACCCGGCACCCCGCCCACCTTGCAGCCATTGCACCAGGTTCGGTCCGAGCACACCGGTGCTGTACCGGTCATCGCTGAAGCTTTCCAGGTCATTGCCGCCGTGGACCAGCACTTCCCCGGCGCCGAGCCGGTAGCTGTAGTCCAGCGGTAGCCGGTACTGCCCGATTCCGGTCACCACGGCTGCCCCCTCGGGCAGGTCCAAGTGGTAGCCGCGGCCATAGAAACCGGCGACGCCAATCTCTTCCAACCGTTCGTAGCTGTGCGTTCCGGGCACTCCGGTCCGGTAGTGCAGGTCCCGGTAATCAATGCCCGCCCATACCGGGTGCGGCGAGACGGCATGGGGACGGACGTCCTGCGCGCCGCGGAATTCGAGCTTCCGCCAGACCGCCAACCCGTCAATGAACGGCTTCACTACCTGCGCGTTTACCAGTACCCGGCCTCCGGCGCGGACATACTCAGTGAGTTCCTCCCGGTAGCGGCCCAGCAGCAGGTGGTCCACGCCGCCGCCGATCACCAGGCCGTTGGCTGAAAGGATCCGGGCGCGGGCAGCGTCGTCGTCGAGGTCATACGCATCGGCGTCCGAAATGCGGCCGCGCCAGGTGGTGTCGGTCTGGCCGCGCATCGGCGTGCCGCCGATCAATCGGATAATCACGGCTGTTCCTTTCCAAAGGAGATGTCCACGGGAGACGGTGCCGGAGCCCCCACCGCTCCGGGTACCGGGCATTCCCGGCAGGACGGTCCGAAATCCGGCACCGCGATCACGCGTTCGCCGGACACCGTACCCACGGTCGGCGTGCAGATGGGCAGCCCGTACACCTCGGAGAGTGCGGGACCGGTGAGCAGTTCCTCGGTGGGTCCCCAGCGCACGTCGTGGCTGCCGACAAAGAGCAGCGAGTTGCGGGACACATGCAGCGCGTGGTCGGGGTGGTGGGTGGTCATGATGACTCCCATTCCCTCGGCCGCCAGGCCGGTGAGCACGGCCAGCACGCGGGACTGGTTATTCAGGTCCAGTGCCGACGCCGGTTCGTCCAGGATCAGCAGGTCGCAGCCGGATGCCACGGCACGGGCAATCAGCACCAGCTGGCGCTGCCCGCCGGAGAGGGTAGAATAGTCGCGCCCGGCCCAGTCAGCCACTCCCACGCGAACCATGGCCGCGTCAGCGGCGTCGTGGTCCTCTCGGCGCGGCGTCTGGTAGGCGCGCAGGTGCCGGGTACGTCCCATCAGCACCATCTCGAAAACGGAAAAGGACGGGCCGGCGCCGTGGTCCTGCGGTACGTAACCGATGCCGGGGGCACTGTGGACCGTGCCCTCGCGCGGGGCGAGCAGCCCGGAGAGGCATTTGAGCAGCGTGGTTTTCCCGCGGGCGTTGGGGCCCAGGATGGATAGGATTTCTCCGCGTTCCAGGGAAAACCCGAGGTTCCGGAAGAGCCACGGGCGCAGCCGGGAATAGCGGAACCCGAGGTCGGTGGCCTGCATCAAGGGTGCGGAGCCGACGGCCGGGCTGCCCGCCATCCGGTCATGTGGAACCGGGCGGGGCCGGGATAGGACGGTCATGAGAGCTCGGCTTTCTTCTGCGAACGGGCCAGCAGCACCACGAAGACCGGAGCGCCGATGATGGCGGTGAGGATCCCCAGCGGCAGTTCGCTGCTGCTGATGGAGCGGCTGAGGGTGTCGATGAGCATCAGGTAGGTGCCGCCCAGCAGCAACGACGCCGGCAGCAGGATCCGGTGGTCCGGCCCCACCCAGAGCCGGGCGAGGTGCGGAACTACGAGTCCCACCCAACCGACGGCCCCGGCCACGGCCACGGTGCCGGCCGTCATCAGGGCAACGGCACACAAAAGCACCACCCGCGAACGCTGCGGATTGACGCCCAGTGCGGCGGCGTCGTCGTCCCCCAGGGACAGCACATTCAGGCGCCAGCGCAGGGCGAGGACTATCGCCGCGCCGATGGCCACCGGAACGAGTGCGGTGAGCACCTTGTCGTAGCTGGCCGCGGCGATGGACCCGAGCAGCCAGTGCACAATCGAGGGCAGTTCGGAATAGGGGTCGGCCAGGTAGGTCATGAAGGACACCAGCGCGTTGAAGAACGCCGCCACCACAATGCCGCCCAGGACGATCATCAGCATGGCGTTGTCCCGTCCGCCCAGCCGGCCGAGCAGCAGGACGCCGGCGAGTGCGGCCAGCCCGAAGCCGAAGGCGCCGCCGACCATCCAGCCGCCGGACAGGCCGAGGGTCAGCACCAGCACACCGCCAAAGGACGCCCCCGCAGTCACACCGATGATGTCCGGGCTGACCAGCGGGTTGCGGAACAAGGCCTGCAGGCAGGCACCGCCGAGCGAAAGCGCCCCGCCCACCAGGAAGGCCAGCAGCACGCGCGGAAGCCGTACATCCAGGACCACGGTGGCTTCCTGCTCGGTCCAGGTCCGGCGGACCATGCCTTCGCCGCCAAAGAGGGTGGTGATTTCGTTGAACAGGATGCGCAGGATTTCGTTCGGCGGCACCCAATACCGGCCGGCCGCCATCGAGACCAGGGCCACCGCGCACAGAATCAGGACACACAGCGGCAGGATCAGCCGGCGGCGCCGGGACGACGACGTCGGGGCATCAGCGTTGGAAGAAGCGGCGGACACTGTCCGCACCTCAGCCGCGGAAGACGTCATAGCCAACGCTGGCACCGTTCAGGTCCAGCCGCAGGGCGGCATCGATCTGGGCTTCGCTGACTTCGTAGCCGTAGAGGTACGCAATCTTTTCCCTCATGTCAGCACGCAGGGTGTTTTTGCTGCGGCCCGGATGGAATACCTCCGCCGCCCACTGCCACATCAGCGGCGATTCGGCACAGGGAACCTCCCAGCGGTACCCGCCCAGCGGCGCCTTGTAGACACGGCGGTTTTTCACGGCGGACACGGAGGCGAGCGACTTATCCGCGTAGACCTCAGCCGGGGTGCGGACATCGAAGCCGCCCAGCGTAATGACTTCGGGATCCCAGTCGATCAGCTGCTCTGAACTGACCACGTTCTCGGCCGAAAGGTTATCCGCAGCCATGTTCTGCCCTCCCGCCAGCTCCATCCAGTAGTGCATGTAGGAGGACTTGTTGGAGGCCGAATAGCCGTCCCCGGACTGGCCCAGGTGAACCGCGCGTACCGGAGTGTCCACCGAAGACAGCTCCTCCTTGAGCCGGGAAATTTCGGCATGCATCCAGTCCACGATTTCGGTGCCGCGTTCAGGCTTGCCGAGGATGGTGGAGAACAGGGACATCCAGGTTTCCAGGTATTCCTGCGTGCCGTAGAGCAGGCAGACGGTTTTGAAACCTGCGTTTTCCAGCGGCTCCACGAGCCCCTCGCCCTGGTCCGCCCACTGGAACACCACGTCGGGTTCCAGCGTGGTAATCGTTTCGATGTTGGGGGTGAAGCTCGACGGCGCAATGGTAGTGGTCTTCTTCGACTCGGGGAACATCTCGCCGAACAGGCCCTGCTGGTTCGCCTGGAGCGTGGATTCGTTGATGCCGACGATCTTTCCGTAGCCCCCGTCCACAGCCGTCAGCATGGACGGGGATGGGATGACCGTGGTGGCGATGCGCTGGACGGGTGCGTCGAAGGACACCTGGACGCCTCGCATATCCGTCACGGTGAAACCGCCGGCTGCGGCAGCCCCGCCTGCGGCTCCCACCGTTTCACGGGACGAGCATGCCCCGAGGGCCAATGCCAGGAACCCCAGCCCGGCTCCGCCGAGAATATTGCGGCGCGAGGGTCCGGAGATGGGGCCGGGCAGGGAGGTATCGGGTGCAGTCAAGGACGTTCCTATCGCAGGCGGTAGGTAAGGATTACCTAAATGGACACCTAACATCTGACCACACCCGAAGAGATTAGAGCACGTTTTTATGCCCTAATTACGCTGTGAAATCCGTCGCACCGATCCCTAGCCGGCCTAGCATCCAGCAAGGCTAGGATTGGTCAAATGGACACCCCAAAGCGACCGTCGGAACAGGACGGCTATTGGTACGGCCCCGATCCGGAACACCCCCGGGCCCGCGACGTGCTGGACGCCGTGCGTAGCTACCGCGCCGCCGAGACTTTGGTTCGACGCCGGACACAGGATGCGATGGGGATGAATGAAAACGACCTGCTGGCCATGCGCTTCCTCATGCAGGCCCGGCAGGCCGGAGACAGCCTTGGACCCAAGGACCTGAGCCGGCTGCTGGGCATCTCCACTGCTTCGACCACGGCACTTATCGACCGGTTGGAACGCGGCGGATACGTTCAGCGGCGGGCCCGCCCCAACGACCGCCGCGCCTGGGAGATCGTCCCCACCGACGCCTCGGACAACGATGTGCGCCACACAGTCGGCGATATGCACCGGCGCATGATGCAGGCTGCAGCTGACCTTTCCCCGCAGGAAGCCGAAATTGTCATCGGCTTCATGGACCGCCTGCGCCAGGCGCTGGACGAGCCCCGCGAAGCCAATCCGCAGCCGTAACCTCTGCGGGATGTTCCGCATCCCGGCCGCTTTCTTCCCGACAGCTGGACCGCAGCACCCTGCCCACCTTATTGTTAGCTGAACTACTATCTAGACAGGCTAGGCATTCTGGAACGAACCTGAAGGGGCGGGGCAATGGGCGGATATTCTCGATCACCAACCGACACCTCGGGATTCAGCGCACACGTCCTCATCGACGGACGGTTTTGCCTGGACGAACCCATCGGCCGCGGCACCGCGGCCTACGTCTGGCGGGCCACAGACCTGGCCTCGCTGGAAAAGGTGGCCGTGAAGATCTTTTCTGCGCCGCTCGGACACGCGCCGGAGGGACATGAAGCACTCCGGGAAGCAGCCGCGCTGCGTTCCGTCGATAACCCACACGTGGTGCGGATGATTTCCACGGGCGCCATTAGCCACCCGGCCACCGGCATGCAGACGCCGTACCTGGTTCTGGAACTTGTGGGGGGAACGGATCTTCGGCAGGGCCTCACCGGCGGGCTGCAGCCCGCCGCCACCGCGCGGCTCGGGGCCGAACTGGCTGCAGGGCTCGGCGACGTGCATGCCGCCGGATACATCCACCGGGATGTGAAGCCTTCGAACATCCTGCTGGATTCCGCCACGGGCCAGGCCAAAATCACCGATCTGGGCATCGCCGTCAGCCGCCAGGAGCACGGGACCGAAGCGCCGTCCTACGGAAGCCTGCCCTACATGAGTCCCGAGCAGGTGCGGCGCTCACCGCTGACCCCCGCCACGGACATTTACTCGCTGGGACTTGTCCTCCTGGAATGCCTGACGGGCGTCCGGGCCTTTGACCTGCCGCAGATCGAATCCATGGTGGTCCGGACGGTCCGCGGACCGGAAATCCCGTCCACTCTGCCGCCCGGCTGGCGGTCGCTGCTGTCGGCAATGACCTCCGTATCTCCGGGCGAACGGCCCACCGCCGAGCATTGCAGGGTCGCACTGGAATCCCTGCAGCACGAGCAGGCGCCCGCAGCCGCGGCCTGAGCCGCAGCCCGCAGCCGCCTGCGCCGGCAGCCGCTAGGCCAGCTTCCCGGTCATCCGGTCGCGCATCAGCACACTGGCGTCGTTCAGCCCGGTGATGCGCACTTCGGTTCCGAGCCTGCGGTATTTTTCCGTCACGGCGTCGAGGGCAGCAACCGTGGACGCGTCCCAGACGTGGGAGGCACTGAGGTCAATGACCACGAGGTGCGGGTCGAGGGCGTACTCGAACTGCGAGTACAGGTCATTCGACGAGGCAAAGAACAGTTCGCCGTTGACCGTGTAGACGGCGGTGGCCTCGGGCCCTTCTCCGGTGACGGTGCGGTCCACGGTGACGAAATGCGCCACCCGCCGCGCGAAGAGCACCATGGCCACCAGCACGCCGACGCCGACGCCGGCGGCGAGGTTGTGGGTGCCGACCGTCACCGCCACCGTGGCCAGCATGACGGCGGTTTCACTCTTGGGCATCATTTTCAGCGTGGACGGGCGGATGCTGTGCCAGTCGAAGCTGGTCACGGCCACGAAGATCATGACGGCCACCAGGGCAGCCATCGGGATCAGTGCCACTACATCCCCGAGGACCACCACGAGAAGGAGGAGGAACACTCCGGCGAGGAACGTGGAAATCCGGGTCCTGGCGCCGGAGCCTTTCACATTGATCATGGTCTGGCCGATCATCGCGCAGCCGCCCATGCCGCCGAAGAATCCCGTCACGAGGTTCGCTGCCCCCTGGCCCCAGGCTTCGCGGGTCTTGTTGGAGCGGGTGTCCGTGACGTCGTCGACCAGCTTGGCGGTCATCAGTGACTCCAGCAGCCCCACGAACGCAACGGCCAGTGCATACGGGAAAACCACCTGCAGGGTGGCCAGGCTGAAGGGAACATCGGGCAGCAGCAGCGAGGGCAGGCTGTCCGGCAGTTCGCCCTTGTCCCCCACCGTCGGGACGGACAGGGACGCGGCTACCGTGATCGCGGTGATGACAACAATGGCCACCAGCGAGGCGGGCACCGCCGTCGTCAGCTTCGGCAATCCGAAGACGATGAGCAGCCCCAGGGCGGTGAGCGGATAGACCAGCCACGGTACTCCCAGCAGCTCGGGCACCTGGGCAATGAAGATGAGGATGGACAGCGCGTTGACGAAGCCCACCATGACCTGGCGCGGGATGAAGCGCATCAGCTTGGCCACGCCGAGCACCGCGAGCAGCACCTGCAGGACACCGGCGAGCAGCACTGCCGCAACCATGTACTGCACTCCGTGGGAGGCCACCAGCGGGGCAATCACCAGGGCGACGGCGCCGGTGGCGGCGGAAATCATGGCCGGACGGCCGCCGAGGAAGGAAATGGTGACCGCCATGGTGAAGGCGGAAAACAGGCCGATCCTGGGGTCCACTCCGGCAATGACGGAGAAGGCCAGGGCTTCCGGGATGAGCGCCAGGGCGACCACCAGCCCGGCCAGTACCTCGGTCCTGAGCAGTTTCGGCGAACGCAGGGTGCGCAGGACCGACTGCCGTTCCTCGGGTGTCAGCACCGCAGCCGGCGCTGGTGTCTCCGTCGGCTCAGAAGGTGAGTGAACTGGTGTGGTGGCCACCGGGCTCCGTTTCGGATGAAGTTCTTGTGCGGCAGAGGCTGCCTGGCTGTCGAGGGTGCGGTCCCGTTTCTGCGCGGAACTGCCCAGCCCAATTTAAGCCTGCCCGCGCGATATCCTGAAAAGCGTGATGCAGTCCCCGCTTCCCGTGCGCAACGGAGTCAACGCCACCCGCCTGCGCCTTCCCGGTGAAGGGCCGTGGGACACCGCCATGGACTACGTACTCGAACGGTTCGGCCATGTGGACCCGGACGGCATTGTGGACCGGTTCGAGCGCGGTGAAGTGGTGGGTCTGGGCGGCGTTCCGCTGACCGCCTCCACTCCCCTGACCGAGCACACCTTCATCTGGTACTACCGCGAGCTTCCGCCCGAAGATCGGATCCCGGTGGAGATCGGCATCCTGCACCAGGATGATGACCTTCTGGTGGTGGACAAGCCGCATTTCCTGCCGACGACGCCGGGCGGCATGTACGTGGCCGAGTCGGCCCTGGTGCGGCTGCGGGTCTCCCTGGGGATTCCGGACCTGATTCCCATGCACCGGCTGGACCGGATGACCGCCGGAGTGCTGCTGTTTTCCACCAACCCGAAGACCCGGGGCAAGTACCAGACGCTTTTCGAGAAGCGCCGGATCAGCAAGGAATACGAAGCGGTGGCGCCAATCCGGGAGGACCTTGAGCTGCCCCGGACTGTCCGCAGCCGGATGATCAAGTCCCGCACCTATCTGCTGGCCCAGGAAATCGAGGGCGAGCCGAACGCGGAGACCCGGATCGAGCTGCTGGAAAGCCGCGGCGGGCGGGGCCGGTACCGGCTGCTGCCGCATACCGGGAAGACCCATCAGCTGCGGGTGCATATGGCTTCGCAGGGGATCGGGATCCTGAACGATTCGTTTTATCCGGAGCTGCTGCCCCAAGCCCCTGACGATTACGCCAAGCCGCTGCAGCTGCTGGCCCGCTCGGTCCGGTTCACGGATCCGCTGACCCGCGAGCCGGTGGAGTACCGCAGCCGGCTTGCTCTGGGTGCCTTCCCCGGCTGATTCCGGTTTTACAGCACGGTCCAGCGTCCTCGCATCCGCCGCAGCACGCGCAGGTCCTGCCCGTTTGCCACTTCCTCCACGGCCGCGCGCATGTTGATGGCGGCTCGGCGTGCCCGGGAGTTTTCCACGGACCACTCGTCATCCGGCACCGTGAAACGCAGGGTGATCCGCGGAACCCCGGAGACGATATCCAGTTGGTTGGCCTCCACATGGTGTGCGGTGGCCAGCGCGGCGACGGCTGTTTCCATTACTGCTTCCGGCGGGTTGCCCGGCTTCAGTCCCAGGATGTTCAACTGGACGCGGAAGGAAGGCATGGAACCAGCCTAGTGCCGTGCAGGACCCGGATACGCCGCCGGGCCCGGCACCGGTCCTGGGGACCGAGGTGCCGAACCCGGGGGAGAAAAGCTGCGGGTGTGTCCGCTCAGATCTGCTCTTCGGGGTCGAAGTCTTCCAGGGTGGCGCCGCCGCGGTGGGCCGGATCGTCACTGGCGTCGTCGGCGGCAGGATCACCGAAGTCGACGTCGTCGGCGGCCTGGCCAATGGTGGGTTCCTCCGGCGGGATCTGCGAGTCGCCCTCGAGGAACCGCTCATCGGCGGTTTCGTCGCGCAGCGTCTGATCCGACAGTTCGCCCGGTTCGTTCAGGGGTGCCTCTTCACGGATCAGCGGGTCCTCCTGCCAGTTGTCGGGGTTGTCCTCCGCTGCGCCGGGGTAGGTCAGGTCTTCGGCGTCCACCAGTTCGTCCTGCTCCAGCAGCTCGTCTTCGGACACCACCGTCAGTTCGTCCGGGGTGGCAACTGCAGCTACGTCATCGGCGAGAACCGGATCGTCGCCCAGTTCGGGATCAGGAATGCTCTGCTCGGTCATCAACCATGCCTTTCACGTCCGGTAAACCGGGCCACCGAATCTGCGGCCCATTTAGTAAGCCTACTGATCCTGCGGTTCTCATGCCACCCGGCGGCCCAGGTGCAGTCCCTGCGGTTCCGCCGCCCGCTGCAACCGCAGGCTCCGGAAAAGCCCGTCCTCGCGCGTCATTATGCCTGCCGAAAAGGCCTAGGGAATAACTGTGACAGCGCCCAACCCGCGAATTCCCGGCACTTTCCGAATTAGGTCACGAAATATTGACGTAATTGCCCGGGGTGGTCCAGTGTTTCCTCGTTACCTTTCCGAAAATGCAATTCAAGGGAGTCAGCAGTGTCCTTGCTGCACCACGCCGAACCTTCCGGCGATGTCCGTATCCGTGTTGATGAGGCGCTCGCCGGCAGGCATCTGCTCAACGCCGGAAACAGTGCCCGCTATGCCGAGCAGATGCTCCAGGGCGTGGAAGCTGCTGCCGCCGCAATTCGCAGAGCCGACGGACCGTTCACCGGCGTCTCCCCGGCAGAGCTCAAACCCGTGGTGGAAGCCGTTGACCTGGAGACGCCGCTGCCGGATACCGCCGCAGCCTTGGCTGAGCTGGAATCGGTGTACCTTCGGGACGCGGTGTACTTCCATCACCCGAAATACGCCGCGCACCTGAACTGCCCGGTGGTCATTCCGGCGCTGGTGGGAGAAGCCGTGCTTTCCACCGTCAATTCCTCCCTGGACACCTGGGACCAGAGCGCCGGCGCCACCCTGGTCGAGCAGCGGCTCATCCGCTGGACCGCGGACCGGCTCGGTTTGGGTTCAAACGCGGACGGTGTCTTCACCAGCGGCGGCAGCGCTTCCAACCAGCAGGCACTGCTGATGGCACGCAACAGGGCTGTGGCAGCACTGCGCCAACACCCGGAACAGCGCGCACGGCGGCTTCCCGAGCTGCTCGGCGGCCTCCGCATTTTCGCTTCCGAAGCAAGCCACTTCAGCGTCCGCAAATCCGCGTCCATCCTCGGCCTGGGGTACGACGCCGTCATCCCGGTCCCGTGCGACGCAAACCAACGGATGGACCCGCGGGCGCTGGAAGGAGCACTGGCGGCGAGCGCCGCCCGGGGCGAGCAGGCAATGGCAGTAGTGGCCACGGCCGGAACCACTGATTTCGGCAGCATCGACCCGCTGCTGCCGGCCGCCCGGATCGCGAAACAGTACGGGGCCTGGCTGCACGTGGATGCGGCGTACGGCGGAGGGCTCATCACCTCCCGGCGCCACCGGCACCTGCTCGACGGGATCGGCGCTGCCGACTCGGTCACCATCGACTTCCACAAGACGTTCTTCCAGCCGGTGAGCTCCAGCGCCGTCCTGGTCCGCGAGCGCGCAATGCTCGACCACGTCACCTACTACGCCGACTACCTGAACCCGGAGAGCGCCGCCCGGGAGTCCATCCCTAACCAGGTCGACAAAAGCATCCAGACCACCCGGCGCTTCGATGCGCTGAAACTCTGGCTTACCCTGCGCGTCATGGGGGCCGACGGCGTCGGGGCACTCCTGGACGCGGCCATTGACTTGGCCGCCGCCGTCGGGCTCGCCGTCGAGGCCGACCCGCAGCTCGAAACTGCCGCACCCGTCCAGCTGAGCACCCTGGTCTTCCGCTACCGGCCGGCCGGGACGAAAGGCAGGCCCATGGATGAGGACAGGCTCGACGCGGTGAACCTGCACATCCGGCGGGCGCTTTCCGCCTCCGGCGAAGCACTCGTGGCAGGCACCAAGGTCGCCGGCCGGCATTACCTGAAGTTCACCCTGCTCAACGCCGACACCACTCTGGCGGACATGCAGGAAATCCTGGAGCAGATCGGCCGCACCGGCTCTGCCTACCTTGCCGGAGCTGAAGCATGAGCGCCCGCACCAGTACCAGCGGCAGCCCCGGCACCGGAGTCCCCGAGCCGGGACACATTTACGACCTGCTGGGGATCGGCGTCGGGCCCTTTAACCTCGGGTTGGCGGCACTGACCGATCCGCTGCCGGGCCTGGACGCCCTCTTCCTGGACAGCAGCAGCGGTTTCAACTGGCACCCGGGGATGATGCTCGAGTCCGCACACCTGCAGGTGCCGTTCATGGCGGACCTGGTCACGCTCGCGGATCCCTGCTCGCGGTACTCCTTCCTGAACTTCCTGAAACAGACCAACCGGTTGTACCGGTTCTACATCCGCGAGAACTTCTATCCCCTCCGGGCGGAGTTCAACGCCTACTGCCGCTGGGTAGCGGAGCAGCTGCCCAACGTCCGGTTCGGTGAACACGTCACCGGAATCCGCCATGTGGCCTCCGGCGGTTCCGGCTCCGGTTCCGGTTCCGGTTCCGGCTCCGGCCCCGGCAGGATCTACGAAGTCACCGCCCGGACTGCCGGCGGCCCCCGCACCTACCGCACCCGGCGGCTGGTCCTGGGCACCGGAACCCAGCCCTACCTGCCGGCCGCAGCCGCCGCCCTGCAGGAGAGCGGGGCAACCGTCCTCCACAACGCCGACTACCTTTCCCGCCGGCAGGAACTGCAGCAGAAGCGGTCCATCACCGTTGTCGGTTCCGGCCAGAGCGCCGCGGAAATCTACCTCGACCTCTTGGAGGGCATGGACGCCCACGGCTACGAACTGAACTGGGTCACCCGCTCCGGGCGGTTCTTCCCGCTGGAGTACACCAAGCTCACCCTGGAAATGACCTCGCCGGACTATGTTGACTACTTCCACGCCCTGCCCGCAGCCACCCGGGACCGGCTCGTGACCGAGCAGAAAAACCTCTACAAAGGCATCGACTCGGACCTAATCAACACCATTTATGACACCCTCTACGCGAAGAGCCTGAACGGGGAACCGGCCACCCGGCTGCTGACCCACATGGAACTGTGCGGCGGTACCTTCGATGCGGCCGCCGGGCGCACCACCCTGCAGCTGCACCATGCCGAACAGCAGCGCACGTCCTCCCTGGAGACCGACGCCGTGGTCCTGGCCACCGGCTATGCCTACCGCGAACCGGAGTTTCTGGCCGGTATCACCGACCGGATTCGGCGCGACGGCGCCGGCCGGTTCGACGTCGACCGTTGGTACGGGGTGGGCACCGAACCGGGTGAGATCTTCGTCCAGAATGCGGAGCTTCATACCCACGGTTTCGTCACCCCGGACCTGGGCATGGCCGCCTACCGCAATTCGGCCATCATCCGCGAAATCCTCGGCCGGGAGGCCTATCCCGTCGAAACCGGCATCACGTTCCAGGATTTCGGCGTGACCGCGCAAGGCAGCCCTGCTTCCGGAGAGGTTCGCGAGTGAACTTCACCCTTACCCCCGTGGACGCCGCCCGGCACGCCCCGGTGCTGCATAGCTGGATGACCCGGGACTACGCACGGTTCTGGGGCATGCTCGAGGCCTCCGTTGCCGACGTCGAACGCGAATACGCCGGCATAGCGGCGAACCCGCATCACCAGGCCTGGCTCGGATTCGAGACCGGGGCGGAGGAACCGGCCTTCCTGATGGAAAGCTACGATCCGGCCCGTTCCCCCCTCGCCGGCACCTATCCGGTGGCGGCGGGCGACGTCGGAATGCACCTGCTCGTGGGACCACCGGACCAGCCGCGCCCCGGTTTTACGTCCGCGGTGTTCCGCACCGTGCTCGAGTTCCTGTTCAGTGATCCCGCCACCGTCCGGATAGTCGTGGAACCTGACATCCGCAACACCAAGATTGCCGGCCTCAATGCGCGCTTCGGCTTCGAGCCGGACCGCATCGTGTCCCTGCCGGACAAGGAAGCCCGCCTCAGTTTCTGCACCCGCGCCGGGTTTGCAGCCGCACTCCAAGGAGTTACCCCGTGACCACCGTTCTTGAACCGACATCTGCTGCTGAACCGGCTGCATCCTTGCCAGCGGCGCCGGCCACCGCACACCTGACGCCCGGCCGCTGGGAGCGCGCGAACCGCCATCTGATCCGCAAGGCGATTGCGGAGTTCTCCCATGAACGCATCCTTCGTCCCGCACCGGAGCCCGGGCAGGAAGGAATGTTCCGCCTGGTCTCGGACGACGGCACTGCCGTCTACCGGTTCCGTGCCGCCCGGCTGATGCTGGAGCACTGGAGCATCCCCGCAGACAGCATTCACCGCGAGGTCAACGGCAGCGCAACCCGCCTCGATGCCCTGGACTTCATCACTGAATTCGCCGGCACCCTCGGCATCAACGAGCAGATGCTGCCGGTCTATCTGGAGGAAATCTCCTCCACGCTGGCGTCCGCGGCCTTCAAGGACGCCCCCGACGCTCCGGGTTCGGAGCTCCTGGCTTCCGGCATCACCGCCGGGCACGATCCGGCCGAGGACTTCCAGGCCGTGGAACGGTCCATGACCGAAGGCCACCCCTGCTTCGTGGCCAACAACGGCCGACTCGGGTTCGGCTCCGGCGACTACCTTGCCTACGCCCCCGAAGCCGGCGCACCGATCCGGCTGGAATGGATCGCGGTCCGTGCCGACCGCACCCGGTTTACGGCTGCGGCGGGGCTCGACTACCGGATGCATCTGGAAGAGGAACTGGGGCCCGCAACGCTTGCCGGGTTCGAGTCCACACTGCACGCCTCCGGGCTCGCGGCCGGAGACTACCTGTTGATGCCGGTGCATCCCTGGCAGTGGCAGAACAAACTCAGCGTCACTTTCGCAGCGGACCTCGCCCAACAGCACATCGTGTACCTGGGGACGGGCCGGGACACCTATCAGGCCCAGCAGTCCATCCGCACCTTCTTCAACCGCGATGCACCCTTCCGTTGCTACGTGAAGACCGCACTCTCCGTAGTCAACATGGGCTTTATGCGCGGCCTCTCCCCGGAGTACATGGTGACCACTCCCGCCATCAACGACTGGCTGGACGGACTGGTCCGTGCCGACCCGACGCTCCAGGCAGCCGGTTTCCGCCTCCTGCGCGAGGTCGCCGCCGTCGGCTACACCAACAAGTACTACGACGCCGCGGCCCCCAAGGGCTCCCCCTATCGGAAGATGCTCGCGGCCCTGTGGCGGGAAAGCCCGGTGGACCAGCTTGACGACGGCGAACAGCTGGCCACCATGGCGTCCCTGCTGCATACCGACGCCGCCGGGACGCCGTTCGCGTCCGAGTTGATCCGTCGGTCCGGGCTGCCCGCCCGGAAATGGCTGGGCCGTTACCTCAACGCGTATTTGGTGCCCCTGCTGCATTGCTTCTACGCCTACGATCTCGCGTACATGCCGCACGGCGAGAACCTGATCCTGGTACTGGGCGACGGTGTCCCGCACCGGGTTTTCATGAAGGACATTGCCGAGGAAATCGTGGTGATGGGCGACAAGGTGCCCCTGCCGAAGGAAGCCGCCCGGGTGCGGGTGCAGATTCCCGCCGATGAAAAGGTCCTCTCCGTCTTCACCGACGTTTTCGACTGCTTCTTCCGTTTCCTTTCCGCCATCCTGCACGAGGACGGCATCCTCCCCCAGGAGGAATTCTGGGCCGAAGTGGCGGACACCGTGCGGCAGTACCAGGCAGACCATCCGGAACTTTCAGCTGAGTTCGCTGCGTCAGACCTTTTCGCCGAGGATTTCCCCCTCTCCTGCCTGAACCGTCTGCAGCTGCGCAACAACCAGCAGATGCTGGACCTTTCCGACCCGTCCGGCGGCCTGCAGTTCTCCGGCCGTCTCTCCAACCCTCTGGCGGCTTTCCGCGGGTAAACCTGCGGGGTGGGCCGCCGAAACCGGAGGGTTGCCGCCCCGCGCCCACCATTAGGCCCGGCACCGATCACCGGAGAGCGGCCAGGGGGCACTCCATTTCCCTTCCGGTTTGGGAATCTGCTGCCGGTTTGGGAAATCGCTCCATTTCGCAGTGGCAGGGATTTCCCAAACCGGCAGATTTCTCCCATAACGGCGCAAAAACCGGCTCACCTCGGAGCAACCCGGCGGCTCAAACACCCGGGGGCCGTGGGATCGGGGGCGGTTTGGCGCCGACGTTGAAGGGCCGGCGCTTTCCGCGCCGGTATCGGCAATCCCCTCGGTTTGGGCAAAACCCTTCGGTTTGTGGCAATCCCTGCGCCGCACCCCGCACGCATCCGGACAAAACGCAGGGATCCGGGCAAACGGCAGGAGCCCGGGGCCCGGGGACTGGGGCGACCCGGAGTGCCCAAGAAGGTGCGGCGACACCGGTGACACCGGAGGGGCCTGGAGGAAGGCGGCTTTAATATTTCCCGCGAGCTCTGCGAGCGCGGAAATTTCGTTGCCGCCGTTCCAGGCCCCGCAGGGGCCAGGCCCAGGCCCAGGCCCAGGCCCAGGGCCACCCCCAGCCAGGCCCAGGCCCAGGCCCAGCAGAAACCTAACGCAGCGCCGATACCCCGGTAATGTCCCGGCCCACAATCAGCGTGTTGATCTCATAGGTGCCCTCGTACGTGTAGATGGCCTCGGCGTCGGCGAAGATCTTCGCCATCCGGTAGTCGGTGACAATGCCGTTGCCGCCGAGGATGCTGCGCCCCAGAGCTACGGACTCGCGCATCCTGGCGCTGGCGTAGGACTTGGCCAGGGCAGCCCGCGCCATATTCCCGGGGCCTGCGGTATCGCCCCGGCCTGCCGCTCCGTCCTCCGGTGCAGCCGCGGCATATCCGCCGTGTTCCAGCTCGGTAACCCGGGCCAGCATTCCGGTGCTGGCCACGGCGTTGCCGAGGATGGACACCAGCTGCTGCTGGATCAACTGGAACGCGGCCAGGGGCCGGCCGAACTGGAGGCGCTCGACGGCGTAGGCCCGGGCGACGTCGAACGTCGCCAGCTGCGCCCCCACCGCCTGCCAGCCGACCATGATCCTGGAGCCCTGCAGCAGCTGCTTGGTGTCATCGAAGCTCTCCACCCCGGCGAGCAGGTCCGCGGCGGGGACGCGGACATTGGTCAGCACAATGTCCGCGTTCTGCACGGTGCGCAACGCGGTCTTGTGCTCGATCCGGGTCCGGGTCACGCCGGGCAGGGTCGCGTCAAGCAGGAAGCCGCGGGTATGCCCGGTTTCCGGTTCCCGCGCCCACAGGACCATGTAGTCGCAGAAGGTCCCGTTGCCGATCCAGCGTTTGGCGCCGTTGAGCACCCACTCGTCGCCGTCGCGCACCGCGGTGGTGGCCATCCCGCCGGCGACGTCGGAACCGTGATCCGGTTCGGTCAGCGCGAAGGCACCGGTGATCCGCAGGGCACGGGCGTCGTCGAGCAGGCGCCCCTTCTGCTCCTCGGAGCCGAACGCATGCAGTGCTTCGACAAACAGGTCGTGGTGGACCATGAAGAACGTGGCAAGCGAGGTGTCGGCGCGGGTCATTTCGGCGATCACCAGACCGGCGAAAAGCGGCGAGTACCCCTGCTGGACGGGCGTGGACAATTCCAGCCGTGCCAGCTTGGGCAGGAGGTCGAAGGGGAAGCGCTCCTCGTTCCACCAGTGCCCGGCGTACGGCAGCACTTCCTCGGCCAGGAAGCGGCGCAGTTCGGCGAGTTTGCGTTTTTCGATGTCGCTGAGCAGGTCTTCGAATCCGTAGAAATCGGCGTCGGGCAGCTGGGGTGCGGAGGAGCTCGTCAAGGTCAGCGCGGCCCCATCCGGATGGCGCCGTCCAGACGGATGGTTTCACCGTTGAGCATCTGGTTTTCAATGATGTGCGCGGCCAGGGAGGCGTACTCCGTGGCCCGGCCCAGGCGGGACGGGTGCGGCACCTGCGCCGCCAGTGAGTCCTGCGCGGCCTGCGGCAGTCCCGCCATCATGGGGGTTTCAAAGATTCCCGGCGCAATGGTGACCACCCGCACCAGGTGGCGCGCCAGTTCGCGGGCCAGCGGCAGGGTCATGGCTGCCACCCCGCCCTTGGATGCGGAGTAGGCCGGCTGGCCGATCTGTCCGTCAAAGGCGGCAACGGAGGCCGTGTTGATGATGACGCCGCGTTCCTCGGTGCCGTTGGCGGTGACCGGGTCGGTTTCGGCCATGGCGGCGGCGGCGAGCCGGGTGACGTTGAACGTGCCGATCAGGTTCACGCTGACCACGCGGGCGAAGTCCGCCAGCGGAAGGACACCGTCGCGGCCCAGCACCTTGCCCGGTGTTGCAATCCCGGCGCAGTTCACGGCCACCCGGAGGGGCCCTGCCGCCATGGCTGCTTCGACGGCGGCCTGCATCTGCTCCGGATCGGTCACGTCCCCCGGCACGAACCTGGCGTTGTCCCCCAGCTCTGCGGCGTAGGCGAGGCCCTCGGACTGCGGCAGGTCCACCAGCACTACGGAGGCGCCGGCGTCGTACAGCCTCCGCGCCGTCGCCCGCCCGAGTCCGGACGCTCCCCCTGTGACTATGGCCGATGCGCCTGCGATGTCCATGCATTCCTCCTGAGTCCTCACCGGCAGTGTCGTCTATGTCACACCGGCAGTACCCGAGCCTACTGCGCCGCGGCCGGTGCCGCATCTTCGGCGGCTGGCATAGGGTTGGCGCATGCCCTATGAGGATTCCGACGCCGACGAACGCGCAGAGGCTGCAGCCCGCAGCGTGAGCACCGCGTTTGGCCGTCAGCTGGCCGGGCTGCCGGGCACCCATCTGGCCGCCACGAGCCGTCCCGCTTCCCGCCTCCAGCAGCTGCGCCTGCCCTGGCATTACTGGTGGCAGGCACACTATCTCGATGCCCTGGTCGATGCGGGCCTGCGGGAACGCCGCACCGGCACTCCCTTCCGCGGGCCGGAGCATCCCTCGGCTGCGGAGCTGGCGCCGGCGCTCGTCCGGACCATTCGGCTGCGGAACCGGATGCGCTACGCGAACCGCTTCTACGACGACATGGCCTGGCTGGCCCTCGCGGTCGGCCGGCTGAACTCGTTGTCGGGATCGCGGGACCGGCAGCAGCCCTACCGGAAGATCCTCGCCACCCTGAACGCAGCCCTGGAGTCCGCCCACACCCCGGATCTGGGCGGCGGCATTTACTGGAACAAGGACCGGAACTTCAAGAACACTCCGGCCACCGCTCCGGCTGCCCTGCATTTTGTCCGCAGCGGATCACGGGACCGGGCGCAGCAACTGGTGGATTGGCTCAACGCCACGGTGCTGGACCCCGAAACCGGGTTGTACCTGGATGGAGTCAAGCTGGTTCGGGGCCGGCCCAAGCTGGAGAGCACCGTGTTCACGTACAACCAGGGGCCGGTCCTGGGCGCGCTGCTGGAGCTCGGGGGGAGCGCCAATCTCGCCCGCGCCGCGGAACTGGTGGGCGCCGTGAACACCCACTTGACCGACGACGGCGGCACCTCACCGGTGCTGCGCACCCATGGCACCGGGGACGGCGGGCTTTTCACCGGCATCCTGGCACGGTACCTGGCCCAGGCCGCCGTTTCACCCGCGTTGCCGGAACCTTCCCGCCGCACTGCTGCCGCCCTGGTCGACGCCACGGCCCAGGCACTGTGGGAGGGGCGGGGCAAACGGGGGGACTGGATCCTCTTCTCCACCCGGCCGCTGCAGCCGGCGGCCGTGTCCTATCCCGGCGGCACCGCCGTCGGGCTTTCCACCCAGCTGCAGGCCTGGATGATCCTGGAAGCCTCGGCGCGGGTGCACCGGGCCGGGGCGGACCTTCCCTGAGGCGTCTCTAACCGGCCTTGAGCGGGTGCTGTGAAGCGGCGGCCGCGGGGTCCAGGTCCGCGAGTGTGATCAGGTGCTGCGGGTGCTGCGGGAGCGGGAAACTGCGCTGCACATTGAGGTCGCTGTCCACGTGCAGCATTTCCCCGGAGTCCAGCAGCCGCCAGTTCGGGTTGGCGTCCATTTTCTCGGTGGCCACCAGCACCTCCGGCCGGTTCTCCTCGCGTATCTGGTCGCTGTGGACGCTGATCCGGTTGCTCCGCTTTTCCCCCACCGGGCCCCGCGGACCCTGCTGCAGGACGTACAGCGGATGCGTGTCGGGATAGCGGACCGCCCACAGGTCCGTGGCTGTGGTGAGGATGAGGTTCACCGCGTAGAGCCGCACGTTCTGAGCGATCCAGGTCAGGGTGGACGCGATGGCAGCGGAAACGTCTCCCCCGTTCACCCTGGCGGCGGCAGTGATGAGTGCGAATACCCGTTCGCTGTCCGTCTCCCCCTTGACCAGGTGGTACATCTCCAGCTGGCGCAGCCTGTCGTTCAGCTTGTCCAGGTCCTCCACCACCCCGTTGTGGGCCAGCAGACGGTTGTCCTGCTCAAAGGGATGCGTATTGACGTCAGTGTCCCCGCCGGTGCTGGCGTAGCGCACATGCGCCAGGAAGGTGGTGCTCTCCAGCTCCCGGGCCTCCTGCGCGTACTGGACATCCTCGTACGCGGCAATGGGTGCTTTATCCACCACCGGGCTGCCGTCCGGAGCGAAGGTCCCGATCCCGAAGCCGTCCGCTTCCTTATGGCTTTGCCGGGCCAGGCTGTCCGGGGCCGTGAGGAGCCAGAACGTAGCCCGGACCGGGGTCTTCCCGGCATGCATACCAAAGAGCCGGCACATGTGGACCTCCTGGCGGGGTTTCGGATGGGTATCAGGCCGGCCGGTTCTCCGCGTCCCGCGGTTGGGCTTCGACTGCCGGCTCCTGGACCGGCGCAGCCGGTGGAGGCTTCCGTTTCTGCGGATAGGGAGCCCGGTGTTCACTGAGCATCTGCACGTAGTCGGCGATCCGGCGTTCGCGGGCGGCCTGGGTCTTGAGGCCCTTGAGCCGGAAGTACATGGCAAAGCGGTTCTGGGACGTCAGCACGTCGAACATTTCCTGTGCGGAGGGAACCGCGGCGATGGCGGTCCGCAGGTCCTCCGGGATCTCCGCGGTTGCGGATCCGGCGTAGGCGGCGTCCCAGCGGCCATCCACCTTGGCGCTGAGCACGGCATCCCGGCCTGCCGGATGCATCCTGCCCTCTGCTTCCAGCCGGCCGATGTACCCGACATTGCGCAGCGACCAGATGCTGCGCGGTCCCCGCGGCTGGAACCGCTGGAGGTAGCTTTGTTCATCGCGCTTGTCCGCCTGCGCATCGATCCAGCCGAAGCAGAGCGCTTCTTCGAGGGCCTGGCGGTAGGTCAGCTCCGTGACGCTTCCGCCCTTCTTGCCCAGCACCAGGCGGACACCGTGGGACAACCCGTGATTGCGCTCCAGCCACTCCCGCCAAGCCCCGGCATCCGGCAGGAGGAGCTCCGGGAGCTCTCGTGTCATGCCCCCAGTCTAGGGAAGCCGCAGGCGGGCCAAAAGGGCCCGGACCGGTCCGGGGCCGGTTTCTCCCGGGTTCAGCCAATGGCTCAAGCGCAGCGTGCCGTGTGACGTGCGCGGGTTGTTTGGGGTAGAACACTGCTATGAACGTTCGCACTCCTGACCCGTATCCAGGCTGGCTCTCCGAGGAAGATCTTTACGAAGCCCGGCAGCGCCTGCCCATGGTGTACGTCGAAGCCGTACCGGTACGGTGCGACCCGCTGGGGTACGTCACCGAAGTCGGACTGCTGCTGCAGGCAACTCCGGAGGGCAAGATGGTGCGTTCCTTCGTTTCAGGCCGGGTGATGTACCGCGAGACCATCCGCGGTGCCCTGCTGCGCAACCTGGAAAAGGATCTTGGTCCCATGGCACTGCCGCAGCTGCCGCCCACACTGGTGCCGTTCGCCGTCGCGGAGTACTTCCCTTCCCCCTCCCAGAGCGGGCTGACGGACGAACGCCAGCATGCCGTGGCGCTGGCCTACCTGATTCCCGTGACCGGTGAATGCGACCCGCGGCAGGACGCACTGGAGCTGTCCTGGCTTACCCCGGAGGAGGCTCTCAGCCCCACCATTTACGCCGAGTTCTCCGGCGGCCGCGGCGACCTGCTGCGCCAGGCGCTGGCCTCGGCCGGCTGGGGACGCTGACAAAGGCGCCGCTGCAAGCTTTATATACTGGGGGTTCTGGGGATCCGAGGTCCAATCACGAAGGAATCGCAATGTCTGAGAGCCAGCCGGAAACATACGCGTTCCGGGTCAACGCGGAACTGCTTGCCCCCGGACAAAAGCTTGTCCCCGGTGAGGGCGGCGGAGAACCGCTGGCTCCCGTAGCCGGAACCAGCGTGGAGACCGATGACTTCGGCGTGCCCGCGCTGGTCATCGCCAAACTCGATGACGGAACCTCGCTCCGGCTCGCTTACGGATCCGCTGTCCGCGTCGAGGCTCCGGCTCCGGAAGGTGCGCCGTCGGACGCTGTCCGGAACGTGCCGTCGGAAGAAGACAACGCGGCTGAGATCATTGCCGAAGCGGCAGCAGCCCACCCCGACAACGGCCCGGTGCAGGAAATTGCGGCGCGGCTTGAGCGCGGGTTGAACGTGAAATCCGGGAGCCACCTGCAGGACGTACGCGATCTTGCCCACATTCTCTATGTCGATCTCGGTGATGCGGAGAATTCGCTGAAGGTCTGCAATGTCATTACCGGGCTCCCCTTTGACGGGAACTTCGGCCGGTGGAACTGGATCCAGGGTGCTCTTGCCCTGGCCGCCCACATCACCCATGAGGCCGGCGACGCCGAGAGCGCAGCCGCCTACAGCCACGCCGTACGCGCAGCGGACAGCTCCGAAACGGATCCGCTTAAGGCAAAGCTGGCGGCGGAGCTGCTGCAGCGCCAGTTGAACGAACCCAACCTGTACGACCGGGAAATCCACCGTGCCGCGGAGGCCGGCAACGACAAGAGTGAACGCGAGTGGCGGATCCTGCGGCTGAATGCCCTGCTTTACCTGCGCTCCCACGGGGGGTCGCAGACCCTCTCCGATGCCGAGCTGGACCGGCGTATCCGCACCGAACTGATCGCGGTGCGCGGCTAGCCCTGCTGCGCCTGCCGTTGGTGCAGGACCTTCCGCCGCAGATGTGCGGCCAGCACCACGGCCATGCCGACGGCGGCGCCGATCACCGTTTCGATGCCGCGGTCCCGAAGGAGCTCCGCCGGGTTGCTCGGGTGGGCCAGCTCCGTGCTGACCAGTGCCAGCGGTGTGACCACCACCTGGGCCAGGGCGTACTGCCGGGCAATGAACATTTCCGCACCGAACTGACACGCGGCAATCACCAGGACCATTTGCCAGGGCTCCAGCCCCGGGAGCAGGATCAGCCCGGTGAGCAGCAGGCCGCCGAAGGTTCCGAGGATGCGCTGCAGTCCGCGGTGGACCCGGTGCCTCACCGTCGCGCCGATCAACGGCACCGTGGCTGCGACCATGGCCCAGTAGTTGTGGCCGATCCCCAGCAGAGTGGCAATGGAGCCGGCGAGGGCCGCTGCCAGGGCGTACTGCAGCCCGTCGCTGTAGATCAAGCGGCGCTGGGCCGGGGAGAACCGCGGCCGTTCCGGTTTGCTCCATCCGGTGCGGTGGCGCGGAAGCAGCATTCCCGAAAGGCCGAGCAGAATGGAAAAGGACACCGTCAGGACGGCAGCGAGCATGCCTTGCCAGAGGGGCGGCTGGTCGGGGACCGAAGAGATCGCCGCAAAAGCGAAAATGTGGAACAGCGAGCCGACGGGGCGCAGCCGCCAAAAGCCGGTGACCACGGTCCCCAGGCCGGCAACCGCCGTCGTGCCCGCAACGATTCCCCAGGCGTCGAGGTCCAGCCTTGAGGACAAAGCTCCCGCCAGGATGACGCCCAGCATCAAGGCACCTGCCCGCAGCTGATGGCCAAGACGCTGGCGGTGCGGTTCGTTCCTGCCGTAGATTCCGGTAAAGGCACCGAACGTCGCGAAAATCGCCAGGTCGATCCGGCCCAGGAAAAGCACGAGCAGAAGCGGTACGCCCAGGCCCACGGCGCACCGGATAGCCGCGTGGTGGTCATTGTTCGCCGGAGCGATCCTGAACATCTCCTGCAGGTGCGTCAAAGGAAAAGCCTCTGCCTCTCGTGCCGCCGGCACTTTCGGGGAATAGCGGGCGCGGACCTCATCCGTCCGGTGCGTCACCGGGCCGCATTTTCCGCCCATCCAACCTATCCCTGGGAATGCACCAGGCTGAATAAATGTGGTGCATCTCCCAGCCCCGGCGTGCGGCGGGAATTGCCCGCCGGGTAGGGCAAAATGGAGAAGTGTCTTCCTCAGCCTTTTCCTTCACCCTCGGTAAGCGCCTGCGCGAAACCGCCCCTGCAGCGGCCGAACAGCATGTCGAAGCCAACGGCGGCGGATTCCAGGGCCGCACGGGAACCATTTCCACGCCGCACGGCGATATCGCCACTCCGGCATTCATTGCCGTAGGCACCAAGGCCACGGTCAAGGCCGTGCTCCCGGAGTCGGTGGCGGAGCTGGGCGCGCAGGCGGTCCTGGCCAACGCCTACCACCTGTACCTGCAGCCCGGCCCGGACATCCTGGATGAGGCCGGCGGGCTGGGGAAGTTCATGAACTGGTCCGGCCCCACCTTCACCGATTCCGGCGGCTTCCAGGTCATGAGCCTGGGTGCGGGGTTCAAGAAGGTCATCAACATGAATGCCGACGGCACCACCCATGCCACCGGGGCGGACGACGACGTCGCGCCCGGCAAGGAGCGCCTGGCCCACATTGACGACGACGGCGTCTGGTTCAAGTCCCACCTCAACGGGGATAAGCACCGCTTCAGCCCGGAGATTTCGATGCAGGTCCAGCATCGGATCGGGGCCGACATCATGTTTGCCTTCGACGAGCTGACCACGCTGATGAATTCGCGCGGATATCAGGAAATGTCCCTGGAACGGACCCGGCTCTGGGCCCTGCGGTGCCTTGCAGAGCACGAGCGGCTTACGCAGGAACGGGTCGGCAAGCCCTACCAGGCACTGTTCGGTGTGCTGCAGGGAGCCCAGTACGAGGACCTGCGCCGCAAGGCGGCCCGGGACCTCGGCGCCATGGACTTCGACGGGTTCGGACTGGGCGGGGCGTTCGAGAAGGAAAACCTCGGCACCATTGTCCGCTGGTGCACGGAAGAGCTTCCGGAAAACAAGCCCCGCCACCTGCTGGGGATTTCAGAGCCCGATGACATCTTTACGGCCATTGAAAACGGTGCCGACACCTTCGACTGTGTTTCCCCGACCCGGGTTGCGCGGAATTCTGCCTTCTACACTCCGCACGGCCGCAAGAACCTGTCCAATGCCAGGTACAAGCGGGACTTCGGGCCGCTGGTCGAGGGCTGCGACTGCTACACGTGCACCAACTACACCCGTGCGTACATCCAGCACCTTTTCAAGTCCAACGAGATGGTCAGCCACACGCTGATCTCCATCCACAATGAACGTTTCACCGTGAAGCTTGTCGACGATGCCCGCCTGTCCATCGAGGACGGGACGTTCTTCGACTTCAAGGCAGAGGTCCTGGGCAAGTACTACAGCGGGAGCTAGTTCCAGGCCCGCGGCAGCGGCTCGTTCTCCTGCTCATCGGCTTCGCCGGTGGGGTTCTGTTCTTCGGCGCTGGGGTCTTCCGGACCGCCGGTGGGTGCACCGGCCTGCTGCTGTCCGTTGTCCTGGCCGTCCTCGCCCGGAGCCGGCGGATCCACAATCTGCAGCTGTTCTTCGGCCGCTGTTTCGTTGTGTTCGAAATCTTTGTCCTCGGGCACAATATCCTCCTGTTTGGGGTGAGGCTGCGGATTGTTCAGGGAGCCGGGCGGAAACGGCCGGGTTAGGAATTATCCGGCTTCGCCAGAGTCGCTTCGTCCTCTTGCAAGGCGGGCTGGGAGTCCCGTTCGTCGTCGCCGGGGCTGTCGTTCTGCCGCAGATCCTCAACCATCGCCTGGGTGACTTCGTCGTTGAACTCATCGCGGCTTCCCGCCAGGTTCTCGTCTACTGCCTTGGCTCCGGGGTTGGGAACCGGTTCCTGATTGCTCATGTGCTGTCTCCTGCCTTGCTGGGGAAGTACAAGCGTGCGTTCCACCACCATTGCACATCCGCGCGCAGATTTCCCCCGGCCCCTGGTTCCGGTCACCGGAACGAGAAGGCGCAAAATACCGTTTTCGGCCCGGAAACCGGTAATTCGTGCCTTCTCGTTTCCCCGACAGGGCTGCGGCGTGTAGCTAGCCGGCCCGGGTCAGTTCCCGCTCGGGCTCCACATAGCTGGGCTCGCGTTTCTTGATCACCCGGATGACCAGGGCAGTGACGGGCACAAAAAGGTACTCAATCAGCGTCTTGTAGAGGAAGCCGAACAGGACGTAGTTCAGGAAGCCGCCAGCGTCGGTAATCCCGATCACCGGAGCTGCAATGGCGCAGAAAATCAGGGTGTCGGCGAACTCCCCCACTCCGGTGGAAGCCATCAGCCGCCCGGCAAGTGCCTTCTCCCGGAACCGATCCTTCATCCGGGTCAGCACCAGGGAGTTGAGCAGCTGCCCGGCAAGGAACCCGAGCAGGCTCGCAGCCACAATCTGCCAGACCGGTCCCAGCGCTGTCTCCAGTGCGGCCTGCTTCTCCAGTCCGTAGGCGTCATTGAACCCGGGCAGCGCAATGATGACCGCGAAACTGACGACGGCGAGGAGCGCCATCGCGAAGCCGGTGAAAATCGCGCGGCGGGCGGCTTTGAAGCCGTAGACCTCGCTGACCACATCGCCCAGGATGTACGCGAGCGGGAAGAGGAAAAAGCCGCCGTCGGTCACAATGTCCCAGCCGCCGGGGAGGGAAAACTGAACGCCCTTAGTGGCGCCGATATTGGAGATGACGATGACCACGCACATCAGGGTGAGGATCAGGTCGTACTGGGAGCTCCCGCGGGAGGCGTAGGTTGCAGCGGTTTTCACAGCTGCCCGTGGCTGTGCGTCCATGGCATTTCCGTTCGTAGTGGTTCGCCAGGCTTTCGCCGGCTGTATTAGCACTGTGCCCGCTGCCCCGGGCAGCCCCGCAGGGCCGCATCCATTCTGCCACGGCCCGCCGGATCGCCGCGCACGGCGCTTTTTGAACACGTTCAAGAATGTGGTCTACTGAACGCTGGAAATACTGCATAAGGGAGCATCATTGGCCGTCATTGCCAAAAGCGAACAGACGCGCCGGCTCCTCATCGATACGGCCCTGCGCCTCTTTGCCTCACAGGGTTACGAAAAGACCACCATGCGAGCCATCGCACTGGAAGCGAATGTCTCCGTCGGGAGCGCCTACTACTATTTCCGCTCCAAGGATGACCTCATCCATGAGCTGTACCGCTCCCTCCAGGATGAACACCGCTCGCTCGCGTTGCCGCAGATCCGCGAGGGGCACAACCTGGGTGAAAACCTGCTGGCCATCCTCACTGCAGGCCTGACAACCATGGAGCCCTACCACGGCTTCGGCGTGCATTTCCTGCGCGGTGCCATGGCACCGCACCGCAGCGGCGACGACGCCGTCGGACGGGGAAAGGCAATCGCCATGTTCCGGGAAGCGGTGTCGAGTGCCAGGCCGCAGCCGCCCGTGGCACTGCGCAACGACCTGCCCGAACTGCTCTGGCTGGTGCATATGGGAATCACCTTTTTCTGGGTCTACGACCGTTCCCCCGGACAACGCAGGTCCCACCGGCTGGCCGCCAGTGTGGCACCGCTGATCGCCAAACTCGTGATCCTGTCCCGGCTCCCGGTGGTCCGCAGCATCGTGGAAGACGTGGTCCATCTGCTCCGTGCCGTCCGGCGGGACGGCTAGCCGGTTCCGCCGGTTGCACAACGACGGCGGCACGGCGTAACAGGGCGTCTTGCGCGGGTGGCCGGTTTCGTCGATTTGGGTGGAAGATAGACGCATGTCTGCTAACACACACACTTCTGCGCCCGCTGCTCCGGCCGTCACGCTGACCATCGCCGGCTCGGAAGCCACCGGCGGCGCCGGCGCCCAGGCCGATCTGAAGACCTTCCAGGAACTGGGCGTCTACGGCATCACCGCACTGACGTGCATCGTTTCCTTCGACCCCAATGACTCCTGGAACCACCGGTTCGTGCCGGTGGATCCGCAGGTCATTACCGACCAGCTCGAGGCCATCCTGACCGCCTATGACCTGGACACGGTCAAAATCGGGATGCTCGGCACCCCGGCAACCATCGACGTCGTCGCCAAGGCCCTGCAGGCCCAGGACTGGAAGAACCTCGTGCTGGACCCGGTGCTCATCTGCAAGGGCCAGGAACCCGGCGCCGCGCTGGACACGGACAAGGCACTCAAGGCCCAGATCCTTCCGCTGGCAACCTTCGTCACACCCAACCACTTCGAGTCCATGTCGCTGTCCGGCATGGACTCCATTGAGAATGTGGAAGACCTGAAGGAAGCGGCCCGCCGCATCCATGAGGCCAGCGGAGCCGTGGTCCTGGCCAAGGGCGGCGTCCGGCTGGAAGGCGACGACGCCGTCGACGTTTTCTACGACGGTGAAACCATGGAGGTGCTGCGAGCACCCAAGGTGGGCGAGGTAGCCGTGAGCGGTGCCGGCTGCACCCTGGCCGCCGCCATCACGGCGGAACTGGGCAAGGGCGCTACTCCGCTGGAGGCTGCCCGGACCGCCAAGGCGTTCGTCACCGAGGGCATCCGCAACCGCGTGTCCTCGAATGCACCGTTTGACGCCCTGTGGCAGGGCGGCGCCGGGCAGGGTCCGGCCCTCTAGCGGTACCGGGCGCCGCGCACGGTCTCCGCTCCGGCGGCGGCAGCGTGCGCGGCGCCGCCTGCGTGTGCGGGTTCTTTAGCCGCGCGGGCGGCGGATCCTGGAATAGGCTCCGTGCAGGGTCAAGGCGGTCTGCACGGTCCGGCTGCCTGCCAGGCGCTGATGTGCATCCTGTTCCTGCAGCAACGCCCGGTGGAGGGGCGCGGTGAACGACTGCACCCTGTCCTCCTCCGCCGCCAGACGTGCTTCCAGAAGTGACTGCGCATAGAACCGCGGGTGCAAAGCTGCCGCTGCCTTCCTCCAGTCACCGTTGGCGTCGAACCGGGCCGAATGCGGCACGCCTCCGGCAGCAGTGCCGCCGTCGCCGGCAGCCTCGGCGGGCACGAAGGACCGGTCTCCGCCCAGCACGCCGGCTACCCGGTCCCACCAGGTATCCGCGCCACGGGTGCGCTCCTGCCGCAGGGCAGCCAGGTGTTCCGCTGCTTCGGAGCGCCGTTCCCATGCCTCGAACAGCGCCTCCTGCAGCAGGCCTTCAAGCAAAGCCGGGAGACCGAGGACAAAGTCCTGCATTCCCCAGTTCTCCATTGCTCCGCGCAGCCGGGCGTCCGAGTATGCATCCACGGACAACGCCACGGTGGGGACGCCGGCAGAAACAGCGAACACTGCAGGGTGGTACCGGGTGGTGACCACCAGGGAGGCACCCCGCGTCAGCCGCGCCGCTTCGCGGGCAGTCACCACCGGCGCCAAAACCGCGGGACTGGTCATGAGCGCCGCGATCTCCCCATGGATCCCGCAGTCTGCGTCATTGTTCCCGGGAACACCCATATGCGGAATGAACACCGCGGGCTGCTGCGTCCTGGCGTACAGCTGGTCCAGGACGTCCGCGAGACCGATCCGGTAGGCAGCGTCGCCTCCGGGCGCAAACGTCACTGCCGCATAGCCGCCGCGGGGCGCTTCGAACCGGGCCAGCGGCTGGCCGGCATCGTGCTGCGCCTGGACCGGATCGCCGGGGCCCTCCGGGAAGGGGTCGGAGAGGAACGAGGCGTCATCCAGTCCGGGAACTGCCTCGATTCCCAGTTCCCCGGCCAACCGGGCGGACGTGGATTCCCGGACTCCCACGAGGTCGGCACTTTCCAGCATTCCGGCCAGGACCTGGGCATCCCGGGCTGTCAGCACCGGGCCGAGGGTCTGGCCGGATACCACTACGGGTTTCCCGAGACTGCGGGCAATGGCTGTAACCGCTGCACGCTCGTACAGGAGCCATCCGTACCGTGAGTTCAGGTTCCCCCCGCCAGCTATCAGCACTGCGTCCACGGACTCCAGCACCTTTATCAGCTCCCGGCCCGGATCCGGTTCCGGCAGCGCAGACGTGCCGTCCAGGTGGAGGCGGATACGGTGCAGGTATTCTTCCCGCTCGGCAGGACTCCAGGGGAATTCCAGCGTGGCTGCCGCCGGATGCCCGTAGCCCTGCTGCGTCTGCCGGGGGTCCCGGGACAACAACACGACGTCGAGGCCGCGCCGGCTCAACTCGTCCGCGGCTGCGTGCCCCATGGCTTCGTCACCGACGTGGTAAACGTGCTGCCCGACGTCGGCCAGCACCGCGACCCGAGTCACTTCCGCGTCCTGCCGATCAGGGCGCGGATCCGCTCCCCCGCCGACCGCATCCGGCCGACCGAGCCGCTGAGGCTGGTCCGCCGCACCACCGTGTCTTCCAGCCGGTGGATCGATTCATTCAACCGGTGCTCCATCTCTTCGATCCGCCGCCGGTTTTCGTGCAGGACATTCTCCTGCCGCGCCAGCAGGGACGTGAGGTGGAGCATGGTGCCCATCCCGTACTCGGCGATGTCGGCCCGGAGATAGGAATCACGCACTTCGGCATCAAAACGGCGGTGCGCTTCGGCCTTGGCAAACAGGCTATTGGCCGCATCTCCCGTGGCTTCAGGGCGCTGGCACCAATAAGCAAGGGCAGTACCGTCGATGAAGGCGATCTCGTGTCGGGCCAGGATGCGCAGGGTGAATTCCCAGTCACCGACCGCTTCAAGGGACTCGTCATAAAACCCGAGCTCATCATGCAGCGACCGGCGGTAAAGAAATGAAATCGGCACGGCATGGTTGCTGCGCAACATTTCACCGAAGGAGATCCGGGTCATTCCGGGGCAGAAGGGCTCCGAACTTACTTCACGGATTTCGCCACTGCTGATCTCTTCATACCGGATGTCGGTCCGGACCATTACTCCCGCTGCGGCGGAGCTTTCCAACTGATCGACGGTCCGCTTAAGGAAGTCCGGGTGCCATAAATCATCATCGTCGTGGATGGCGATGTAGGTGCTGGAACATGCCCTGATGCCTGCGTTGGAGGCTGCTTCCATGCCGTGGCTTTCGCTCCGGTGCAGGATGGCAATCCTGTCCCGGAAACCCTCCGGAACAGAGGAAACTACCCGCTCAACATCGGCCGGAGCGCCGCCGTCGTTCACCACAATCACGGTGTAGTCGCTGAAATTCTGGCGGAGGATATTGTCCAGTGCCCGGGCGAGAAAAAGGGGTCTGTTCCGTGTCCGGATGACAATCCCGACAGCGGCAGAATCTAAGACCACGTGGCTCCCAGCTTTGACTGACTTTGTGTCCACGATACCAAGAAACCGGGTAGCGGCTCCGCCCGCAATCTCTTCGAAGTAACACGGGTAACACCGTTGACAACCCGCCGGGGAAAGATGACCCTACTAGCAGTGCTGCAGCGTTCGGAGTCGCTTCTTTGGGGGTCACTGCATTCTGAGGCACCGGATTTGCCTATTCATTTTTGCCAGGTCCGCCCGGTCTCGGTCATTTCTGCGGAATTCACTGCCGTACTTGTCCCAGGCCTCCGGCGGCCTCTTTAAAGGGAGAAGTATGAATAATCCAAACCACCGGAGAGCAGGAAAGGCAGCACTGGCAACAGTCGCGGGCCTTGCCCTCGCCTCCAGCATGTGGTCCCCGGCCGCGGCCGTGGAGGGGACTGCAGGCGATGAACCGACCATTCGGGGCATCGAAACGGTTACGCCCCAGCTCAAGGTTTCAGCCGACCTCATGGCCAAGAAGGGCCCGGTGTCGGTCTTCGTTCAGTTCAGCGGCAAAGGCGCCTATGAACAGACCCAGCCCGCCGAAGTCCGTGAGGGACGAGCCGAACCGCTGAACAAGTCCGGACAGGTGCAGGACATCCGCAGCGGCATCGAAACGAAGGCCGAGGAGGTTGCACAGGCCGCTTCGTCGTCCATCATCTACACCACCACCAACACCATTCCTGGCGTTGCCATCAACGGTGACGCGGAAGCCATCCGGGCGCTGGCGGCGCGCAGCGACGTTGTCAAGATCACGGGCATTGTCCCGAAGACGGTCGACAACAAGGGCGGGGACATCGATGTCCGTGCCGTGGATTCCTGGGTGCAGCGGACGCAGACCGGCGAGGGCGTCACCATTGCCGTCCTCGACACCGGCCTCGACTACACGCACTCGGATTTCGGCGGCCCCGGTACGACCGAGGCGTTTGAGGAAGCGCAGGCGTCCTCCACTATTCCGGCGGCAGACTCGGGCCTCTACGATCCGGAGAAGTTCGCCGGCGGCTGGGACCTGGTGGGCGATGCCTACAACGCGGATCCTGACGACCCCGCATACAGCCCCATTCCCGTTCCGGACGCGAACCCGCTGGATTGCGGCAGCCACGGCACCCACGTGGCGGGAACCGCAGCCGGTTACGGCACCAATGCGGACGGGACCACCTTTGACGGGGACTACTCCGAGCTCACCGCCGACAAGGTGAACGCAATGGGCATCGGCCCGGGCACGGCGCCGGACGCCAAGCTCGTCAGCGTACGCGTCTTCGGCTGCGCAGGTTCCTCCGAAGTTGTCGGCCAGGCCCTGGACTACGTCCTGGACCCCAACGGCGACGGTGACTTCAGCGACCGGGCCCAGGTAGTGAACATGTCCCTGGGCTCCCTGTTCCCTGCCTACGACGATCCGGAGAACGATATCGTCAACGCCCTGACGGCACAGGGCATCCTGTCCGTGGTGTCCTCGGGCAACTCCGGCGACATTTACGACGTCGGCGGCTCCCCCGGCAGCGCCGAAACCGCGCTGACGGTGGCGAACAGTGTCGGTTCGCAGACCACACTGGACGCGGCACGCGTCCTCGCCCCGACAGAGGGCACGGTCAAGGGCCAGTACAGTGTCAACTTCGACTACTCCACCGCCGACGAGGCCGCTCTCACGGGCACCGTGGTGATGGGGCCGGAGGGCGACAATTCCGACGGCTGTGCCGCCCTGGAGCCGGCAGGCGCGAACGAGGGCAAATGGGTGTGGCTGACCTGGGACGACAATTCCGCCACCCGTGAATGCGGTTCGGGCGTCCGCTGGAACAATGCGGAAGCTGCCGGGTATGCCGGTGTTGTCCTTGACTCCACCGTCAACGGTTTCGACGCCGGAATTGCCGGCAACGCTACGATTCCCGGTTTCCAGTTCACCCGCGACTCCGCGGAGGAACTGCGTCCGGCAGCTGAGACCGGAACCCTGGAGATTCAGCTTGCTACGGACCTGGTGGGCACCGTGACCGGCGAGTCCGGCGCACTGGATACCTTGAACCCGAGTTCCTCACGTGGCGTCCACGGTTCCAACGGCGTCATCAAGCCCGACGTCGCCGCTCCGGGAACCCAGATCAAGTCCGCCCAGGTGGGCACCGGCACCGGCGCCTCCATCAAGTCCGGAACCTCGATGGCGGCCCCGAATGTCGCCGGCATCGCTGCGCTCGTCGTGGGCGCGACGGATTACAACCCGTACGAGGTCAAGTCGATCATCATGAACACGGCCACCCACGACGTGTTTGCCGGTGAAGGCATTGTCCATGCACCGAACCGGGTCGGGTCCGGACGCGTTGACGCCCTTGATGCCCTGAGCACGAAGATCCTGGCCTACGACACGGAGAATCCGCGTCTGACGTCCGTGAACTTCGGTGTCCTGGAAGTCGGAGCAGATCCTGTATCGCTCACCCGCTCGGTCACGGTCGAGAACAAGGGCGATACGCCCAGGACCTACACGCCCGAGTACCTGCCCGCGACGGATATGCCCGGTGTCAGCATCAGTGTCAGCACCGCTCCCGTCGAGGTTCCTGCCAATGGTACTGCCACCGTTCCGGTGACGCTGAGCATCGAAGACCCCGCTGCTCTGGTAAAGCGGATCGATCCGGCTGCCGAGGAACTGCAGGGCCAGGAAGCCACCGCGCGCCAGTACATCGCTGAAGCTTCGGGCCGCATCCAGCTGACGAGCGAAGGCTCACCGGCCCTGCGGGTGCCGGTCTACTCCGCGCCCAAGCCGACGTCGGACATGCAGGCGAGCTCCAAGATCTCGTTTGCCAACCCGACGGAAACGGGTACAACGGTGACGTTCACCGGACGCGGGCTGGCCCAGGGCGAAGGCAGCGAGGCTTACGTTTCGCAGGTCACGCCGCTGGTGCTGGGCGCGGAAAGCCCGCGCGAGGACAATCTTGCCCTTGATTCCCTGTACGGCCTGGACCTGCGCAGTGTTGGTGCCTCTTCCAACATTCCGGCATTGGCCGCTGCGAAGGGGGACATGAGCAATGCGACCCTGAACATCGGGCTGAGCACTTGGGAGAACTGGGCCACGATCAGCGGCACCAGCACCATCCGGGTGCACCTGGATACCAATGCCGACGGCGTAGCCGATTTCGTGGTGGAAACCGGCCGATTTGAAGGACTGGACCAGACAGTCTTCGTCATCTACCGTGCAGTCATCGACGAAAACGGCGAGGTGGACCTTGGCGAACCGCTCCCGGGCGCCTATCCCGTGAACGGTGCTTTCGGAAACGTCGATACGAACATCTTCGACACCAATGTGATGACCCTGCCGATCCCGGCCGGCCTTCTTGGCCTGGATCTCACGGCCTCACAGCCCATCCAGTACCGGGTTTCCATGTCGAACGTGATCAACGTGGACGACTCCGGCAAGGAGGTTCCGGTGGACGCCACGGAATGGGTTCCGTTCAACCTCACCCAGCCTGCTATCTGGTTCCAGGGCGCCGGAAGCGCAACTGCGTTCTCCTACGTAGAGGCCGACGGGCAGGTCCTCGCGGTCAACCGCCAGGCCGGCACCACGGGCGCCAAGGCACTGTTCCTGCACCACCACAACGCCGAAGGCGTCAAGGACCAGGTCTCGGCCGTGGAGGTTGCTCCGCTGCGGTTCCCGGACGCTACGGGGACCAAGTTCGAAGCGGACATCAACTGGATGGCGGACCAGGGCCTGACGACCGGTTACCCTGATGGCTCCTACCGTCCGTCCGGTTCCATCAACCGTGACGCCATGGCAGCATTCCTTTACCGTCTGGCCGGCTCGCCGAACTACGATGCACCCGATGTATCGCCGTTCAAGGACGTTGCCACGGACAACATGTTCTACAAGGAAATCGCGTGGCTCTCGGAAACAGGCATCACCACCGGTTACCCGGACGGGACCTTCCGCCCGGTGTCGCCGATCAAGCGTGATGCGATGGCTGCCTTCATGAACCGGTTCGCCGGCGAGAAGTGCGGCATCGACGGCGCCCTCGGCTACGAGGCTCCGGGGTCGGCATCCTTCACGGATGTTCCCACGAACGATCAGTTCCACCGGGAAATCTCCTGGATGAAGGCATCCGAGGTCTCCACCGGTTACCCGGACAACAGCTACCACCCGGGTGAGAATGTCTCCCGTGAGGCCATGGCGGCGTTTGTTCACCGCCTGGACACCTACACGGAGAACAACGGAGGGTGCCGCTAAGTCCGTCAGGACCTTGGCACAGGTAACCACCGCTAAATGACGGCGGGCCCCGGAGAAATCCGGGGCCCGCTGTTTTTGCGTGTCGTTCCAGTGCCTACTTCAGGAGCCGGGACATGCGCCGGTCCGCCAGCAGCTTGCCGCCGGTCTGGCAGGTGGGGCAGTACTGCAGGGAGGAATCGGCAAAGGCCACCTCGCGGACGGTGTCACCACACACCGGACACGGCTCACCGGTCCGCGCGTGCACCCGCATGGCGCGGCGTTTGGAATCCTTCAGCTCCGCAGCGGGACGCCCCGACGCATTCTCAATCGCAGATTCCAGGACGGCCCGCATGGCTTCGAACAGCCGCTGCACTTCGTCCGGGCGAAGCTTCGCGGCAATCGCAAACGGCGACAGATGCGCCGCATGCAGGATCTCGTCGCTGTAGGCGTTGCCGATTCCCGCGATAGCCGACTGGTCCCGGAGGAGCCCTTTGATCTGGCCGCGGTGGGAGGCGACCAGTTCCGCAAAAGCCGCCTCGTCGACGTCGAGCGCTTCCGGACCCAACCGGGCAATCCCGGGCACTTCCGCGGGGTCCCGGACGACGTAGACGGCCAGCGACTTCCGGGTTCCGGCTTCGGTGAGGTCAAAGCCGGGCTGCGGCGAGCCGTCCTCCGCTGCGAAACGCACGCGCAGGGCCATTGCTCCCCGGCCGGGGCGCAGCGGTCCCGGCTTCAACGCATCGGACCAGCGCAGCCAGCCAGCCTTGGCCAGGTGCATCACCAAATGCACTCCTCCGGCGGTGACCACCAGGAACTTGCCCCGGCGTTCGACGCCGGACACCGGAACGGCGGAGAGCTCCCCCAACGGAACCGCCGCGGTTTTCAGCACGGGAAAGGACAGGACTTCGACGTCGGCGATCTTCGCGGCGGGCGCGTCAGGCGGAAGCAGCTTGGACCGCAGGTAGTCGACCAACCCCTGCACTTCGGGCATCTCAGGCATGGCCCTACCCTAACGGCCGTCCGCCATGGGCGTCACTGCTCCGAGTGCGCCTGCAGGAACGAGTACACCTCGGTCTCGTCCACTCCGGGAAATGCACCGGGCGGCAGGGCAGCCAGCAGATGCGAGTGGGCCCGGGCGCTGGGCCAGGCGAACCCGGACCATTCGGACGCGAGTTCCCCGGGAGGGGTGCGGCAGCAGTCCGGGTCCGGGCAGCGGGACTTCGACCGCTCGGTGGTGTCCCGCCCCCGGAACCACTTCACGTGCTGGTACGGCACGCCGATGCTCAGCGAAAACTTTCCTGCCGAGCCCCGCTCAATCCTCGCGGTGCACCAATAGGTGCCGGCCGGGGTGTCGGTGTACTGGTTGAAGGCACTGAACTGGTCCGGCACGGAGAACACCTCCCGCGAGGTCCAGTACCGGCAGATCGGCTGGCCCTCGATGGCGCCGGTGTGGTCCGCAGGGAATGTCACGCCGTCGTTCTCATAGGCCTTATAGACAATGCCGCTCTCATGCACCTTCTGGAAATGGGTGGGAATCCCCAGATGCTCCGTGGCGAGGTTCGTGAACCGGTGCGCGGCAGTTTCATAGGACACGGCAAAGGCGTCACGGATGTCCTCGACGGCAATTTCCTTCGCGGCCTTGGCCCGCTGCAGGAACTCCACCGTGGCCTGCTCCGGCAGCAGCAGTGCGGCGGCAAAGTAGTTGGTGGCCACCCGCTGGCCCAGGAACTCGCCGTAGCTGCTCGGCGTCTGGTGCTGCAGCACGTAATGCCCCAGCGCCTGCAGCAGCACCGAGCGCGGATCGTGGTCCGAACGCTGGGACTGGGTCAGGTAGATCCGCCGGTTCTTCAGGTCCGTGACGGAACGGGTGGAATGCGGCAGGTCATTGACATGGTGCAGGCTAAAGCCCAGATGGTCCGCGATATCCGCGATCACGTGCTGGGACAGCGGACCCGACGTGTGGCCCACTGACTTAAGCACCTTCTGCGCTTCCGCCTCATATTCGGGGAAATAGTTGTTGCGCTCGCGCATCATGGCCCGCAGTTCACCGTTGGCCCGGCGGGCCTCCTCCGGGGTGGCCACCTGTTCATTGAGCCGTCGCTCCAGCTCAGCCTGCAGTCCCACCAGGGATTCCAGCACGTCCAGCGGCAGCCGGGAGCCGATCCGCACCTTCGGCAGGCCGAGCGAGGCATACAACGGGCCGCGCTGCGCCCGCTCCAGCTCGATCTCCAGGGCGGCGCGCCGGCTGGGCGGCTCCGCGCCGAGCAGCGAATCGATGCTGACATCCAGCGCGGCGGCCAGCGCCTGCATCATGCCGAGCTTCGGCTCACGCTTCCCGTTTTCGATCAGCGACAACTGCGACGCCACGGTTCCGACGGCGGCGCCCAGGTCATCCAAGGTCATCCCCTTGGCCTTGCGCAGATGGCGGACCCGGCGGCCCAGGCTGATCACGTCCAGGGTGCGCTCGCCGTCGCTTCCGGGCTTGTTTCCGCCCTTGCGCGGCTGCGGATTGGGCCGGTTCCATGTTGTACTCGTCACATTTTTCACGATACGCGAAGAACTGCATTTCTTTCCAGAGGAAAACCCTAGAAGAGGGGTTGTTGTTGACACAGGCTTAGTTCACAGCAGGAAATTCCGGCTAAAGCGGCCGGAATGAAGGAATGACTTCAAGGAGATTTAGCAATGAGCCAGGACCAGTTCACCGCCCCCACGGCAGAGCAGCTTACCTCCGAATGGGCCACCGACCCCCGCTGGGAAGGCATTGAGCGCGACTACACCGCCGAAGATGTAGTGAAGCTGCGCGGGCGTGTCCAGGAAGAGCACACGCTGGCCCGCCGCGGCTCCGAAAAGCTCTGGGACCAGCTGCGCAATGCCGGCGATGACGGCTACACCAACGCCCTGGGCGCGCTCACCGGCAACCAGGCCGTGCAGCAGGTCAAGGCCGGACTGAAGGCCATCTACCTCTCCGGCTGGCAAGTGGCTGCCGATGCCAACAATTCCGGCCACACTTACCCTGACCAGTCCCTCTACCCGGCCAACTCGGTTCCCACCGTTGTCCGCCGCATCAACAACGCCCTGCTGCGCGCCGACCAGATCGAATTCGCCGAAGGCATCTCCAGCGTCGATGACTACCTGGTGCCGATCGTGGCCGACGCCGAGGCCGGCTTCGGCGGTCCGCTGAACGCCTACGAGCTGATGAAATCCATGATCTCCTCCGGCGCCTCGGGCGTGCACTGGGAGGACCAGCTCGCCTCGGAGAAGAAGTGCGGCCACCTCGGCGGCAAGGTCCTGATCCCCACCGGCCAGCACATCCGCACCCTGAACGCCGCCCGCCTCGCGGCCGACGTCGCCGGGACCCCGACCGTCGTGATTGCCCGCACCGATGCCGAGGCAGCCACGCTGATTACCTCCGACGTCGACGAGCGCGACGCCGAGTTCATCACGGGCGAGCGCACGGCGGAAGGCTTCTACAAGGTCCGCAACGGCATTGAGCCCTGCATCGCCCGGGCCAAGGCCTACGCACCGTATTCGGACCTGATCTGGATGGAAACCGGGACCCCGGACCTGGAGATGGCACGCAAGTTCGCCGAGTCCGTCCGCTCCGAGTTCCCCGACCAGATGCTGGCCTACAACTGCTCGCCGTCCTTCAACTGGAAGAAGCACCTGGACGACGAGACCATCGCCAAGTTCCAGCGCGAACTCGGGGCCATGGGCTTCAAGTTCCAGTTCATCACCCTCGCCGGTTTCCATGCCCTGAACTACTCCATGTTCGACCTGGCGCACGGTTACGCCCGCACCGGCATGAGCGCCTACGTGGAACTGCAGGAGAAGGAGTTCGGCTCCGAGTCCCGCGGCTACACCGCCACCAAGCACCAGCGTGAGGTAGGCACCGGCTACTTCGATGCCATCGCCACTGCCCTGAACCCCGAAGGCAGCACCCTGGCCCTGGCCGGCTCCACCGAGTCCAGCCAGTTCCACTAAACCCGGCTCGCCAGGAGCCCGCGGGGGCGGCGGCACACGCCCCGCCCCCCGCAGCACCACCCCCCCCCAGTTTTGAATCCCCGAAGGAGAACGCCATGAATGACCCGATCACCCTGAACGGTATTTCCCTCACCGCCCCCGCAGTCCGGCGGCAGGAGGAAATCCTCACCCCGCAGGCATTGGACTTCGTCAAGGCGCTGCACCGGGCCACGGCCACCCGCCGGCAGGAGCTGCTCCAGCAGCGCCAGGCCCGCCGGACGCAGATCTCCAACGGAGCCGATCCGGCCTTCCTGCCGGAGACCCGCAGCATCCGCGAGGATTCGTCCTGGCGTGTGGCCCCCACTGCTCCCGGCCTGGAAGACCGCCGCGTGGAAATCACCGGTCCGGTCGACCGGAAGATGACCATCAACGCCCTGAACTCCGGGGCCAAGGTGTGGCTGGCCGACATGGAGGACTCCTCCACGCCGTCGTGGTCCAACGTGGTCAACGGCCAGCTGAACCTGCGCGACGCCCTGGACCGGAAGATCGACTTCACCTCCCCGGAGGGGAAGGACTACAAGCTCAGCGGTTCCTCGCTGACCGACCTGCCCACCATCGTGGTCCGGCCCCGCGGCTGGCACCTGCCGGAAAAGCACATGCTGATCGACAACACCCCGATCGCCGGGGGCCTGGTGGACTTCGGCCTGTACTTCTTCCACAACGCCCAGCGCCTGATCTCACAGGGCCGCGGCCCCTACTTCTACCTGCCGAAGATTGAAAACCACCTCGAGGCCCGCCTGTGGAATGACATCTTCATCCTCGCCCAGGATCTGCTCGGCATCCCGCAGGGCACCATCCGTGCCACGGTCCTGATCGAGACCATCACCGCGGCGTTCGAAATGGAGGAAATCCTCTACGAGCTGCGCGACCACGCCGCGGGCCTGAACGCCGGCCGCTGGGACTACATCTTCTCCGTGATCAAGAACTTCCGCACCCGCGGCCCGCGGTTCGTGCTGCCGGACCGGAACATGGTGACCATGACCGCACCGTTCATGCGCTCCTACACGGAGCAGCTGGTCCGCGCCTGCCACCGGCGCGGTGCCCACGCCATCGGCGGCATGGCTGCCTTCATCCCGAACCGCAGGGACGCCGCAGCCAATGACGTCGCCATGGAGAAGGTGCGCGCCGACAAGACCCGCGAGGCGAACGACGGCTTCGACGGCTCCTGGGTGGCGCACCCGGACCTGGTGCCGGTGGCCATGGAGGTGTTCGACGGCGTGCTCGGCGACCGCCCGAACCAGCTGGAGAAGACCCGCGAGGACGTGGCGCCCAACGACAAGGCGCTGCTGGACATCGCCTCCACTCCGGGCGTCATCACCGAGGCCGGTATCCGCAGCAACATCGAGGTCGGCATCCGCTACATCGAGTCCTGGCTGCGCGGCAACGGCGCGGCCGCCATCAACAACCTGATGGAGGACGCCGCCACCGCGGAAATCTCCCGCTCCCAGATCTGGCAGTGGATCCACTGCACGGCCGTGACCGACGAGGGCGACGTCGTCACCCACCAGTGGGTGGAGGAACTGCTCGACGAAGAGTTCGCCGGCCTGCAGCGCTTCGAGGGCGACCGGTTCGACGATGCCCGCGAAATCTTCGAGGAAGTCGCCTGCGGCGAGCATTTCCCCACCTTCCTCACCGTGCCTGCCTACGCCCGCTTCCTGCACGAAGCCCAGGAGCCGGCCATGGCATAGCCGCCGGGACGGGGCGGGGACGCCTGCACCATCCGGCCAAGGGCCGGGAGCCTTTCCGCCTCCCCCGCGGGAATGGCTTCCGGTCCTTTCGGCGTTGCACCCGATATGAAGATTGATATCTGGTCCGACATTGCCTGCCCGTGGTGCTACATCGGCAAGCGCCGCTTCGAGACCGCCCTTGCCCGTTTCCCGCACCGGGACGAGGTGGAGGTCCGCTGGCACAGCTTCCAGCTGGATCCGTCCCTGCCCGAACACTTTGACGGCACCGAGGTCGAGTACCTCAGCGAGCGCAAGGGCATCGACCCCGAACAGCTCGCAGGCATGCTGGAACAGGTGACGGTCCAGGCCGCCGGCGAGGGCCTGTCCTATGACTACGACTCCCTGGTGGTGGCCAACAGCTTCTCCGCCCACCGCCTGATCCATCTGGCCGCCGCCGAAGGCGGTCTGCAGGGTGCCGACGCCGCCAAGGAGGCGCTGCTGTCGGCCCACTTCGAGAAGGGCATGGACATCGGAGCCGCCGATGACCTGGTGCGGATCGGCACCGGCATCGGACTGGACGCGGAACGCATCAAGGCAATGCTGTCCACCGACGAATACGCCGACGCCGTCAATGCGGACATTGCCGCCGCCCGGTCGCTGGGGATCAGCGGCGTGCCGTTCTTTGTGCTGGATGACAAGTACGGCATTTCCGGCGCACAGCCGGCCGACCTGTTCTCCTCCGCCCTGGAACAGGCCTGGCAGGAATCCCACCCCCTGGTGAACCTGACGCCGGTCTCAGTTGACGGACCTGCCTGCGGCCCGGACGGCTGCTAGGGGGCCAGCGCAGCCAGTTCCCGCTCGACGCCGGCCGGACACAGCAGGTCTTCGGTCACCATAAGGCTGGCGCCGAGCAGGGCTGCACCGTCTCCCTCTGAGGACGCCACAATCTGCAGGCTCGATGTAGCCAGCGGCAACGAGCGCCGATAGACCACCTCCTTCACGCCGGCCAGCAGCTGGTCGCCAGCGGCCGCCATGCCGCCGCCAATGACGATGACGGAGGGGTTCAGCAGGTTCACGCAGGTCGCCAGCACGTCGCCGACGTCCCGTCCTGCCTGACGGAGCACCCTGATGGCACGGAGTTCCCCGTGCCGGGCATGCTCCAGCACGTCCTCGCCGGTGGCGGCGGGCAGCCCCTCACCGCTCAGCACCCCGGCGAGGGCCGGACCTGAAGCGAGCGCCTCCAGGCATCCGGTATTGCCGCAGCGGCAGAGCACCGCCCCGCCGCGGGGCACCCGAACATGCCCCAGATCGCCCGCGGTTCCGTTGGCGCCGCGCTGCAGCACTCCGCTGCTGATCATTCCCGCCCCGATCCCCGTGGCAACTTTGATGAACAGCACGTCGTCGTGCTCCGGCCAGTAGGCGGTCCGCTCCCCGAGCGCCATGATGTTCACGTCGTTGTCCACCAGAACAGGTGCCTGCAGGCTGCGCTGGACGTATCCCACGACGTCGAACCCGTCCCAGCCGGGCATGATCGGCGGCTTCACCGGACGTCCGGTGCTGTGCTCCACCGGCCCGGGCAGGCCGATACCGACGCCTGCAAGGATTTCCTCGTCCCTGCCCGCAGCGGCCAGGACCTTCCGTCCCGCCGCAACCACCCAGTCGAGGACTACCTCCGGTCCCTCGGCTATGGCGGCAGAGGTACCGGAGCGGGCGAGTTCATTGCCGGCAAGGTCGGTAAGGGCAACCGTGATGTGGGTGGCCCCTATGTCCGCCGCGAGTACCACTTTGGCATCGGGAACGAACGCGAAGCGGGACGGGGGCCGGCCGCCGGAAGAGACGGCGTCACCGGCCGGTCCCACCAGTCCGGTTGCCACCAGGGCATCGATGCGTGCAGTCACCGTGGAGCGGGCAAGCCCGGTGGCCGACGCCAGCTCGCTCCGGGTGTGTGCCCTGCCGTCCCGCAGCAGCTGGAACATGTCCCCCACTGGGCTTCCGCCCGTTCCAGGAACCGCGGCCCGCGGCGGAGTGAGTGTCATCGCTCAGGCATAGCACGCAGTGTTATGCCTGTCATCCGAGTAAACCCGTAACTGATCTTCCAACTTTTCCTTGACCGTCGGCATAAGTCTCTCTAGATTGTGCACACCAGTCACAAACCGAGGGAGCTGAAGTGACGTATTCTCTGCAGCTGTACACTGTCCGCCGGCAACTGGATGCCGACCTCTCCGGCACGCTGAAGCAGCTGGCCGCCATCGGATTCCGGCAGGTGGAACCCTACAATTTCCACGAAAACACCGACGCGCTTCACGCTGGGCTGCAGGAGCAGGGGCTGAGCGCCCCGTCAGGCCACGCACCGCTTCTCCGCAGCGACCAGCAGGAGATTTTCACGGCGGCCCGGACCCTCGGCATCGGCACGGTCATAGATCCGCATGTCCCCGCAGACCGGTGGAATTCCGAGGAAGACATTGCCGCCACCGCGGCCGCGCTCAATGCGGCGGCCGCTGCTGCCGCGGCCTCAGGGCTGCGGGTCGGGTACCACAACCACTGGTGGGAGCTGGAAACCCTGCCGGACGGACGGACCGGCCTTGACGTCCTGGCCCAGTACCTGGATCCCGCCGTCGTCCTGGAAGTGGACACCTATTGGGCGGCTGTAGGGGGCCAGGACCCGGTCCGGCTGCTGGAACGCCTGGGCAACCGCGTCCGCTTCATCCACATCAAGGACGGTCCGGTCACCACGGACCCGGAGGCCCAGCTGGCGGTCGGGGACGGCAAGATGCCGGTCTGGGACATCATTGCTGCGGCACCGGCGCTGGAAACCGGAGTGGTGGAACTCGACGGGCACGCCGGAGACATGATGGACGCCGTCGCTGCGAGCTTCGCGTACCTCTCCGCGGGAAGGCCGGAAGCATGACCACCCGGGGACCGGTGGGAATCGGCATCATTGGCGCAGGCTTCATCAGCAGGGAATACCTCACCAACCTCACGTCCTTCCCCGACGTGAAAGTCCACGTAGTAGCCGACCTCTACGAGGAGGCTGCCGCAGCGCGGGCACAGGAGTTCGGCATTGCCGAGTCCGGCGGTGTCCAGGCCGCTCTGAGCCACCCGGATGTTGAGATCATCGTCAACCTGACCACGCCGGGATCGCACGTGGAAGTGTCCACCGCTGCCGTGAACGCCGGCAAGCATGCCTGGAGCGAGAAGCCGTTCTCACTGGACCGCGAGTCCGGGCTGGCCCTGCTCAAGGCAGCCGAAGCGGCGCAGGTGCGGCTGGGATGCGCTCCGGACACCTTCCTGGGCGCAGGCCTGCAGACCGCTTTCCGGATGATCCAGAACGGGGACATCGGGACGCCGCTGACGGCCCTGACCCTGATGCAGTCCCCCGGACCGGAATCCTGGCATCCGAACCCGGACTTCCTCTTCCAGGAGGGTGCCGGACCCCTGTTCGACATCGGTCCGTATTACCTGACCGCGCTGGTCCAGACCCTGGGCTCCATCCGCAAAGTGGGTGCCTTCGGATCCCGCTCCAGGGAACTGCGGACCATCGGCTCCGGGCCGCGTGCCGGCGAAACCTTCGCCGTGACGGTGCCGACGCACGTCAGTGCCATTGCCCAGTTTGAAAACGGCGAATCGTCGCAGAGCATCTTCAGCTTCGATTCGCCGTACAAGCGCGCCGGGTTTGTGGAAATCACCGGTACGGAAGCCACCATGGCCTTCCCCGACCCCAACATGTTCGACGGCGACATCATGATCTGCGCGCGCGGCTCCGAGGACTGGACCGTTGTCCCGTCCTCCGGAGCCGTGACTACCCGCGGCTCCGGGGTGCTGGAAATGGCCCGTGCCCTGCGGGAAGGCCGCCCGCACCGGGCCCAGGGCGAGCTCGCCTACCACGTCCTGGACGCCATGGCCTCCATCACCGAATCCATGGACACCGGAAGCTTTATTGCGGTGGAAAGCTCCGCGGAAAGGGCTCCCGCCCTGCCCGAGGACTGGGATCCCACTGCGGCAACCCTTACCTGACTCCACCGCAGGCTGTTTGCAACCGAGATCAAACCCATCGCAGAGATTTGAGGGAAAACTAATGAAACGTCCGTTCAAAGTGCTCACCGCGGCCGCTGCGCTGGCCGTGGGTGTCTCAGGCCTGACGGCCTGCAGTTCCGGCAGCGACGCCGGAGAAGGCGACCAAACCATCACCTACTGGGCCTCGAACCAGGGCGCCAGCCTGGAGGACGATGCCGAGAAACTGCGTCCCATGCTGGACCGTTTCACCGAGGAAACGGGTGTTGAGGTTGAACTCGAAGTCATCAGCTGGACCGACCTCTACAACCGCATCCTGACCGCAGTGGCCAGCGGCGACGGACCCGATGTGCTGAACATCGGCAACACCTGGGCCGTCACGCTGCAGGAAACCGGTGCCTTCGAACCGTTCGAAGGCGAAGCACTGGAAGCCATCGGCGGCTCCGACCGTTTCCTGGAAACCAGCTGGGCCACGGGCGGCAAGGAGGGCCAGGCTCCCACCTCGGTGCCGCTCTACGGGCTGGCCTACAACCTGTACTACAACACCGCCATGTTCGAGGAAGCCGGCATCACCGAGCCGCCGGCCACGTGGGAGGAATTCGTCGAAGCCGGCAAGAAGCTGACCAAGGACACCGACGGTGACGGACAGATTGACCAGTGGGGTTTCACGGCGGCCGGGTCTTCGGTGTCCGCAAACTCTCACCAGGCATTCATCCGCGGGCTGCAGAACGGCGGCAGTCTCTTCGACGAGGAAGGGAACCCGACGTTTGACAGCCCCGAGCAGGTTGCGGGCGTGAAGCAGTGGATCGACCTCATGGCGACGGACAAGATCATGGCTCCCTCCGACGCCGAGTTGGCAGACGGCCCCAGCAAGGTGGACAACTTCATCAACGGCAATGCCGCGATGATGTTCGACCAGAGCCCGCTGAAGAACTTCGAAGCCCGCGGCTTCACCGACTATGCCACGGCGCCGGTGCCCATGATGGAGGCTGATGCGACAGGCCTGGAGGGGACGCAGAGCCACGTGGCCGGCATCAACCTCAGCGTGTTCAAGAACAGCGACAACAAGGAGGCCGCCCTGCAGCTGGTGGGCCACATGACCAGCGACGAGGAACAGGTCTACCTCAATGACGCCTTCACGTCGCTGCCGATCGTCACCGCCGCTGCCGACGACGAGGCCTTCGCGAATCCCGATGTCCAGGCCAAGCAGGCCGCGTTGAAGGATCACGCCGCGCCCATGCCGCTGGTCACCAATGAAGGACAAATGGAGACCCTCACGGGCACGGCGATCAAGGATCTGTTCGCCCAGGCCGCCACGGGAACCGTTACGGAAGCGGACATCAAGAACGCCCTTACGGACGCCAACAACCAAATGGCCGCCGCCCAGTAGGCACCGGCAGCAGGCCCCGGCGGGCGGGGAAGTTCCCCGCCCGCCCCGTTTCGGAGGAGTTCCTTATGTCCCAGGTAACCCAGGAAGGACCCGGCTCGGATTCGGGGCGGGAGGAAGGCCCGCCGCCCACACCGCCGGCGGGGAAGAACCGGAGGCAGGGCACGCCCGAGGTACGCCGCCGGCCGCGGAACCCGCTGCCGTATGCCCTGATCACGCCGGCCGCCCTGATGGAGCTGCTCATCCACATCGGTCCGATGGTGCTGGGCATCTGGGTTGCCTTCATTTCCCTGAACCAGCTGAACCTGACCAACTGGCTCAATGCTCCCTTTGTGGGGCTGCAGAACTTCATCAACGGACTGAATCCGGACAGCACCATCGGGCAGGCGTTCTTCTCCACTCTGGGCCGCACCCTGCTCTACACCGTGCTCGTGGTCGGCTTCGCCTGGATTCTGGGCATGGCCGGAGCCGTTTTCCTGAACTCCGCGTTCCGGGGACGGGCGCTGCTGCGCACGTTCTTCCTCGTCCCCTATGCGCTGCCCTCCTATGTGGGCACCATTGCCTGGGCCTTTATGTTCAACCAGCGGGACGGTGCCGTGAACCAGGTCCTGGTGGACACACTGGGGCTGTTCGGCGGGGACCGCCCGTTCTGGCTGCTCGGTGAGAACTCCTTTGTCGCCCTGGTCATCGTCAACATCTGGCAGCTGTGGCCTTTCGCCTTCCTGATGCTGATGGCCTCGCTGCAGAACATCCCGTCGGACATGTACGAGGCCGCGGCCATTGACGGCGCCAACCGGTGGCAGCAGTTCCGCACCCTGACGCTGCCCATGGTTCGCCAGACCAACGGCGTGCTCCTGCTGGTGATGAGCCTCTGGACCTTTAACCAGTTCAACATTCCCTTTGTCCTGTTCGGATCCGCCTCCCCCGCCGAGGCCCGGCTGATTTCGCCGCTGATCTACCAGAACTCCTTCGGCAGCTGGAACTTCGGACTGGGCGGGGCCATGAGCGTGCTCCTGCTGATCGCCCTCTTCATTGCTTCGCTGTTCTACATCCGGCTTGTCCTGCCGAAGGGGAAAGACGATGACTGAAACCCGCATCTTCCGCGTCCTGCGCGCCGTGATCCTGACGGGCCTTACCCTCTGGGTGGCGGTGCCGCTGTTTGTTGTCCTCTCCACCTCCCTGAAGCCGCTGAAGGATGTATCCGGCGTCTTCCAGTGGATCCCGGAGACACTGACCGCCGCCCCCTATTTCGACATCTGGCGCACTGTTCCCCTTGGCAGGTATTTCGTCAACAGCCTCATAGTGACCACGTCGGCCACGGTGCTCTCGGTTACGGTTGCCGTCCTGGCCGCCTATGCCATTGCCCGGTTCGATTTCCGCGGCCGCCGTGTCTTCCGGCTGACGGTTCTTTCCACCCAGATGTTCCCGGGGATCCTGTTCCTCCTGCCGCTGTTCCTGATTTTCACGCAGATCCGGAACTTCACGGGACTGCAGCTGCAGGGATCCTACTTGGGATTGATCATCACGTACCTGACCTTCACGTTGCCCTTCGCAATCTGGATGCTGAGCGGTTACTTTTCCTCGATCCCCCGGGAACTCGAGGAGGCTTCCATGATTGACGGCACCGGCCGCATGGGGGCACTGATGCGTGTGGTCCTGCCGGTGGCGAAACCGGGCATCATTGCCGTGGCCGTGTACTCATTCATCACAGCCTGGGGGGAAGTGCTGTTTGCCTCGGTCCTGACCAATGAGAGCACCAAGACACTGTCCATGGGGCTGAAGTCCTATGCAAGCTCCACTGATGTCCTGTGGAACCAGCTCATGGCTGCATCGGTGGTGGTCTCGCTTCCGGTGCTGGTGGGCTTTATCCTGGTGCAGCGCCATCTGGTGGCCGGGCTGTCAGCCGGCGCGGTGAAATAAGGCGCCTCCAAGCCCGCCGCACTACTCGTCCGGCGTTGAAGAACCCGGACAGCTCAGCGCCCCCGGTCCGGCGGCAACCGCCTGGTCGGGCGGGGCGAGGCCCTGGTACGCGGAACCGATGACCACGTCCACCGAGCCGTCCGTCCGCTCGTCCAGGACGTAGTCCGTGCCGGGAATGTGCTGCTGCACCGTGTAGGCCGCAGCAAGCCCGGATGGTCCCGACACCACCAGCGCCGTCATGCCGGCACGGTTCACGCTGCTGTTGCCGACGTTTTCCACCCGGAAGCCGCGCTCGTCCAGGGCGCTGCCCACGGTTCCGCCCAGCCCCGGCGAGGCCGTGGCGTTGTAGACGTTTACCGTGACTGCACCGGGGTCCAGATACGGAAAAGGCCCGGCCGGACATTCGTCCACCGGACCTGCGGAAGTTTCAGGTGCTGATTCTGGCAGCCGCACCCACCCGGACATCAATCCCTGCGCCAGGACCGCCGCCAGCAGCACAAGGACGGCAAGGCAGCCGAGCACTGTAGTGTGCAGCCGCCGGCGGCGGTCCGCACGCCGGACCAGCTCCGGCTCGTCGGTGGGGGCAAACACCTCCCCCAGCTCGCCGCCGGTAACGATCCGGTGCCCGTGCCATTCCCTCGGGTCGTTCTTCGCGGGGTTTCCGCGACGCCGCCCCTCGGGAGGATCCTTAGTCATCGAGGACCAGCACGCGTGCGTGCAGTATGGTCCGTTGGTGCAGTGCCGTCCGTACGGCCCGGTGCAATCCGTCTTCGAGGTACATGGTGCCCTTCCACTGGACGACGTGCGGGAACAGGTCTCCGAAAAAGGTGGAATCTTCGGCCAGCAAAGCACCGAGATCCAGTGTGGCCTTCGTGGTCACCAGTTCATCCAGGCGGACCTGCCGGGGAGGTACCGCTGCCCAGTCCTTGGGTGTCACGTATCCATGGTCGGGGTAGGGGCGTACGTCGCCAACAGCTTTGAAGATCACTAGTACAGAGTAGAGAACATCCGCATCCAAAGAAACAGAGGGGCTCGGGCGCGCCGCCCCTGAAACCCCTGAATATGCCGCTGCCACCGGGTCAGTGGCCGGAAAACACGGTCCTGACACGCGATACTGGGAAGGTGAACACCTCTGCTCCCCGAATCGGTCTCCTGCTCGACGTCGACGGCCCCGTGGCCAGCCCCGTCTCCCGGAGTGTCCGCCCCTCCATCATCCGCGACCTGGTGACCCTCGCAACCGCGGGCTGGCCGGTCATTTTCAATACGGGCCGTTCCGATGCCTTCATCCGCGAGCAGGTCATGCAGCCGATGATGGCCGCCGGGCTGCCGGAAGGCGTGCGCCTGCACGCTGTCTGCGAAAAGGGCGCCGTCTGGTTCTCCTTCGATGGAACCGGGCCCGAGCAGTCCCAGGTGGATCCGGAGCTGAAGGTCCCCGGCGAGTATGCCGAGGCGATCCGCGACCTGGTGGCGTCCAAGTACTCGGAAACCATGTTCTTCGACGAAACGAAGCTGGCCATGGTCTCCGTGGAGCAGCACGTGCAGGTGGACAACGCCGACTACCTCACCGACCAGCGCAGGTTCGACGCCGACGCGCTGGAGCAGATGTCCCTGGCCGGAATGGGCGGCCGGCGCTTGGAGCACGCCATTCCGGATGCCCGCGGAGACGTTGCCTTCCGCATTGACCCCACCATCATCTCCACTGACATTGAAGCCCTGGGGGTTGGCAAGGACCTCGGTGCCCGCCGCGCGCTGTCCCTGCTCGAAGCGGACGGCACCCCGGTTCCCCGCATCTGGCGGACGGTCGGCGATTCCCGTACCGATTACGCGATGGCGGACGAACTGCACGCGTTGGGGTACGACGTCGCGCATGTGGACGTGCGGCCGGCGGACGGGGTTCCGTCCACGCCTTATCCGGTGCTGACGGCCGGATCCCTAATCCACGACGACGCCGGCGCGGCCTACTTTGAGCGCTGGGCGGCAATGGCTGCCGGGAACTCCGCCGACGACGCCGTCGTCTAACCGGCCTGGGAAGCCGCTGACTCGATGGCCTCGGCAAGGTCGCGGGGGCGGCTCCACATGGGCCAATGCCCCGTCGGGAGGTCTACGACGTCGAGGTGTTCAATATTGGCGACTTCGGCAAACATGGCGTGGCCGGCGCTGGCCAGTTCCATCACCTGTGCACCAGGGATGGAGCAGCACAGCAGGGTGGTCGGGATCTTGCGGCGGGCGTCGTTGCTGAGCTCGAGGGGCTGGCGAAGCACCGGGCCCGGTTCAGGTACGGCCCGGGCCCGGAACCGCTCGAGGTCCTCCGGGCTCAGGCCTTCGAGGCTCGCCTGCCCGGCGAGGACGTCGAAGGACGGCAGCGGAAGCTCCTCCAGCCCCTCGGGGAAGTCCGGGGCGAAGACGCTGCCCGCCGCGACAGGGCCGGAGTCCACCCACACTACCCGGTGGACAAGTTCCGGGTGCCGGTCAAGGACAAGGCTGACGGGGAAGTTCGCCCCGCTGTGGGCGACGATGGTCGCGGGCCGGTCTTCGGAGACGCCGAGCCGGGCGAAGACGTCCAGGACCGCTGCGGACTGGTCGTCCAGGGTCTTTGCCGTACGCTCCGGATCGTCCCCGTCGAGGCCGGGGAGCGTCACAGCGAGTGATTGGTCGGCTTTCAGGTATTTCAGGACGTCGTCCCAGGCCCAGGCGCCCAGCCAGTGGCCGGCGATGAGAACGATGGCGGGATTGCTCGTAGTAGTGGTCATGCCACTACCTTCGTAGCCATTGCGGGCAGCGGCATGTCACTATTTGTGTCATGAATTCAAGGCGGAACGCACGGTGAAACGGACGGAACGCCTCCATGCCCTGTCGGAGATGCTGCGCCGCAACGGGTCACGGGGCTGCTCCGCCGAGCGGCTGGCCAGGGAATTCGGCGTGTCCGTGCGGACGGTCAAGCGGGACCTCGCTGCGCTGGAGAACAGCGGCGCGCCCGTTTGGTCGCGCCCGGGACCCGGGGGCGGCTACGGATTGGCCGCAGGCGCGTCTTTACCGCCTGTCAGCCTGTCGCCGGCCCAGGCCGTGGCGCTCATGGCGGCCGTGTCCGCTGCACCCGATGCCCCCTACGCCGATCTGGCTTCGGCCGGGGTTCAAAAGATCCTGGACGTCCTCGGCCCCGGAACCCGCGCCAGAGCCGACGAGCTGGCCGGCCGCGTCTGGGTCAACGCCGTTCCCCCCTCGTCGCGCACCGTCAGGTCAGCGTTGGAGGAGGCGATGGCCGAGCAGCGGGTCGTCCGCCTTCGCTACACCTCCAGAGACGGGACCACGACTACCCGCGACGTCGAACCCGTACTGTTCGCCTCCACGAACGGCCACTGGTACCTGGTGGGATGGTGCCGCCTGCGCAACGCCATGCGATGGTTCACGGTGTCACGCATCGAGCGGGCCACCGTAACCAAGGCCGATTGCAGCGGCCATACCATCCAGGAGATCGGAGATCCCCCGGCGAACGCCAGGCCGGTGCACGGCCGGGCAGAGTGAGTTCCTCGACGCTGGAGCCTATTCCAGGCGCAGGACCGCTTCCACGGCTTCCTGCATTTCCGGGGCACCAGGGGCGACGGCGGAGGCGAAGCGTCCGACAATCTCGCCGCTGTCGGTGATGAGGAACTTCTCGAAGTTCCAGCCGATATCCTCGCCCAGCTCGCCGTCCTGGAACCGGGTCAAGGCGGCGTACAGGGGATGCCGGCCGGGGCCGTTGACGTCGGTCTTGGCCGTCAGCGGGAAGGTGACGCCGAAGTTCCGCGAGCAGAACTCGGCAATCTCCTCGTTGGTGCCCGGTTCCTGCCCGGCGAAGGAGTTGCTGGGTACGCCGAGGATGGCGAAGTTCCGCCGCTCGTAGGTTTCGTAGAGGGCCTGCAGCCCCTCGTACTGCGAGGTGAAACCGCAGCGGGAAGCCACGTTCACCACCAGTACGGCCTTGCCGCGGAACAGCTCGCCGAAAGTCGTTTCGGTGCCGTCCAGCATAGTCAGGGGAATGTCGTACAAGTTGTCGGATGAAACGGTGTTCTCCACGGTATCCCTTTCGATAGTCCTGGTTCCATTGCATCCCATCCCCGAGCGGAACACCCAATTTCGAGCTCGGATGCCTACCCCCTGCAACCTAGCGACGTGATTCATCGCACTTCGTAACACTCGGTCTCAACTTGACAGGCCCGGTGATAGCTTGCCGATATGAGTGCGATTCCCGAGTCAATTCCTGTCCTGGACCTGAGTACGGCACGCAGTGCCGACGGCTCCTTCAACCCCGGATTCATCGACCAGCTGCGTGATGCCACGCACCGGATCGGGTTCTTCCAGCTGGTCGGATACGGCGCTGCCCAGACCCGGGTGGATGATCTGTTCGAGATCACCAAGCGGTTCTTTGAGCTGCCGCTCGAGGACCGGCTGGCCTTGGACAACCGCAATTCCCCGCACTTCCGCGGCTACACCCGGCTCGGCACCGAGATCACCAAGGGCCGCCCCGATGCCCGGGAGCAGGTGGACTTCGGTCCCGAACGCGCACCGGTTGCGGACTACCCGGCGGACCAGCCGTACTGGCTGGTACAGGGACCTAACCAGTTCCCGGACCAGGTGCTGCCCGAGCTGCGGGCCGCTGTCATGGACTGGGCGGAAGACATGAGCTGGGTCGGTGCGGAGCTGCTCAGTGCCATTGCCGTGTCCCTGGGGTTGCCGGAGGACCACTTCGCCGAACCCTTCGAGGAGACCCCGGCCTGGATGGCCAAGCTCATCCACTACGTGGGCGGCGTCGTCAAGGAAGCCGGCACCCAGGGCGTCGGGGCCCATGCCGATTACGGCTTCATCACCCTGCTGCTGCAGGACTCGGTGGGCGGGCTGGAAGTGAAACCGCACGAGTCCGAAACCTGGCTTCCGGTGGAACCCATCCCCGGCGCACTGGTGGTGAATCTCGGCGAAATGCTCGAGGTGGCCACCCAGGGGTATCTCTCGGCAACTATCCACCGTGTCCTGGCTCCGGCCCCCGGAGTGGACCGCTACGCCATTCCGTTCTTCTGGTCGCCGCGGCTGGATACGGTGATCGACCCCGTAGAGCTTCCGGCAGAGCTGGCTGCGCAGTCCCGCGGCATTTCGGATGACCCGGACAACCCCATGCTGGCCTCCTACGGCGCCAATGTCCTGAAGGGCTGGCTGCGGGCCCACCCGCAGGTGGCCCAGCTGCACCATCCGGAGCTTGTGGGCAAGTAGGAGCCGTTCCGGGGCAGTTGACGGTATTGTCGGCACCCTCACCAACCTCAGGAGAAACCATGAAAGTCCTCGTTACCGGCGCCTCCGGAAAAGTAGGCCGCGCCGTCACCCAAGCCATGTTGGACGCCGGGCACGAGGTTCTGACCACCGACCTCTCGCAGCCGAATTTCGAACGCAAACTGCCGGGAACCCCTCAGTACATGCGGGCCGACCTCACCAATGCAGGTGAGGCGTTCGCCGTCGTCCGCGGCGCGGAGGCCGTGGTGCATGTGGCCGCGATCCCGGAGCCCACGGGCCATCCCCCGCATGTCGTGTTCCAGAACAACCTGATGGCAACGTTCAACATCCTGGAAGCCGCAGTCCGCTTCGGGGTAAAGCGCTTCGTCTACATTTCCAGTGAAACGGTGCCCGGGTTCTTCTTCCCCGAACGCGATTTCCTCCCCGAGTACGCGCCGGTGGACGAAGACCATCCGGTGCATCCCCAGGACCCGTACGCGCTCTCCAAGCACTTCGGGGAACAGCTCATGGACGCCGCGGTTGCCCGCTCCGACATCCGGTGTATCTCCATCCGGCCTAGCTGGGTGCAGTTCGAAGGGAACTATGAACTGAACCTCGGGCCCCAGGTCCGCGACAGCTCGGTGCTGAGCCCCGGTTTGTGGAGCTACGTGGACGTGTACGACCTGGCCGACGCGATTGTGCTCGCCACCGAATCGGATCTGCCCGGGCACGAGGTCTTCTACATTGCATCGCCGGACAACGTGGGCGGCCACGACTTTGCGCAGGTCCTGGCGAAGCACTACGGCGACACGATTGAGCTCCGAGGCCTCGACCGCCCGGATGCCTCCGGGATTTCCAGCGCGAAAGCCCACAGGATGCTTGGCTGGGAGCCGAAGCGGTCCTGGCGGGATTATCTGGACAACGAAGGCAACACGCTGCGGAACTAAGCCGGCTGCGGAAGTGGGAACCATGCGGTTCTCGCTTCCGCTTTCAGTTGGGCAGGGGCGCTAGCCGACGGCGCCGGCTCCCGTCGTGCCCGAATGCTCCTCCTCCGGGCCCTCCACGATTTCCGGGTTCTGCACGTTGTCCGTGTACCACTCGGTGAGGGCGGGGTCGCCGCTCTCAAAGTCGGCACCGGCGCCTTCGGCCTCCGGCACGTGCGCGGTGCCGAAGACGAAGTCGTCTCCGTGCTCGTCGATGCCGCGGCGCACGCCGCCGCTGATGGCCTCCAGGGCATAGCGGCGCCGGATCATCAGGGGGTCGTTGCGCAGGTCCTTGGCCCAGGAAACCATCACGCCGACGAGGATGATGGTGAACGGCAGGGCACAGGTCACCATGATGGCCTGGAGCCCCGAGAGGGCGTTGCGCCCCCCGGCCAGCAGCAGGAACATGGCGATCAGCCCGAGTGCCGCCGACCAGATGATGGTCACGGATTTCGAGGGCACGGGCCGGCCCGACTGCGACATCGAGCCCATGACATTGGCGGCCGAGTCTGCGGCGGTGACGAAGAAGACCAGAATCGCGAGCATGCACACGATGGGGGTCACGGAGCTGAAGGGCAGGTTGGCCAGCAGATCGAACATGACGTTCTCTCCGGTGCCCTTCACGGCCAGGTCCTGCCCGTTCCGGTTCATCCAAATGGCGGTACCGCCGAAGACCGTGTACCAGCAGACGGAGATGGTCAAGGGAACGAAGACGACGACGGTGACGAACTGGCGTAGGGTGCGGCCCTTGGAGATCTTGGCGATGAACATTCCCACGAACGGCGACCAGGAGATCCACCATGCCCAGTACAGGGTGGTCCAGCCGGTCAGGAATTCCTCCTGCTCGGTGCCCTGGCCGGCGAAGACGGTCAGCATGTCCGGCAGGTTGCCGACAAACGCAATGAGCGAGGCCGGCAGCAGATCGAGCAGGAAGAACGTCGGCCCGGCCAGCAGGACAAAGAGCGTCAACAGAATGACCAGGGTCATGTTGAGGTTGGAGAGCAGCCGGATACCCTTCTTGATGCCGGCGACCGCGGAGATGGTGAAGACAACCGTCAGGATGCTGATGGCGGCGACGACGAAGCCGTTGCCCAGCTCCCGGCCCGTGATGAACGAGACTCCGGTGCGGATTTGGAGCGCGCCGATGCCCAGCGAGGTTGCGGTGCCGAACAGGGTAACCAGCACGGCGGAAACGTCGATGATTTTTCCCAGCACCCGGTTGTTGCCATCGGGGAAGACCGGTTCGAACAGCGACGAAATCAACGGCAGACGGCCGCGCCGGAACGAGGCGTAGGCCAGGGCGCCGCCCACCAGGGCGTAGATGACCCAGGCCAGACTGGCCTGGTGCAGGAAGGTGGTTGTCATGGCCGGCAGGATGGCGGCGGAAGTTCCGGCTTCGGCATCAGTCGAGGGCGGCGGGGAGAGGAAATGGCTGAGCGGTTCCATCGGACCGTAGAAGATCAGCGCGATACCCAGGCCAGCCGCGAACAGCATGGAGATCCAGGACGTCGTGGAGTACTCCGGTGTGCTGTCATCCGCCCCCAGCCGGATCTTGCCGGTCGGCCCGAAGCCGACCACCAGCATGAAGATTGCGGCGGCAACCATGGTGGCGTTAAACAGCCAACCGAAATGCACAACCACCCAGCTCTGTATTCCGGTGCCCACGGAACTGAGGTTGTCGGGCGCAAAAATCGCCCACGCCAGAACGGCGAGAGAGATGGCCATGGCGGAAATGAACACACTGCGCCGGGTCGGATAGCTGACTCCGGTGTCCTCGACACTGATACCCGGGACCAGCCCGGGATGGAGGCTAAGCGCCGGGGCGGAAGCGGCGGTACGCAGCGCCTTTTTGACGCGTTCGACAGGGCGGCTGGCCGCCTTTCGCACCGGAGACCCGGTCACGCTCGAATTGTCGGTACGGCCTGGGACGTGCTCTGGTGGTGAAGACTCGGAATTCATAACGTTAAACTTTAGTGTATAAAACGCCAATTACAGTAAATTATGGATTGCAGCGGCACCCTCTCGGTCGAGCCCGCGAGGCAATGATACCGCGGCAGGACCGACCAAGCGAAAGCGCTCGACCGATGCTCTGTCGACGGCCCTGCACCGCGAAAGTATTACACTTTACGCACCGATGGAATCACCGAAATAGCAAAAGTCCTGATATCGATATCCCTTTTTAATTTATTTTGATAATTCACAATTCAAGCCAGCCGAATATCGCCATCGCGTATCTACCGTTGACTCGCTCCGGCCCCGCCCCTAGGCTGTCGGGCAAGCCGGAGCGGCACCGCTGTTTCCATCCCATGACGGTCCCCCGGTGACCGAAAGGCTTCGACATGCCGCTGTACGCCTACCGCTGTGCTGCCGTCGAGTCAGGTAGGCCCGCCTGCCCGGACTTCGAGGTCCGGCTGGCCATGGGCTCCGCCCCCGCTTCGCTCCCGTGCCCCGGCTGCGGGGCACCCGCCCGGCGGCGCTTCACCGCTCCGAATCTCTCGCATTCTTCCTCCGGCACGTACCGGCTGATCGAGTCCACGGAGCGCAGCGCCTCGGAACCCGCCGTCGTCCGCACCCCCGGCTCCGGTGCCCGTCCGGCTCGCGCTGTCACGCTCAATCCGCTCCACCGCAGGCTGCCCCGCCCCGATTGAAACCACCAAAGCCCGTCCGTTAGAGGAGAAGCCATGCCCAAGGCCGTCTTTCCACTTGATTCCGCCAGGACGTTCGAAGACCAGGAAAAGCTGGGGCACAACCGGTGGCACCCTGAAATCCCGCCGGTGGAAGTACTGAAGCCGGGCGAGTCCTTCCGGGTGGACTGCCGCGAGTGGTTCGACGGCGCCATCGTCAACGACGACTCCGCCGAGGACATCCTGAATGCCCCGCTGCTGACCGTACACAAGCTCAGCGGTCCGTTCGCTGTGGAGGGTGCCCGCCCCGGCGACCTGCTGGTGGTGGACATCCTCAACGTCGGGCCCATTCCGCAGGAGGACTCCGGCCCGCTGGCCGGCCAGGGCTGGGGCTACACGGGGATCTTCGCGAAGGAGAACGGCGGCGGGTTCCTCACCGAGCAGTTCCCGGACGCCTATAAGGCGGTCTGGGATTTCACCGGCCAAACGGCCACCTCACGGCACATCCCCGGCGTCTCCTTCACGGGGCTGATCCATCCGGGGCTGATGGGGACCGCGCCGTCGGCGGACCTCCTCGCGACATGGAACCGGCGGGAAGGGGACCTGATCGCCACCGACCCGCAGCGGGTTCCGCCGCTGGCCCTGCCGCCGGAGGCCGAACATGCCGTCCTCGGTAGCCTGCCGCGGGACCAGTGGAAGCGGGTGGGCGCTGAAGCCGCCCGCACTGCGCCGCCGCGAGAGAACGGCGGCAACCAGGACATCAAGAACCTGTCCAAGGGCAGCCGGATCTTCTACCCGGTGTTTGTCGACGGCGCGAACCTTTCGGTCGGTGACCTGCACTTTTCCCAGGGCGACGGCGAAATCACCTTCTGCGGCGCCATTGAAATGGGCGGTTTCATTGATCTCCGGGTGGAGATCATCAAGGGCGGCATGGAGACCTACGGGGTGTCGGAGAACGCAATCTTCATGCCGGGCACCGTGGAGCCGCAGTTCAGCGAGTGGCTGGCATTTTCAGGCACCTCGGTGACGCTCGACGGCGAGCAGCGTTACCTCGACTCGCACCTGTCCTACCAGCGGGCCTGCCTGCACGCGATCGACTACCTGACCAAGTTCGGTTACAGCCCGGAACAGGCCTATCTGCTGCTCGGCGCCGCACCGATTGAAGGGCGCCTGTCCGGAGTGGTGGACATCCCGAATTCGTGCTCCACCGTGTACCTTCCGACGTCGATTTTCGACTTCGACATCCGGCCCTCTGCTGCCGGGCCGTTCCGGATCGATCCGGGCATCGGCGCGCCGCACGCCAGCCGCCGATGAGCGCCGGACGCGCCTGAGCCGAGCGCTCCGGGCGCGCCCGACGCCGGCACTTCCAGGCCGCCTGAGGCCGGCGCGTTTACGGCGTACACAACGGCGGTAAAGTACCACTGTGAATACCAAAACCTTCCCCCACCTCATGGCCCCGGGGCGCATGGGCCCCATGGAAACGCACAACCGCATTGTCCTGCCCGCCATGGACATGAACGTCTCCGAGCACGGTGAAATCGAACAGACCGAGATCGACCACTATGTGTCCCGCGCGGCGGGCGGTGCCGGCCTGATCATCACCGGTGCGTGCGCCATCGCGTTCCCGCACGGCGCTGCGTCCATGAAGGAGCCGGGCCTGTCCGATGACAAGTACATTCCCGGCCTCAAGGCGCTGGCCGACGCCGTCCACGCCGCCGGCAGCAAGCTCTGCATCCAGTCCACCCACCACGGCAAGGTGGCCCGCGTCGACACCGCCAACGACCGCCCGGTGCTGGCCCCGAACCAGCCGGACTACTCCTACGACATGTCCGCCTTGGCCGACAGCACCCGGGAAGAGCTCGGCAAGATGGGCGCCGCGACCGCCGGCAAGCAGACGTCCTACAAGGAGATGACGGCCGAGGACATCGCCTGGCTGGTGAAGACCTGGGCCGACGCCGCCGAACGCATCGCCAAGGCCGACGCCGACGCCATCGAAATCCATGTGGCGCACGGCTACATCCTCGGCGTCTTCCTGAACCAGCGCGACAACCTCCGCACGGACGAATACGGCGGTTCCCTGGAAAACCGTGCCCGGCTGGCCTGCGAAGTGATCAGTGCCGTCAAGGAACGGGTCGGCGACCGGCTGGCCATCCTCGTCCGCGTTGCCGGCGAGGAATACGGACAGGAAGGCGGCCTGACCCTAGACGAGGCCGTCCAGGCGTCGCAGCTGTTCGAGCAGGCCGGTGCCGACGCCATCCACGTCACCGGCTGGGGACGCAACCCGTTCGACAACTTCACCGACGGCCCGCTGCCCAACAAGGTGGGCGCCTACCTGGAGAACGCCTCGGAAATCAAGAAGCACGTGAGCGTCCCCGTGATCGCCGTCGGCCGGATGCTGCCGGAGGTCTCCGAGAAGGCACTGGCCGCCGGGCAGATCGACTTCGCCGCCATGGGACGCCAGCTCCTGGCCGACCCGGAGCTGCCGAACAAGCTGCGTGACGGCAAGTTCGACCAGGTCCGCCCCTGCATCAACTGCTACCTCTGCGTTGCGGAGAACTTCTTCGATGACACCCCCTTCTGTGCGGTCAACCCGGCACTGGGCAACGAGGCCCTGCTGCCGCTGAAGCCCGCCTCCGCGACCAAGCACGTCGTCGTCGTCGGCGCCGGCCCTGCGGGACTGGAGAGCGCCCGCGTGCTCACCGAACGCGGCCACCGGGTCACCATTGTGGACAAGTCGGACCGGCTCGGCGGCACCATGTGGTTCTCCACCATGACCACCCCCGACAATGAACGCCTGCTGAAGTGGTTCAAGGCCGAAATCCGGCGCCTGAACATTGCGGTGAAGCTGAACACTCCGGCCACGGTGGAGTCCATCAAGGCACTGCACCCTGACCACGTGATTGTGGCTACCGGTGCGGTCCGGCCCAAGCCGGACTTCCCGGGTGGCGACCTGCCGAACGTGCAGACCGGCGACACCCTGCGGGCCATGATGCTCGGAACCGCCACCGCCGAGGAAGCGGGAGCGGTGCTGAGCACCCTCGGCAAGCTCGGCCGGCTTTCCGGTGTCACCAAGAGCCCCGAGTTCGTGCGCCAGTTCACCAAGTTCTGGCTGCCCATGGGCAAGGACGTAGTGGTCATCGGCGGCTCCCTCGTCGGTCTGGAACTCTCCGAATTCCTTGCCGAGCGCGGACGCAACGTGACGCTGCTGCATGAGAAGCAGCAGCTGGGCCTGCCGCTGGCCATGCCGCGCCGCTGGACCGCGGTGAAGGACGCCACCAACCACGGCGTGAAGATCCACCGCAATGTTGCCATCACCCGGATCACGGAAAAGACGGTCGAGTGGACTGAGGGTGGGGAAAGCTTCTCCGCTCCCGCAGCCATGGTGGTCTACGCGGACGGCACGACGTCGGCGGCTCCCCTTGCGGACGAGCTGCGGGCCTCGGACATCTCCTGCGATGTCGTCGGCGACGCCGGCGCGGTCAACTACATCCACGGCGCCATCCACTCTTCCTGGAAGGTGACCACCGAGCTCTAGGTTCCCTCGAGTTCAGTGCTGCTGCGTCCTTCAGAGGGCGTGGAACCCGGCAGGCCGCGGGCGAGGCGGCCTGCCGGCGCCGTTAGGGGGCGGCTGAGGCGTCCGCCGGCTAGGACGGCTGCGGCCTCGTATGGCCGAGCGTCCAGTCCAGTGCATAGTCCGCCACCGCTTCCCACCCCGGTTCGGCGCAGGTCCAATGCGCGCGGCCGTCAAACTCGTGATAGTCCGTGAGCGCGGGCGATTTAGCCCAGTGCCTTGCATTGGATTTGTTCACGGACGGGGGCATGATGTGGTCTTCACTTCCTCCGATGAACAGCAGCGGAGCCCTGTCGACGGAGTAATCGACCCATGTTTCCTGATGCCCGGGCTGGAAGTTCGCGAGCAGTCCGTACGCCCACACCCAGTTCCCGGGCGCGGCAATCGCATACCGTTCGTAGGCGGCGTCGGAGTCCTCCCGGCTGAGCGTGTTGGCGAAGGCATAGTGCCATTCCGCAGGTGTGAATCCCACGGCTTTATGAAAGTTCGCCGGGTTCTTCAGTGCGGGAAAGAGGGAGCGGGCCTGGGACAGCGGAGTGACCCTCACGCCTTCGGTCGGCGCTGAGTTGATGGCAGCACCGGCAAAACCCAAACCTCGAGCGAGGAGCATCTGCGTTAGGAGCCCTCCGAAGGAGTGCCCCATGATGATGGGCGGACGGGGCAGCGCCTCTATGACACCAGCCAAATGATCCAGGGTTTCCGGCACGGTGAGCGATGCAATGACGTCGGGATTTTCCCGCAGCGCCTCCACCTCAATGTCGAATCCCGGGTACGCGGGCGTCAGGACCGTGAAACCCTTCTCCTGGTAATAGGGCTTCCATTCTTCCCAGCTTCGAGGGGTAACCCAGAGTCCGTGAACCAGCACGATGGTGTCCGGGGCGCTGGAACCATCCATGGCGTTCCTTTCGGGGCTCCGTGGGATGGGCAGGAAATGAACGTATACCGCAGAATAGGCGGGCGTCCGGGGAGAGGACAACGCTGCGGTCCGGTTTCGGTGCGGGCGGGCACCTATTACGGCGAAGGCAGTCGCTTATGCCTGCTCAATCCAGCCTGGAGCATCCGGCCTGGATTGTACTGGGCGGTTCAGAAAGGCGGTACCGAGTCTGGCAAGGAATCCTTTTGCCCTGCGCCCGCTGCCTGCTGGTCATCCAGCGGATCGGTTATTTGTTCGGCAGCCGGTCCGGGCGGGCCGAGTTCCAGGAACGGTTCTGTCCGGTAAACCCGGCCGGTCGGTGAGGTCCACTCGATGACTCCGGGGGCGGGTTGGCAGGCTTTCCAATGACCGAGCGTCTTGAACCGGTGGTGGCGTCGGCACAAATGTTCGAGGTTGCCATGCTCTGTCGGTCCGCCTCGGGCCCAGTCGATGGTGTGGTCGATGTCCGAGGTTGCTGTGCTGACCCGGCAACCGGGGAACCTGCAGGTCCCGTCCCGTGCCCGCAGCCAGCGCCTTAGTCCTGCCGGGACCTTTCGCCGCCGGCCGACACCCAGGATCTCCCCTGTCTTTGGGTCCTGGGCCAATCCGGTCCAGCCCACAGCGTTGCGCGCCAGCCTGCGGGCTTCTTCGGCGCTGATAGGGCCGTAGCCGTGCAGCTCTGCCGGCTGGTCGTCGGCACCGAAGAGGGTTTCGGCGTTGATCAGGACCATGATTTCTGCCCGAGGAACGATGTCCCCGTCCGGACCGGACCGGCGAACGGGAACGCCGTTCCTGCCGCCCATCAACAGCTGCGCCAGGATGTCCGCACGCAGCTGATCCGTGGTCCGCGGATCCCCTCCCGCCTGCTCACCGCGGGCGGCAGTGCTCAGTGCGGTGTAGATCTGCTGGGCTTCTGCGGCCCGGAGCCAGGCCGACAGGCAGGACATGCCATCCTCGTCCCGGTCCAAAGCGACTTTCCGTTGCTCAAAGGCCGTCAGGTGCCTGCTGCTGACGGCCTGCGGGAACTTCCTTTCCCGCAGCCTGCGGGCCTTGGCCCAGAACTGTGCCCGCGTCCGGCCTTCCGCAGCCTGCAGCAGGTCCGCCTCGAACCCGGGCAGCTTTTCTGCGGGAACGTTCTGGCATTGGTCCAGGACCACCTGCGCGTGCCGGTACGAGAGCCGTCCCTCTTCCAACCCGGACAGCGTGGCGGTATGGGTGCGGCACAGCCGGCCGGCTTCGCTCAGCAGCCGCTGGCCGGTCACCTGCGGAACGTTCAAAATGGCGGCGCATTCCGCCGCCGCAAGGCTGAACGCCATACCGGGTTCGACCCTGCCGGAGGCGGTATGAAAGTCCTCCCGGACGATTTGTTCCATCCGGTTCACCAGGCGGGCCTGCTGTGCCTGCGTCCATGCGAGCAGGTGCGCCAGCCGGCCGAGAGCCTCGCCGACCATCTGCCCGTCGAACGATTCCAGGTTCTGCAAGGCCAAGGTTCCGGTGAAACCGTCCGGGAAGGCACCAGTAGTACTGCCTGCAGCGGTCCCGGTCTCCGCCAGTTCCGCCCTGTACACAGCCAGAGTGGCAGGAGAACAGGGCGGCTCGGCATCACCCGCCGCGCCTCCCGGCTGCCGGCTGGCCCCGCTCTGCTCGTCGGCTGTCGATTCGGTATTTCCGAGCTGATCCATACCTCAGGATTTCATCCGGCACTGACATTTCAGCCCCAAAATCGGGCCGAAAACGACCGCCAGAAAAACCAAAAATACCTGTCTTTTGCGCTCGATTACCTGCCCCGCCGCGACGTCGTCGTTCGACACGGCGAGGAGGCCCAGGGCCAGTGACGACACGGCATTTGTCCTCACTCCGAATGTTCCGCGAACCCTCTTGACGAGCCCCCGGTGTCAATCTAAGTTGACGGCCATGGAAGACCAATCCCGCATGGCTGCAGCAGCGGCCAGTCCCGATCCGGCCACCGGGCTGCGCGCCGTCGTCGCCCTCGGAAGACTGCGCGACCAGCTCGAGGCCGTTCAAGTCGCCAACGCCCGGGCGCAGGGCTGGTCCTGGCAGGCCATCGCCGACCAGCTCGGCATCAGCAAACAGGCAGTGCACCAGAAGTACAACCGGAAAGCGAAGTAACGCCATGTTTGAACGGTTCACTCAGCAAGCGCGCCAAAGCGTGATCTCGGCCCAGGAAGAGGCCCGCACCTTGGAAGCGGCACAGATCCTTCCCGTGCATCTGCTCCTCGGCACCGTTTCCGCAGCCGAAGCCACCACTCCCCGACTGGCCTCCGTACTGGCCGAATCGGGGCTCACGGCCGCGCAGCTGCGCGAGGAACTGCAGGCGCAGGGACCGGAATCCGGGCACAACGACGCCGCCGCCCTGGAATCCGTGGGGATCGACCTGGATGAGGTCCGCCGGGCCGTCGATGCACAGTTCGGCGAGGGCGCCCTGGACGCCGCCGCCGGTCCGACCCCGCGGCGTCGTCGTCTCTTCGGCTCCGTTAAAGGCGGGCACCTGCCCTTCAGCAGCGGGGCGAAAGCTGTGCTGACGGACAGCCTGCGCGAATCAACGGCCCGGAAGGACGGCTACATCGGGACGGAACATCTCCTGTTGGGATTGTTGCGCGGCGCCGACCCTGCAGCCATGTCCCTGATCAGCAGGCATGTCGCCCCCGAAGAGCTCCGGGCGCGGATCCTTGGCACGTTGGACGCCGCTGCGTAGGGCTCACCAGTCGGCCAGCTTCGTGTTCGGAGCGAACGTTCCCTACCGGCCGGCCAGGCCATGAAGCTGCGTTGTCCGTCAGGGGAACGGGGCTCAGGCGCGGCCGAGCACCGCCACCAGGAAATCCGACTCGGGCGTAAACGGCCGCAGGTCCCACGTCGCGAACCGCTGCTGCGCCTCGAGTCCCGCAGCGGCAGCGTCGTCAAAGAACGCATCGAACGCGTAGCCGCGGTTTCCACCGAACCCAATGACCACGCGGCCATCGGCTGCCAGGTGCTCACGCATCCGGTTCAGGACGTCGACGGCGGTGCCCGGCGCCAGGAAGGTCATCACGTTGCCGGCACAGACAATCAGGTCGAACGGTTCGGTGACCCCCTCTGCCGGCAGGTCCAGTTCGGCGAGGTCTCCCACGAACCACTGCAGGTCCGGGAAGTCCTGCCGGGCGGCCTCGATCAGTTCCGGATCAACGTCGACGCCGACGACGGCGTGCCCCCGCCTTGCGAGTTCGCCGCCCACCCGGCCGGGGCCGCAGCCGGCGTCCAGGATCCGGGCGCCCCGGGGCAGCATCGCGTCGATCAGCCGGGCTTCGCCGTCGAGGTCCTGCCCCTGCTCCCGCATGGCTTCGAACCGCGAGATGTACCAGGCGGAGTGCCCGGGATTCTGCCGCTTTTTTGCTTCCCAGAGAGTTTCGTTTCGCATGGTTCCAGCCTACGTGGCCGGATACGGCCGCTGGCGGCCGGTTCCCCCACCGGGGCTGACCGGCCACCAGCGGTTTTGACGGCCTAGGCCTGGACGGCCTTCTTGGCCTTGCGGTGCTGCCCCATCGACTTGAAGAAGGCGCTCGAGGGAGCCAGGAACAGGAGCACGGCCGCGGCCAGCGACAGCAGCACGGAAACGAGCGTCACCCAGGCTGTCTCATAAACCGTCACGAGGCTCGCGAAGAACTGCACCCGCGCGTTCAGTGCGGTGAACACCACGACGACGATCAGGACTATGCGGGCCCAGCCCAGGCCCATCCGCGACAGCAGCGCAATCGCTGCGAGGATGACGGCGGTAACGAGCCCCGACACGACATAACCGGCGATTTCCCCGGCGATCCAGATCGGAACGTTGTCCGGCCCCAGCCCGTTCTCGATGTAGGACTTGTGCTCGTCCTTGTTCACGGCCATGATCCCCACCGGGATCCGGATAAGGACCAAAGCCGCAGCTGCGATCAGCAGCCAGAAGGCGGTCTCCACGGTCTTCGGCCGCGCCGGAGCCGGTGCGTGCGCTGCCGGCTGGACTCCTGCGTAGGCGTTGTGGTTGGCGTCCTGCGCCATTTTCTCCGACATGCTTCCCCCATAAAAGCTGGCTGGTTCCGCGGCGGTTTGCCGCGGCGGTAGGTAGCCTATCCGACAGCATGCTGACTTTCCACGCGGCGCCGGCTCCGCCGGGTTTTACGGAACCTGCGGTGCCAGCCATGCACCCCGGCGCATCACCCGGCGAAGTGCCAGGTCCGCATCCAGGACGAGCAGGTCCGCTGCAGCGCCGGCCATCAGCTGCCCCGCCCGCTGCTCGATTCCGAGCACCCGGGCCGGGACCATAGCGGCGGAGGTGACGGCATCGTGGAGGTCCACTCCGGCCCGCACGGTATTGCGGATCAGGTCCAGCATGGAAGCGGTCCCGCCGGCAATCGCACCGGTGGCCGAAACCCGGGCCGTGCCCTGCTGCACGGTGACTGCTGCCGGGCCAAGGCGGTAGTCTCCGTCGCTGAGCCCCGCCGCAGCCATCGAGTCCGTCACCAGGGCAATATTCTCCGCGCCCAGCAGTTCGAACATCATCACCACCAGTGCGGGATCCAGATGGACATTGTCGGCGATGAGCTCGACGACGGCGCCGCCCGCCTTCGCCGCCCGCAGGCAGGAGGAAACCGCACCCGGCGCCCGGTGATGCAGCGGATCCATGCCGTTGAACATGTGCGTGACCGTTGGGCGGGACGCGGTCCGCGATGCGGCCAGTGCCCGCCGGGAACGGGCGAGGGACTGCTCGGCCTGGGCCGGAGAACAGGCGGTGTGGCCCAGCGACGGGACCACGCCCCGGCCGGCCAGCAGGTCCACGAGCTGGTCCGCGCCGGGCAGCTCGGGGGCGTACGTCATACTGCGCAGGTGGCCGCGCGCGGCGGAAAGGCATTGCCGGGCCAAGGCAAGGTCCGGGTCCAGCAGCCACCGGGGATCCTGCGCGCCGCAGCGGGCTGCCGCCAGAAACGGGCCTTCCATATGGATTCCGGCAATAAGTTCCTTCTCGGCCGGCTCCGCCAGCACCTCCAGCTGCGCCAGCAGCTCATGAGGAGCAGTAGTGACCAGGCTGGCCAAAAACGTGGTGGTTCCGGCCGCATGCAGTGCAGCAATTCCACGGGACATCTCTTCCGCATCCGCGCTGGAGAAGTCCACTCCGTAGCCGCCGTGGCAGTGCAGATCGATCAGCCCCGGCAGCAGGACCTCACCGGGGGCCAGGTCTACCCGCCGGTCTCCGGGCCGGGGCTCGAATCCTTCGGACGGTCCTGCGTACGCGAGCGCGGACCCCGCCACCGCAACCGTGGCATCCTCCAGTGTCGCTCCACCGATGACTGCCCGCCCACGCAGGACGGTGCGGGAAGGTGCGGGTGCCGATGGGCTTGCGGTCACAGAAAGTTCCGTTCGGTTGCGGCTGCAGGAAAGGGTAGTCAGTTGCGCTGATCCAGAAGCGAGGCAGCGCCGTCGTCGGCAAGGACGGTGACGTTGCCGTGCAGCTGCAGCACCGACGCCGGGCAGTCCGGCGTCACTGGCCCGGTCAGGGCACGCGCCAGTGCCTCGGCCTTGTCCCGCCCCCGGGCGATGAGCAGCAGGTGCCGGGCCTGAAGGATGGTTCCGAGCCCCTGGGTGAGGCAGTGTGTCGGCACTTCCTCGAGGGAGTCGAAGAAGCGCCGGTTGGCTCGGCGGGTATCTTCGGTGAGGGTTTCCACCCGCGTGCGTGAGTCCAGTGCGGCTCCGGGCTCGTTGAAGGCCAGATGGCCGTTGCGGCCGATTCCCAGAATCTGCAGGTCGATACCGCCTGCATCGGCTATGGCCTGCTCGTACCGGGATCCGGCGTCCTGCAGGTTTTTTCCGTGCGGGTCCGGAACGTGGACGCGGCGGGGATCCAGACCCAGCGGACCGACGATTTCCCTGTGCAGCACCTCGGCATAGCTCTGCGGATGGCCGGGCGGCAGCCCCACATATTCGTCCAGCGCAAACCACGTCACCCTGCTGAAATCCCGGCCGCTGCCCGCCAGCGCGGCGTAGACCGGTGACGGAGACGAACCGGTCGCAACGCCGATCACGGGGGCGGAGCGAAGGTCCAGTGTTTCCAGGACCGCGCCGGCACCCGCCGGTCCGATGCCGGAGGGGTCGAGGCGCCGGATGTCCACGGCCGGGACGGGCTTCAGGGACCGGGCGGTCATGCGGCATCCCGCAATTTGGTCAGCTGGGTCCGGATACCGTCGAAGTGCCGCCGGAGGCGTTCGGCGGCCAGGTCCTTCTCGCCGGCCTTGACCGCCTCCAGGATTCCGCGGTGGACGGCTGCCGTTTCCACCAGGCTGACCTGCGGGTCCTCGCCGAGTTCCAGGTGAATCTTGCGGTAGACCTTCCAGAACACGGACATCAGGTTCAGGAGCAGCTCGTTGCCCAGCGGTTCGAACAGTTGGAAGTGGAACTTCTGGTCCACCTCGGTGAACCCTTCACCGCTGTTCGCCAGATCCTCCATGCGCTGCACCGTGGTTTCGATCTCGGCCAGGTGTTCCGGTGTCGACAGGTCCATGGCCTCACCGATCAGGCCCGCCTCCAGCGCCTGGCGGACATCCACAAGCTGCAGTGCTTCGTTACCTTCATGGCGCAGCGACAGCCGCCCACGGAAGGTCAGCCCGTCGGCCAGGGCATCGAAATTCGCCGGGGCAACAAACATGCCGAAACCGTGGCGGATTTCCACCACGCCCAGGGCCTGCAGCACCTTGAGCGCTTCACGCAGCGTATTCCGGCCGATCCCCAGTGCCTGGGTGAGTTCGGCCTCGGTGGGAAGGGCATCGCCCGCCTTGAGGTCGCGGTCGAGGATCAGTTCCATGATGTCCGCCTGGAGAGCGCGGGAACGGTTCTGGGCGCTGAACCGCGCCGGCGGAAGCGAGCCATCGGTCGGACTCATTCAGATCTCCTGGGGAAGTGGACTTCGTGAAAGACAGTAAAAGCTAAGGTCGAGCCTAGGTTATAGGATGTCCTACGTTTGGTGAAGACTTTCGAGGAACTCGCTTGACGTTGCGATGTGATGAACCTTACAGTTTCGGAACGACCATCGGACATCCTACGTCCGATAAGTGACATGGATGGGTGACGCGCAACGATGAGCAACACTTTTGAAACAAGCGGGGTCCTGAAGGAATCAAGCCGCCGCAACTTCCTCAAGCTGGCCGGGGTGATGGGAGCCGCCGCTGCTTTCGCCGGCTCGATTTCCGCCTGCAGCCCGGGCGGCGGCCCGGCTACCGGCGCCGGTACGGCCGCCGCCGAAGGCACCGGTTCCATCGAGGCCGGAATTTCCTACCAGCTCTCCACCGGGTTTGACCCGATGCTGTCCACGGGTGCCACACCGCAGGCCGCCAACCTGCACATCTTCGAAGGGCTGACCGAGCTGCATCCCGCGACCCGGGAGCGGTACCTCGCCCTCGCCGCGGAGGAACCGAAGATGGTGGACGACACCACGTACGAGGTGAAGCTGCGCAGCGGCGCGAAGTTCCACAACGGCGAACCGGTGACCACCGCCGACGTCGTGTTCTCCTTCCAGCGCGTCCTCGACCCGGCCAACAAGTCACTTTTCGCCGGGTTCATCCCCTTCATCGACACGGTGACCGCCAAGGACGACTCCACCGTCCAGTTCAAGCTCAAGTACCCGTTCCCGGGCTTCAGCGACCGCATCTCGGTCATCAAGGTGGTCCCCGAAGCCGCGGTCAAGGCCGATGCCGCGGGCTTCGACCTCAAGCCCATCGGTTCCGGCCCTTACAGCCTGGTGTCCGCGGTCAAGGAAGACCGCATCGTCTTCAAGAAGTTCGAGGACTACAACGGCAAGTACCCGGCCCGGGTGGCGGACATGACCTGGCTGCTGCTGGCCGATCCGGCTGCCCGTGTGGCCGCAGTACCCTCCCGGACCCAGGCCATCGAAGACGTTCCCTATCTGGACGTGGACCAGCTGGCGAGCAAGGTCGACGTCGAGTCGGTGCAGTCCTTCGGCCTGCTGTTCCTGATGTTCAACTGCGCCAAGTTCCCGGACAAGCGGGTCCGCCAGGCACTGCACTACGCCATCGATACGGACGCCGTCATCAGCAAGGCCCTGCTGGGCAACGCCACGGCCGCCTCCTCCTACTTCCAGGAGGGACACCCCTCCTACAGCAAGGCATCCACCGTGTTTGCCTACGACGCCGCCAAGGCGAAGTCCCTGCTGAAGGAAGCGGGGATGGAGAACATCACCATCACCCTGACCTCCACGGACACCGGTTGGGTGACCCGCGTGGTTCCCCTGATCAAGGAGTACTGGGACGCCGTCGGGGTCACCACCACCCTGGAAATCCTCCAGTCCGCCGCGGTCTACGCGCCGGAAAAGGTGGGCGGCAAGAACTTCGATGTGCTCTGCGCTCCCGGCGACCCCTCGGTCTTCGGCAACGACGGCGACATCCTGCTCAGCTGGTTCTACCGCGGCGCCACCTGGATGGAGGCCCGTGCCGGCTGGAACACCACGCCTGAGTTCGCCGCCGTGCAGGACAAGCTGGACCAGGCCGTCAAGGTGGAGCCGGAGAAGGCCAAGGGCATCCACGCCGAGGTCATCAACATCGTTTCCGAGGAAGCGCCGCTGTATCCGCTGTTCCACCGCAAGCTGCCCACCGCCTGGGACAGCAACGCACTCGACGGCTTCTCGCCGCTGCCCACCACCGGTGTCTCCTTCGTAGGCGTAGGACGCAAGTAGCGAGACCACCGACGGCGGGGCGCCTACCCAGGCGTCCCGCCGCACCCCCTGCATTGGAGTTATTGCGTGACAATGTTTATCCGCCTGTTAGGGCGCCGGCTTGCTGTCCTGCCGATCATGCTCCTGGGCGTCACCGTGATGGTGTTTGTGGTGCTGTCCGTGGTCCCGGCGGACCGTGCCACGGCCGTCCTGGGTGAAAACGCCAGCGAGGAAGCCAAGGAAGCCTGGCGGGAGGAACGCGGCCTCAACGCTCCGCTGGTGATCCAGTTCTTCCGGTACCTGGGCGGCGTGCTCCGCCTCGATTTCGGCGTCACCAACCCGCCGGAGGAGTCGGTGGCCAGCAAAATCGCCACGGCTTTCCCGGTCACCCTGCAGCTGACCTTCCTGGGCATCCTGCTGGCCGTTGTCCTGGCCCTGACCCTGGGCATCCTCGGTGCGCTCTACCGGGACCGCTGGCCGGACCAGGCCATCCGTATCTTCTCCATCGCCGCGATTGCCACCCCCTCCTTCTGGCTGGCCATCCTGCTCATCCAGTGGTTCGCCCTGCCCGAAGGCTCCATCTTCCCCACCGGCGGCCTCGCCTGGGCTGACCAGTACGGCTTTGTCGGCTGGCTCTACTCCATGGCCCTGCCCGCCCTGGCCCTCGGCATCCCCGTCTCCGCCTCGCTGATCCGCGTGGTGCGCACCTCCATGGTGGAGGAGCTGGACCGGGACTACGTCCGCACGGCCATCGGCAACGGCGTGCCCTACCGCACCGTCGTGGCCCGGAACGTGCTGCGCAACGCACTGGTCACCCCGGTCACCGTGCTCGGGCTGCGGGTGGGCTACCTGCTCGGCGGCGCCGTCGTCATCGAAAAAATCTTCAGCCTCAACGGCATGGGAGACCTGATTGTGGTGGGCCTGACGACGTCGGACACCAACCTCGTGCAGGGCGCGGTGCTCACCATCGCCGTCGCCTTTGTCCTGGTCAACATCGTGGTCGACCTGCTCTACCTGCTCATCAACCCCCGAATCCGGACGGTGTAACCCATGCGCAATTCACTGGCCGCACGGCTCAGCAGCGGCGGCGCCCGCTTCACCGCCCTGAACCTCAGCTCCAAGCTCGCCCTCGGCTTCCTCGGGTTCATAGTCCTCGTGGCGATCTTCGGCCCGCTCCTCGCCCCCTACGGCGAGAACGAGTCCAGCGTCCCCGTTCAGTCCCCCGACGGCGAGCACCTCTTCGGCACCGACGGCTCCAGCTACGACGTGTTCTCCCGCATGCTCTACGGTGCCCGCGTTTCCATCGCGATCGGCCTCGGTGCCGTGGCCGTGGCCCTTATCCTCGGCTCCATCCTCGGCGCCGTTGCCGCGACCTCCCGCAAGGCCGTCAGCGAAACGGTGATGCGGATCCTGGACATCATGATGGCCTTCCCCGGCATCGCCCTGGCCGCCGCACTGCTCTTTGCCCTCCGGGACCACTCCCTGAACCTCTTCGGGTCCACCGTCCCGGTGATCATCCTGGCCATCGCCATTGTCTACACCCCGCAGCTGGCCCGCGTGGTCCGCGCCAACGTGCTCTCCCAGTACGGCGAGGACTATGTCCGGGCCGAACGGGTCATCGGCGCCGGCCGCACCTACATCCTTCTGCGCCACATTGCCCGCAACTGTGCGGCACCCATCCTGGTGTTCGCCACCGTGATGGTGGCCGACGCCATCATCCTGGAAGCCTCGCTGTCCTTCCTCGGCGCCGGCGTGCAGCAGCCCGCCGCGTCCTGGGGCAACGTCATGGCGGACGGGCGCAACGTGGTCTTCAGCGGCGCCTGGTGGCCGACAACGTTCGGCGGCATCACCATCCTGCTCACCGTCCTGGCGCTGAACATCCTGGCCGAAGGGCTGACCGACGCCATGGTCAACCCGGGCATGCGGAAGGGCCGGAAGAAGACGGCCCCGGCCGCCGTCGAGGCAGTGGCCACCGCAGCACAGCCGTCCGCACTGGATTCCGCCGGCACCTCGCTGACGCAGGCCGACGGCGGGCGGCAGTCCGCCGAGGAGACCGTCCCGGCCACCGGCGCGGACATCAACGCCCCCGGTTCCCTGGCGGCACTGGCCAGGGAACTGGAACTGCTCACCGCCGTCGAGTCCCGGCGGGCGGACCGGCTCCCGGCCGTGGCCGACGACGCCCCGGTGGTCCTGGAAGTGCGGGACCTGTCCATCCGCTTCCCGGAACGCTACGGGGACACCGCCATTGTGGACCGGGTCAGCTTCACCGTCCGCGAGGGCGAAACCATGGGCCTGGTGGGCGAATCCGGCTGCGGAAAGTCCATCACCTCGCTGGCCATCATGGGCCTCCTTCCGCCCACGGCACGGCTCACCGGCTCCATCCGGTTCCGCGGCAAGGAACTGCTGACCAATGATCCGAGGGAGCGCACCCAGCTGTACAAGGGGCTGCGCGGCGAACAAATCGCCATGGTCTACCAGGACGCGCTGAGCTCCCTGAACCCGTCCATGCTCATCAAGGACCAGCTGGCCCAGCTCACCTCCCGCGGCGGGCGCAAGACTCCGCGAGAACTGCTGGAAATGGTGAAGCTGGATCCCGACCGCACGCTCAAGAGCTACCCGCATGAGCTTTCCGGCGGACAGCGGCAGCGCGTGCTGATTGCCATGGCCCTGTCCCGCTCGCCGAAGATCGTGGTCGCGGATGAGCCGACCACGGCACTGGACGTAACCGTGCAGAAGCAGGTGGTGGACCTGCTCAACGAACTGCGCGAGCAGCTCGGCTTCGCCATGGTGTTCGTCAGCCACGACCTCGCCCTGGTGGCGTCGCTGGCCCACCGGGTCACCGTAATGTACGCCGGGCAGGTAGTGGAATCCGGTGACGTTCCGGACCTGCTGCGGGATCCTCGCCACGAATACACCCGCGGACTGTTGGGGGCGGTGCTGTCCATCGAGGCCGGCGCCGAACGCCTGCACCAGATCCAGGGCACCGTCCCCTCCCCCAAGGACTTCGCCGCCGGTGACCGCTTCGCCGAACGCTCGCTGCGGCCGGACGCGGATCCGGAGCAGGTCCTGGAATTTGTCCGCATCGGCGACACCAGCCATTACTGGGCCAGCCACGAAACCCCGTCGCCGCTGGTCGAAACCGGCACAACAGCAAGGCAGCAGGCATGAGCAGCAACGCAGAAAGCAGCACCGCACCGGTCCTGGAGCTGAAGGACATCAAGGTCTACCACCGGGCCCGTTCCGGATCCCTGTTCCGCCCGAACATCGTCAAGGCGGTCGACGGCGTGGACTTCACCGTCCGCCGCGGAGAAACCGTGGGCATTGTGGGCGAATCCGGCTGCGGCAAGTCCACCCTGGCCTCCGTGCTGGTGGGACTGCAGGAACCGACGGCCGGTGAGGTCCTGTTCCATGGAAAGAAGGTCAGCACCAAGGCCTCCTCCGCCAAGAAGACCTTCGGCCGCGACGTCGGCGTGGTGTTCCAGGATCCGGCCACCGCCCTGAATCCCCGGATGACCATCCACGACATCCTGACCGATCCCCTGCAGGTCCACGGGATTGGCACCCAGCAGAGCCGGGACGCCAAGGTGAAGGATCTGCTGTCCCTGGTGGGCCTGCCGCAGTCCGCCGCTGAGGTCACCCCGCACCAGGTCTCGGGCGGCCAGCGCCAGCGCGTCGCCATTGCCCGGGCACTGTGCCTGGACCCGTCGGTCATCGTGGCCGACGAGCCGACGTCGGCCCTGGACGTTTCGGTCCGCGCCCAGGTGCTGAACCTGCTCTCGGACCTGAAACGGGAACTAAACCTCGGCATGGTCTTCATCTCCCATGACATCCAGACCGTCCGCTACGTCTCCGACCGCATCTGCGTCATGTATTTCGGCCGGATTGTCGAAGAAGGTCCCGCCCGGGATGTCTTTGACCGCCCGGCCAATGACTACACCAAGAGCCTGCTCGGAGCAGCGCCCAGCCTTTTGCACATCTAGAACCAAGCACTGGAGAACTACTTGTCACACGCAACACAGCCCCGCTTCCACGGCGTCATTCCCCCGGTGGTCACGCCGCGCACCGCCGACGGCGCCGTTGACACGGCGTCGCTGGAAAAGCTGACCAAATACCTGCTCGACGGCGGCGTCTCCGGACTCTTCGTCCTGGGTTCCTCGGCCGAAGTGCCCTACCTGACCAATGACGAACGCGACCTGGTGGTGCGGACCATTGCCGGCGTCAATGCCGGCGAGGTGCCGATCCTGGCCGGCGCCTCCGAGCAGACCACTCCCCGCGTCATCGAGGAGGGACGCCGGCTCATCGGCCTCGGCGCGGACGCCATTGTCGCCACCTCGCAGTTCTACGCCATTTCGGATGCCGTGGAGACGGAGATCCACTTCCGGGCCCTGCACGCGGCGTTCGATGTTCCCCTGTTTGCCTACGACGTTCCGGTCCGGACCCACTTCAAGCTGCCGCTGCACCTGCTGGTACGGCTCGCCCGTGACGGCGTCCTCGCCGGCGTGAAGGATTCCTCGGGCGACGACGTCGGGTTCCGGCAGCTGCTGCTGGCCACCCGGGACCTGCCGGACTTCGCGGTCTTCACCGGCCACGAGGTAGTGGTGGACGGCGCACTGCTGGGCGGCGCCCACGGCGTGGTCCCCGGTCTCGGCAACGTGGACCCGGCAGGGTACGCGACCCTGTACAACGCGGCCCGGAACGGTGACCACGCCGAAGCCGCCCGGATCCAGGACCGACTGGCCTCCCTCTTTAACATTGTGTACACCCCCACCCCCGGCCGCGTTTCACCGGGCGCGGGCGGCCTCGGCGCCTTCAAGACGGCGCTGATGCTGCTCGGGGTCATCGACACCAATGTGATGTCCGCTCCCATGGTGCAGCTCAACGAAGCCGAAACCGCGGCCATCCGCAGCATCCTCGAGTCCACCGGGCTGCTCTGATACCCGTGCGCCATGTGATTGGACTCGACCTGGGCGGCACTAAAACCGCAGGCGGAGTGGTCGACGGCGAGGGGCGGATTGTCTTCGCCTCCACCGTCCCCACTCCGGCCCAGGCGGGGCCCGATGCCGTCCTGGCCGCTGCCGCGGGCCTGGTTGCCTCGCTCCGCGCGGACGCCCTGGCCGCCGGCGTTGCCGTTGACGCGCTCGGCATCGGCTCCGCCGGCGTGATCGATTCCCGCCGCGGCGTCGTCGTCTCGGCCACGGACGCGATCCGCGGCTGGGGCGGCACCGAACTGACCGCCGAGCTCACCCGCCGGACCGGCCTGCCCGCCACAGCCATCAACGACGTGCATGCCCATGCGCTGGGCGAAAGCTGGCTCGGCGCCGGCGCCGGGGTGCCCAGCGTCCTGTTCGTCGGTGTGGGCACCGGCATCGGCGGCAGCTACGTCCTGAACGGCGAATGCCTCGAAGGTGCCAGCTATACCGCCGGCCACGTGGGCCACTTCGCGTCCCCGTTCGCGTACGAAACGGGCACATTTGAGGACGGCCTGCCGTGCAGCTGCGGCGGCGCCGGACACGTGGAAGCCGTCGCGTCCGGACCGGGCATCTTTTCGCTTTACTCCCGTCTCGGCGGCGGGCAGGCCGAAGACACCCGGGCGGTGTACCGGCTGGCTGTCGAAGGCCACCCGATTGCCGCCAAGGCTCTACACCGCGGAGCAACGGCTGCCGGGTGCGCCATCGGCGGGCTGGCAAACATCCTGGACCCGCACGTCGTCGTCGTCGGCGGCGGACTGGCCTTTGCCGGAGAGCTGTGGTGGGACGCCATGGAGCAGGCGGCCCGGCGCGAGCTCCTGCGTCCGCTGGCCGAGCTGCCCGTGGTACCCGCACAGCTCGGTGAGACGGCCGCCATCCGCGGTGCCGCCCGCCGGGCACTGACACTGAATCCCGTCTCCGAAGGGCAGCATGTTTAATCTCGAGAGCCTCCGTTCCTCCCTCATCGTCTCCTGCCAGGCCTACCCCGGCGAGCCGATGCGGGATCCGCGCACCACGGCGCAGGTGGCGCAGTCCGCAGTGATCGGCGGCGCAGCCGGAGTGCGCGTCCAGGGCATCGGTGACATCCAAGCGGTGCGCTCCGCAGTGGAGGTGCCGGTGATCGGGTTGTGGAAGGACGGTCACGACGGCGTCTTCATCACTCCCACCCTGCACCACGCCCTGGCCTGCGCCGGCGCGGGGGCACACATTGTGGCCCTGGACGGTACCCGGCGGGAACGGCCGGACGGCCTCTCCCTGGCCAGCACCATTGCCGCCGTCCATCAGCAGACGCCGGCGCTGGTGATGGCCGACTGCGGATCCGCGGCCGACGCCGTTGCTGCCGCCGAAGCCGGAGCGGACATCATCGGAACCACGCTCGCCGGGTACACGGAGGAACGGGCAAAAACGTCCGGACCCGACCTGGAACTGCTTCAGGAGCTGGCGGCTCTGCAGCTGGATGTTCCGGTGATCGCCGAAGGCCGCATCCACACCCCCGACCAGGGCCGGGCCGCGCTGGCCGCGGGGGCGTTCGCCGTCGTCGTCGGCACCGCCATCACCCATCCGGCCACGATCACCAGCTGGTTCGCCGCTGCCCTCGAGTCATGACCGGGTTCCGCGACCGCGTCGATCCGGAGCTGCTGCCGGGACTGGAGTATTCGGAAGCCCATCCGCCGCCCACTACCATGGCGGAGCTGGCGGCGTTCCGGGCGGGGACTGCTGCGCCTGCGCCGGTCACGGACGGGGTGTCTTTCCGGGATTACTTCACGGAGGGGATCCGCCTGCGGGTGTTCAGCCCTGCCGGTTCCGGACCGCATCCGGCAATCTACTGGATCCACGGCGGGGGCATGATTGCCGGGACCGTCGACGGCGACACCTCCTACTGCGCGGAGCTGTGCGTGCGCAGCCGTGCGGTGGTGGTTGCCGTGGAGTACCGGCTCGCTCCCGAACATCCGTTCCCGGCGCCCCTCGATGATGTGGAGGCGGGACTGCGGTGGCTGTTTGCCTCCGCCGCTGTCTTGTCGGTGGATCCCGGGCGGGTGGCTGTGGCGGGCTCCAGCGCCGGCGGCGGGCTGGCTGCCGCGCTCGCCCTGCGGCTCCGGGACGCCGGCGGCCCGGCCATCGCCTTCCAGTACCTGATGTACCCGATGCTGGACTCCTCGCACACGTCCGCGTCAGCCCGCGAATTCACCGGCATACCCACATGGAACGCCGCACACAGCAGATTCGCCTGGACGTGCTATCTGGGCGGCGCTCCATCCGGCGCAGGGGCGGCGCCTGCACTCGCCGCGGATCTTGGCGGCCTGCCGCCCACGCTCATCCAGGTGGGCGAACTGGATCTGTTCCGGGACGAAGACATTACTTTTGCTGCCCGCTTGCTGCAGGCGGGCGTGCCCACGGAGCTGCACGTCTATCCCGGCGCCTACCACGGGTTCGAACTGAACTGTCCGGACTCCTTCGTTGGCGCCCAGTGCCTGCGGGACCGGGACCGCGCCCTGGTCCGGGCGCTTCACGGCGCAGGCGCCTCCGATTTCCCCGAAAACTCCTCCCCCGCGAATTCCCCAATGGAAGGTTCCCCGTTATGAGGCTTGAAGGCTGGCAAATCATCATGGTCGTCGTTTTGGCGATCATCCTCTTCGGTGCCCCGAAGCTGCCCGGACTGGCACGCAGCGTCGGTCAATCCCTGCGGATTTTCAAGTCCGAAGTCCGGCAGCTGAAGGACGAGAACCCATCACCTGAAACGGACCCGATGGCCGGCGGCACGGTTCCGCATACCCCGGCTCCGCATCCGGCACCGGTACCGGTACCTCCTTCCATGCCGACGCCGAAGGGCGGCTTCCCCTCCGGACCCCAATAAAAAACACCTGCCTACGGGTGCACCGCCGCCGCGGTGGTGCAGGATGGGACTACCCCACCGGGCACACGGATCCCGGACCGCAGAGGAAAGGCGTCATCCAATGGCAGATCTAGGCGGCATGGCAGACAAAGCGAAGGACGCGGCCAAGGACAACCCGGAGAAGGTTGACCAGGCCAAAGACAAGGCAAAGGACGTCGTCGACGGCAACAAGGACGACAATAAGTAGCACCCGGCAGACACAGGGCCGGACCGTCGCTGCGGCGGTCCGGCCCTGCTGCGTAAGGGGACCGGGATCGCCTCAGGCCCGGCCCGCCCCGGCTCCGGGAAGGACGCTGAAAATGCCCGGCGCGCGGAAACCCGCCGAGGAGAAGGCCTGCTCCACCGCGGACCGGATAGCGGGCACATCGTCCACCTGCACCAGCGCGATGGCTGAACCTCCGAAGCCGCCGCCCGTCATGCGGGCACCCAGCGCTCCGGCAGCGAGGGATGCGTCCACTGCGGTGTCGAGCTCCGCGCAGGAGATCTCAAAGTCGTCCCGCATGGACGCGTGGCTGGCAGTGAGCAGCGGACCCAGTCCGGCTGGTCCGCCGCCGGTAAGCACCTCAACGGCGGTTTCCACCCTCGCGTTTTCGGTCACCACGTGGCGCACCCGCCGGAACGTCTCCTCCTCCAGCACATCGGCGGCCCGGGCGAGGTCCCCGGCAGAAAGATCCCGGAGGGCAGGAACACCCATCTGTGCGGCGCCGCGTTCACAGGAACGCCGGCGTGCGGCGTAGCCGCCGGTGGCGTGGGAGTGGCTGACACGCGTGTCGATGACCATGAGTTCCAGGCCTGCCCCCTCCAGGTCCAGGGGAACGAGCCGCGAATCCCCGGAGCGGCAGTCGAGGAAAACGGCATGGCCGCGCTCGCCCAGGAGTGCGGCGGACTGGTCCATGATGCCGGTGGGCGCCCCCACCATCCGGTTCTCGGCGAGCTGTCCGATTACCGCCAGCTCCCGGCGGGAAACCTCCGCCTGCGCGAGGTCATTGACGGCTACCGCCACGGCGCATTCCAGTGCAGCGGAGGACGACAGCCCCGCTCCCACCGGAACGGTGGAATCAATCAGCAGGTCCAGGCCGGGACAGCGGTAACCTGACTGTTCCATCGCCCAGAGAACCCCCAGCGGATACGCGGCCCAGCCGGTGACGCTTCCTTCGGTAAGGCGGTCAAGGTCGGCGGCCACGGGCTCGTCGTCGGGTGCAAAGGTGGACGAAACCCGGACCATCCGGTCGCTGCGGACGGCCGCGGCGACGGTTGTGGATTCCCGGATGGCGAACGGCAGGACAAAGCCGTCGTTGTAGTCCGTGTGTTCGCCGATGACGTTGACCCGGCCGGGCGCGGACCACAGGCCGTCCGGCTCCGCCCCGAATCGATCGGCAAAGGCCGCTGCGAGCTGGGCTGGGGTCATATCCGGTCCTTTCGGGCGGCTGCTCCGGGACCGGGACCGCCTGCGTTGCGGAGGGATTCGGCAACGGCCTCGGGGGCCGTGTCGTTGATGAAGGCGCCCATGGCCGCCTCGGACCCGGCGAGGAATTTGAGTTTGTCCGCTGCCCGGCGCGGTGAGGTCAGCTGGAGGTGCAGGTGCCCTGCGGGACGCAGTGCCGGATCAACCGGGGCCTGCTGCCAGGCGGCGATGTACGGCGTGGGCGTGGGGTACAGGGCATCAACGCGGCGGAGCAGATCAAGGTAGACCGTGGTGAGGTCATCACGTTCCGCGCCGGTGAGTCCGGCCAGGTCCGCGACCCGGCGGTGGGGAACCACATGGACTTCCAGCGGCCACCGCGCGGCAAAGGGCACGAAGGCACTGAAATGCTTTCCCTCGATCACCATGCGGTCTCCGCTGGCGCGTTCGGAGGCGAGCGCCTGGCCGACCAGGGTCTGGGTCCCTCCCGAGTCGGCATGGAACTCCGCCGCCCTCGCTGCGAGGGTGGCCGCGCGGGGCGGCAGGAACGGATAGGCATAAATCTGGCCGTGCGGGTGCAGGAGGGTGACGCCGATGTCAGCGCCGCGGTTCTCGAAGCAGAAGACCTGCTTGATCCCGGGCATCGCGGACAGCGCTTCGGTGCGCTGGGCCCAGGCATCGATCACCGTGCGGGCGCGCTCCGGGGTGAGGGAACCGAAGGAACCCTCGTGAGCCGGGTCGAAGGCAACAACTTCGCAGCGGCCGTACGCCGGCGCCGTCGTCCCCCATTCCGGATCACCGGGAAGCTCACCGAGGTCCGGTCCGAACGAGGGGAACCGGTTTTCAAACACCGCAACCTCGTAATCCGGGGCAGGGATTTCCGATGCGTGTTCCGGCGTCGCCGGGCACAGCGGGCACAGGTCCGCCGACGGCAGGTGGGTGCGGGACTGCCGGTGCGCGGCGACGGCGATCCACTCGCCGGAAAGGGCGTCATAACGTGCGCTACCCGCAGGTCCCCGCGCTGGAAGCCCCCGGGTGTCGCGGCTGGCTGCCGCGTGCCGTGCGGCACTGGCCTCTTCCGCGTCGAAGTAGATCAGCTCGCGTCCGTCGGACAGCCTGGTGGGAGTTATGAAGGTCATGGGCGCTCTTCCAGACGGTCGCAGCGGAGACAGGACAGGCGAACAGGTCCGCACTGAAACGAACAAAACCTACCACGGAGGGAAAGGGCCGGCGCGCCTCAGCTTTGCCTCCCGGGGAATAGAAGCCGGACCGTGCTTCTTTTACCGCTCATGAAAGCAATCGTGTACTCCGCCACAGGAGACTCCTCTGTCCTTTCCCTCGTTGACCGCGACGCCGCCGATCCCGGACCGGGCGAAGTGCGGGTGCGCGTCATCGCCTCCGGCGTGAACCCCACCGATTGGAAGGCCCGCGCCGGCAACAGCCTCGCCTTCCCCGAAGTGGTGCCCAACCAGGACGGCGCCGGAGTGGTTGACGCCCTGGGCGAAGGGGTGACCGACCTTCAAGTAGGCGACCGGGTATGGATCTACCTCGCCGCCCACGGCCGCCCGACCGGAACTGCCGCCGAATTCACCGTCCTCCCCGCCGACCGGGCCGTGAAGCTTCCCGAAGGCATCGGTTTCGACGCTGCCGCCAGCCTCGGCGTCCCCGCAATGACGGCGCACCGCGCCCTGACCGTCCATGAGAACGGCCCGGCCCGGCTCGCCGCCGGTGCCCTCGCCGGACGTACGGTCCTCGTCCAGGGCGGGGCCGGAGCCGTGGGCCACGCCGCGATCCAGCTCGCGGTCTGGGCCGGCGCCACGGTGATCGCCACGGTCAGCAGCGATGCGAAAGCCGAACTTGCCGCCGCCGCCGGAGCGCACCACGTTGTCCGCTACCCGGACGATGCCGAGGCTGACCGCATCCGCGAGATTGCCCCCGACGGCGTGGACCACATTGTCGAGGTGTCCCCCGCCCAGAACGCCGCCCTGGATGTGGATGTCATTGCCAACCACGGCAGCATCGCCTACTACGCGAACAACAACGGCGAGGAGTTTACGGCGCCGATTGTCGCCAGCTTCGCCAAGAACGTCCGCTGGCAGGGGGTGCTCATCTACACGGTGGGCACCGAGGCGCAGCACGCCGCAGCCGAGGACATCACCGCCGCACTGCACGACGGCGTCCTGCCCGTCGGCGAATCGGCCGGCCTTCCGCTCACCTGGTTCCCCCTCGAGGAGACCGCTGCCGCGCATGACGCGGTGGAGAACGGCGCCACCGGCAAGGTCCTCATCCGTGTAGCCGACGAGACCGGCGCCGCCTAGCTGAGACCGGCACCGAGGGAGGGTCCGCCCCGCTGCGGCCCTCCCTCCCGGATACACCAAGGTTGAACAGGTAGCATGTCGGTACTAGTCTTCTCCTGCCCCGGATTCGGGTTGGATGTCAAGAGTGCTCGGCGAAACGGCGGGCATCTGGAACGCGAGGTATTGCCATGTCTGGCCGGATTCCTGACGTGACCCGACGGGTCGGCGTCGTCATAGGGCGTGTCGTGGTCTACGTCCTGATCTGGTTGGGGCTCGCGCTGCTCATCGCCGCGGCCGGCATCCGGTTCTTCTGGGGCGAAATCTCGGTGGGGCAGATGCTCCTGAACCTCGTCTCGGTGGAAACCGACGGCGGCGGCGGCGGCATTGTCTGGCTCGGCATCCTCGGCATCGGCGTCCTGCCCCTGCTCATCACGGGCGGAATCGCCCTGTGGCAATACTTCCGCCGCCGCAAGCGCCGCAACGGCGAAGAACCGCAGTCCGGCCGTTCCCCGTGGGTCAGGCGCACCGTCTCCGCCGTCCTCGTGGGCGCATTGGTCATTGGCGGCACCACGGCGTTCGCCAGCACAGTAGGCATGGCCGACTACATCAAGGCCGCGAACTCCCCGTACAACATCGGTGACTACTACGTGGAACCCACCGTCACCGGTGACGGGGAGAAGCGCAACCTGGTGCTGATTTACCTCGAGTCCGGCGAGGCCACCCTCGCAGATGACCAGCTCTTCGAAAAGGATGCGTTCGTTCCGCTCAAGAATGCCACCCGGACGGGCTGGCAGAGCGTGGAGGACTTCCAGCAGTACGAGGGTGGAGGCTGGACCATGGCCGGAATCGTCTCCACGCAGTGCGGTGTTCCGCTGAAGGGCGTGGGTTCCGCCGAGGAGAGCAAGGACGCCAGCAATCTCGACGACGACGGCGACACGTACCTTGCGGGGGTGACCTGCCTCGGCGACGTCCTGGCGGAACAGGGGTACACCAACGTTTTCATGGGCGGTGCCAACGCCGCCTTCGCCGCGAAGGACACGTTCCTGGGCACCCACGGCTATTCCGAGGTCAAGGACCTCAACGACTGGCGCGAGGCCGGCGAGCCGGAGAAGAACTTCCGCACCGACTGGGGCCTGAGCGATGAACGCCTCCTGGCCCACGCCAGGGACGAAGTCGACCGGCTGCACGCCGAGGCGGAGGAGACCGGGCAGCCGTTCAACCTCTCCCTGCTGACGTTGGACACCCACGAGCCGGTGCATGTCTACGACTACTGCGACGTGGACACCGAGAACAACGTCACCTCCGTGTTCGCCTGCTCCATGACCGAGGTGGCCGGCTTCGTGGACTACCTGGAGCAGCAGGGGTACCTCGAGGACACCTCCGTGGTGATCATGGGCGACCATCTGAAGCACATGAGTGCCGGGGATGCGTTCCACGAGCAGCTGGACCACCACGCCAACCGGACCATCTTCAACCGGGTCTGGGTGCCCGGCCAGAACGGCTCGCTGCGCCCCGGCGTGGACCAGCTGAACATGTACCCGACCATCCTCGAAGCCGCGGGCCTGGACCTCAAGGACCATGAGGCCGGGCTGGGAGTGTCTGCCTTCACCTCGGAGATCCCGGCCGGATCGGCGCAGGACATGGACCCCGAAACCTATACCGAGCTGCTTGAATCGCTCTCCCCGCAGTTCTACGCGGAGGCGTGGGCCGGCCGGTAAGCGGAGTCAGGCGGGTTTCCCGCTCCGCGCGGCGACGACGTCGTCGGCATCGGTCGAGTGGGCCAGGTCTTTCCCGGCTTCCAACTGCGTAAGACGCTCCCGCAGTGCCGAGGTCGCCAGAGTGTAGGCATCCGAACCGAGGGTGAGCCGCATCGGTGCAGCAGCACCGTCGGCTGAAGCAATAATCGCCGCGGCGATCTTTGCCGGGTCTCCCGGAGCGGGCAGCGGGGGAAGGTCACCGGCAATCATGCGCCGCAGCTGTCCGGGCGCACCGGCGTCGTACTCACGCATTGGCTCGCCCATATCGGCGCTCGGCCCGCCGAATCCGGTGCGGGAAACCCCCGGCTCCACCAGGGTGACGCCGATGCCGAACGGCGCGATCTCCGCAGCTGCCGATTCCCAGAATCCCTCAATGCCCCACTTGGTGGCGTGATAGAGGCTCATGGCTGGGAAAGCGATCTGCCCGCCGATACTGGAGATCTGCATGATGCGGCCGCCGCCCTGCCGGCGCAGATACGGGATGACCGCACGGCCGAGGTGGATTGAGGCGGTGAGGTTCGTGGCCAGCTGACGGTCGATCTGCGCATCCGTCGCCTCCTCTGCCGCACCGAAGAGTCCATATCCGGCATTGGAGACGACGACGTCGATCCGGCCCAGTTCGTCGAACGCCCGCTTGACCACTGTCCGCAGCGTTGCTGTCTCCGTGACATCGAGCGGTGCACGCCACAGCCGCGGGCCGTGCCGGGACGCCAGGTCGTCCAGGGATTCTACGCGCCGGGCGGTAGCGGCCACCTGGTCGCCCCGCTCGAGAAGCTGCTCGGCCAACTGGCGGCCGAAGCCGGATGAAGTGCCCGTGATGAACCACGTTCGTGACATGTCTTCCTCCTGAAAGTAACCGGATGGTTACCATAGAGTGCCAGACCCGGGATTGGTAAGCAACCATCTGGTTACATACGATGGCGGCATGCCTCCTGATCCCGCGCCCACCAAGCGGCGCATCCTGGCCGCGGCCCGCGCCGAGTTCGCCCTCAACGGCCTCGCCGGCGCCCGGGTGGACCGCATAGCCGACGAGGCCAAGGCCAACAAACGCTCCATCTACGTGCACTTCGGCGCAAAGGAAGAGCTGTTCGATCTGGTCGTGGGCCAGGCCCTGCTCGAACTCGCCGACGCTGTCCCCTTTGACGCCGCCTCACTCCCCCAGTACGCGGGCAGCCTGTTCGACATGCTCCAGCGGAACCCCGATGTCGCCCGGCTGACCTCCTGGGCGGTACTGGAGCGTCCGGTACCACTGGATATTGAGGTGCAGTCCTACCGCAGCAAGGTCTCGGCGCTCCGCGAGGCCCAGGACCGGGGCCAGATCGCCGCCCGCCACGACCCCGTGGTGCTTTTGTCCATGGTCATTTCCCTGGTCACCAGCTGGAGCAATGCCTCCTGGTCACTCCGTGCCCTTGCCGGACCCGACGCAACAACCCCTCCGCAAGGCTTCCGCGAACAACTCGTCCTGGCGGTCGAGGCATTAACCGTCGGCCGGTAACCTGCGCTCAGCCGCGGGAGTCGTAAGCGGCGCGTCCGGCGAAGACCTCATCCATGTGCTGTTCCGCCCAGCCCTTGATGCCGCGTGTCAGCCGATGCAGGGACACCCCCAGATCGGTCAACTCGTACGTGACCGTGACGGGCACCGTGGGGGTGACCGTGCGCGTGACCATCCCGTCCCGCTCCAGCGAGCGAAGCGTTTGGGTCAGCATCTTCTGGCTTACGCCGGCCAGCACGCGGGACAGTTCGGAGAACCGCAGCGGTCGGGGATCGCCGTCGCAGTCCGGCCCGCTGCCCAGGGCTGCCAGGACCAGAGTGACCCATTTATCCGAGATCCTCTCCAATAGCTGCCGGCTGGGACAGCCATCCAAAAAGGCGTTGTACTTCGCCTTGTCCTGCGCGCGCTTCTCTGCCGCCGTCGTCGTGGCCATCGCCTGCCCTTGTCTCTCAGAGTTACTTAGGCACTTCCAGGTGCCTACTTCCTGCCCGGAAGCTGCCACTCCAGAATGGACTGCACCGAGCACGAAACACCACCCCTGAAGGGCAGAACATGAGCACATTTACCACTTCCCTTCCCGGCGGCACCTGGACCCTGGGCGACCTTGAGGTGTCCCGCTTGGGCTATGGGGCCATGCAGCTGGCCGGGCCCGGGGTGATGGGACCGCCGGCGGATCACGACGGCGCCCTGGCCGTCCTGCGCGAGGCCGTCACGCTCGGTATCACCCACATCGACACCGCCGAGGCCTACGGTCCGCACGCCACCAACGCTCTCATCCGCGAGGCGCTTCACCCTTACCCGGAGACCCTGCATCTGGTGACCAAGGTGGGGGCCGTCCGCGACGACCAGGGTGGATGGCCTTCGGCACGGAAACCCGATCAGCTGCGCCGGGCGGTCGAGGAGAATCTGGAAACACTCGGCCTGGAGGTGCTGGACCTGGTGAACCTCCGTATGGGTGACGCCGGAGGCCCGGCGGCTGAATCGCTGGCCGAAGCGCTGGAGACACTCGCCGAACTCCAACGGCAGGGAATGATCCGGCACCTCGGGTTAAGCAACGTGCTGCCCGAACAGGTGGCCGAAGCCCGCAGTATTGTCCCCATCGTCTCGGTGCAGAACATGTACAACCTGGCGTTCCGCCGGGACGACAGCCTGATCGATTCCCTCGCAGCTGACGGCATTGCCTATGTGCCGTTCTTCCCGCTGGGCGGTTTCAGCCCGCTGCAGTCGGAGGCGCTCTCCGCAGTGGCGGCACGGCTGGGAGCAACGCCCATGTCCGTGGCCCTGGCGTGGCTGCTGCAGCGTTCCCCTAACATCCTGCTCATCCCCGGCACCTCCTCCGTGGCGCATCTGCGGGAGAATGCGGCCGGTGCCGCGCTGGTGCTTTCCGCTGAGGACGTTGCCGAGCTGGACGCCATCGACGGGTAGCCCGGGTTACGCCGGGGAACCGGTGCGCCGCAGCGCTCCGTAGGGCACACTGGTCGCGTGAACGCGATCCCCTGGGTGCTGCATGTCGACCTCGACCAGTTCATCGCCGCCGTCGAGGTGCTTCGGCGGCCGGAGCTGGCCGGCAAACCGGTGATTGTCGGCGGCCGCGGCGACCCGACCGAACGGGCCGTGGTGTCCACCGCTTCCTACGAGGCCCGCGCGTTCGGGGTCGGATCGGGTATGCCGCTGCGGATCGCGGCCCGGAAAGTGCCCGACGCCGTCATCCTCCCTGTCGATGCCGAGGCCTACCTTGAGGCCTCGGACGCGGTGATGGCCACGCTGCGCGCCCAGCCCGGCGCCGTCGTACAGGTCCTGGGCTGGGACGAAGCCTTCGTGGGCGTGGAGACGGAAGACCCGGACGCCTATGCCAGGCAGCTGCAGGCCGACGTCCTGGAGCGCACGCAGCTGCACTGCAGCGTCGGCATCGGCGACACCCTGATCCGCGCCAAGAACGCCACGGATTTCGGCAAGCCCGCCGGCGTCTTCCACCTCACCGCCGCGAACTGGCTGGACGTGATGGGCGGCCGGCCCACCAAGGAGCTGTGGGGTGTGGGCAGCAAGATCTCAGGGAGGCTGGCGAAGCTGGGCATTAATACTGTCGCCGAGCTCGCCGCGGTCGATCCGCAGGAGCTGGTCCCGGAGTTCGGGCCGAAGATGGGCCCCTGGTATGCCGAGCTGGGACGCGGGGACGGCAGCAGCACCGTGGATGACACCCCGTGGGTCGCCCGCGGGCACAGCCGCGAGACCACCTTCCAGCAGGACCTCACCGAGCCCGCCCAGGTGGACGACGCCGTGCGTGAGCTGGCCGCGCAGGTCCTGAAGGATGTGGCGGCGGAAGGACGGCCGGTCATCGGGCTGACCCTTAAGGTCCGATACGCGCCGTTCACCACCAAGACGCACGCGCGGAAGATCCCGGAGACGTTCGAGAAGGACGACGTCCTGGCCCGTGCCCTGGACCTCGCCGGGGCCATCGAGCCGGGCCGTCCGATCCGGCTGCTCGGACTGCGCGCCGAAATGGCGATGCCCGACGACGCGCGGAAGGGACATACGCCCACGCGCGGCGGGTGGTGAGGGGGCCGTGGGCTGGCGTCGGCCGCCTCCGCTCAGCCGTCCAGTTGAAGCGCAGTAGCCGTGACAGCCGAAACGCGCAGGAAATCGAGCTTGCATGCTGCCTCGGAACCCGCGGCGGCGGTGTAGGCGACTACGCGCAGATCCGTTCCGGCCACACTGAAGATGTCACAGTCGACTTCCACTTCGCCCACCGCAGGGTTGACCACCACTTTCATCTCGGACTGGTGCTCGCTCACGGCTCCGCTGTCCCACAACTCGCGGAACCGTGTACTGGACGCGGTCAGTTCTGCCACCAGTTCCCTTACGCCAGGATCCTGCGGATACCTGCCGTAGACCCGTCGTAGGTCGGATACCAAAGACGCTTCAAAGCTTTCCTGGCCACCCGGCGGGGCCACGAAACGGACTTCATTGCTGCCCAGGGGTTCACCCGCCACAAAGAGCGACTGCAGGACGTTGGGGCGTCCGTTGCCCGTCGGGCTGGGTTCCCCGAGGAGTGCGGTCCACAGCGGGCTCCACGTGAGCAAATCCCAGGATGCGGTGAACACAGCCACCGGCACCTCTCCCAGCCGCGCGACCAGCCGCTGCACACCAGGCGGGATGTGTGTGGGGACCAAGCCGGGACCGGGCGGCAGGAGCCCGGAAATGACGAAAAGATGGGTTCGTTCCGCTTCGCTCAGCTGTAGCGCACGGGCCAGCGCCGCCGCCACCTGGGCGGAGGGCCGGCGGGCCCGGCCCTGTTCAAGGCGCACCAGGTAGTCAACGCTCACGCCGGCCAGCTGGGCCAGTTCCTCCCGCTTCAGGCCCGGAGCGCGCCGGAACCCTACGACTGGCAGGCCGACGTCTGCCGGCCGCAGCCGGTCTCGCCAGGAACGAAGAAGGGCACCCAAGTCTGAATCCAACATGAAAGAAGTGTGCCAGCAGCCGCCGGGTTCTGGGTGGCACTGCCAATCCATACGCTGATGCGGGCCACGACACCGTCCTGCCGCAGGGAAAGGCTGGGGCCATGACAACAACACTGATTACCGGAGCCAACAAGGGCCTGGGTTATGAAACAGCACGCCGCCTCCTTGAGGCCGGACACACCGTATGGATGGGGGCACGCGATGAAATCCGCGGCCGTGAAGCGGCTGAAGCACTCGGCGGCACCTTCGTCCACCTTGATGTGACCGACGATTCCTCCGTTGAAGCCGCTGCCAAAACGGTGGCAGCCGCAGGAGGCCTGGACGTCCTGATCAACAACGCCGGCATTCCCGGACCCGGGGCTCCCGCAGAGGACCTCACGGCAGCGGATGCAGAGGCGGTGTACGGCACCAATGTGGTGGGCATTGTCCGCATGATGCACGCTTTCCTGCCGCTCCTGCGCGAGTCCGCCGAAGGAACGGTTGTGAACGTCACCAGCGGATTGGGTTCCTTTGACTCTGTGCACAATCCGGAGCGAATCGAATCCACCGTGGTGATGCCGCTGTACACGTCCTCCAAGTCCGCGGTCACCATGCTCACGGTGCAGTACGCCAAGGCGTTCCCGGAGCTCCGCATTAACACCGCTGACCCGGGCTACACAGCAACCGATTTCAATGGCCGGCAGGGAACCCAGACCGTCCGTGAGGGAACGGATGCCGTCGTCGAACTGGCCACCCGCGGCGGTACCGGCCCCACCGGCACCTTCATCGACCGGTCCGGCACTGCCCCCTTCTAGTACTACCTGCTCCTCAAGACCAGCTGCCCGGCCACGTTCCCACCAGGCCGGGCAGCTGCCCGGTGCTGTGCCCGGCCATTTTGACGCTGGGAGACGTCTTATGCCAAGGTCTACGCCGGACCCATCAGCCCGCGGCACTTTGCCAAGCTGAGTCAGCAAAGGACAACAATTCGTGACACAGCAAGCCGCCAGCCCCGGCTCGACGGTTCCGGCGCACGCCCCCGAACCCTCCTTCCACCACGAGGAGGAGGGCTACCACAAGGGACTGAAGCCCCGGCAGGTCCAGATGATCGCCATCGGCGGCGCCATCGGCACCGGTCTGTTCATGGGTGCCGGCGGCCGGCTGGCCACGGCCGGACCGTCGCTGGTCATCAGCTACGCCGTCTGCGGTTTCTTCGCCTTCATGATCCTCCGGGCCCTGGGCGAACTGGTGATGCACCGGCCCTCGTCCGGCTCCTTCGTCTCCTACGCCCGCGAGTTCTTCGGCGAAAAGGCAGCCTTCGTCACCGGCTGGATGTACTGGCTGAACTGGGCCATGACCGCGATCGTGGACATCACCGCCGTCGCCCTCTATATGAACTTCTTCCGGAAGTACTGGCCGCCGATCGCGGAGGTCCCGCAGTGGACCTGGGCCCTGGCCGCCCTGGTCCTGGTGCTGGGCCTGAACCTCATCAGCGTCAAGGTCTTCGGGGAACTCGAGTTCTGGTTCGCACTGATCAAGGTCGTGGCCCTGGTGTCCTTCCTGATCGTGGGCATCTGCTTTGTTATCTTCGGCACCCCGGTGGACGGCCAGCAGGTCGGCTTCAGCCTGATCTCGGACAACGGCGGCATCTTCCCCATCGGCCTGCTGCCCGCCGTCGTCGTGATGCAGGGCGTGTTGTTCGCCTACGCCTCGATCGAGCTGATCGGCACCGCCGCCGGCGAAACGGAGCACCCGGAAAAGATCATGCCCAAGGCCATCAATACCGTGATCGTGCGCATCGCGGTGTTCTACGTCGGCACCCTCGTGCTGCTTTCGCTGCTGCTGCCCTACAGCTCCTACCATGCCGGGGAAAGCCCGTTCGTGACGTTCTTCGGCTCCATCGGCGTGGGCGGCGTAGACGCCATCATGAACCTGGTGGTCCTCACGGCCGCCCTGTCCTCGCTCAATGCCGGCCTGTACTCCACGGGCCGGATCATGCGCTCCATGTCCGTGGCAGGCTCGGCCCCGAAGTTCGCTTCACGGATGAACAAGGCCGGCGTTCCCTACGGCGGCATCGCCCTGACCGCGGCCGTGGCCCTGCTCGGCGTCGTGCTCAACGCGGTCGTCCCGGCCCAGGCCTTCGAGATCGTCCTGAACGTCGCCTCCCTGGGCATCATCAGCACCTGGGCGGTGATCGTGCTGTGCCAGATGGAGCTGGCCAAGCGGGCGAAGCGCGGCGAGCTGGCGCGCCCGTCCTTCCGGATGCCCGGCGCGCCCGTCACCGGTTGGATCACCCTCGCGTTCCTGTTTGCCGTGCTGGTCCTCATGGCGTTCGACTCCCCGGTCGGCACCTGGACCGTGGCCTCCCTGGCGGTCATCATCCCCGCACTGATGCTCGGCTGGCGGCTCTGCCGCGACCGGGTCCTGGAACTCGCGGAAGCGCGCGACGCCGGCCGGTAACCTCCCGGGGTTGGAATGGACGGAGCCGGGCGACCTTCCCGTCAAACCACCCGTTCGCGCACTCAATCGGGTAATCTCGCTGCATCCTCGATCCACCCCGCTCCGCGTTGCCACCCACTTGCCGGATGAGCACCCTCCCTGCGGAAGGAACACCATGACGGATGTCAGCGAGCACCCCGCCCAGCCACCCAGCGATATGCCCGGCCTTTCGGACCCGCAATGGGAAAGACTCCTTTCTCTGGCCGCGCCTACGGATGTCACCGCCGGCGACTATGTCTTTCGTGCAGGGGATTTGAACTATCCGATGATCCTCGTGGAGTCAGGATCGGTTGAGATGGTGCGGGACCCGTTGTGGTGGGATGAAGAAACCGTGCTCAGCACCTCGGGGCCGCGCTCGTTTGCCGGTGAACTCGGACTGCTCAACGGGCAGGCGGCGCTCCTGTCGGCGCGGGTGAAGGAGTCCGGGCGCATCCGGCGGCTGGCCCGCGAGGACCTGCGGCTCGTCATGAACCAGGACGACGATCTCGGCGGCATTGTTCTGCACACCCTGTGGGAACGGCGCGAATCGCTTCGCCGAGGACCAGCGGCCATGACCCTGAAGTTCATCGGCACGGAAGCATCCAGTGAATTGCTGGCTCTTCGACGCTTCGCCGAGCGGCTGGATTTGATCCATACCGTCTTCGTCGTCCCGCCGAACGACATGGGCGTCCTCGATGGCCACGGCATCGAAGCCGGTGATCTGCCGGCAGCGCTCATCCAGGGCAAGCTGTTAACGCGTGCGACGCCGGGGGCTATCGCCGAGCGCCTCGGGTTGAGTTACCAGCCACACCATGAGGGCGCGACGGACCTGCTGGTGGTCGGCGGCGGACCTGCCGGGCTCGCCGCCGCCATCTACGCGGCGTCCGAAGGGCTGAGCACGGTGGTGCTCGACGCCGTCGCGCCGGGCGGCCAGGCGGCGTCGACCTCCCGCATCGAGAACTTCCTGGGGTTCCCCTTTGGCGTTGCCGGCGGAGACCTCATCCGCCAGGCGACACTGCAGGCGATTAAGTTCGGGGTCAGGATCTGGGCACCCTGCGATGCTGTGTCTCTCGAACCCCTCCATGACGGCCTGAAGCTCACGCTGGGTGACGGCGCCATCCTCCACACACGCACCGCATTGATTACCTCCGGTGCCGCCTACCGAAGTCTCGGCGTCCAAGGCTGGGCGGACTTCGAGGGGCGCGGCATCTATTACGCCGCTACGAGCCTTGAGGCGCGCCAGGTTGCCGGGCACCCCGTGGTGGTTGTGGGCGGAGCGAACTCAGCCGGCCAAGCTGCCCTCTATCTCTCATCCCACGGCTGCCCGGTCCATCTGGTGGTCCGGGGAACCGACGTGGGTGCGCGGATGTCCTCCTACCTGGTGGACCGCCTGCGGGAGGATTCCCGGATTTCCATCCATACCGAGTCGAACATCATCGGCTTGGACGGCGGCAGTGCCCTGGAGTCGGTCCGCATCGACACCGCCGGGCCCGTGCCTGCCCGCGGGCTGTTCTGCTTCATCGGCGCCGATCCTGCCAGTGCCTGGCTGCCCACGCTGGACAGGGACACTGCGGGCTTCATCCGCACCGGAACCGACATCGCCATCCAGTCCCTGGATCAATGGCAGCCGCTCGGCCGCGAACCGATGCCCTTTGAAACCTCCACCCCACGGGTTTTTGCGGCGGGCGACGTGCGCCACGGCTCCATGAAGCGCGTCGCGGCGGCGGTCGGCGAAGGCTCCAGCGCCGTCGCGTCCGTGCACCGTGCCCTGAGCGACCCGGCAAGTCCCCTTGCCCGGTCCACCGGCTCTCTCGCCGGCAGGAGCAGCTGACCGCCCCGTTCATCGACCGGAAACAGGACCGAAACTCCGCCTCGCTAGCTTGTTGGCACGAGCTACAGGAGGACACGATGAACAAAGCAACCGGGCGCGACGCCGCCGAGGTACTGACCAAGGCGCTGGGCCGCCGCGGGTTCCTGGGGGCCGCCGCAGGGATCGGCGCCCTGGCCCTCACCACCGGCTGCAGTGCGGCCCCGGGGGACGCCCCGGTGGCCGCCACCGGCACCGGCTCACCCGGTACCCCCGGCTCACCCGGCACCCCCGGCTCACCCGGCGCCGGGCACATCCTGCAGCCGCACACTGGGGACATCCCCGGCGACCACTACCTGGTCTCCAGCCCGGAAGACGTGCTCTGGGGGTACGTCCCGACAGTGCATGCGACGCCGACGGCGCGGATGAAGTCCGGCCAGACCATCACCATCGACGCCCTCTCGCATGAGGGGATCATGGAGGACCAGGGGCGGGATCCGGTGTCCTTCTTCGCCGGGCACGGGGTCGACGAGGACGGGGTGCTGCAGGACGCCGTCGACATTGCCGCCAATTACAGCCGCACCCCGCGCAACTTCGACGCCGACGGCCCGCACGTGGTCACCGGCCCCGTGGCGGTGGAGGGCGCGGAGCCCGGCGACGTACTCAAGATCGAAACCCTTGCCGCCGTGCCCCGGGTGCCCTACGGCGTCGTCTCCAGCCGGCACGGTAAGGGCGCGCTCGCACTGCAGCAGGGACCGGCCGCACCGGAGGGCATCACACTGGAGGAGGTCATGCCGCCGGCGGAGACGGACAACCGGTCCTCCGGGATACCCACGGACTACCGGAACGTCTCGGTCTTCACCGCGGTCGAGGACGGCAAGGGCGTAATGAGCAGCGGAGACCTGACCGTCCGTTTCCCGCTGCGCCCGTTCATGGGCATGATGGGCGTGGCCTTCGCCGAGACCAGCGGCCTCACCGACCCGGAAGCAAACTCGGTGCCGCCCACCCTCGGCGGCGGCAACATCGACATCCGGCATCTGGGCCCGGGGTCCACGCTCTATCTGCCGGTGAAGGCCGAGGGTGCGTTGTTCTACGTAGGCGACCCGCACATGGGGATGGGCGACGGTGAGGTGGCCCTGACCGCGATGGAGGGTTCGCTGCGCGGCACGTTCCGGCTGACCGTGTGCAAGCCCGGGTCCGGAGACGCGCCGGACCTGGCGCACCGGTATCCGTTCGCTGAAACCGCCGACGCCTGGATCCCCATCGGCTTGTCCGATCCCGACGGGCTGGCCGGCGGCGGAGTGAACAGCGACCTGAACGTCGCGATGCGCCGTGCCGTGGTCAACGCCCTGGACTTCCTCGAGCAGGAGAAGGGCATGGACCGGGCCGTGGCGTATGCCTATCTGTCCGCCGCTGCGGACTTCGCCCTCTCCCAGGTGGTGGACCGGACCGTGGGCGTGCACGGGCTGATCCGGAAGGCGGACTTCGGCTAGTACCTTTCCAAGGACCGCCGCCGCGTTGCGCCTTACAGCCGCACCGTCCCCTCGATGCAGCCGGTCACCTGTCCCCCGACCCAGATGTTCCCGTCGCGGAGAGTGATCTGCACCCGGCCCCGGCGTCCCAGGACCGTGCCCTGGGACGCCGTGTAGGGCGCCGTTGCCTGGTCGGTGTCGAGCAGCCAGCGGGCCAGCCCCGCGTTCAGGCTGCCGGTCACGGCGTCTTCCCAGACCGGGTCTCCGCCAACGAAGGCCCGCACCTCGAACCGGGTTTCCGCTGCCGGTTCGTGCGGTCCCACCACACCGATTTCCAGGTCGCCGGCTTTTCCCGGGTCGGGCCGCAGGGCCAGCACGTCCCGCGCCGAGGCGAGCCGGACCCCGATCCACCGGGGACCGTTCACCAGCCAGGAGGCGGCAAGAATGTCCTCCCGCTCGATGCCCAGGATTCCCGCTATCCGGGCGGTAAGGTCCTCGTTCACCGGCTCGTAGCGGATGAGGGGCGGAGCCTCAAAGGCCAGCTGGTCCCCCGCTACGTGAACCGGGACCAGCCCGGCTCCGCACTCCTGGATGAGGCTTCCGCCGGTCTTCGGCAATCCGCCGGCATCCAGCCACGCTTTCGCCGACCCCAGCGTCGGATGGCCGGCGAATGGCAGTTCCTCCTTGGCGGAGAAGATCCTCACCCGGTAGTCGGCCTCGGGGGTGGTCGGGGGCAGGAGGAACGTTGTCTCCGACAGGTTGGTCCAGGTGGCGAACCGCTGCATCTCCTCTACACTCAGGCCGTCGGCATCGTGAACCACCGCCAGCGGGTTGCCCCGGTACGGCTCAGGAGAGAACACATCGACTTCACGGTAGGGACGCACTTTCATGGCGCCACACTAACAAGGTCCTCCCGGCGGCTGCGCGTCCGTGAGCCGGCTGCAGCAGTCGCCGGCAGTCCCCGGGATTAGCCCGTGATCCCGGGCACTGCGCTGCGAACAGGGGAAGTTGTACGCTGGAATAGAGTCGATTTCCATCGGGTTGGATAGGTACGGACGGCTTTGCCTGCACGGGTGCAAATGGCCCCCATCCGGCTTGGCCCAGGCAACAGCGGCTGCGCTGCGACCATTCACGTTGAGAGGATAACGATGTCTCGTCTTACGTTGGGGAACATCTTCAAGGTCACTGTCGCGGTTTTCTTTTTCCCGTTCCTGCCGCTGCTGGTGCTGATGATCGGGGTCCGCAGGAAGAACGCGAAAGTGATCCTCGAGGGCGGCGCGTACGTTGCCCTTGTCCTGGCGGCCGCCGCCATTCTCCCCGTGAGCAGCACCCTGTTCCTGCTTGCCGCCTTTATCATTTTCGGGGTCATAGCCGTCTCCGGCATGCGGTCCTACATGCTGCGCGACCTGTGGCTGCACCCCAGGGTCCGCGGCTGGCAGCGCATGCCCCAGGGTCCGGCGTCGGGCCCGGAGCCTTCCTCAGTGTCCCCGGAAGGGGAGCAGGCCAGCCCGTCCACGCAGGATCTGTCGCAGGCGCTGGCATGGTCGGCCTCCCTCGCCCGGCAGAACAAGAACCGGCTGCCCTCGGAGGCATATGTCTCCGTCCTGGAAACCTGCCAGACGCTGGACGCCGTGATTGACGCCGAAGCACGCCAGCCGCTGGGCGACCCCCAGTTTGAGTATGAACTTTCCGCCACCGTACGCGACTACCTGCCCGGTGTCCTCCGCAGCTATCTGGCCGTTCCGCCCCGCATGCTCGAGACCAAGCAGGCCAGTGGAAGGACCCCCAATCAGGAGCTGGCCGAACAGCTGCAGCTCCTTGCGGGGCAGGCCGAGACGCTGCACTCCGGCCGCCACCGCCGGACCTCGGCGGAACTAACCACCTCGGGCAACTTCCTGCGGGAGCGGTTTGGGCACCGCCAAGGCGGTTTCGACTTCGGGATCAAGTAGCCGGCTGGGTTTCGGCCGCGGGCGGTGTCACGGGCCCTTCACTCCGCGGAGTCTTCCTGCCCGGCGTAGAAGTCACAGAACTGGTTCCTGGGAGCTGGAGCCGTACGCTGCTTGAAGCAATCCCCGGCTAAGCCCAGCCTCAGCCAACCGATCCAGCTCCGCGAAAGAGATGCCCATGGCACACCATGAAGTACCTGACATCTACAACCGTCTGTGGACTCCGCAGCATGAGCCCGTGCTGGTGATCAGCAGCGGCGACACCATCAGTTTTGACGTCAGGGATGCGGGCGACGGGCAACTGGAGGACTATCAAAACGGGGCTCCGGTCCCGGCCAGCGATCCTGCCCGGAGTTATCCGCTGCGGGGGCCGGTGATGGTGCACGGCGCGGAGCCCGGCGACTTACTGGAAATCGAACCGCTGGAGTTCACCCCGCTGGGCTGGGGGTTTACCGCCAGCCGTCCCGGCGCCGGTCTCCTGCCGGAGGACTTCTCCGAACCCTTCGTCTACAAGTGGGATCTTTCCACCGGACCCACCACAGCATTTTTGGACGTAGCGACCGTTCCCGTGCGGCCCTTCCTGGGCGTGATGGCCTGCACCCCCGCAACGGCAGAACCCCTCCCCGTGATGCCTCCGGGAAATTTCGGCGGCAACATGGACATCCGTGACCTGGTGGTTGGCACCAGGATCTTCCTTCCGGTCAGCGTCGCCGGAGCCAGGCTGATGTTCGGGGATCCGCACGCCGCCCAAGGGGACGGCGAAGTCTGTGTCACAGCCATCGAGGCGCCCATGAGCGGAGCGTTGAAAATAACCCTGCACAAGGGACGTTCCATCCCCTCACCGCAGTTCCAAACCTCGGGACCGCTCCGGCCCGGAATCGAGGACCGGGGGTATTACGCCACCACCGGAGTGGGGCCCGATCTTCACGAGGCCGCCAGGGAGGCGTTGAGGCACATGATCGAGCACATGTGCTTCACCTACGGCATCGAACCCCAGGAGGCGTACGTGCTCTCCTCGGTCATTGTGGACTTGAAGATCAGTGAAGTTGTTGATGCCCCCAATTGGATCGTCAGTGCCTACCTCCCGCTCTCAATGATGAACCGTTGACCGACGCCGGAGGCTCGTCAAGGACCACCTCGCCGGGGCCGGGAACGGGCTCCGCCACGTCGTTCAGCACCAGAGTTCCTCCTTGGTTCCTACCATTTGCCGTGCCTTGACGGCATCAGGCGCTGAGCCCGGCCAAACCCGACCCCGCCCCAACGTCAGCCCACATCACCAGAAGCTGGCCAGACGGATGGAGAAGAAGAAGGCCGCGCCGAAGACCGCCACGGCAGACACCCACAGGGCACCCTTCTGCAGGGGCCGGCTGCCCACATGGCGCCTTAGCCGCACGAGCGCCCAGACAAGCATCGCAACCGAGATCATCGGGAAGAGGAAGTACACCAGGCCCACGATGGAGCCCACCAGCAGCCAGATGTCGGCCCAGGGACGCGCCGGCGCTGCAGCGGGTGCAGGAGCGGGCGCGGGGGTGGCAGCAGCGGCGATCTGCTCTACCGGTCCGAATTCGGCGATAATGCGTTCCGCGGTCTGCTCCGAGGCGCCGTCCCGGGTGAGCGTCTCGGCAGCATACTCGCGCATCCCCTGGACTGTTTCTGCGTGCTCACGCGGATCGGCGCCGATCAGTGCGCGGTCCAGGTCCGCGAAGTATGCCTCCAGCAGTGCCGGCATCGGTTCAGTGGTGTTCATGAGGTCTCCTTGATCATGGTGGTGACGTCCGCGGCGAACGGTTGCCAGGTCTGGGTGAAGACCTCCAGGGCACTCTCACCCGCATCCGTGAGGTGGTAATAGCGGCGGGGCGGACCGACCGGCGACGGTTCAAGCGTGGTGGTGACCCACCCCTGCTGCCGTAGCCGTGAAAGCAGCGGATAGAGAGTGCCCCCGCTGCCGAACAGGACTTCCCGTTCTCCGAGGCGTTCGGCAATCTCCAGTCCGTACGCGGGTCCGGAGCGCAGGCAGGCGAGCACGCAATACTCCACGGCGCCCTTGCGAAGTTGAGTCAGGATCGACTCGACGGTTGGTGTCATGCACTGCACGCTACCAGTATCTTGCACTGCAAGCAACCCCTCGGGGACGCACCGTCTCGAATGACCCACCGGGTCACCTCGGCTTCACATTCAACGAGCTGTAGCCGCTGTCCTCCGGGAGCGGTCGCAGGACGGCCGACAGGGCGTTTTCAGTTCCCTTGTTCCGCGGAACGGCCGTGGGCCAGACCGGTGGGGATACCCAGGAATGCCGGTTTCGGTACGTTGCAGCACGACGACGACGGGTCAGCTTCCTGTGCCATCCCGCCGCAGGAGCCGGACTCCGCGGACGCGTCAGCGACCGGCGTATCGCAGCTGCCGGCGAGGTCACTGGAGCAGACTCCGGTTTCGGGCAGGACCAGCTGAACGTCGTCGGCGGCCTGCTCGTCCCCGGCCAATGCCGCGGCGATGGAGCGTACCTGCTCGTAGCCCGTGGCCATCAGGAACGTGGGGGCCCGGCCGTAGGATTTCATGCCCACGATGTAAAAGTCCCTTTCCGGATGGGACAGCATGCGGGCGCCGTGCGGTGCCACGGTGCCGCAGCTGTGGAATTCAGGGTCGATCAGCGGACCGAGCTCCCGCGGCGCCTCCACGGCGGGATCGAGGTCAAGCCGGATCTCGCGCAGCATGTCCAAGTCCGGGCGGAACCCTGTGGCCGGCACCAGCAGGTCCACGTCCAACTGCTGCTCGCCGGCGGGCGTGGTGGCGATGACAGCCAGGTTGTCAGCGGTTTTGAAGCCGGTGATGGTGAAAGAGGTGTGGAGTTCGATCCGGCGCTTTTCGACCAGGTTCCGCAGCTTACTGCCCAGCGCACCTCGGGCGGGCAGACCGTCCAGCTCCCCGCCGCCGTAGATGCCTGCGGCAGAGGCTCCGCGGATGGCCCAGCTGATCCGGGTGTCGGGTTCCTCCGCTGCTAGTTCGCCCAGGGCCAGCAGGGTGTTTGCCGCCGAGTGCCCCGCACCGACCACCAGGACGTGCCGGCCCGCGAACCGGGCGCGGTCGCGGACGGTGACGTCGGGCAGGGGTCCAGTGATGAGCCCGGCACGGACGGCCTCGGCTTCGCCCACGGCAGGCAGTCCGGCGAACCCCAGCGGATTTGGGGTTTTCCAAGTTCCGGAGGCATCGATGACAGCCCGGACCCGGTAATCGGTGACCGCTCCGCGGGCATCTTCGGTCCGGATCAGGAATGGGGCTGTGTCCCGGCCCCCGGTCCGGGTCTTATCCAGACCCTCCCGGCTGACTGCAAGAACCCGGGTGGAGGTGTGCAGTGCCGCGGCCATCGCCGGAACGGCTGCCAGCGGCTGCAGATACTGCTCCCGCAGTTCGGCGCCGGTAGGCAGGGTTTCGGCGTCCGGTTCCTTCCATCCGGTGGCGGCGAGCAGCCGGCGGGCGGCGGCGTCGACGTCGTACCGCCATGGCGAGAACAGCCGGATGTGGCTCCAGGCTTCGACGGCGGCGGCCGGTGTTCCGCCGGCTTCGAAGATGATCGGGGCCAGACCGCGTTCGAGCAGTTCTGCGGCGGCGGCCAAACCAACGGGACCGGCACCGATCACGGCGACAGGAAGGGAGGAATTCTCCGACATGGGTGCGACCTTCATGCGTGGGTTACTCAACGGAAAGCAGGTCGTCGACCAGCGCGGTGATCCGCACCTTGATCTCATCGCGGATGGGCCGGACGCCGGAGACACCCTGCCCGGCGGGATCCTCGAGTTTCCAGTCTTCGTAGCGTTTACCGGGGAAGATCGGGCAGGCGTCACCGCAGCCCATGGTGATGACGACGTCGGACTCCTGCACAGCCTCGGTGGTGAGGACCTTGGGCAGCTCGGCAGACATGTCGATGCCGTCCTCTGCCATGGCGGCGACGGCTGCGGGGTTGACCGTGTCGGCCGGCGCGGAGCCGGCGGAACGGACGTCGATCCGCCCCTCCCTGAGGGCGCGGAGGTAGGCGGCGGCCATCTGCGACCGTCCGGCGTTGTGCACACAGACGAAGAGAACGGAGGGCTTGGCGGTTTCGGTGCTGGCGGTCATGACGTTGCCTTTCCTGTAGCGGTGGGGACGGGGGCCGCGGCGGGCCAGTATTTCTTCTGCACCCGGAGGGCAACGTAGACGAGGGCGACCAGGGCGGGAACTTCAATCAGCGGTCCGACGACGCCGGCCAGGGCCTGCCCTGAGGTCACACCGTAAGTGCCGACCGCCACGGCGATAGCCAGTTCGAAGTTGTTCCCTGCGGCGGTAAAGGCCAGCGTGGCAGTGCGGGCGTAACCCAGGTCCAGGAACTTGCCCAGCAGCATTCCGGCCCCAAACACCACCATGAAGTACACCAGCAATGGAAGCGCGATCCGGGCGACGTCGAGCGGATTCGAAGTGATTTCATCCCCCTGCAGGGCGAACAGCAGCACTATGGTGAACAACAGTCCGTACAAGGCCCAAGGCCCCAGCTTCGGCAGAAACGCGGTCTCGTACCAGTCCCGTCCCCGGGCGCGTTCGCCGAGGGTACGGGTGAGGAAGCCGGCCAGCAGCGGGATGCCCAGGAAAGCCACAACACTTGCGGTGATGGCCCAAAAGGAGAAGTCGGCGCTGGTGGTTTCCAGTCCGAGCCAACCGGGCAGGACCTGCAGGTAGAACCAGCCGAGGGTGCCGAAGGCAAGGACCTGGAACACGGAGTTGATCGCTACCAGGACGGCGGCCGCCTCGCGGTCCCCGCACGCCAAGTCATTCCAGACCATCACCATGGCGATGCACCGGGCAAGGCCAACGATGATCAGCCCGGTGCGGTATTCGGGTAGATCCGGCAGGAAGATCCACGCCAGCGCGAACATAAGCGCCGGTGCAGCCACCCAGTTCAGGATCAGTGACGTGACCATCAGCTTCCGGTCCGCGACGACCCGGCGCGTTTCGTCGTAACGGACCTTGGCCAGCACCGGGTACATCATCACCAGCAGGCCGACGGCGATGGGCAGCGACACATTGGCGACCTTCACTGAGTCCAGCGCGGGTCCGATACCGGGCACGAAACGGCCCAGCAGCAAACCGGCGGCCATGGCGGCGACGATCCAGACCGGGAGGAACCGGTCCAGCGTCGAGAGCCGGGCGGTGACCGAGGCGGTCTGCAGTGGTGCGGTGGACGTGCTCAACGTGGCTCCTGGGCGGGACGGATATTGACGAAGATCGATGTTCTTCGATATCGAGTATCACTACATATATCGATACCTGTCAATCTGTGCATAATGGGGAGGTGACCACTGCACCGACCGTTCCCGTTCCGGCTGCCGACGCCTGCTGCACCCCGCTCACCTCCGAGCCGCTCAGTGCCGAGGACGCCCAGCGCTTCGCGCAGCTGCTCAAAGCCGTGGCAGAGCCGACCCGTCTGCGTCTGGTCTCCCTGATCGCGGCCCAGGACAACCAGGAAGCCTGTGTCTGCGACCTCACGGAACCCGTGGGATTGGGCCAGCCCACCGTTTCCCACCACCTGAAGATCCTGGTGGATGCCGGTATCCTGCACCGCGAAAAGCGGGGCGTCTGGGCTTACTACTCCATCGTTCCGGGCGCGCTGGAACGGGCTGCCGCGGTCCTCTCACCCCGATAGGGGCCGCCGAGCGCTCGGACTCGCGAGAGGTTGCGCGCTGGGACCACCAATTCCCGACCGCCACTTCGAACCCGCGTAATCCCCGTGAAAAGAATCCGCCCGCAGCGTTGATACCGCCGCAGACTGCACGCATACTCGGAGCGAAGCAACACAGTGGATGCACCGCTGCCGCTGGGTGCCCCAGCTGCAGGAAACCACATGGGGGGATGCAATGACGCTGAAAAACCGGATTGCCGTGGGGGCGCTTCTCCTCGGAGCGTGCACGGCCTGCACTGCGGACAAGCCGTCCGCCGAATTGCCCTCGTACGGCTCCCTGGAAGAAGCCCGGCAGGCGGTGTCCGGGCAGCTCGACTGCCGCGAGGATCCGCCTCCGCCTACCGATGTCATGGGCAGCAACGGACAGATTCCGGCCGAATCCGTGAAGTGCACGCAAACCGTGGAAATCTTTTTCTTTGACACCCCGGAGGCACGGGACGACACCTTCACACTGCTGGCCGACACGGCGGCATCCGAGGGGTCCGTGTACTTTGCCGAAGGCGAGAACTGGTTTGTCGTGGACTACTCGGAGGTCGGGGTCGGGTCCGCAGAGTCCGAACCCGCGGACCTGTCCGCGTTGTCTGAACCTTTGGGCACAGAATTCACCGAGGTGAAATGAGGGCCGGCACGCCCCCTCAGGTCCGCTCCCACCCGTCCAGCGCCGTAGTGATGCTTTCCACCACGCGCTGAAAGCTGCGGTCCAGGTCCTGGGGCAGCGCGTAGCTGCCGCCGGTTTCCAGGGACACGAAGCCGTGAAGCGCCGCTCGGAGGAAACGGATGGCGTCAATAGCGTCGTCGTCGGCCAGCCGGTAGCCCGCCAGGACGCCGGACATGACCGTCAGGAATGACTCCGCCACCTCTGCTTCCTTCGGGTCGCGGCTGTCCACGGGCAGCATTGCCAACGGGTACTGGCCGCGGTGCGCCAGTGCCCACGCACGGTAGGCATCGGCGATACTCCTGACCGCGTCGTCCCGCGAGCGCCCGATCGCGGCCTGCGCAATGGCCTGGGTAAGGGAGCGCTTTGCCTGCAGGGTTACCCCGCGCTGAAGCCCCGGCATGCCATCCACGTGCTTGTAGAGCGAGGGAACGCGGACACCGAAGCTCTCTGCCACTGCGGCGAGATTCAGGCTGCCGCCGTCGTCGAGCATCTGCCCCGCCCGCTCGATGACGGCCGGCGTCGTCAGTCCCGCCCTAGGCATGGTCGGCCCGGCTTTCCGCGGCGCCGAGGACGCGGGCGAGGAACGGCAGCGTCAACGCAACAAGTTCGTCCGGCGTCTGGGCGTGCGGGTAGTGGCCGGCGCCGTCGATCACGGCAAGGGCGCCCCGCCCGGCGGGAAGGCCGGCGAGGATCCGCTCGCCCTCCGCGCGGGGATCCGCCCAGTCCGGGTCAGCGCTGCCCTGGATCACCAGGACGGGACTGCCGACGTCGGCCAGCCGGGCTCCGGCGTCGGCGGGCGTGGTCTTCATCATCGCCTGCAGGACCGACATGCGCGCCGGGTCCTGCAGCGCTGCCGCGATCTGCGCGCGTTCCTCCGCCCAGTCGGCGGGCTTTACGGGGATGGCGATGTCCAGGTACTGCAGCCAATGGGCGATGCTTCCGCGGAGCATGGTCAACAGCAACTGCAGGGAGGCGGCCCGGTAGCGCTTGACGCGGACCATGCCGCCGAAGTCCATGGACTGCTTGCGCGTGAAGGGCGCAATTTCGACGACGCCGGCAATCAGGCCGGGCGCATCGGCTGCGGCGATGGTCGCGGCGCCGCCGCTGATCGACTGGCCCACGACGACGGCGGGGCCGCCGAGGTGCTGAACCAGCGCGACGAGGTCCCCGGCAATATCGGTGCGGCTGTAGCCGGCCCAGCCGGTGCTCGATTCGCCGCAGCCGCGGATATCCAGGTTCGCCACCCGGTAGCCGGCGGCGACCAGCGCCGGCACCACGAAGCGGTACGAGCGGCGGCTGTCGCCCATGCCATGCGCGAGGACCACGAGGGGCCCGTCCCCTGTGAGGTCGTAGGCGAGGCGGTTGCTTCCAATGCTCAGATACTCAGTCATGATGCCCTCCAGGCACTCGGTGATGAGCTAAAGCTAACAGTATTAGCCAAAAAGCACAATAGGTTAGCTTTAGTCACAGCACCGTCGTCAGCGCCGCGGGGCTGGCCAGGAACGTCAGGGTCGCGGACGAACTGGCTGCCTCGATGTGGCGGAGGTTCGCCCGCCGCGCTTCTTCCGTCGACGTCGTTTGTACTGCGAGTTGAACGGCGGACGGGGAGCGCCAAACCGGTTCCCGCTCCAGTACCGTCCGCCGATCAGGATGCTGGGCTGTGCCGATTCCGAGCAACACCGTGGCGCAGGCAGCATTGATCAGCCCCAGCCGCTTTCCGCCCGGGTAATTACCCTCGCTGTCGGGCTTCCGCTTGTGCTTGGGAGCAAACGGCGCTCCGTTGCGCGGCCCCAGCCAGAGATATCCCCCTGCCATACTGCCGATCAGGAATCCCAGGAACCAGGGACCGGCAGCAGGAACACCCAGGACATGGTGGTTGTCCATGGGGATCAGCGTCCAGAAATTCACCAGCAGTGACGAGAGCATCACATTGAAGGCCCTGACTGACTGGGAAGCGATCCGCCACACGAGGACCGCATAGACCGCACCGATGCCCAGAAACAGTGCGGCTTCCGGCAGCACGCCGTTGGCGAACCAGCCGAACATCGCCAGCACCAGGACAATCATGCCTGCGCGGGACATCAGCAGGTATCGCTGGTCCTTCGTCTGCTTTTGTTTCTTTTCTTCGGCGACACTCACGCTCCAATCGTAGGTACGGGGAATGAGTCCCGACCGAAGCGTGCACGGCAACTGTCCGGGTTGACCCTGCCGTACCGACGCTGTCCCTGCTCCCGGCGGACACACGACTCAGTGACCTGCATTACAGTTTCAAGGGATTCCCTTACTGGCCAGCAGCTTACGGAGATGCGATGCCCGACTCTGAAATGCGTTCAAAGACCCTCGAGTACTCCCCCGCGGAGCACGACCTCACACGCGTGTTCTCACGGACCGGACTGGAGCATCTGCAGGCCATGGCCGCCGGCGAAGTTTCCGGCCCGCCGATCAGCAGCCACGTCGGGCTGCAGCTCGTCAGCGTGACCGAGGGCGACGTCGTGATGACCGCGGAACCTGACGAATCGCACTACAACCCGATCGGCTCCGTCCACGGCGGCTTTTTCGCCACCGTCCTGGACTCGGTCTGCGGCTGCGCCGTGCACTCGACGTTGCCGGCCGGTGTCGGCTACACCAGCCTCGAACTCAAGGTGTCCTTCCTGCGGCCCGCCACCGTGGACACGGGCACCGTCACCGCCCACGGATGGGTGACCAAGGCCGGGCGCAACGCTGCGTTTGTGGAAGCGGACCTGCGCGACGCCGCCGGCCGGGTTCTTGCTACCGCGTCAAGCACCTGCCTAGTAGTTGGGCCCGGAGCCGCGGGGTAGCTGAGCGGCCCGCTGGTTACATCAGCACACCGCCGGAGACCTCGATGCGTTCCCCCGTTGCCCAATGGAACTCGGGTGACACCAGGGCGGTGATCGCGTCGGCAATGTCCTCCGGTTCACCCACCCGTCCGAGCGCGGTTTGCGCGGACAGAGACGTGCGCATGTCCTCGCTGTCGCGCATGGCCCCGCCGTTGAAGTCGGTTGCGGTGGGCCCGGGCGCGATCGAGTTGATCCGGATGCCGCGCGGGCCCAGTTCGACGGCGAGGCTGCGGCTGAGCGCCTCGATGGCCTTCTTCGAGGCGGCGTAGACGGAGGTCGCCGGGCTGACATGCCGGCTGAGCGAACTCGAGACGTTCACGATGCTTGCTCCCTCCGCCAGGTGGGGCAGGAAAGCCTGTAGGACGAATAGCGGGCCGCGGACGTTGACGGCAAACGTGGTCTCGAAGTCTTCTGCGGTGATGGCACCCAGCGGTGCGAACAGTCCCACCCCGGCGTTGTTGACCATGACATCGATAGCGTCGGCGTCCCATGCCTGGCCAATGCCTTCGAGCACGGCAACGCGTGCCGCCTCGATCGACGCCAGGTCGGCAACATCCAGCGCGACCGGGATGGCTTCGCCGCCCGAGTCGCGGATTTCGTCCACGATGTCGGTCGCACCGTCCCGGGACGCGGCGACGATGTTGATCTTGTTCCGGCCCAAGGCGAGCGCGGTGGCTCGTCCCAGTCCGCGGTTGGTTCCGGTCACGAGGGCAATGCGGGTCATGGCGTCTCCTATAAGTAAATGAATACTTACCGATAAGCTAATGTCCGGGCGCAGGCCCGTCAATACCTACCGAGAGGAAACGCATGGCACGCGATGCTGAGGCGACGAGGGGGCGGATACTTGCCGCGGCGACCGCAGAATTTGCGGCCCACGGATTCGCCGGCGGCCGCGTGGAGCGGATCGCCACCCAGGCGCAGAGCAACGTGCGCATGATCTATGCCTATTACGGCAGCAAGAGCGGCCTGTTCGATGCGACCGTTGCGGACGCGCTGCGCCGCATGGCACAGAACGTCCCGCCGCGTCCCAAGGACCTGGCAGGCTGGGCCGGAGACGTCTTCGACCATCATCAGCGCTTCCCGGAGGTCCTCCGCCTGAGCATGTGGGCCCAGCTCGAGCGCCCGGAAGCCACTGCAGAGCCAAGCGGGATCTACCGGGACAAGACCCTCGCCGTCGCGACGGCGGCCGCACGCCCGCTGTCCGCCGTCGACCTTCTGGTCTTCATCTACGCCGTCGCGCAGGCCTGGCAGCTCTCACCGGAGGGGCTGACCAGTCTTGCGGGGAATCCGGACAAGGATGCGGAGCTTGCCGCGCGCCGGCAGGCGGTTGTCACCGCCGTCGAGCGGATGCTGCAGACCTGACTCAGGCCCGGAGGCTGCACCGCTAGACGTCGGTCCGGCAGCTTGGCGTCCCGGCGTCGATCCAGTACCGGCGTTTGGCGTTGCGGCTATCTTCGTAGCTGCCGCCGTTCTTTTCGATAGTGGCCCGGGAAGCGGCGTTGTCCTCATCGCAGGTGACGAGGACCCGAGGAATCCCCAGCTGGCGGGCGATTGGGAGGGCGTCTTTCAAGGCACGGCCGGCGTGGCCGCGGCGCCTGGCGGTGGGCCGCACGCTGTACCCGATATGCCCGCCTTCGTTGAAAAGGAAGTCGTTCAATATGTGCCTGATCGCCAGAGATCCAATTACGGTGTCGCCTTCGACAATCCACAGATAAGTGCACGGCACATAGCCGGGCTTCGTAGGAGTATCGGGAAGGGCTGCGGCAACGAGTTCATCTACGAAGCGCCCAAATGCGTTCGGGTCCCGGAGTTCTTCCAGCGTCCAGTCCTCGCCACCGCTGCCGTCCCTGTGCACACCATCGAATTCGGCGGCGGCTGCAAGCCACGAAGCGTGGTGTTTTCGGTCGGGAGCGATAAGCGTTGCCATCGCAAGAGAGTATCCCAACGCTTTGTTTATCTCAGCGCAACTGCATTCTTCCGGCCCTAATACTTCGGTTAGCGGCCACCGAATGCTGACGATCGTGCACATTCTTTAGCAGGCGCATATTCCAGTAGGATCGGTTCTCAGACGAGCGATATGCGCTTTTTCCAGGCAGATGCAACTCCCGCCAGCCGCTTCGCCAGCGGCGGTATCTAAATCTTATTTCGGCTAAGGCGACTGCCACTGTATATCGCAACAGGATACGAGACAGCTATGAGCAAATTCAGGGATTCTATTAACAACATCGAACGCCACACAAAGAGCACAGCCGACTCGGCAGCTTCGGCAGCCCGAAGCAGCGCCGCAACAACACAAGCAGCGCAAAGCGCTGCAACCGGCGCCTGGGTTGGTGCAGGATTCCAAGCGGCCGCGGCATTCCAGGCGGCCCGCACCGCGCGCGCCGCCGAAGAACAGGTTGAGCTTCAACGCGCGAGGAACGAGCAGGACAAACTGCATCACTTCGCCATGTGGAGTCAAACACCGGACGGGACCGCGTTCGTAGCCTGGCGGGAGCGGGCCGTTAGCCTCGCCCAGCTCCTTCGCAATCGGGATGCCGAGTGGCTTTCAACCTGGGCACGAGTCATCGGACGAGCGCAAGCTGAAATTTCCGACGACGAAAAACATCGATTCTTGAAACATCCTGCCCGCCTGAAGCAGACCGGCTGGAGAATCGCGGCTATCTTGAGTTTTGTTGTCGCGGCGCTGTATGCGGTCAGCTTCATGCTCCAGAGCTTCGCGACGAACATGCAGCCCAACCAAGCTGATGGTGGGTTGACCTACGAGCAGTGCCTCGCCAACCTTGAGGACCCCGGGAATTTCCTATTCAGCGAAGCCGACTGCGAAGCCATCAACCCTGATGCAGCTACGCCAGCGACCCTGTTGCCAATGCTGTTTTTCCTCGGTTTAGGTGTCCTCTTCGTGGTCTTGCGTCGCGCCAGAATGCGGGCAGCCACAGCTGACCTGACCGTGACTCAAGAGGCGCAGTCGCGAAGTGAACGTTGGGGCTTCGATCCACTCGCAGTGCAGCCGGGCTACGCCGCCTTTACCTGGTACCAGTCGCCGAAAGTGAACGGATACGCTGACCGGCTTATGCAGCTCGCGCTCCACGGGCATGACAGCTATCCAAAGCAGTCGCAGCTCATCACACTTGCCGTTCCCAACTCTTGGCCGCCCCGCGAAAACTACCCGGCAGAGGTAAACGAAGTTCTCCAACAGTTCCAGTCCGAGCGGTCACCGCGCGGATAAGGGAGCGCCGGCAGGAAACACCTTTCCGGCCCCCTTGGACCCCCAGCAGTGGGCTTGCCCAGGGTCACCCGGCGTTCACGCGGTCCTCGTGTTTGCGCTGTGCCCGGGCGGCGAGGAACAACAGGGATCCGATCGCTATGTAGACAGCCGAACTCAGCCAAATGGCCGCGCTCTGCTGGGTAAGCAGTGCAATGCTCGCGATGATCGCGAGGACCGGCATGAACCGGGGCGCGGAGAAGTGGTCATGGTCAACCTTGTCCTTTTTAAGGACGAGGACGCTGACGTTGGCGGACAGGAACACCAGCAGCAGGAGCAGCACGGTGGTTTCGGCCAATGAGGCGACATTTCCGGTAAGCGTCAGGACGATCGTTAGACCGGCCACCACAACAATGGAGACCCACGGCGTGCGGCGGCCCGGCAGGACGCGGCTGAAGGCACGCGGGAGCAGTTCCGCTTCTGCCAATCCGTAGCCGACACGGCTGGCCATGACCATGAACAGCAGTGCCCCGTTTGCAATGGCGATCAGGGCAATAATGCTGAACAGCCCGGGCGGGACTGCAACGCCGCTGGCGGCGACCACGGCCAGCAGAGGTCCGGTGGACTCGGCCAGCTCGGTCGGGTCCATCACGATGACCGCGCCGATGGCGATGAGGAGATACACCAGCCCGGCGGTGCAGATAGCGCCGAAGAGTGCGCGCGGGTAAGCCTTGGACGGATTGCGCACTTCCTCGGCCATGTTCGCTGCCGCCTCGAAGCCGAGGAACGAGAAAAACGCGACGATCGATGCGGCGAAGGCGCCCTGGAGGGGCGGTACGTCCGGCGCGAATTCCAGGAGCCGCGCCGGTTCCCCGTTGCCGGAGGCGAAAACAATGGCGCACACGACAATGACGATGACGAGGCCGGATACCTCGATGACGGAAGCGATCAGGTTCGCAGCGAGGGACTCCTTGACGCCGCGCAGGTTGATCAGGGTCAGCACGATGATGAAGGCGACTGCTGCAGGGGCGGCCGGCACATCGAAGAGCGCTGTCAGGTAATCGCCGGCGAAGGCGTTCGCGAGGGCAGCGGCTGTGGTGATTCCCGAAGCCATCATCAGGAAGCCGACGAGGAATGACACATAGGGGATACCGAATGCGCGGTCGGCGTAGCGGGCGGCTCCTCCGGCGTGCGGATACTTGGTGATCAGTTCCGCATAGGTCGCCGCGGTGAGCAGCGCGACGACCAGGGCGATCAGCAGGGGCAGCCATATCGCGCCGCCGACGTCCTCGGCCATGGTGCCCACCAGCGTGTAAATGCCGGCACCGAGGGTGTCCCCCACGATAAACCCGTACAACAGCAGCGCACCGATGGCCCGCTTCAGCCCGGTCTGGGATTTTGACGTGGTCGTGCCGGGATCCTTTGTCATTGGGCTATTGGATTCCGTTTGCCGTCCCTGCGCAATACTTGGGCGAAACTACCTGCCTGAGCCGGGTAGGAGTAAAAACTTCTTATGATTCTTCCGGCTGTCCGCGATCCCCGTCTCGTCTCCATCCGGCGCGGCGGACTCCTGACCGATGCCGATCATCAACTCCTGGCGTTGTGGGCCGCCACCTGCGCCGAGCGTGCTCTGGAGCTGTTCGAGCTATCCAACCCCGACGACGATCGGCCTCGTGCAGCGATCGAAGCGGCGCGGGCCTGGGCGCGCGGCGAAGCAAAGATGATGGCCACCCGCACACTCGGAGGACACGCAATGGCGGCGGCGCGTCCCTTGCTGGGTGCGTCCCGGTTCGCGGCAGCGTCGGCAGGTTCCCGTCCACCTACGCCCCCTTGTCCTCGACGACCAAAACCGCCGGAACAGCATCTGCTGGTCTGTCTTTTACGACAAGTAGGAAAGGGAATCACCCAACCACCTCCTCGGCGCCAGTTTGACGGGAAAAGACGGGTCGGTAAGCTTACTTCCTAATCGCATCGGGGGGCGCATGAAACCAACACTCAGCAGCTCTGTGTATAAGCTGTCAACGGTCGCGCTGGGCCTTCTGGCCACGGCTGCACTTCTGACTGGATGCGGTGACGGGGAGCCGACGGCACAGAGTTCTCCCTCGGCAACTTCCGCGGAAACCCGCCACCAATCTGCAGGACCAACCCCGACCCGGACTCACGCACCCAAGCCTGCCCCGACTCCAAGTGCGACGGACCTGCCACGGCAGGAGCCCGCTGAAGCTCCGTCACCAACACCAACGGATGCTACTTCGCCGGAAGCGCCTCCACGGTTCATGGCAGAAGCACCTGATCTGAATATCTCCACTCCTGAACAAGCGATTGAAATCATCCAAAAGGCCAATAACTACAACGCTGATCTCACGTATGCGGCCTCACCCAACGAATACGGAACCTTCGACGTTTCAGTACGCTCATTGGCGTTGCAGGCCCAGGGCGGATCCGGAGCCGTGGAAGTATACGAGGTTAGGTCCGACGGGAATTACTTTCCTAAGTGGGCCATCCAGCGATAAGCATATTCTCCGTGGCACCGGCGAGTGTCCGCTGTCTATCCCAGAGACCGCTAGCCACTCACCCACGGCCCTCTAAGCGCCGTATTCGTGCTGGAACGGCGAAGCAAGGCGGGCGCAAGGACAAGGAGCAGCACGCCGAGGGCAGCCACAGCGAGCATCGCACTGCGCAGCCCGGCCGCTTCCGACCAGAGCCCCACGTAAACCGGGCCGAGCAGGAACCCGACATAGGAGACTGTGGCGAGCATCGACGTCGCCCTGCCCCGTGTGGCTTCACTGGCGGTGCGGGTGACCACACCCATCAGGGCCGGATACAGGACAGACGTGCCGGCCGCGGCCACGGCGAGTCCGGCCAGGGCCATGGCGATGTTTGCGGAACCGGCCAGGATTCCCGTGCCCAGGGCTGCAGCAGCTGCCCCCGCCGCCACAACGCGGGTTGCACTGGAGGGTTTCAGGTTTCCGGTGCTGAACCGGGTCACCGCGGCCACAGCGGCGAACATGGCGGGAGCGGTGGCGCTAAGGCCGGAGCCCGTGTTCAGGACGTCCTCGAAAAACACTGCAGCCCAGCTCTGATGAGCATTTTCCACCGCGAGTGCGAGCGCTGCCAGGAAACCCACCAGCAGTACCGACTGAAGGGCGAAGGCGGCCCGCGGGGCGGATACCCCTTTTCCAGCCACTTGTTCTGCGGCGATCGACGGCGTCTTTTGGCTCGTGCGGGAACGGGCGGGAAGGGCGCGCAACAGGTATCCGGCCGCACAGCCCATGATGACTGCAACCAGCCCGAAGCGGACGGCGGGCGCGGCCTCAAGCCGGTTCATCAGACCGGTGAGCAGGCTCGAGAGGACGACAAAGGTCGAAAACATTCCATGGGAGCGGGTGATGACCGGCCTCCCGAGCTCTTTCTCTGCAGAGCCCGCTCCGGCGTTGATCGCGACGTCGACCGCTCCGCTGGAAGCACCCACCAGCAGAAGGCCCAGGCTGAGGCTCGTCATACCCCCGGCGGTCATTGCCACCAGCAGTCCCGCGGCCGCCATGAGGACCAAAACAGCGGCCGAAGTTGTCCGGATGCCGTACCTGTCGAGGAGACGGCCGGTGAGGAGCATGGCGGGCAGGGCGCCTGTGCCAATGAACAACAGAGCCGTCCCCAGCTGTCCGTCCGAGAGCCCGCTCTGGTCCCGGATGCTGGGGATGCTCGCTCCCCACGTCCCCCAGAACACGCCAAATGCAGCGAATGCGGTGTACGAGGCACTTGAACCTTTTAGCCTCGTCGCAACTGAGATGGTTCCCATATGTATAACGATACACAGATAGACTGGGGATATGCCAGTGCCAAACAGGGTGACCCTCACCGACGTCGCCGCAGCAGCGGGCGTCTCAGTGATGACGGCGTCGTACACATACAGCAAGCCAACCCGCGTCTCGGAGAAGTCACGCCGCAAGGTTCTCGAGGCGGCCGACGCGCTTGGGTACGCCGGACCGGACCCCAGCGCCCGGTCCCTGCGCAAGGGAACCAGCGGCGCCCTCGGCGTCGTACTGGGAGAGACCCTCCCCTATGCCTTCGAGGATCCCGAGGCTGCCCGCTTCCTCGCCGGCATCGCCGATGTCTGCGCCGCACACCGCCTGGCCATGACCATCCTGCCCACCAACGGATCGGAAGATGACAGCCAGGGAATCCGCGCCGCAGCGGTCGACGGGTTCGTTGTCTGGACAACCACCGACGAAGACCCGGTGCTCGAGGCACTCAGCCTGACCGGCAAACCGGTGGTCGTCCATGCCGGACCTGAACGGGCAGGGTTCGGGCTGGTGGCTATTGACGACCGGGCTGCAGCCCGCGAAATAGCCGCGGTGGGCCTGCGCGGGAGCCGGAAACCTGCCGTGATCTCCTTCCCCGCTAACAGGGAACGCGTGGAGACCGTCGGTTACGGACCCGACCCTGATGCTTCCGCCTTTCCCGTTACCCGCAACAGGCTTCAAGGTTTCAGGGAGGCGGCCATCGCTGCCGGACACGACTGGGAAGGCATTCCGGTGGCCTTCTGCGCGGCCAACTCCTTCGCCGACGGGGCGCGCGCAGCACAAGCACTGCTGGATGGCCCGTCAGCACCTGATCTGCTCCTGAGCATGAGTGATGAACTGGCGCTCGGAGCACTCGAAACGGCGGACACGCTCGGGATCACAGTGCCCGGACAGCTTGCCCTGACCGGCTGGGACGCTTCCGCTGCCGGGACTGCCAAGGGGCTGACGTCCGTCTACCAGGATCTCCGCGAGCAGGGGGCTAGCACTGCCCGCGCTGCAATTCTGGGGCTGGTTGAGCCGGAGTGGAAAGCCTGGAAGGTAGTTAGAGGTCGAACGACCCGATAATCGGACCTCGCGGACCCTGGATGCGGGCGGGGACAGTGCGGGCAATCCGACCCGACGTTCAGGCTCTGGCCGCGGAACTCACTCCACCGCACCGCCGCGCTGACCGACAACCAGCTGTTCGGCATCTGTCGTGGAGTAGTCGATGTCCCAGGACTGGTACCGGGCTACATCCGGATCCCGTCGGTACTCGGTGAAGGCGTCGGCGTCGCGCTCCGAAAGCGGCTCAATGGTTAGGCGGGCGGTCGTCAGGGCCACGCCGGTGGAAGGCGAGTGCATCGGGCGAGTCTAGCGAGCAGATCAGAAGGGGGTGAACGGGAAACACCGGCGTACACCGGAGACCGTGGCCGTCCAGCCCAGGATGCTGGACAATAAACAGGCAAGCGGAAGAGCCCCGTACGAGGAAATGCTCGAGCAGCTTTCCGGGGCAGGACACACAACACCCAGCCCCGCCTAGCTGAGGAGAACCCCGCATGTACCGCAATTTCCGCATCACCGCACCCGTGCTCACCGCCGTCGCGGGACTGGCACTAATTGCCGGATGCACCGCAGACCCGGCGCCGACACCCGAGGAAACCGGCACGCCATCGGCGACCAGCGCCGGCACGCCGGACAGCACGGCCACGGCCTCCCCGACGGATCCAAGCGCATCAGCAGCAACGGACGCCTCCGGAGCGTCGATCTCGCTCAGCCGGGGTCAGGAACACAGAATCACGGAAGCGAACACCAGTGTCAGCATTACCTGCTCCGGTGGCGGGGACGTCGAAATCGAGACCAATGGCACCAGCGTGCGGACAACCGGCCAGTGTGAAGACATCGACATCCACGGCAATGACAACTCCGTCAACGGCGAGGACGCGGAAAGCCTCGACATTGAGGGAAACAACAACAGTGCCACCCTCCGGAATGTGCCCGAAGTCGACGTCGACGGCACCGCCAACACTGCCGGCGTCGAGGTGACCGGGGACATCGACATCGAAGGCGAGAACAACAGCGTCACCTACACTTCCGGGGATCCCGTAATCGAAAACGAGGGTACGAACTCCGTCTCGGCACGGTGACCAACGACCATATCGACGAGGTTATCCAGTGGTCCGTAGCACTTCTCCAGCTCGGGTAGGTGGTAGAACGTGCTGGCGGTCTCGAGGTTGTTGACGACGTCGTCCGGCGAATGCAGGATCGTCCGCTTACCTTGAGCGATTGCCATACCAAGCTCAACATGCGTGCTCTTCCCGCCCGGAAGCAGGATCACCACGACGTCGGCACTTAGTACTGCATCTTTTTCCTGCTGTCCGATGGCACGCAGGTCAGCGACGGTGACCGGCTTCGCATCGCGCGCCGATGCGTGCTGCGTCCAGTCGTACGTGCAGGTATAGCCCTTGCGTTCCAAGGCCTGCACGACATACCTCACATTGGGGATATTGCTGAAGCTCGACGCAACGTAGAACCTCTTCATGACTCTGCCTCCTGGCGGGAAACTGCCATCATTCTTCCTAGCTCCCTTCGTCACTCACGCCCGTCTCCTGAATTGGGGACGAAAGTGGCGATATGGACAGATTCTCCAGCATTGGGGTTCTTGCCGAGCAGCCGGATAAGGTCACTCTTCCCCGGGACGGCGAAAGACTCCAGAGGCTCCTCCTGCGTCTCAACGAAGAGCTCAAATCGGCGCCCACGAGCGTTTTCTTCTATCCACCGGTACACCTCCGTCAGGTCCTCGGCTTCGCTCACGATATACGCATCGAGCATCCAGCCGCGCGGCGGTGATGCTTGTTCCCAGAAGTTGACGCGATAAACCGGCGCCTCGAGGGTGTATCGGTTTTCGGCATGGACAGTCTCGGAAACGCGCATGCTCTACACGGTAGACATCCAGTAGGCGGTGCGTGCCGATGGCCGCACCGCGATTCGCGATTCCCGATCACGTCCGCCAGGGGTTGGCGTATCGTGCTGTTCGTTCAGAGAAAGGACACCCGATGAAAAAGCGCACACTCGGCCAGCAGGGCCTGAGCGTCTCCGAGATCGGCTACGGCTCAATGGGACTCGTGATGGCCTACGGCCCCACCGACCAGGACGAGGCGACGTCGGCGATCAGGAAAGCACACGAGCTCGGTGTCACGTTCTTCGACACCGCCGAGCTCTACGGCTGGGGCGAGGGTGAGAAGTTCCTCGGCCGGGCGGTTAAGGACTTCCGCGATGAGATCGTGATCGCCACTAAGTTCGGTCTCACCCGCGAGTACGGATTCGACAGTCGTCCCGAGCACGTCCGCGAGGTCATCAACAACAGCCTCAACTACCTCGGCGTCGACTACATCGACGTCGTTTACCAGCACCGCGTTGACCCGAACGTACCCATCGAAGAAGTCGCCGCCGTCGTGAAGGAGTTCATCGACGCCGGCAAGGTGAAGTACTTCGGCCTGAGTGAGGCCGGTCCGAACACTATCCGCCGCGCCCACGCCGTGCAGCCGGTCTCTGTTGTGCAGAGCGAGTACTCCCTCTTTACCCGCGAAGCCGAAACCCTGTTCCCGGTCCTCAAGGAACTGGGCATCGGCTTCGTCCCCTACTCGCCGCTCGCGCGCGGCCTCCTGACCGGTGGACTGAAGAAGCCTTCCGAATACGACAGCACCGACAGCCGCAACTCTGCTGACAACCTTCCCTGGTGGCAGCCCGAGAACTTCGAGAAGAACTACGAGATCGTGCAGAAGCTCACCGCGGTCGCTGAGAGCAAGGGTGCGTCCATCTCGCAGCTCGCCCTCGCGTGGCTGCTTGCGCAAGGGGACTCCATCGTGCCGATCCCCGGAAGCCGCAGCCCCGAGCGCGTCGCTGAAAACCTGGCGGCAACCGAGCTGACGCTAACCGCCGATGACCTTGCGGCCATCGAGGCAGCTATCGGTGACGGCCCCTACGGTGCCCGCAACAGCGAAGGCGTGCAGTGGGACTGAGCTGACTGCGGCACCTCGCAGAGGGTATTGCCGCGGATCTGGCAGCGGGCCGGGTACTTCAGGGTCTCCCGGCAGCGGTGACAGTTCCGGCGAAGCTGTTCTCATCATTCGAAGCACTGCAGAGGGGCTCACGTCCTGCCCCGATAAGGAAGGCTCACCGTTCATGCATTCGTCCCTTACTCCGCCGCGGCAGGTCAACATCGGTGACGCGGCATCCTTCGTCGGCACCACAGCGCAGGTGATCCGTCACTACCACGAGACTGGCCTGCTCCCCGAGCCCGAACGGGGCAGTGATGACAGCCCCCGATACGGCTACGAGGACATGATCCGGCTGCTGTGGATCCATAAGATGGCCGACGCCGGCATCACGCTGGGTGACATCCATGACGCCCTTGCTGACACGGCTCCCGCCGGTGTGGTGAGCGACCACGACGACGCCGTCGCGCAGCGCCTGCGTACTCCGGATGGCAGGACGGAGCTGCTCTCCGACTTCGTCACCGGCCGTCTCAAGGGCCTACCGGAGGGTTCACTGCGCCAGGCGGACCTGGACAACCTGCTCGTCATCGAGCGGATCTTCGGCCCGCTCGGTGCAGCCGTCAATGCCGGCCGTTACATCGCCCTGGCCACCCACCCGGGTCTGCGGGAAGAATCCGACAGCGTTGATGCCGCCGAAGAGGCACTCAACGATACGGTCGCCGTCGACGACCCCCGCGTGGCACAGGCGGCTGCCAACCGGCATGCCTTCGAACTGGTGCTGGACGCCGTCATCGAGGACTCCGGCGTGGCGCAGAGCAATGAAGCGCTCTTCAACTCCTGGGAGGCATTGCACCCCGCCACCACCGACGAAGGTGATAACGATGCCTGCCATGGCGCTGACAGAGAGGAAATGCGCGTAATCCCTCTCGAGGCCATTGGATTGATGCCCTACGACCACTCCCCTGCCCGGCTGCGTTGCATGGAATTGGTCCAAGAACTCGCCGCCCAGGAGTCACCCGCTTCCTAGGTAAGGCACGGCCGTGGCGTTTCGGGCCGCGCTGCGCGACTATTCACCGCCCAGCGCAGCCTGAAACGTGACGCACGCGCTAAGCGGCGGCGACCGCCCGCGGCGCGTGGCGGCGTTGACCCGGCCGTTGCCGGCGCTAGCCACGAGAGCACCCTGGGCGAGAGTTCCCTGGAGCTGATCGGTCCAGTTCTCGAAGTAGTAGCCGTTACGCAGGAGCGCGTAGGGAACGCCCGAGTCCGCGAGGATTGCTTCGGTCGCCTTGTGGTCCACCCCGAGGATGGTCTTGTTGGCCTCCGCACCTAAAGCTGGGCCTTAGATCCCTGCGGACCGGTGCAGCACTCTTATCCTTTCCCGTGGTGGTCACCGCGGCCGTGTGCCCGTGGCTTCCCGGACACGAACTCCTCTGGCTTTCAATCCAATCCCTAGGGTGGGGTTTCCTCGTCTCGGTTTCGGCCGTGGCCGGCGCGGAAGTGCTGCCCAGGACTGTCGGGCGGGAGGAACTGGCCACTGTCGGCTCAGCACAGCGCACCATCACGCTCGGCATCATGCCAGTCGCCGCCCTCGTGGGCGGTGCCGCTGCCGCCGTCGTCGGCACCGTTCCGCTGCTCATCGTGTGGGCCCTGCTGGCCGGGGCTGCCGCGCTGCCGTTGTTGCGGGTGGATGCGCTGGACAGATTCCGGTACTAGCTACGCCTGCCTAAGATATGTCAGCCAGCAGCCCTGCCACCACGGCGTCCTTGGAGCGGGTGTAGTCGTCCCAGCCCTGCGCGCCTCGGGCTGCTGACACCTTCACTTCCAGGTACCTGGCACGCGCCGCTCCGTCACGTCGCAGCAGGTCGCGGAAGGCGATACGCCTTCGCCACGCCGCGCCGTCAAGCTCAACGACATGCAGTACGTATTTCCGTTCGGAACGGGACGGGAAGCTAAGCCAGCAGTGATTCGGATGCCCGCCCTCATGATCGAACCCTTCGGCGGCGAGTTGCCGTGCCACTTCGAGGACTCGGCCGGCCTCGACCCCGATGAGGAGGTCAACCACGTCTTTCGCAGGAAGATCGGGGACCGCCGTCGAGCCGATGTGTTCAATCTTGGAGACCCCCACGTGTCCGTGAATGATGTCTGCCATATCTGTGAAAGCAGCTTTCCATTCCGCGTACCTGCTGGGAACCAGAACCACCCGCTGTCCAATGCTCATGGCGAGCATCATTCCACGTGTACGCTCCAATAATCTCGGCCGAGAGGAAAGGCCCGTGAACCCTAAATCCGTTTCCGGGCAATACATAGTGTGAGCACAGACACGGATGGCGACATCATTCGCCTCGCACGGGATAACCCGGCGGTATTTGGGGAACTGTATGACAGGCATGCCGCGGTCCTGTACCGGTATGCCGTCCGGCGGGCGGGAGAATTTGCTGCGGACGACGTCATAGCCGAAACCTTCCTGGTGGCGTGGGAGCGGCTGGACACCTATGACCTGAACTATGACGATGCCCGGCCCTGGCTGTTCGGTATCGTCACCAACCTGCTTCGCCGGCACCATCGGTCCGAAGCCCGGATGTTGAAGGCCGCCGCCAAGTCGGCACTGCGGGACTCGGTGGCTGATGAAGCGGACCGGGTGGCCGCCGAAACGGACGCACTGGCGGCCACCGGACGCATCGCCCTGGCCCTGAAGTCCATGCCGGCGATCGACCGCGACACCCTGTTGCTCTACGCGTGGGGTGACCTGACCTACGAGGGCATCGCCGCAGCAATGGATGTGCCCGTTGGCACGGTCCGTTCCCGTTTGAACCGGGCCCGCCGCACTCTGCGCACCGAGCTCGATCCTCCCCGGAGTGAAGACATAGGAGAAGAAGCATGGACGAGATGACACTGCTCCGGGAAATGCGCGGCAACACTGCTGACCCGCTGCCCGCAATGCTGGACCGCCACCGCCGTAAGGTCATGGCCGGCATCGGAGCGCTGCCAGCCGCGCCCGCTGCGGAAAATCCGCGTACCCGGCCCAGCCGCGGGAAGGCGCGCAGCCGCATCGCACTGATGGCGGCCGCCGCAGCCTTCCTCGCCGGGGTAATGGTGACGGCCGACGTCGTGCTGCCCGAGCGCGGACGAGCAAGCGCGGAAGCCGCGGAGGTGCTCGATGATGCAGCTGAAGCTGCCATCCGGACGTCCGATCCTGTGGTGCTTCCCGGACAGTACCTGAAGATTGAAACCAGGGAACAGTTCACCAACACCTTTGTTGATAACGGCCAAACACTCTCCTGGGATGTCACTACCGGCGGCCAGCTCTATATTCCGTCGGACATTGAGGGGGAATGGGTGTGGAACCGGGAAGACCGGGTGCCGGTTGACTCGGCACCGGAGGTAGTCAAGGAAGCCCATCGCCTCCGACCGACCGTCGATCCCAGGAGCTACGCCGAATTGGTAGGAGTGATCCGCGCGCCCGGAGGGGATTTCGCCAGCGGGTACACAATTCTCGGTGCGCCCCTTTCAGACATGAGCAGCTTGCCCCGGGACCCGGGAAAACTGAGGGACCTGATCTACGAATGGACCAAAGACCGTAAAGATCCGGATATCAAGGCCTTCGAGGCGATTGTCGAGGCATTGCGCACCGGCGCCGTCCCGGCGGATCTGCGTGCCGCCTTCTATCGGACAGCAGCACTGATTCCCAGTGTCACCGTCGCCGATGCCCCCGTCACCGTGGACGGCATGACGGGGGTCGGCATCGGTATCACCAGCCCCACCGGAATAGCGCGCAGCGATCTGGTCATTGATCCGGACTCGGGCCTGGTGATCGGCGAACAGGTGGTGCTGTTGGAGGATTACGACGGCGTCCCGGCCGGCACCGTGGAGACGTGGCGGTCGGTGCGCACTTCCGTTGTGGATTCTGCCCCGTAGGACATCACCCGGTGTACCCACACCGGAGTATCAGTACTTCCGGACGCGGTCTCCCAATCCTCGCCGCTTAGTGTGACCGAGGGTTAGAAGCTCGCTCTCCAGCGGCGGATCGATGTGGCGACCTCGTCGAGGTGAGATTCGAGGAGAAAATGGCCGCCGTCGAGGAGTTCTATGCGGGCATGCGGCGCATCGCGCAGAAAAGCGTGTGCCCCCTCCGGCCCGAAAATCTCGTCGTTCTTACCCCAGATGGCCAGAACGGGCACGTTAGAGGTCCGTAGCCACTTGTGGACGGTCGGGTAAAGGTCTCTGTTGGTCTGGTAGTCACTGAAGAGTGCCAGCTGCGCCTGATCCATACCGGGTCGGTTCAGCAGTGCCAGATCATGCTCCCAGGCATCGGGGTCGACGGTGGTCGGGTCGGGTACGCCGTGGGTGTACTGCCATTCCACGGCGGCGCGGCCCAGGGCGGGACGCAGTGCCTGTTCATTCTCGAGGGACGGTTCAACGTGGTACGCCCAGATGGGCGCCCAGAAGTCAGGGACGAAACCTTCCTCGTAGGCGTTGCCGTTCTGCGAGATGACGCCATTGACCGCGCCCGGGTTCGCCAGAGCGAGGCGCCATGCGATGGGGGCGCCGTAGTCCTGTGTATAGACGGTATAGGTGTGAACATTGATGGCTTCAAGGAATGCCGCCGTGACCTCCGCCAGTGCGGCGAATGTGTACGTAAATTCCTCGACGGAGGGAGCCGAGGACCTGCCGAAGCCGATGTGATCCGGAGCGATGACACGATAGGTGTCCGCAAGGGCCGGGATGAGGTGGCGGAACATATGCGAACTCGTCGGGTAACCGTGCAAAAGGAGGAGAACGGGTGCGTCATCAGGGCCGGCTTCGCGGTAGAAGACCTCTAGTCCGTTGACGGTGATTGTGCGGTGGTGAACAGCAGCCATGGCGCTAACCCCTAAAAGTTGTTTTACTGGTGAGTGAGACCGTAGCATGAAAGTCTTGGCGTGCCGCTAGAGGTGTTACAGAAGAGGGTTTACATGATCGAGGACGAGGATCTGCTGATGGCGGTGTTGAACAGCGCCCCGGTGATTGCAGGACGGCCCTCGGATGCATTGGCCAGCCAGTCCGGGAAGGCGGAGTTCACGAAGCAGTTCGGCGGTACGGGCTCACCTGATGAGTGCGAGCAGATTCGACGGGTCCGCGACACGCTGCAGGACGTGATTCGAGGCGCCGCGCACTCGGCTGACCGTCTGATGGAAGTTCTCGAGGGCGCAGTCTTGGCCCCGCAGGTTTCGACTAGTGGGATCCAGTGGGAGTTGAGGGCTGACCCTGACAGACAGCTCCCGGTCCGCATTGTGATGGCATGGTCCAGGATTCTGCATGACGTACCCGGCCGGTTGCGCGCCTGCGCGAACGATGAATGCAATCTGTTCCTGATCGATCGCAGCCGCCCTGGAACCGCCAAATGGTGCTCCATGAATACCTGCGGCAACAAAATGAAAGCGCGCGCCTATGCATCGCGGCAAGCCAGAACCATCGACGCCTGAGTATAAGAACAGCTGACACGCGACGAAGTACGTCTTGCCTTGATGCGAGGCAGGTTGATGCGAGGCAGGTCAGAGCCGGCGGGCTTTACCAGATCGTCGGGGTGATCCCGCGCTGCGTTCATCTGATGTTGTCCATGCTGCGGCGTCCTCTGGGCGGCAACTCGTCGACGCGGTGTCCTCAAGGAAGCCGACCAGCAAGGCGCGGGTGCGGGTCAGGTCATCGATTCGGGCACCCAGCTCGTCGCACATCGACTCGACGCGGGTGCGTACCGCGAGCGCGTCGACCTCGTCAGGCTTTCCGGTAGCGCACGGCAGCACCGCGCTCACCGCCTCGCGCGGAAAACCAATCTCGTACATGGCCCGGATCATTTGAACCACGGCCACGTGGCTCTCGGCGTAGTGGCGGTAGCCGTTGGCGGCCCGCTCCGGCGTCACCAGCCCCTGCTGCTCGTAATAGCGAAGCGAACGCGGACTGACGCCGCTGCGCGCGCTCAGCTCGCCGATGTTCACAACGCGCCTCCCCTCGACCTTGACCATGACACGATGTCAAACTATAGGTTGCCCACATGAGCGAGACAATAGAGGCCGCGGGCCGACAAAGGACCTTCACCGTGGTGGGCGAGCGAGGAGGGCGGCCAGGACGGTCGCTGCTGCTCGTTTTGCATGGTTCCAAACAGGACGCTGCGACGCACCGCCGGTTTACCGGCATGATGTACGACGAACTGGCGGCCGGAGGCCGGACGGTTGTCGCCTACCTCGACGGCTACAAGGGAAACTGGAACGACGCCCGCGAGCAGTCGTCCTTTCCGGCCCGCGTTGAAGGCATCGACGACGTCGCCTTCGTCAGGGCAGTTATCGACCGCCTCGGGACCGAGTGGGGTGTGGATCGGGCGCGGGTCGTAGCGGTCGGCTACTCCAACGGCGGCCAGATGGTGCTGAGGCTTCTGCATGAGGTACCCCATCTGCTCGCCGGTGCGGCCGTGGTCGCGGCTACATTGCCGGCGCCCGGCAGCTTCCGGACCGACATACAGCAGGCACCTGTTGTCCCGGTCCCTCTCGTGCTTGCGCACGGCACCAGGGACCGGATCGCCCCCTATTCCGGCGGCACCATGAGCCGATTCATGCGCCGCATGTTCAAGGTCGGCGGCAGCACGCTTTCCGCGCCGGAGACCGCGGCGTATTTTGCCCAGCGCAATGGCATAACCGCTGAACCCACACGGCGGTCAAAGAACGACGTCGAGCGGCTCGACTACGGCGGACCCGGCCGTGCGCCGGTCAGCCTGCTGACCGTAGCTGGCGGCGGACACACCGTGCCCGGACCGACACGGGCGCCCTTTCTGCTCGGCCGCACGGCTCGCGGGGCGTCCATGGCTGAGGAGGTCAAGCGGCTGCTGGCTGCCTAGCCAGTGGAGAACAACGCACATTCAAGCGAACATTCATCGACCGCACATCAGGGTCGACGAGGGGTTCACACTTCAGAACCTGGATGGGGGCTAGGAACAGGCAATCACGGTCAGCCTGTTCATCCTTCGGCCCCATAGGCTCTGGTGAGGGCAGCAACGGTGGCTGCCTTGGCTTGTGTGAACTGGTCGGCGGGCAGGCCGGACTTTGCCAGGAACTCGATGCCCTGCATCGCGGTCAGCAAAGCAAGTGCCACGCTTTCGACGTCAACTCCTTGCCGCAGCTCACCGAGCGCCGCGGCACGTCGCAGCGCCGTCGCGAAGATATCGAGAATCCGGCCGTAGGTACGTTGCGACGTCTGATGCACCTCCTCGTCGAGCCGAGCCAATGCGACCGCCGAGCCGGACAGGTAGCAGCCATTGTGACCGAGTCCAAGGCGTCCGCCGTCATTGAACACGACCACCGCCATCAGCCACGCCCATGGGCCATCGGCGGCCTGCTCAGCCGTCTCCAGACTGTCGAGCCGCCAGGTGCAGTAATCCTCCAAAGTACGGATGAACAGCTCATGCTTGCTGCCGAATGCCCCATACAGGCTCTGGGATGCCACTCCGGTCGCAGCACACAGGTCCGCCATACTGGTGCCCTCATAACCGTGCTGCCAGAACTGCTGCCTGGCAGCCTCGACAACTGCTGCCTCATCGAATTTCCGTGGTCGTGCCATGTGCGCACTTTACCGGTTTCTGATGCTTCGACCAATAACTTCGGGTTCACAGGACACGGGGCCAGCGGCGTAAACGCAGGGGCGCATCGGCACCGCGCCTGGGGACGAACCCCGGACCGTCCATTGATCATTTCCTCTCCTCAGGGTGAAGGCGATCGGGTCTCCGAGCTCCACGGCGGCAGTCTTGACGCACAGGCGATCCACTGACAGGTCTGCACCGCAGGGTTATTGATCATTCAACCAAGAACCCCTATGCTCACCCTCATGAAAACTGATATCGCGCCCCCAACGCGGGCACGGATGATCGAACTCGCCCACCAGTACTTCCGCCTGGTCGACGGAGAGGAGGGCTCGCTGCCTGAGATGTTCACCGACGACGCACGAGTGTTCTTCTTCAAGTACGGCACCGCCCGGGGACCGGAGCAGTTCGCCGAACTCGCGGGCGGACTGCTGCAAAGCCAGAACTTCTTCAAGCACGACTTCGACAGCATGGTCTTCACGATCGAAGGCAACCGGTTGGTGGTGGAAGGCCTGGAGTCAGGGGAATCCGCAGACGGTCGCCCCTGGCCCGCACATACACGCAGCGAAGGCCGTTACTGCAACGTCTTCGAGTTCACCGGGGAACTTATCGCGAGACTGCACATCTACGCAGACCCCGACTTCCTCACCGAAGATACCGGCCGCCTGTTGTGGGACTAGAGCTGCGGCAACGGGGGCGCGCAATCCCCCGGATAGAGCATTCGGCGGCCGATACGCCGACGGATATATACCAACCTGGGAGGATGCATCACCATGAGTACAGTTGCCGTGTTCGGGGCGTCCGGGCAGACAGGCCGGCGGGTGGTCGAACAACTTCTGACGAAGGGGCATGATGTCCTTGGCATCGGCCGGCGGGACACACCGCAGCGGCAGCGTCTGCGCAGCGCTCAGATCGACCTGGCCACTGCTACGGCGGACCAGCTTCAAGGTGTGCTCGAGGGAGTCGACGCGGTGGTCTTCGCCGCAGGCGGCGATTCCGTTCGCGTCGACCGGGACGGCGCAATCCGGACCATCGAGGCGGCGGAGCGTGCTGGGGTAAGTCGATACGTCCTGCTCACGGGTATGGGTGTCGGTCGTGATCGTCCTGCCGAGCTTCACGGTGGGTTTTGGGACACGTACTTCGGAGCCAAAGAGGATTCAGAGCACCGCCTTCGCACTTCACCCATGCAGTGGACGATCCTGCAACCGGGGGAACTGCTCAACTCACCAGGACATGGCCGCGTCGAGCTCGCGCCCACCGGGTCCCTTGCGATCGGAGCGGTTGCGCGGGACGACGTGGCCGAGGTGATCACCACAATGCTCTTCCGCGACGATACAGCGGGCCGTTCGTGGGAGGTCGTCGAAGGCGCTGAACCGATATCCGACGCTATTTCCCGCGCCCTACGCTCTGGTTAACCGGAACGCGGGGCCTGACAGGCACCCAATGAGCATCGGATATTGGTCATTCTGACGCAGCTCCGCGTCACCTGCGCCATGCATCTCTTCACGAACCACATCGACCTTAACTAACCGTCCGGCGTCGGCGCTGGCCGGAGCACAGGAAGGAACCCGCCCCCTTGACCCTCACGACCCACCTCACCGCGGCCGACACCCCTATCGTCTCGGTTAAACCGATCACTGTGGACAGTCCCGGACGTGACACCGATTTGATGCTCCGGCTGTCGGCCCCCATCATCGGCGACAACCTGCCCGTGCTCCTGTTCTCACACGGATACGGCGAATCCCTCTCGGGCTACGGACCGCTGACTGATTACTGGGCCTCGCAGGGCTTCGTCGTGCTCCAGCCAACCTACTTAGACTCCCGCAGCACTGGCCTGGCTGAAGACACACCCCGAAGGCAGGGCATCTGGCGTCAGCGCGCAGCCGACGCGGTCACGATCCTCGACCACCTCGACCAGGTGCTCGAGACGATCCCCGGCCTTCCCGACCGGGTGGATACCTCGAAGATCGCTGCGGCAGGGCACTCCTTCGGCGGTCAGACCACCGGAATTCTGCTCGGTCTTCGCGTGATTGACCCGGAGACGGGCACTCTCGAGGACCTGCGGGATCCCCGGGTCACCGCGGGCGTGCTGATGGCGACCGCGGGTCGGGGAGCTGACCTGTCTCCGTTCGCAGCGGAGCACTTCCCTTTCATGAACCCCACGTTCGACCATATGACGACGCCGGCGCTCATTGCACTCGGCGATCACGATGATTCGCCCCTAACCACCCGTGGCCCTGATTGGTCGGCTGACCCCTATACGGACAGTCCCGGTGAGAAGCACCTCCTCACTCTCCTCGGCGGCGAGCACTCTCTCGGCGGCATTCCCGGGTACGACGTCAGGGAGACCACCGACGAGGACCCCGCCCGCGTGATCCTTCTCCGCAGTGTCGTTGTGGCGTTCCTCCGCCACGCCCTCGGCATCAAAGAGTCCACCTGGACAGAAGCCGTGCACACCCTCGGCGGTGATGGCACGGCCACGGCGCGGTTGGAATCGAAGCGATGACGCACCTTATTGTGGTCGAGGAGCACATGGCGGCCTCTGGGCCTTGACGCAACAGGCTGATCAACCAAAGCGGGGACTTCCAGAACCGGGTGAGGACTACTCGTGCATGAACGGGGCGACCTGCATCATGTCCACCGCCGTCGCCGTCCCCATGTCAGCCTCAGGTCAGGTCTCAAACCTGCCGGGTCGGCCGCAGCGTGAGTTCGGAGACGGACGCGTAGGCGGGCTGGGTAGCTGCGAAGAGCACGGCGTGTGCGACGTCGTCGGGGTGGGCGACGGCGCCTTGGGTCTTCATCGTGGCGTACCAGTCTCGGATGAACTGTTGATCGTTGCCGAACTCGGTGGCGACGGCACCCGGGTAGATGGTGCAGAACCGGACATCGCGGCTGGCATATTCTTTACGCCAAGCCTCCATTAGACCCCGGACCGCGAATTTCGAACCACTGTAGGCGGCAGCGCCGGGCTCGGCGGAAAGCCCGGCCGTCGAAGAGATAGTGATTACGTCAGCGACGCGGTTATCGCTGGCTGAAGCAATCAGGTGAGGGAGTGCAGCGGAAGTGAGGTGCGCTACCGCATTGACGTTGATCGCAAACATTCGATCCCAGCCGGCCGGCGCGACGCTCTCCGAGGGAACATTCGCACCGTAGCCGGCAGCGTTGACGAGAACGTCGATGCGGCCGAAAGCAGCGAGGGTGTGCTCAACCACCTGCGCTGCGGCTCCATCCGTAGCCAGGTCTAGGGGTAGGGCGGTAATGGCGGCCGAATCGATGGTGAGGCTGTCGAGCTGTTCTCTGCGGCGAGCGACTGCGACGACATTGAAGCCGGCGGTTGCCAGGGCGGTCGCAGTCGCGCGGCCAATGCCGCTGGATGCGCCGGTAACGATAGCAGTGCGGGTGGTTGTGTTCGTTGTCATGCGAAGTTCTCCGTTGTTGTGGGGATGTCGGTGAAGACGATTTCCATGAGGGGGGCTTCCCGTTATCCAGCCCTCGACACGCTGGGGCCGGCGACGCAGGGAGGCCAGGCGGCCGAACCCACTGCACGCGCCGGCACTTGGAACAGTCTTCATAGCGTTCATTCTCAAAAATACTAACTAGTTGGTAGTACGGCACCTCTGAGGGTCCACCTCGTCAAACGAACTAGTTAGTAGGTACGCTGGTGGGATGACGACGGCCAAGGGCGAAGCCACGATGCGGCGCATCCTCGACGCCGCCTCCGTGGAGTTCGCCCAGTACGGTATCGCCGGGGCCCGGGTTGACCGGATCGCTGCCGCGGCAAACTCCAATAAGGCCCAGATGTATAGCTACTTCGGCAACAAGGACGCTCTCTTCGACGCGGTCTACGCCGAGCACATCGGCTGGATGATCAACTCCGTCCCCCTTCGCGGGGACGACCTCTCGGGCTACGCCGCCGAGTTATACGACGCATACCTCGCCCACCCCGAAGTCGTCCGTCTCACCACCTGGGCACGCCTTGAACGTCACCCCGTCGGTGACCTGTACAACGACGGCAATGACCACAACCGGGAAAAGACCGACGCCATCCGGGAAGGCCAGAGAGCCGGCAACATCGACCCCGGGCTCGATGCCGAGGACATCCTCTCAATCGTGACGGCCATGTCGATGGCATGGTCCCCGGCCAGCCCGCTTATCGCAGCCAGCACGGATGAGCCCGGAACCGTGCACGCACGTCGGAAAAGTGCGCTCATAGAGACAGTGCGCCGTGCGTTCTCCACATCCGGTCGCTAGCCGCGACGTCACTTAGTCGACCCCTTCTTTCACCAGGGGTGCCCTAACGGCAACACGTTCCTAATCGGCACAAAGTTGCCGGAATCTTCCAATGAGCGGGGTGTTTCAGAGTCCACAAGCTATCCCACGGCGTCGGATAAGCCGTTTGCGGCTCAGTTCAGCTGCAGCAGCATTGTGTCCGAGTTCCCGGACCGGTCAATTTTGCCGAAGCCGGCCCGCTCGTACAGGCGTACGGCCGGATTGTGGTCCTCCACGCTCAGGCTCAGCGCGGCGAAGCCGAGCTTTCGGGCTTCCTCGATTACGGCTGCCATCAATGCGGTACCGACGCCGCTTCCGCGGTGTTCGGGGAGTACTCCCATGGTCAGCTCGGGAATGGAGGGGGACACAAACCCGTAGCCGGGGTCATCCTCGCCCAGGAGACGCGCCCAGACGGCCCCCGCAGGTTCGCCCTGATCGGTTTCAGCAATGAACCCGAAATCTTGCCCGCGCATCCACCCCGACACGTAGTGGCTGATGTCGGGAGAACCAAGGATCTGCTCCTTCGTAAATGTTTGCTCACTCGACCAGTTGAATGCCAGCAGAAGGGCGTCGGTGAGAAACGAAGAGTCTGCTTGAGCGGCGGCGCGTAGGTACATGGTCCCCGAGCCTATGCCCCAACGGGGGACATCCGGCTCCGCTGCAGGCCGCGCGCCGCCGTCGGGCAGGTGACTAGGCTGGGGGGATGGCAACAGTAATCCTCGTGCGGCACGGCCGCACCACAGCTAACGCCTCCGGGCTGCTGGCAGGCCGCACCCCCGGCGTCGAACTCGACCAGGTGGGCCGCGACCAGGCCGCCGCGACCGGCGCCCGGCTCGCCGTCGTACCCCTGGTGGGCGTGGTCTCCAGTCCGCTCGAGCGCTGCCGGCAGACCGCGCAGTTCATCCTGGACCGCCAGACCGGCGCCCCGCACACCCCGGTGGACGACGGCCTCAGCGAGTGCGATTACGGCTCCTGGCAGAACCGCACGCTCGAGGACCTCGCGAAGGAGGACCTGTGGAAGACCGTGCAGTCCCAGCCCTCCGCCGTCACCTTCCCCGGCGGCGAGTCCATGGCCGCGATGCAGGCCCGCTCGGTGGCCGCGATCCGGCGGCACGACGCCGCGTTCGAGGCCGAGCACGGGTCCGGCGCCGTCTGGGCGGCGGTGAGCCACGGGGACATCATCAAGTCCGTCCTCGCCGACGCGCTCGGCATGCACCTGGATATGTTCCAGCGCATCCATGTGGGTCCGGCCTCCGTGTCGATCGTGCACTACGGAGCGGGACGGCCCACCGTCATGGCCACCAACACCGACGCCGGGGACCTGTCCTGGCTGGCAGTGCATGCTCCGTCCGAGGACGCGCAGGTGGGCGGTGGCGCAGGACATACGGCGCCTCCGGCCCAAGGAGCCTAGAGTAGTTCCATGCCTACAACCGTTCATGAGTTCGACTGGCCGGACCGCGTCATCGTCGGCACCGTCGGCGTCCCGGGCCAGCGCACGTTCTATCTGCAGGCCCGGACCGGGAAGCAGATTGTCAGTATCGCCCTGGAGAAGCTGCAGTCCGCCCAGCTTGCCGAGAAGATCGACGAGATCCTCGACCAGCTGATGACCGTCGACGGCAACCCCTTCCACGTTCCCGCGAGCACGCCCATCGAGCTCGTGGACAATGACGACCTCGACGCCGTGGAGGAACAGTTCCGCGCCGGCGTGATGAGCCTGGGCTGGGACCCGACGACGGCGCAGATCGTCATCGAGGCCTACCCCCTCGACGAGGTGGATGAGGACGACGACGGCTTCCTCGAGGATGACGACGACGATGCTGACGACGCCGAAGAGGTGCTGCGGGTGCGGATGCCCGTCGGCACGGCCCGGGCCTTCGCCAAGCGCACCCGGGAAGTGGTCGGCGCAGGCCGTCCGATCTGCGTGATCTGCGGCCAGCCGATCGACGCCGACGGGCACACCTGCACCTTCCCCGAGTCCTGATGCCGGTCCCGGACCTGGGCACCGACGAACTGACGCTCACCGGCCGCCTGACGACGGCGTCGAACGCCACCTTCCTGGGCAGCATCGGCGACGCCGCCGTGGTCTACAAGCCGATCGCCGGCGAGAAACCGCTCTGGGACTTTCCCGACGGGTGCCTGGCCCACCGCGAAGTCGCCGCCTATCTGGTGTCCGAAGCGCTGGGCTGGAACATTGTGCCGCGCACCTGGCTGCGGGACGGACAGTTCGGTGAGGGCATGGTCCAGCTCTGGCAGGAGACCGACCCGGAGCAGGCCGCCGTCGACCTGGTCCCGGAGGAGGACGTGCCGGAGACCGGATGGAAAGAGGTCCTGCAGGGGCAGGACGACGCCGGCCGGATCGTCTCACTGATCCACGAGGACACTGCGGCGATGCGGCGCATGGCCGTGTTCGATGTCCTGGTCAACAACGCCGACCGCAAGGGCGACCACGTCCTGGCTCTGCCCGGCGGACACCGGTACGGCGTGGACCACGGCCTGACCTTCCACCAGGAGCACAAGCTGCGCACCGTGCTGTGGGGCTGGATCGGGGAAGAGCTGAGCGCCGAGGAACTTGCCGGCATCGACCGGGTGCTCGCGGGGCTCGAAGGCGAGCTCGGCTCCCAGCTGGCAAAACTGCTCACCGCCGAGGAAATCGAGGCGTTTGCCGCGCGCTGCACCCGGCTGCGTTCAGCCGGGGTGTTTCCGGCTCCGAGCGGCGGGATGCCGGCGGTTCCCTGGCCGTTGTTCTAGAGACACCTATGCCAAACGAGCTGCCCTTGCCCGTGCCTTGATCGCCAGGATGACGTCGGTTTTAGCGTCGGCGTAATCGTTCATGTCATTCCATTGGCCGCTGAGCAGAGCTCTCTTGGTCGCCTCATAAAGGGTGCGGTCATCCGCGTTGGCCCGCAGGTGGTCGCGCAGCAGGAGGTATTCATCCACGGCGGGGTCACCTCGCTCATACAGGTGCACGTGCACGTCACGCGCCGGTGTGCGCACGAGACGATGTCCCGGTTCGCGCACCCGCAGCTCGTAGCCGGCGGCGATCAGCGGATCGAGGTAGTCCTCTTCGGCGGTGATGTCCTCCACGGCAACCACAATGTCGATGATCGGCTTTGCCGCCAGCCCCGGAACCGACGTCGAGCCGATGTGCTCGATCTCCACGCGGATTGGCGCGAGCGCGGACTCGATCCGACGGCGGTGCGTTCGATAAATCTCCGGCCACCGGTCGTCGTAGCTCTGCAGGCTTACCTCTACCCGCTCGGGTCCGCCGATCAGTTCCAGCGCCGTCACGTCCGGGCGGCGCGGTTTTCGGTTTTTCATTGCGAGACGCGTTCGACGACGTCGGGAACGGCGTCGAGCTGTACCGGCGGAAGCGCCTCGAAGGCCGGTTTGGCGAACCAGTACCCCTGGAACAGGCGGATGCCGGCAGTTTTAAGGGTGAGGAACTCTGCCTCGGTTTCGATGCCTTCGGCCAGCAGGGTGATGCCCAGGTCCTTGGCGATGCCGATGATTCCGGTCAGGACGGCCCGGCGGACCGGGCTGGTGTCGATGCCGCGGATGAGCTGCATGTCGATTTTGATCAGGTCCGGCTGGAAATCGACCAGCAGGCCCAGCCCCGCATGTCCGGCACCGAAATCATCCACGGCGGTGGTGAAGCCGTGCTTACGGTATTCGGTAATGATGTTTGTCAGATGCGCGGTATCGGCAACCTCTTCGTTTTCGGTGAATTCGAACATGATGGACGACGTCGGGAAGTTGTACCGTTTCGCGGCCTGCAGGGTGGCACGCAGGCAGGCGGCCGGTTCGTACACGGCCTTCGGCATGAAGTTGATGGACAGCATCAGCTCCTCGCCGGCCGGAAACAGCCGCGCTGCCAGCTCCACGGCCTTGACCCGGCAGTCCTGGTCGAAGCGGTATCTCTGTTCGGGCGAGACCTTTGAGAGCACCTCGAATGCGCTTTCGCCCGCCACGCCGCGGACCAGTGCCTCATACCCCCAGACGCGGCCGGCGTCGGCGTCGTAAATCGGCTGGAACGCCATGCTGAACTCGAAGTCGAGCCGTGAACCTGTGCTGCAGCCGGCGCATGCCATGCGGTGTCCCCCTGAGGAAGTAAGTTCCCAGCAGTCTACGGGCAGCGGAGCCAGGCAGCCGGTGAGGTGCGCGCCGATTTCGTGGCGGGATGGGTTCCGTGGCGGGATGCGCGGTCTGCGGTTAGGGTGACACCACTGGAATGGACCGCGGCCCCCGCTGAACTCCAGACCCGCTGCGAACCGTACGGAACCACCGGCTAACCGTCTTCACCGCGAACGTCATCCAGGAGGAACGATATGTCCGGTCCGGCATTGGCCAGTTCAACCATGAGATTCGGGATGCGGCTTGGCCTTGCGGCCGTTGTCCTGCTCGCGCTGGGTCCGTTCATCAACGCGAACTTCGGTATCGGTGACAGCGCCCACTTCCTTCAGCTCCCCTGGGAGTCGGCACCCGTTGCCGTGCTGGTGTCGCTGACCCATCTTACGGTGCTGGCGTCCTGCGTGCTGCTCTCGATCGCGCTGATCACGGCTTCCCTGGTGATCCGCCATGCGCTGGCAAGCGACGAAGCCAACGCGCCGGCCTCCGACGCGTACTGATCCGGACCGGGGATCATTTCCGGGGCGTCCCTGGAACTGATTGTGCTGTGTTTTAACCGCGGAAACGGTTTTAACCGCGGAAACGAACTTCAGCCACCTTGAGGCACGGTATGACGTCACGGGGCCGCAACAGTGTGACACGAAAGGCCCCTAGTGACAGACTCGCGGCTAGCCGTTCGCCGAAATGCGGATGCCTTGGCGGCTGTCTCGATGAATACCAGGAGTAAATATGTCACCTACACCGAGCGATAAAACGCTTGAAGAAATTACCAAACTGATTAATTTCGATACGGTCAGCCGGGACAGCAATCTCCCGCTGCTCGGCTACGTGGGTGAACGCCTCAGTGCTCTGGGCATCGAATCCAAGCTCATCCACGATGCGACCGGGCAGAAGGCAAATCTGCTGGCAACCATTCCCGCAGGCGACGGCACGCGGACCGGCGGCATTGTGCTCTCCGGGCACACCGATGTTGTTCCGGTTGACGGACAGGACTGGAGCTCCGATCCGTTCACCCCTGAGATCCGCGACGGCAAGCTTTACGCCCGCGGCGCCTGCGACATGAAATCGTTTATCGGCGTGGTGATGGCCAAACTCGACTCAATGGTCGACGCCGAACTCAGTGAACCCATCCACCTGGCTTTCTCCTACGACGAGGAGGTCGGCTGCATCGGAGCGGTTGACCTGGTAGCGGCTATCACCGCCGACGGCCTGAAGCCGCGCGGCGCCATCGTTGGGGAGCCCACCTCCATGCGTGTGGTGCGAGGGCACAAATCGGTCAACGTCATCAAGGTGGATTTTCACGGGATTGCGGCACATTCCTCACTGACCACTCTGGGCGTCAACGCAATTTCCGCGGCCGCCGACTTTGCGGCATTTGTTGATGCCAAGGCCAGGGAATTCGCCAGCACCGGCGCCGCCGATGAAGCCTACATCGTGCCGTACACCACCACCACGGTGAACCAGATCCAGGGCGGTATAGCGGTAAACACCATTCCGGCGCTGTGCACACTTCACTTTGAATTCCGCTCCGTCGGTGCCGATGACCCGGTAGCGCTCATCGAAAGCTTCCGTGCCGAAGCATTGCGCATTGAAGCGCTCATGAAGGCCCAAAACCCCGAAGCGCGCGTCAAATTCACAGTTCTGGCCCAGACCCCCGGGCTCGATACCCCCGCCGAGGCCTCGATAGTCTCCTTGGCGGCCGAACTCGGTGGCACGCCGAGCCCGGATAAGGCAACCTACGGCACCGAGGCGGGGTTGTTCTTCAACGCGGGCATTCCCACGGTTGTCTGCGGCCCCGGCGACATTGCCCAGGCGCACGCGCCTGATGAATTTATCGCCCTGGAACAGATCGCCGAGTGCGAATCATTCATCGACAACCTCGTGAAAGCCCTCACCGCCTAGCCTGCCACCACTCACTCCCCCCAGGAGCACCTTATGAGCGCACCAGCGACGATAACCCCGAAGCAATTCCAAGACGCCAAGAAGGCGGTGATTAGCAGTTCGATTGGTGCCGCCCTCGAATGGTTCGACATCATCGTCTACGCAACCTTCGCAACCGTCATTGCGAAGAACTTCTACCCGGATTCAGACCCGACGTTCGCCCTGATCCTCACCTTTGCCACTTTTGCAATTTCCTACGTCATCCGCCCGCTGGGCGGCATGGTGCTGGGTAGTTACGCGGACCGCAAGGGACGCAAGAGTGCCCTGTCGCTGACCCTGCTGCTGATGATGGTCGGAACGTTGATCATGGCGCTGGCACCTACCTACGCAATGGTGGGCATGTGGGGCGGGGTCATCATCCTGCTCTCGCGCCTCATCCAGGGATTCTCCGCGGGCGGCGAATTCGGCACGGCAACTGCATTCCTGATTGAGACGGCACCCCATAAGAAAGCGTTCTATGCCTCTTGGCAGGTGGCAAGCCAGGGCGCCGCGATGGTGCTGGCCTCAGGCTTTGGCTTCGCGCTGACTGAGGGACTCTCCGAAGAGGCATTGAACAGCTGGGGCTGGCGTGTGCCGTTTTTCGTCGGCCTGCTCATTGGCCCGGTAGGACTCTACATCCGTGCCAGGCTCTCTGAAACCGAGGAGTTCATCCAAAGTGAGAAGGCATCCTCTCCGGTCAAGACACTCATCGTGAACCACTACGGGCGTCTTCTTGCCGCGTCGGCTTCCGTTGGTGTTGCCACAATTTCCGTTTACATGATCCTCTACATGCCGACGTTTGCCGTGACGAACTTGGAAATCCCGGCAACCGCGGCATTCCTCGGCGGCGTGGTTGCCGGTCTGGTTGCCCTCGTGGGCGTGCCGTTTGTTGGTCATCTGGCGGACCGTGTGGGACCCGCCAAAGTCATGACCTACGCGGCACTCGCTGCGCTGCTCCTTGCCTGGCCGCTGTTCCAGCTCATGGTCACCAACCCGACGGTTCCGACCCTTGTGCTCGTCATCGGCCTGCTTGGCGTCATTATGGCGTTCTACTTCGGACCGCTTCCGGCCCTGCTCTCCTCGATGTTCCCGGCAGCAATCCGAGGAACCGGACTGGCCATCACCTACAACGTGGGCGTGACGCTGCTGGGCGGTATTGCGCCGCTGGTGCTGACCTGGCTGCTGGAGGTCACCGGGTCGCTGAGCGCACCGGGCCTGTACTACATGGCCATTGCCGTGATTTCCCTGGTTGGCCTGTTCTTCGCGCGGACGCGTTACAAGCAGCCGTAAGGACTCGGCGCCAGCAGGCTCCAGTTCCACGAAGGCCCCACTCTCTGTCATTGGGCAGCGGAGTGGGGCCTTTACGACGCAGGCTCCCTCACCCCTCGTGCTGCTGCTGCGCGCTGCCGCCGTCCTCACCGCGGTCAGGGAACAGCCCCGCCAGGAACACCCCGACCAGACGCTGGTAGTAGGTGCTGTCCTGGCTCACCAACGAACGCCGCATCGACGCCGTGGAGGAGCTCGTGGTCCTGGCCCAGGACATCGACATCAGCATGCCGCACCTGGCCATGGCGTTCGCCATCTCGCACCCGGGCATTACGACACTGTCCGACCTTGCGGCCGAGGCCGCGGCACAATCGGGCAAGCCCGTGACCTATACCGACCGTCCGGCTGAGGACTACCGCAAGGTTCTGCAGCAGGCAGGATTGCCCGAACACATCGTCGAACTGGTAGTTGATGCTGATGAGGCAATCTCGAAGGGGACGTTGGAGTACGTCACCAGCGACCTGGGCCCACTTCTGGGCCGCCCCACCACTCCGATGTCCGCCAGCGTTGCGCTGGCCCTGCAGGCCCAGTCCGCCTGCAGGATTCGAACTGCATCGGCGTTGGCGGGTGCGTCTTCAGGTCTCCTCCCGGCCATCTGAGGACGCACTCATCTACAGCAGCAGGTGAAGCCCGCTGTGCGCGACGGCGCTGGCGTCCGTGCGGCGTTCAAGGTGTTCCCTGAAGAGCACCGCTTCCGGGCCCTCGGGGCGGGCCAGCCGGGAACCGGCTGCAATGAAGGCCGTGCCGAGGCGGATCAGGGCACGGGAGGTGAACCCCGCATGCACGGTGAGGGTGGCGGGCGGGTAGCACCCGATGCTGGCAGAACTCATGGCTGCTCCTGGAAATCGGTAAGGGGAAAGGCGTTGAAGTGCAGCTGGACCGGGCGGGCCCCGGCTGCTCCGGGTTCACTCCGGTAGGTCTCGAGTTTCTCGCGCAGGATCGCTTCCATATCCCGGTTGAGTGCCTTGAGGTGGTCCGGCGTGAAGTAGGCGTTGAGCGTGCTGAGCATGGCGGCGTCGGCCCACTCCTCCGGCAGTTCGGACGGGTCACTTGCCGTAAATGCGGCCAATGCCTCGGCGCGTCCCTGGACGAAGTGCCGGTTGACCTGCCGGGACGCCTCCCGGAGGGCAGGGTCTTGTTCCGCTGTGGTGGTACTGAGGATCAGGGAGCCGCGCGGACGTTCCCACCACCGCTCACGCGCGGATCCCCGATCCGCGACTTCGCGGACCAGGCCGTGCCGGGCCAGTTGCCGCAAGTGGTAGCTTGTGGCTCCGCTCGATTCCCCCACCCGTTTGCCCATGCTGCTGGCTGTCTGCGGCCCGTACTGGGCAAGGATGTCGAGCAACTGCACCCGAAGCGGGTGGGCGAGGGCCTTGAGCACGGAACCGTCGAGGACGCGGTCGCCGTCGCGGGCTGGCTGGGGATCGGGCTGCTGGCTCATGCCCTCATCATGACAGTGCAAAGGTTTATTTGCAAACGGTTCTTTGCATACGCCGGTATCCTAATCCCATGCCTTCGACTCACGATCTTCTTTCCATCGGGGAAGTCAGCGCACGCACCGGCCTGAGCGTCGACACCCTCCGGTTCTATGAACGCGAGGGCCTGTTTCCGCCTCCCCAGCGGGATGCTGGCGGCCGTCGGGTTTTCTCGGCCGCCGACCTGGGCTGGATTGGCATCTGTCAGCGGCTGCGTGCCTCGGGAATGCCGCTGCCGGAGATTGCCCGATACGCCGCGATGGTTCGAGCGGGATCCGGCAATGAGGACGAGCGCCTGGAGTTGTTACGGCGCCACGAAGTACGGGTGCAGGAGCAAATGGCCGTCTTACAAGACGCTCTCGATCTCATCTCCACGAAGGTGGCGGCGTATACCGAGGCTGTGTCGTTGGGAACGGCAAATGGATTATTCGTTAATGACGACGCCGACGACGCCTACTTCGCTGCTAAGAACGAGACCTCGACGCATCAACAGACTCCTGGTTCCTGAGATGCCTGGCGGTTGTGTTTGACCTGAAGTCGACTCCAGCTTTTAGGGTTACGGCACTGGCCATCGAGCGGCCCAAGCGTTGCTCGAGAGAAGCCATCGACAAGTGACCGTAAGGAAGAATATGTCTGTCTTTATCGACCCCAATGACACCCGTTATGACGATCGCTCCCGCGCACTGGTGCGGGTCGGCCGCGATGCCATCGCTCAGGAAAACCCGGCCCTCCTGCGGGAGTACTTCAGCGAGGACTTCACGTTCCATGGTCCTGGTGCCGAACTCGACTTCGCAGGACTTGAGGCCAACTTCGCGCGGATGCGTGCGGCATTCAGCGGATTCTACTGCGAGCGCTACGAGATCGTATCGTCAGGTTCCCTCGTCGGATGCCGCACCGAAATGGGCGGTACTTTCGTCGGCCCGTACGAACCGACGCCGTTCGGCACTATCCAGCCGCATGGCGGGAAGTTCACATTAACGCTGATTAACATGTTCCGCTACGACGAGGACGGCAAGCTCGCCGAGGAATGGGCACAGTACGACAACCTCGAGATGATGCGCCAGCTCGGCGTCGAACTCACCGCGGTGGATACGCACAGCGTCTAAGTTGGTGCCCTTGCGCTGCATCGCTGGAGGGGCCAGTCCGCAAGTGCCACCCCTCACGCGGCCGGATACCAGCCGACGAAGCCCTCCCCCGGGGCCCCTGAAATCCGGCCGCGTGCGGCTGCGCTCTGATACTGACCCGCGCACCGGCCTGGCTTAGCTCGCGGCTTCCTTGGTTTGCACTCTCATAGGAGCAGCCCCTCCTCCTAGCGACGGTGAGCTGGTGATGCTTCTCCACTAGACCTACCGACGAAGGGCCGGGGTGCGCTCAAGGTGCACCCGGCCCTTCATTGATAACGCGACAGCGCCACGGGTCTCATGCATTCTCCTGCCACGCTAGATGCAGGCGGACTACGGCGCGAACTCTGACCATGTGACCGGCCGCACCGTGCTGATCGTCGTGTGCATCAGCTCCTTCTGACCGGCTCCTGCTAGCCCAGTAGCTGCAGACGGCGGCTGGGATTCTTACGCTCGTTACGTGCCCGCAATGAGACCCTGCCCGAAGCGTTCACGTCAGAGCAGCTGCCGCGCGTTCGCCTTGGCCAGGTCGATGAGCTCACGGCCGTTGCCGGCAATCACCGTACGCAGCGCGTAGACCGCAAAGCCGGTGGCCTGCTTGGCGTCGATCTTCGGCGGGATGGAAAGTTCCTGCCGCTCCACCGCGACGGAGACAAGCGCGGGGCCGTCGTACGCGAACGCCCGGCGCAGGGCGCCCTCGAGGTCCTCCGGGCGGGTCACACTCTCACCGTGCATGCCCACCGCCTGCGCCACCTTGCCGAAGTCCGGGTTCTGCAGCCCGGTGCCGAAGTTGACGATGCCCGCCGCCTTCATCTCCACCTCCACGAAACTGAGCGCGGCGTTGTCGAACACCACGATCTTGATCGGCAGACGATGCTGCACCGCGGTCAGCAGCTCGCCGAGCATCATGGCCAGGCCGCCGTCGCCGGCGAGGACCACAACCTGCCGCTTCCGGTCCACCGCCTGCACGCCGAGGCCGAGCGGGGTGGCCGCGGCCATGGTGCCGTGCCAGAAGGAGCCGATCAGCCGCCGTCGTGCGCCGATGTGCAGGTGCCGGCAGGCCCAGATGACCGGGGTGCCGACGTCGGGCAGGAAGACCGCGTCGTCGTCGGCGAGTTCGTCGATCAGGTGGGCCAGATGCTGCGGATGGATGGCGCCCGGGCCCTGCTTCTCCAGGTCGTCGAGCTGCCGCCGGGTGCGGCGGTAGTGGTCCAGCGACTTCTCCAGGTGGGTGCGGTTGGACTTGCGCTCGAGCAGCGGCAGCAGCGCCTCGGCCGTTTCGCGCACCCCGCCGACCAGGCCCTGGGTGAGCGGCACGCGGCGTCCGAGCTGCTCGCCGCGGATGTCGACCTGCAGGATCTTCGCGTGCTTCGGATAGAACTGCTGGTACGGGAAGTCAGTGCCGAGCATCAGCAGCGCGTCGCAGTTCTCCATCGCCCGGTAGCCGGACGCGAAGCCCAGGAGCCCGGTCATGCCGACGTCGAACGGGTTGTCGTGTTCGATGAATTCCTTGCCGCGCAGGGCATGCACAATCGGCGCACCCAGTGCGTCGGCGAGGGCGAGGACCTCCTCGCGTGCCCCCTCGACGCCGGCGCCCGCCAGGATGGTGACCTTCTCGCAGGAGTTCAGCGTGGCGGCCGCTTCCTGCAGCTCCGCCGGGGAGGGCACGGTGACCGGGTCCGTGCGGCGGACCGTGAAGACGCGCTCGTCCTTGGCGTCTTCCAGCGCGGTGTCGCCTGCCATCACCAGCACGGCGACACCCCGCTTCTCGATGGCCGTGCGCATGGCGATTTCCAGCAGCCGCGGCATCTGGTCAGCGCTCAGGACCATTTCGCAGAAGACCGTGCAGTCGCGGAACAGCTCGGTGGGTCGGGTCTCCTGGAAGTACTGGCTGCCGATCTCGCCGCTCGGGATGTGCGATGCGATCGCGAGTACGGGGACCCGGCTCCGGTGCGCGTCGTAGAGCCCGTTGATGAGGTGCATGTTGCCGGGGCCGCAGCTGCCCGCACACACTGCGAGCTCGCCCGTCAACGCCGCCTCGCCGGCCGCGGCGAAGGCAGCCTCCTCCTCGTGCCGGGTCAGCATCCACTCGATGCCCTTCTCCCGGCGGATCGCCTCGGTCACCGCGTTCAGGGAGTCGCCGGGAACACCCCAGATCCGCTGGATCCCGTTCGCGGCGAGATTGTGGACGACGGTCTCAGCGATCGTGGGCATGCTGCTCCTCTGTTGGGGCGTTCAGACGGCTCCATCAGTCTATGCACCGGGGATCGGGCTGGGCCAGAGGTGGGGAAACCGGCGGCCTGCAGCCGCGCATTCCGCGTTCCCGGCTGGCTTTGGCAACCCATGCGTTCACTGCGCCCGACGGCGATGCTACGGTCAAATCCGACCGCCCCGAAGACAATGCCTAGGAGCCCAATGGTGGCAAGGGCAGGGAAAACCGCCGCACCACTGGCTTCTCTCGCCGCGCTCGGCGTCGTTTTCGGCGACATCGGCACGAGCCCGCTCTACGCGCTGAGCACGTCATTCGGACTCGCCCACGATGAGGTGGACAGGGTGGTTGTCTACGGTACGACGTCGATGGTGATCTGGTCGATCACGCTCGTCGTCACCGTGCTGTATGTGGGTATCCTGCTGCGCTTCGATAACGAGGGGGAAGGCGGATTGCTGGCGTTGCTCGCGCTCCTGCGGCGGGCAAGGCCGTCGGTCCGTCTGGGGTCAGCCGCCACGGTCCTTGCGGTCATCGGCGCAGCAATGTTCCTCGGTGACAGCCTGATCACGCCGGCCATCTCGGTTTTGTCGGCGGTCGAGGGGCTCGAGACGGTGGCACCGGGACTCACCGCCCTCGTCGTCCCGATAACTGTCGCCGTGCTTTTCGGCCTCTTCCTCGCGCAACGCTTCGGCACGGCCCGCATCGGCGGCATCTTCGGACCGGTGATGCTGCTCTGGTTCGTGGCTGCCGCCGTCTTCGGGCTCATCTCCCTGGCGCAGACACCCGGCGTGATCCTCTCACTTTCTCCGCACTGGATCGTGCTGCTGGTGATTGCCGACCCGCGGGCCGCGTTCCTCACCCTCGGCGGGGTGGTGCTCGCGGTCACGGGCTCCGAAGCACTGTTCGCGGATATGGGACACTTCGGACGACGCTCCATTACCCTGGCCTGGCTCGCCGTCGTGTTCCCGAGCCTGATCATTACGTACCTCGGCCAGGCGGCGTCGGTTCTGCGGAATCCCGCCGACGCAAGCGGCGCATTTTTCGCCACCGTCCCTGGCTGGGCTGCCATTCCCGCGGTGGTCCTCGCCACCGCGGCTACGGTTATCGCGTCCCAGGCCGTGATCTCGGGAGCCTTCAGCATGGTCCAGCAGGCTTCGCAGCTGGATCTGCTGCCGCGGTTCAGGGTCATCCACACCTCGGCTTCTGAGCGCGGCCAGATTTACCTCCCGGGGGTGAACCTGCTCCTGGCGGTGGCCGTCACGACCCTGGTGATCACCTTCCGGAGCTCAGAGAAACTCGCATCGGCCTACGGGATCGCCGTCACCCTCACCATGAGCATGACCATCACCCTGCTCCTGCTGTTGCTGCACCTGCGCGGCCGGCTCCTCAGCGTGCCGGGGCTGACCGTGGCGGCGATGCTCATCCTCATGCCGGGGCTGTTCATCGCCAACCTGGTCAAGGTTTCGAGCGGAGGGTGGATACCGCTGGGCGTGGCTGCGGCCCTGGTAGCGGTCATGATCACCTGGCGGCGCGCGGACAGCGAGGTTACCGCGGCCCGGCGGCAAGCTGAACCGGAGATCGCCGACATTCTGGACCGGCTCGACGCCGCGCCGCGGGTTCCCGGGACGTCCGTATACCTCACGGCACATCCCGGCTCCGTGCCTGCCTCCCTCACCACCATGCTCGACCGCTACAGAATTCTCTCCGACCGCGTGATCCTGATGTCAGTCCGGATCGCCGGCACGCCGTACGGTCGCACCACGGAGATCCATAGGCTCACGGACGGGGTAACGGCTGTCGACGTGGAGTTCGGTTACCGGGAGCCGCTGCGGGTTTTCGATGCGCTTCTTTCAGCCGCGGACCGGCCCGGCAGCACCTTCACTGCGTCTCAGGTGGCGGAGGCCACCTTCGTGCTCTCCACCGAAGCCGCCGTGCCGAGCCGCGAATCTGCGCTGCCCTATTGGCAGCAGCGACTCTATGTCGCTCTCCGGCGCAGGCAGCAGCCCTGGTCTGCGCATGCACAGCTGCCACCCAGCCAGACGGTGATCATCGGGCGGGAGGTTTCGCTTTGATGCGTCCCTGCCAGTTCCTGCCCTGCAGACTGGACGATCGGAATGTTGTCGGCCCTGAGGACCATCTCGCAGAAGACCGTGCAGTCGCGGAACAGTTCGGTGGGGCGGGTCTCCTGGAAGTACTGGCTGCCGATCTCGTCGCTCGGGACGTGCGAGGCGATGGCGAGCACGGGCACCCGGCTGCGGTGCGCGTCGTTGAGCCCATTGATCAGGTGCATGTTGCCCGGCCCGCAGCTGCCTGCGCACACCGCGAGCTCGCCCGTCAGCGCCGCCTCCCCCGCAGCAGCGAATGCGGCCTCCTCCTCATGCCGGGTGAGCATCCACTCGATGCCCTTCTCCCGGCGGATCGCCTCGGTCACCGCATTCAGGGAGTCGCCGGGAACTCCCCAGATCCGCTGGATCCCATTGGCGGCGAGGTTGTGGACGACGGTCTCGGCGATTGTGGGCATGCTGCTCCTCTGTTCGGCGCATTCAGACGGCGAGGCCAGTCTAGGCGTCGGCGTCGGGTGGGGACAGGGGTGCGGGCGGGCGCGTGGGTGACTCCGACGACGGCGCAGCTCCTAAGCGAGGCCTGCCCCTCAAGGACGTCGATGAGGAAGACTCCGAGTCCAGCAAGGTCCTGCTTTTCTTAGGTATGGATGACATACGAGCGAGGGTCTCTTATGCATAAAATTATTGGCCCAACCAATAAAGCTAGAGACCCCCGCCTAGTTACAACGTTACTAATTAGAATTAGACCGGGTGCACCGCGTGCAAAAAATCAAGAATTTCTTGGCCGAAGGAACGAACCTCGGACGGGTCTGCCTTCATACGATTATGCGCACCATCAGTATCATGATGGAAGGAAGACGCATATTCGTTGATACGTTGCAGGGCAGGAACGTGGACACCCATGGCGCTAACTGGGCTTCCAGCCGCGGCTGTAGCAATTGCGTTCAAGGCGACACCTAATGTCGAAGCAACCGGTAGAATACCTGGGTACTTACGGTGCAAGAACCCTTCAAGCAATGGCCTCAACGCCTCCGCGGCCCTTTCGTGATCGTTGTTTTTACCAGCCACGAAAGCACTAACGGTTCGGTAATTACGGTAGTAGCCTGTCTCGCATAGTTCCGAAAAATCAACAGAATCGAAGTCAGAATAGAGGCGCTCGACTGACTTGATCTGTATCGCCTTCGGAGATGGGTCAGTGCTATTTTTCGGCGGCTTCAGCATTTCCTCAACCGATTCAAGGAAGTACTCGTCGTGCGCGAGCAAGACGATTTGGCTACAACTCTTGGAAATTTCCTGAATCATCTGGCCGGTCGATGTCCTACGTCCACTATCCAGGCTACTGACTGGGTCATCGATAACAACAACTTTTTGCCCAAGGTTACTATCAGACTGAATTGAAGCAGCAAAGAATGCGAAGGCCAGAGTCCGCTTGTCACCGTCGCTCAATGCCGTTGCGAAGGATGGTTGACCGCCGGTGAGCGGTACATTCTTGCCGCGAAGCACAAGCCCATAATCTGTTCGGGCGGTACCGCCTAGATAATTGGTACTTATTTGATCGATCGCAAACTTAGCCCCCAAGCGCTTGAGGTTCTCATTGATTTTAGTGCGATATTGATCTAGGGTCGCTTTCATAACTTTGGTGAGTTCAGCTCGTGCTGCGTTCTTTTCGCTCTCAGCCCTGGCTAGTGCACTTTCTGCACTCGCTAGTTCTTCGAAGAGGGCGATCACTGGTGCTGAATGGCGAGACTGTGACAACTCCAGATCCGCTATGCGAGTGTGTAAACGTCCGACATCCTCACCCTGCAAATCGGTCTTAAAGCTTTCAATTAGCAACTCGTAGGCACCGACAATTAAGTTTTGGTCACTATATATGCCCTGAAATTGCTCCCATAGTTCATCAGCCTCGGAGCGGCTATCAATAGTACCGATTTTTTCGGTTGGAGCGATGCTTTTCTTCGCCAAAAGTTCGCGCAACAGTTCTCTGAGATTCGCGAGTGTTGAAGCTGCCAGCTCGTCCATTCTGGCATCTAGGTGTTGAACACCGTCGACATAACCAGCCCAGAATGAGAGGCGTCCGTTTACAATCTCCCGGTGTTGTTCCAAAGACTCCAAAAGCGAGCCTGATAACGCTGTTTCTACTAAGCGGTTGGCATCGGATACATCATTTCTCAATCGAACATATGCCTCATTGAAGTGGCTCTGATACATCTTTATGAGGTCAACGCCAATCGTTGATTGACCACAGTAAGGACAGGTCTCTTCATCACCATAATTTTGGCCCTGACTAAGCCAACTCTGTGGATCCTCACCCCCCAAGCGATGGGAGTGCTCAGCAACACGTGATTCCGCTTCAGCGTGAATATCGTCTAGTGTGCGATTCAGGACTTCGAAAATATTGTCTAGGGTGAATACAGGCAGAACAAACTTTGCCGGAAGAGCATTAGCCATCAGACTTGCTGTGCGTTCAGCATTGTCACGCCTACGTTCAAGAGCAACAATCTGCTGTTTACTATCAGGATGTTTGGGAAGTGCTCGGAATACCGGAACACTCTTCGGGTGAGCATGGGTGGTTAGAGTTTTAGTGACAGCGTTTATTTGAGCAGTGGCAGTCTTGCGGTCCGTAATTGCTTTGTCCTCACGGACCCTTGCAGCAACCGCCTGATTTCCTACGGCGAAGTCGAGTAGATTCTTTCTGTGCTCTGACGTGATGTCATTTCCAGAATAAACATTATCGTTAACGAACGCCGAATCGAAGATCTTGATTTCTGGACGTTTCGAAGACCATTTGTTTTTCTGATACGACACTGTTTTGTCGCTAAACTCGACGACAACAGTGGGCTCTATTGTTCCGTCGATTGTTCTGCGTTCTTCGATGATGGCAGAATCCCCCGTCGCGAGCGAGCGAAAAATGGAGGTTAAGGTCGATTTCCCTAGCCCGTTCTTCGCATAGATGAGGGTTGCCGGTTCGAATGTAAAGTTTTGGATGTTCTTGGCATCGTGGTAGAGACCGATACCGCGCAAGCTTTTGATACATTCAATCATTGATGCCCCCAATTTACCCTGCATATAGTCGTACGAGCGAGTATAGGCGGCTGAAGATCGGCTGCTGGGATTTCGGTCGTAGACGCGACGGGACACGTTGCGGCGCTGAAAGGGTTATGGGATATGACGTTTGGCCCCACCATAGCTTCGTAGGGACAGGGCGACTCACACCGCACCCACGCCTTTCAGATAACACTGGAACTTGAAACAAGCTAGCTGTCAGTTGTTCAAGGCTGCTCCCGAAACCACCGGAGCGTCCAGGCGTTGTCTCCAACCGCAGGCAGCTTTCGTCTCCCGTCTAGTAACCCCCCACCCTCCCACCCGGCTAAAATCGAGGAGGCCCGTTTTTCCCCACCGCACGGGCGGAAAGCGCAGCATGTCCTTCATCGAAAACGCCGTTGCCCGCTGGGCCGAACTGCAGCGGCTCCAGGCGGCCCCCGGCTGGAAACTGACCAACGTCAACGCCTGGGTGCTGGCACTCTTCCGCGAAGCCTTCACCCGAACCCGGCCGCGGGTCCCGCTGGACGACTTCCACGCCATGACGGACAGCTTCCTCAACCGTCTCCGCATGGACGGCGTGCAGCTGCGCGAGGACTGGACCGGCCGGAACTACGCCGATGACTGGGTAGCCCGCCGCTTCCTTGCCCGGCCCCGCGCGGATGGGAAGTTCGTCTACGAACTCACCGAGTCCTCCGCCCGCTTCCTCTCCTACCTGGACGGCTTCAGCAGCGACAAGACCTCGCTGAACTCCTCCCGCCTGGCCACCCTGCTGGACCGGGTGGAAAACCTTGCCCAGGAATCCAACCCGGACCCCGCCGCCCGCATCGCCGTGCTTAAAGAAGAGGTCGCCCGCCGCGAGGAAATGATCCGCGCCCTGGAAACCGGCGAGGCTCCCCCGCCGCTGCCGGAGGACACCGCCGTCGAAGCCGCCCGCGACATCCTGGACCTGGCCGCCGCCCTGCCGGCCGACTTCAAACGCATGCGCGACGGCCTGGAAAAAATGCTGCATAACCTGCGCCAGGAAATGGTCGAATCCAACGCCGCCAAGGGCCTGACCATGGGCGAAATCCTCGAAGCGGACAAAAAGCTGCGCAGCACCGCCGAAGGCCGCACCTACGAGGGCTTCACCGCCTTCCTGAACGACGCCGACCAGCAGGCCCGCTTCCGCGCCGCCATCGCCGAGGTGCTCGAACGCGACTTCGCGGACAACCTGACCCCCGAAGACCGGCAGAGCCTGTACCGGCTGATCTCCGACATGCGGGACCAGGCCACCGAAATCCACCGCATCTACGGCCGGCTCTCCGAATCCATGCACACCTACGTGCAGAGCGACGAGTACCGCGAATCCGTCCAGCTGCGCCAGCTCATCCGCGCTGCCGAGGCCGCCATCCACAAGGCCCCGCGCGGACGCCGCCGCGCCGCCGTCGTCCCCGCCCCGCAGCTGTACGGGTCGGGCTTCGAGTCCCTGAGCATGGTCCGGGTCTACAACCCCGAGGACCACGCCGCCCCGCGCACCCTGCCCGAACCGCCGCAGTTCACCGAGGCGGACATCCACCGCTCGGCCCGCACCCCGCGCGCGGACCGGCGGGTGCTGGCCGACGCCGTCTCCCGGGCGACGGCGTCACGCCCGGCTGCCACGGTGGCCCAGGTCTTCGAACAGCTGCCGCCCGAACACCGGCACCTGAACAGCATCCGTGCCCTGCTCGCCGGCGGTTCCGCCGCCGGGCCTGAAACTACACCGACCCTTGAATCCGTTACCTTTACCCAGATCGACGGCAGCGAGCGCACCGCGCTGCTGCCCGCCGTCGCCGTCGCGAAAGCCCCACAAAAATGAGCGAGACCATCCACGCCGCCCCGGACGAGAACGTCCCGGAAAACCCGGACCTGGACGCCGAGCAGGCAGAAGAGACCGCAGAAACAGAGCGTGACCTGCTGGTCGACGGCCCGGAACTGTTCCCCGGCGACACCGGTACCCTGCCGCTGAAGCTGCGCCAGGCCCTGATCCGGTTGCTGCGCGGCCCCTACCTGGACGCCACCTCCAGCGACAACGTGTACGAGACCGTGGTGGACAACCAGGAGCAGCTGCGCGTGCGGCTGAGCGAACTGTTCCTGTCCCTGGTCATTGACGAGGACCGCAAGGTCGCCCTGCTGCGCCCGGTGGATATGGCCGAGCCGCACACCTCCGCCCTGCAGCGCCAGCGTGAAATGACCCGCGAGGAAACCCTGCTGCTGCTGCGCTTGCGGCTGATCCTGGACCGGCACACCGGCACTGGGAACGAGGCCACCATCGCCCGGCAGGACATCCTTGAGGTGCTCGAGGCCTACGTGGATCCGGGCCAGCGAGACGCGAAGTCCGTGGAGGACACCGCGGACGCCGCCATCCGTAAGCTCGTCCAGGACCGCCGCCTGCTCATCCCCACCGAGCTGGACAACGTCTGGGTCATCTCCCCCGCCCTGCCGCTGGCCCTGCCCTACAGCCAGATCGGCGACATCGTCACCTTTATGCAGACCCTCTCCGGGGACGGTGAAACAGCGGACGACGACGCCGCCCCGACGCTCGACGTCGGGCCCGCCGACACTGACGCTGACACCGACACTGAACCCGCCACGAACGACGGCGAGGAGCCGGCATGAGCATCGAAACCACCCTCCCCATGGGAGACCTGATCAACCCCGGCCAGAACCGGCTCTCCTCCGTGCAGATCGTGAACTGGGGCACCTTCGACGGCGCGCACACCATCAAGGTGGACCGCGCCGGCACCCTGCTCACCGGCGATTCCGGCGTGGGCAAATCCACCGTCTTCGACGCCATGCTGCTGGTCATGGACGCCCGCCCCCGCATGAACGAGGCCGCGCAGAACAACAACGGCACCAACGCCGAGGAAAAGCGCACCGCCTTCTCCTACATGCGCGGCCGGCTCGGCACGCAGGGGGCCGACGACGGCGCGGGCACCGCCTACCAGCGTCCCGGCGCCACCTGGTCCGCGGTCTGCCTGACCTTCGACAACGGGCTGGGGCAGATCACCTCCCTCTCCGTGGTGATGGACCTGCCGGCCACCGGCACCGAACACAACCTGGGCCGGTTCTACCTGGTGCACAACAAGCCCCTGGACTTGGCGGCCCTGCAGACCGGCATCCGCGGCCGCTTCACCAAGGGCAGCCTCGAGGCGCTGCTGCCCGGCGCCGCGGTGTTCGATTCGCATCGGATGTTCGCCGAACGCTACCGCTCGGCGCTCGGCGTCGAGGATGACAAGGCGTTCAACCTGCTGCGCATCCTGCAGACCGGCAAGGGCCTGGGCGGCACGGTCAATGACTTCTTCCGCACCCACGTGCTGGACACCCCGCGCACCCTCACCGCCGCCGAAGAAGCGGTGGAGGACTTCAGCCACCTGCGCAGCATCCGCCGCCAGCTCGAACGCGCCCGGCAGCAGCGCGACCACCTTGCCTCCGTCCCGGAACTGCACACCCGCTACCGCGAAGCCGCCGACGCCCTCGCGCACAACCGCGCCCTGACCACCGAGGGCCTGCCCGCCTACCGGCAGCGCCTGGCCCTGGAGGGCGCCTCCCGCACCGCAAAGAAGCTCGACGCCGCCGCATCGGCCGCCCATGCCGAACTGTCCGCCGCGGAAACCCGCCGCGCCACGCTCAAGGACCAGCGCGACGCCCTGAGCGCCCGGTACGCCGCGGAGGGCGGCGGAGCCATCGCCACCCTGGAACGGGAGCTCGCCGCGGCCGCCGCGCAGCTGCGCTCCCGCGAAACCGTGGAAACTGCGTTCCGGGACGAGCTCGCCGCGGCCGGGATCGACGTCGACTTCTCCCCCGCCGGGCTGGTCACCGCCCGCAGCCGCGCCGCCGACCTGCTGAAGTCCCTCACCGCAGACCTGGACGCCGCCAAGGAGCGCAGCAGCAACGCGCACGGCGAGGCCTGGTCCCTGAAGGGGCAGATCGCCAAGCTGGAAAACGAGATCGGCTCCTTCCGCCGCCGCAAGTCCAGCATCCGACAGGAATCCCTGGACCAGCGCACCCGGATCTGCGCCGCCACCGGCATCAACGAATCCGACATGCCGTTCGCCGCGGAGCTGATCGACCTGCCCGCCGAGCACGCCCAGTGGCGTCCGGCCGCCGAACGCACGCTGCGTTCCCTGGCCACCGCCCTATTGGTGCCCGGCGAGCACATGGCCGCGGTGACCCGGTACTTGAGCGAAAACGACATGCAGGGCTACGTGCGCTGCATCGACGTCTCCGTGCCATTGGATGGCCCCACCGAACCCGGCCCCGATGACCTGATCACCAAGCTGCTCACCCACGACTCGGCCATGGGCGACTGGGTGCACCGGAAAATCACCGCGCACTACGACTTCGTCTGCGTGGAGGACCCCGCCGGGCTGGCCGACGTCGCCAAGGGTGTGAGCAGAGGCGGTGCGGTCAAGCGCAACCGCAGCACCACCGAAAAGGACGACCGCCACACCAAGGCCTCCGACAATGTGCTGGGCTTCGATAACAAGGACACCGTCGCGGCGCTCGGCAACGAACTGCTGGCTCTGCGCTCCGTGTTCGAAGAGGCGGACAACGTCTCGAAGCAGCACGCCGCGGAGCAGGATGAAATTGTCCGCCGGCTGGCCGCGGTCCGCCGCGTCGCCGAGGACACCCGGAGCTGGGAGGAACTCTCCGCGGACGAGGCGCGCGCCGCCGTCGAACAGGCCACCGAGCGGCTGGAAACGGCCCGGGACGCCAACGCGGATCTGGAGCAGATCCGCTTCGAGTTGGACACCGCCGAGCTGGACCTGACCGCCGCCACGGAGAAGGTCGGCGGGCTCAAGGGCGAAGCGGCGCGGCTCGACGCCGAGCTGGCCGCCGCCGTCGAACGCCGCACCGCGCTCTCCGCAAAGGCTCCCGGGGCGCTGTCCGAGGGGCTGCGCACCGCGCTGGCCGAACTGTTTGACCCGTTCGGGGACCTGACCGACGCCGCCCGGCTGAAGGAAGCCGCCGGCGAGGTGGAGCGCGCCCTGATCACCGAGCAGGCCCGGCTGGAGAAGACCCTGCTGGAAACCCGCGCGAAGCTGGAGCGGACCTTCGAGACGTTCTCGGACAAGTGGGGCTCGGACTTCGGCACCTCCGTGGAGGCTGCCGGCGCGTACGAGGACCGGTTCGAGGGCATCATCACCGAGGGCCTGCCGCAGCGCGAGGCCGAGTTCAGCGAGTACTTCAACAACCGCACCTACGAGCGGTTCAGCGACCTGCTGCAGCTGCTGGACGAGGAGCGCCGCAGCATCTCCTCGCGGCTGCTGCCGCTGAACTCCGTGCTCCGCCGGGTGGAATACCATGCCGGCAGCCACCTGGAGATCGAGGTGGCCACCACCATTCCCGACGCCGCGTACAAGTTCCGCACCGAGCTGAAGAACGCGCTGCCGATGATGGGCTCCCGGCAGGACAAGGCCGATATGGACGCCCGGTACGCTGCGCTCGAGGGTCTGGTGGACCGGCTGAAGGACCCGGAGGAGAAGCGCTGGCGGGCCGAGGTGCTGGATGTCCGCTCGCACGTGACCATCACCTGCACCCACCGCCTCGCCAACGGACACACGTACACCAACCTGCAGGCCTCGCTGATGTCCGGCGGTGAGGGCCAGCGCTTCACAGCGTTCATCATGGCCTCCGCACTGGCGTACCAGCTGGGCATTGTTTCGCAGGGCTTCAGCACGTACGGAACCGTGATGATGGACGAGGCGTTTGTTAAGTCGTCCCTGTCCTTTGCCGAGGCGTCCATCAATGCGCTGCACGAGTTCGGCTTCCAGCTGCTGCTCGCCGCGCCGGAGGACAAGGTGGACCTGTCCCGCTTCCTCGGTTCGGTCACGGAGATCCTGCGCGACGACGTCACCAACCGTTCCGGCGTGCTCGAGCGCGGTCTGGGCAACTCCCGGTCGGTGGACATCCTGTTGCGGTAGACACATCCTGCTCTGGAAAGGCAATGAGATGAAAGAGATGAAAGAGATGAAAGAGATGAAAGACAAGTACGCGGTAAACGCCGTGATGCTCGCCGGCGTTCTCTGCATCCTGCTCGGAACGTTGGGGCCGTTGGGGAACGTTTCCGGCATTCTGTGGCTCGCCGCGCTGCTGTTCTTCGCAGCGGCCCCGGTGCTGGCCTTCCAGCGGCACCAACGGGACGAGGCACCGGGCCGCGGCCCGCGCGCGTAGCGTGCGTGCCCGAGGTCCTCACAAGGGGCACTAGGCAAGCGGTCCGGCCGGATGGACACTGGTGAAGATGAGCGCTCTTTCCCCTCCCCGGTTCATCGAGTCCTGGCGGCGCCAGCTGATCGGCACGTTCAGCAACAACGCCGCCGAGGTCCCGCAGTGGGAGAGAGACCTGGCGAAGGGCGACGACGTCGGCCACTTCGGTCCGGATTCCGCGGTCTGGGCGGTGCACGGCTCCATGACGACCATCATCGCCGGGGTCCGGGCGCTGCTGCTGCAGGCCCTGCACCCCGGCGCGATGGCGGGAGTGCATGACTTCTCCGACTACAAGGAGGACCCGCTGGGCCGGCTGGCCGGGACCATCCGCTGGATCTTCACCGTCACCTACGGGTCCACGGCGGCGGCGAAGTCCGGGTCGGACTGGGTGCTGCGCCTGCACGAACGCGTGCACGGCACCTATGTGGACGCCGACGACGTCGAGCGGCCCTATTCGGCGAACGATCCGGAGATTGCCCGCTGGGTGCATTTGGCGTTCACCGACGCGTTCCTGTCCTCGCACCAGCGCTACGGCGGGCCGATTCCGGGCGGGCCGGACGCCTATGTGGCGGAGTGGGCGGTGGCCGGGGAGCTGATGGGGATTCCCGATCCGCCCCGGTCCGAGGCCGAGCTGCGCAAGCAGATGGCTTCCTACGATACCCAGCTGCGCAACGGCGACTATGTCCAGGAGGCGTTGCGGTTTCTGCGCCGTCCTCCGCTGCCGAAGAACCAGCTGCCCGGATATCGGGTGCTTTTCGCCGGCGCGGTTGCATCCCTGGAGCCGAAGCACCGGGAACTGCTCGGACTGAAGGCGCCGCGTCTGGGACCGGTTCCGCTGCCGATGATGTTTCCCGTGAAACTTGTTTTGGGTGTCATCCGGTTCGGTTTGGGGTCTCAGGGGCCCAGCGAGAAAGCAGCCCGGGAACGTATTGCACGGCTCGGGGACCAGCGGTAGGTCCGCGCCCCCGACGTAGTCTGCCGCTGGTCAGGGCACATGGTTCATGGGAAGGGACGCCGTGTCACCGTGGGCCGCGCGATTCGTTCAGGCGCGCAGGTAGTCGCGTTCAAAAGACAGGTATTTTTGGTTTCGGGAGGAGGGCGTTTCCGGCCGGTTTTGGGTCCGGAAATGTCAGTGCCGGATGAAATCCTGAAGGCATGGATCAGCTCGGGAACACCGGACGGACAACCGAAGAACCAGGCAGGAAAGACCAGCAGCCAACCGGGCAGACTGGCGAGGCGGATGCGCTCCGCGACCGCTGCACTCTAGCCGTGTTCCGGGCGGAACTGGCTGTTGACGCGGCCCGGGCCACGTTCGCCGGGCCAGCTGGCCCCGAAGGTTCCACAGCCACCGCAGCCGGAAGTGCTGCCGAAGGATATCCGGATGGTTTCACCGGATCGCTGGCCCTACAGAACCTAGAATCCTTTGACGAGCAGACAGTCGGCGAGGCCCTGACCCAGATGGCGCATCTGGTCTCCTGGGCACAGGCGCAGGAGACCCGCCTGATCAACCGGATGCGGGAGTTTTTCCGGGACAGCTTCTCCGCTGCGTCGGGGAAAGTCGACCCGGGAATGGCCTTTAGCCTTGCAGCGTCCGAATGCGCCACCATCCTGAACGTGCCGCAGGTGACCGGGCAGCGGCTGACATTCGAGGCCGGCAAACTCTGCAGCACCCACACCGCCACCCTGACCGCCATGGAAGAAGGACGGCTTTCCTACCAGCACGCTCAGGTGGTGCTGGATCAGTGCCAACAGGTTCCCGGCGAGGTGCTTCCGCAATTTGAGTCCGATCTGTTGAAAGCTGCGGAGGGGCGGACCCGGGCCCAGTTCTCCACCAAAGCCCGGGCGTTGCGCGTACGGAAGTTTCCGGACACGGTCAGCAAACACCACCAGTCCGCGTTCGAGCAGCGCAAGGTGACCCTGGACCGGGAAGAGGACGGCATGTCCTGTCTGTCGGCCCACCTGCGGGCAGCGGAAGCGCAGCAGATTTACACGGCCCTCAGTAAGGCAGCACGGGGTGAGCAGGTGGACGGGGATACCCGGACCGCGGATCAGCTGCGTGCGGATATCCTCGCCCAGTTGCTTATGGGCGGCCTCGGCACAGCCGCCCCCACCCCAGCGCGGCCCGGGAGTGGCGCCGGTGCGGGTCGGAGGAAGGCAAGCCCTGGAGGAACCGGATGCGATGACGCCGGTGCCGTGCCACGGGCAGAGGTCATGGTCCTGATCAACGCCGAAACCCTTTTCGGAGCCGACGATCGGCCCGCCGAACTGCACGGGTATGGACCGATCAGCGCCGATGAGGCCCGCAGGCTGGCTCGGAACGCTGTCGGCTGGACCGGACTCGCCCAGGACCCGGCAACGGGAGAAATCCTAGGGGTGGGACGACGGCGAAAGGTTCCGGCAGGGCTTCGCCGCTGGCTCCGGGCGAGGGACGGGACGTGCAGGTTCCCCGGCTGCCGGGTCAGTACCGCTAATGCGGACATCGACCACACCATCGATTGGGCGCGCGGCGGTCCCACTGACCACGGGAACCTGGAACACCTCTGCCGCAGGCACCACCGATTCAAGACTCTCGGCTACTGGAAAGCCTGCCAACCGACACCCGGAGTGATCGAGTGGACTTCACCGATCGGACGCGTCTACCGGACAGAGCCTTTCTTGGAACTCGGACCATTGCTCACTCAGAAGGACACAGGCAGGGCCGCGGGCAGGGTCACGGGCACGGGCACGGAGCCCACGGCACCAGAGGAAACCGTACCGCCGTTCTGAGCCGCTCCCGCGGTACGGTTTTCCCGCAGGTGGCAGTTGCTGTGAAGGCACCCTTTTGTGCCGTCCGACTACCTCCACTCGACCATCAGGTTCGGCCGTAACCGCCACCGCCACGCCACGCCACCGGCTCGGCCTAGGCCCGGCCGGCCGCCACCGCGACCAGCTCGGCGGCAACTCCGGTCAGCCGGCGCGGACCCGACCATATGGCCGTCAGGGGACGGCTGATTCCCTCCCCTTCGAAGGGAACCCGCAGCAGCTCCCCGCTGGCGAGCTGGTCGCGCACCACCAGTTCGCTCAGTGCCGCAGGTCCGGCACCGGCTGCAACAGCAACCCGCACCGCAGCATTGCTGCCCAGCACCTGGGCCGGTTCAACGACGTCGTACCCGGCAAGGACTTCCTGCAGCGCTTCCCGGGTGCCCGAACCGGCCTCCCGAACCACGAGCGGAGTTGCCGCCAGTTCCTGGAGCCCGATCCGGGTCCGGCCGGCCCACTCGTGGGACGGGGCAACAACCAGCACCAGCTCGTCCTCTCGGACCACCAGGGCGTTCAAGCGCACCGGCAGATTCGGAGTCTCCACGAACCCCAGCTGGAGGGTGCCGCGCTGCACTTCCTCGATAACCTGCGCCGAGTTCTCCACCCGCACGTCAATACGGGCCTGCGGCAAGCGGCGCTTCAGCTCAGCCAGCCAGGCCGGCAACAGCATGTCCGCAATCGTCAGGCTGGCACCCACCCGAAGTTCCATCGTTCCGCCGCTCCGACTGGTACGCACCGCGTCGTTGAAGCGCCGCGCGGAATCCAGCAGTTCCCGGGCAGAATCAGCCAGCAACCGTCCCATTGCGGTAGGTACGGATCCACGGGGGCTGCGTTCAAGCAGCGGACTTTTCAAATCCGCTTCCAAATCGGCAATGGAACGGCTCGCATTGGATTGGGCCATGCCCAGTTTCCGTGCCCCGGCAGCTACGCTGCCTTCGTCCACCACGGCAAGGAACAGTTCCAGCACCTGAAGGTTCGGCCACGCGTCAGCCATATCAAAATGCTATAGGTCCATGCGGAAGAGGCGGCTACCGGGCCGGTTGATCCGGTGCGAACATCGAAAATAGCGGGCGCGCAGGCCGGCCTGACGATGGACTCGCATTGGAGCAGACACCACCGTCGCGGGCGATTGCAGCCGCGCACCAACTCCTGATCCCCCACATGTACCGAAAGGAACTATGCGCAAGAGCATCCTCGCCCTGATTGTTGCCTGGCTGCTCGCAGCCGGAACCTTAGTCTCCTGTGCGGCGTCCGATTCGGAATCCTCCGGAGGCACCGCCACGGCAGAGGCATCCGCCAGCCCGTCGGCGGACGCTTCCATCCCCGCCGACCGGATGGACCAGGTGGCTCCTGACGACGCGAGGGCCATCACAGACCCCGCAGACCCCAAAGCCACCTTGGTGCTCTTTACCGACTACCAGTGCCCCTATTGCGCCGCCATGGACACGCTGATCCAGGAGGCCAAGGACGACTACGGGGACGACGTCCGCATTCTGGTCCGGAACTATCCCCTGCCCAAGCACCAGAACGCAGCGCCGGCGGCACGGGCCGTGGAAGCCGCAGCGGAGCAAGGCGCCCTGGAGCAGATGGCCTCGTCCGTCTTCGAGCACCAGCAGGACTGGAAGAGCCAGGACATGGACACCGTAGAGGACACCTTCGTCTCTTACGCCGCGGACCTCGGGCTGGATACAGAGAAGTTCCGTGCCGATTACGCCTCGGATGCCGTGAGGGACCGGGTGGCCCAGGATTTGGAGGATTCCCAGGATCTCCAGCTTCCGGGTACCCCCTCGCTGATCCTCGACAACCGGATCCTGGAACTGGACTCCGTGGATTACGACGCCATCCAGGAAGAGCTGGACGCAGCCCTGAACAAGTAGGAATTCAGGCACAGACTCGAACATCCGGGAGCAGGCCGGGCCGGCGCCGGGAGAGATCGGACAGAAGGCCCGGCCCGCCAGGCCCCGCCCCGAAGAGCGGGCAGAAGACACCGGGACAGCCCATAACCGGAGGCCGCAGGGGGCAGCCGGCAGGTGTGATTGAAAGCATGCTGACGACAGGGGCGCCTCGATAACAGGTTTATACCGATTGTGGGATAAAAATATCTCATGAATATCGAAGCCGGCTCCGTCCGCCCTGCCTGGAGCCGCCTTTTCGGCGTTCCCCTCATCGTTTCGGTCGTTTTTACCGTGGTCATGCTGGTGACCGCTCTGGCAGCGGGCCTCCCCGTGCGCGATCCGGAAGGGTTCCTGGGCCCGAGCTATGTCCGGCTGCCGTTAATGGTGCTCCTGATGATCGCCGCCGACGTCGTTCCCCGGGTGCTGGCCCGACGCCGCGAACTGGGCGGGCTGCGATCCGCCACCTCCAATGTGCTGCAGACCCGCTGGTCCGGACCGCGGCTGGCTGTGGCGGTGGCCGGCCTGATCACCTTCTACCTTGCCTATTTGTCCTACCGGAACCTGAAGAGTTTCCTGCCCTTCCTGCAGGAGCACCTGACCGATTCCATGCTTGAGCGCTCGGACAAATGGCTGGCAGGCGGCAACTTCCCCGGCGACATCCTGCACGAATTGCTGGGCACAGGCTTCAGCGCAGATCTGCTCTCCGGCGTCTACATGCTGTTTATGGTCTTTGTACCGTTCTCCCTCGCCGCAGCACTGGTGTGGTCCGACAACCTGCAGCGCGGTGCCTGGTACGCCACCGCCCTGTCCTTCAACTGGATTCTGGGGACCGTAACGTACTACGCCCTGCCGTCCATGGGTCCGATCTACTACGACGCCACACCATTCGCCGATCTGCCCGAAACAGCCGTCTCGGGCCTGCAGGACTCCCTGTACGAGAATAGGATCGAAGTGCTGGCAGATCCGTTTGCAACAGGCTCCGTTCACGGCATTGCCGCGTTCGCTTCCCTGCACACCTCCATCGTCTTTACGGCAGCACTGGTGGCGCATCTGACCCGGCTGCCGAAGCTGGCCCGCTGGGCCATGTGGGTCTACTTCGTCCTGACAACGCTGGCAACGGTGTACTTCGGCTGGCACTACGTCCTGGATGTCTTCGCCGGCCTTGCCCTCGGGGCGGTCTCGGTGTGGCTTGCCGCCCTTGCCGTAAACGCCGGAAACCGGAAGAAACCTGCGGCACCGGAAGAGGCTCCCGAACTGGAAACGGCCGGGGTCTAACTCTCCGTTGAGGAGCCCGAAGGGCTCAGGCACCGGAGGCACCGGGAGGGCTCAGGCGTCGGAGTCACCGGGAGGGCTCAGGCGTCGGAGTCACCGGCGGGCTCGAGGGCACCGGAGGGCCCGGAGGAAGGCGGCTTTAATATTTCCCGCGAGCTCTGCGAGCGCGGAAATTTCGTTGCCGCCGTTCCGGGCCCGCAGGAGCCCCCCACCCCGTCCCACAACAGCCCGCCCCACGACAAGCCCAGCGTCCCGGGCCCACAGGACCCTCGCCAGCTACACCGGCCCGAACGCCGCCACAGCGTTCTGCCCGCCGAACCCGAACGCGTTCGTCAGCGCATACCGCACCCGGGATTCCCGGGCCGACCCGGGCACATAGTCCAGATCGCACTCCGGATCCGATGTCGTGTAGTTCAGGGTCGGCGGAATGACGCCCTCGCGGATCGCCATCCCGCAGAGCAGTGACCCGAGGGTCCCGGCAGCGCCGATGAGGTGCCCGGTCATGGACTTGGGTGCCGTCACCGCGAGCGACGGCGCATGTTCGCCGAAAGCGGTGTGCAGAGCTAAGGTTTCGGTGCGGTCATTGGCCTGCGTAGAGGTGCCGTGGGCGCAGATCAGGTCCACGTCCTCGGGGTTCAGCCGGGACCGGTCCAGGGTGTGGCAGATGGCTTCGGCAGCGTACTGCCCGGACGGGTCGGGAGCGACAATATGGAACGCATCGGACGTCAGTGCCCCGCCCAGGATTTCGGCATACACCTCGGCATTGCGGGCACGGGCATGGCTGAGCAGTTCCAGCACACACACCACCGCTCCCTCGGCGAAGACAAACCCGTCCCGGTCGGCATCGAACGGCCGGCTGGCTTCCTGCGGGGAATCGTTGTTCCGGGACAGCCCGCGCATGGCGCTCAGTCCGGCGAACATCACGGAGGTAATGGCCGCATCGGTTCCGCCGGCAACCACCACGTCCGCATCGCCGGCCAGCAGGGTGCGCCGGGCCTCAAGCAGGGCAGCGGTGCCGCTGGCGCAGGCCAGGGCGCTGGCGTTGACCGGACCGTGGACCGCCAGGTCGATGGCCACCTCGCAGGCCGGCATGTTCGTCAGCGACGACGCCACGAAGCTGGGACTGATGGGACGCAGCCCGTCGCGGGCGAAGATTTCCGTGGCGGACTGGATCTCCGGATACCCGGAGACGGCACTGTTGATGATCACCGCCGCGTCCGCACCTTCCAGCGAAGGCCCCAAACCGGCGTCGGCCACTGCCTCCCGCGAGGCAGCCACCGCCAGCTGCGACGCGCGTGAGGACCGGCGCAGCCGCTTCACCGGAAGGTACTGTGCCGGATCGAAGTCCTTCACTTCCCCGGCTATCCGGGTGGGAAAGTCCGAGGCGTCGAAGGCCGTGATCCGATCGATCCCGCTGCGCCCTTCCTTCAGCCCCGCCCAGGTTTCGCGCCAGGTCCCGCCGAGCGGTGTCACGGCACCCATTCCGGTGATGACCACCCGCTCATGCATCTAGTCCGCCTTCCGCACCGGCGCAGGGATGTGCATCCGCCCGTCCAGCCAGTCCTGCGCCGCGGAATCCGCCACCTTGTAGTGCATTTTCTTGCCGGTGGCGGTCATCGGCACCTCGTCGACAAAGCGGTAGCCCCGGGGCCGCTTGAAATCGGCCAGCCCCGGATGCGCCCTGCAGAAGGCGTCCAGCCCGTCGGCGTCGAGCTCCGCATCCCGGCGCACCACGTACGCCACCACGCGCTGGCCCCACCGGTCGTCGGGCACGCCCACCACCACGGACTCCAGGACACCGGGATGGTCCGCGAGCGCAGCCTCCACCTGCACCGGATGGATGTTCTCGCCGCCGGAAATGATCATGTCGTCCGTCCGGCCCATGATGGTCACGTACCCTTCGGCGTCCCAGGTGGCCATGTCCCCCGGGTACAGCCAGCCGTCGTGGAACTTCTCCTCCTCGACGTGGGGCAGGTTGGCGTAGCTGAACCCGGATTTCGGCGAGCGCATGATCACCTCGCCGATTTCGCTGCCGTCCCGGGCCGCCAGTTCGTGCGGCTGCCCGCGGCGGCCCTCAAACACGCGGACGACGGCGACGTCGTCGTCCGTACACGCGCGCCCGGCGCTGCCGGCATGGGCGGGGAGGTCCTCGGGCCGAAGGAACGTGTTCCAGAAGCCCTCGGTGGTTCCGTAGCCGTTGAAGATCCGCGGCGTGAGCAGCTCCTGGTACCGGATGGCAGCGGAGCGGTCCAGCGGTGCACCCATGGTGACGATGCCGCGCAGCGTCTCCAGGTTCCTCGGGTTCCTTTCCTGTTCGACGGCGATCATCTCCAGGGTGGTGGGTGCACCGATGAGGTACGTCAGCCCCAGCTCCGGCACCCAGTCCAGCACCGTGGCCGGGCTAAAGCTACGCAGCGGCACCACCGACCCGCCGATATAGAACACCGGGTTGGGGCCGCCGGAGTGCAGCCCGCCCCGGTGGAACCACGGCGTCATGTTCAGGGTGCGGTCGGACGGGCTGAGTGGAAAGTGCATGATCACGTCGTGGGCACTCATCACCTCGGCGATGGACGGCAGCGGGACGCCCTTGGGCATGCCCGTGGTGCCCGAAGTGTAGAAGCGGGTGCTCTCCTCGAAGGTGGAGAAGTCCGCGGGGAGGTCGGGCAGGTCCCCGGACGCGGCGTCGACGGCGGAGCCGAAGTCCTCTCCTAGGGTGCCGTTCCCGCCGGCCACCAGGACCACCGGAGAAACTCCGGCCAGCTCCAGTGCCTGCGCCGCGGTGCCGGTGTGCTCGGCGTCCACCACGAACACGGCCGGATCGCTGTCTTTCAGGATGTGCGCGGTTTCCGCAGGTGCCAGCCGGTAGTTCACCGGGACACTGACCGCTCCCAGCCGCTGGGTAGCCAGGTAGAGCAGGGCGAATTCGACGCCGTTGTAGAGCTGATACATCACCCGGTCCCCGCGGCCGACGCCGCGTTCAGCCAGGGCACGCGCCACGGAGTCCACGGCATCGCCGAGCTGGGCGTAGGTGAACTCCCGGCCGGACAGCGGATCAGCCAGGGCCAGCCGGTCCGCGTACCGGGCCACGTTCCGCGCGAAGCCGGCCGCGTAGGTCAGGGAGTGTTCGAAGTAGTTCCGGTAGCGGGCGGGATCGTAGCTCACTGCTGCTTCCTTTCAGTCGGTACTGCACTGTTACGGGCGCCCGCCCCGGGTGGGCCTCTCCGGCAGGGAGACCGGCGGGCCGGAAGCGTCGGAGTGGAACGGCGGGGCAATCACCGAGAGTCCGCCGTCAACCACCAGGACAGAGCCGGTGATGTATTCGGCGCCGTCGGAGAGCAGGAACTCCACGGCGGCGGCCATTTCGTCCACGGTGCCGGGCCGGCGTTTCGGCAGGCGGGCAACAATGCCGGACAGGGGCGCCATCCCCTCGAGGGAATAGAAGTAGTCCAGCGAGTCGGACTCGATCAGTCCCCCGTTCACGGCGTTGACGTTGATGCCGTAGGGACCGAATTCGGCGGCCATGAACCGGACGAAGGATTCCACCGCGGCCTTGTAGGAGCCGAGGGCGGCATATGCGGGGAAGGCCCGGGAGCTGCCGTAACTGGTGAGCGCAACAATCCGGCCGCCGTCGTCCATCAGTTTCACCGCCTCCTGCGCGCCGAGGACAAAGGGGCGTACGTTCACCGCGTAGGCCCGGTCCAGGTGATGCGATTTCAGGTCCACCACGTTCTTGAACGCCGCGGCGGCGGCGTTGTTGATGAAGTAGTCCAGTCGGCCGTATTTCTCGGCTGCGGCGTCGAAGAGCCGGTCAATGTCCTCGGGGTTCTCCACATCGGCCTGCACGGCGATGCCGCTGCCCCCGAGTTCCTGCAGCCGGGCCACCACGTCCAGAGCCAGTGCGGCGTTCCGGCGGTAACTGACGACGACGGCGGTCCCCTGCGCTGCCAGCCGCTCCGCCACGCGCCGGCCGATGCCGCGCGAGGCACCGGTGATCAGCGCTACCTTTCCGCCGTCTGGTCCCACGTGTGCCCTCCTGCGCCCGGTGATAGTGCATCACACCTTGGCACTGGTGCCGTCCGGGAAACAAGACCCGGCACGAAAGCCGCAGTACGTGTCTTCCGTGGCCGGCGTGGCCTGCACGGCGGGCCCGGCGGTCAGGAACGGAGGTAGGCGAGGGTTGCCAGCACCCGGCGGTGGCCGCTGTCCGACTGCGCGAGCCCGAGCTTGGCGAAGATGTTGCCGATGTGTTTGCTGACCGCGGTTTCGGACACCGATATGGCCGAGGCAATGGCGGTGTTGCCCAGCCCTTCAGCGACCAGCCCCAGCACCTCGAATTCGCGCGGAGTCAGGGACCGGATGGGATCCTGGCTGCTGCGGCGGCTGAACAGCTGGGCAATGACTTCCGGGTCCATCACGGTTCCGCCGGCGGCCACGCGCCGCAGGCCGTCCACGAACTCGCCGACGTTGCCCACGCGTTCCTTCAGCAGGTAGCCCACCCCCTGCGCCCCGGAGGCCAGCAGCCGGCTGGCGTAGCGGTCCTCCACGTACGCGGAAAGCACCAGCACCGGGAAATCCGGAACCCGGTTCCGCAGTTCCAGGGCGGCCCGCAGCCCTTCATTGGTGAAGGTCGGCGGCATCCGGACATCCAGCACGGCGCCGTCCGCGCTGCCGGGGGTAAAGGCCGCCAGCAGGTCATCGGCGTTGTCCCAGGAACCGACAACATCGAACCCTTCGCCGCGCAGCAGCAGTTCCAGCCCGGCCCGCAGCAGGGCATCGTCTTCGGCGATTAGAAGGCGCACGGCAGTTCCACCCTGATGTTCGTCGGTCCGCCGTCGGGGCTGTTCAGCACGAGCCGGCCGCCGAAAGCGGCAGCACGCCGGGCAATTCCGGCCAGGCCGGTGCCGGATCCGCGGACGTCGGCCGCTTGGGTCGACCCGGCGGGCGCTGCCGGGTCCGCCGTTGCGCCGCCGCGGCCGTCGTCGTTCACCAAAATCACCAGGACGTCTCCCTTCGGGGTTGATTCAGTCCGCAGCACCACGTCGATCCGCGACGCGCCGGAGTGCTTCGCCGCGTTGGTCAGGGCTTCCGCGAGGACAAAGTAGGCCGCCGATTCCACCGCGGCAGGGGCACGGAGCAGGCCGTCCACGTTCAGGGAACACGGTATGGGTGAGCGGCTGGTGAGGGCGGAAGCAGCACCGCCCAGGCCAAGTTCGTCCAGGACCGGCGGATAAATGTCGTGCACCGCGGCGCGCAGCCCGGCGAGCGCTTCGGAGGCGGCGTCCTGGGCCCGGCCGATAAAGGGTACGGCGGCGGCCGGGTCGGTTTCGGCGGCGCGCTGCGCCAGGCCCAGCATCATGACGACGCCGACCAGCCGGTTCTGCGCGCCGTCGTGCAGTTCGCGTTCAATCCGGCGCAGCTCTGCAGCGTGGGCGGCGAGGGCACTGGCTCGGGCCGCCGAGAGGTCGGAGATCCGGCGGGCCAGGTCCGCGTACCTCCGTGGGGAAAGGATGGCCAGGGTGGCTGCGCTGAACCTCCGGGCAAGCCACGGCAGCAGCACCCATCCCGCGGCGGCATACACGAGTCCCAGCAGCATCATCAGGACGGCGTCGCCCCAGCTGCGGACGAAGATGGTCAGTTCCAGCGGCGCATCCGGCGGGAAGAGCTGCCAAAAGGGTGCCGTCGCCACATAGAGCACGGCGCCGAAGGGAAGCGCGAGGGCCAGCGCTGCTGCCAGCACGGCAAACGCACAGTGGAACAGCAGCCAGGACAAATCCCGCTTGGTTTCCGGAGCGCTCAGCAGGGCTGCCAGCTCGGTGAAGGAGTGCCTGCCGGCGAGACGGCGGCGGTCAAAGGGAATGACCGCGGAAGAGAACGACGCCGAACGGGCCTGCGCCCGGGACGCGAGCCGGTTTACGGCCGCAAGGAAGACCGGAACCGCGTACAGGCCCACCCCCAGCGCCACGAACGGCAGCAGCGCGATCCCGGCCACTAGCAGGCCCAGGGAGGCCAGCCAGTACCAGCCCTCGCGCACAAGGAAACCCGTGTCCTTGATCCGGGCTGCGGCGGGGTCGGGGAGTCTCACCCGTTGAATTATGCCCGAGCCCTACTCCGCTGTCGGTATAGCCAGCTATACCCCAAACCGGGCTGTTGGCTGTATCGGATCCGGTTTCCCCGATCCGTAGCGTCGAAGTCAGCAGGTTTTCCCGTTCCCGGTCCGATCAAAGGATGATCCGATGTTTACCGACGCTTCTGAATTCTCCGGCCCTGCAGCCCTGCAGCTGCAGGGTGTGTCCAAGAGCTACCGCTCCGGCAACGCCGCGGTGCCGGCCCTCCGCGATGTGTCCCTGGCCATTCCGGCGGGGACTTTCACCGCCATCATGGGACCGTCCGGTTCCGGCAAGAGCACGCTCCTCCAATGCGCAGCCGGGCTCGATGCCCCTGACAGCGGCACCGTGCTGCTGGGCACCACCGAGATCTCCCACCTGCACCGCAAGGCCCTGACCCGCTTCCGCCGGGACCACGTGGGTTTCGTCTTCCAGTCCTACAACCTGCTCCCCCAGCTGACGGTGGCCCGGAACGTCACCCTGCCGCTGCTGCTGGCCGGGAGGGCCACGGACAACGTCTGGCTCGACTACGTACTGGACGCGGTGGGACTGGCCGGCTTGGGGGAACGCAAGCCCCAGGAACTCTCCGGCGGGCAGCAGCAGCGGGCCGCTATCGCCCGGGCCCTGATCACCCGACCCGACGCGGTCTTTGCAGATGAACCCACCGGGGCCCTGGACTCCGTGACGGCACGCCAGGTCCTGGACCTGCTCCGGCACACCGTTTCGGCCCTGGGTCAGACCGTCATCATGGTGACCCACGATCCCGTGGCCGCCGGCTCCGCCGACACCGTGCTTTTCCTCGCGGACGGGCGCCTCGACGGCAGCATGACCGGCGCCACCGCCCTCGATGTCAGTGAACGCATGGCCCGTCTGGGGGAGAACTGACATGTGGACCCTTGCCAAAGCATCCATCCGGCACCACCGCGGCGGATTCGCCGGGGTTTTCGTAGCCGTGTTCCTGTGCGCCGCGCTCATCACCGCGATGGGCGTCCTGATTGAATCCGGAACCCGCGGCGGGATTGCCCCGCAGCGCATGCAGGGGGCCGACGTCGTTGTGGGTGCCCCGCAGGCACATCCGGTGGTCGAAGACATGGATACCCCCTTCGCCGAGCGCGTCCTGCTCCCCGCCGACGCCGTAGAGGAGATCGCGGCCGTCCCGGGAGTCGAACGGGCCGTCGGCACCATCGACCTTCCGCTGGCCACCGCCGACGGTACGGCCGTCTCCGGCGCCGCCTGGGATTCCGCCGTCCTGACCCCGTACACACTGACCGCCGGGGAGGCACCCCGCGGCGTAAGGGAGGTGGTAGTGGATGAATCCTTCGGGGCGGAACCGGGAAGCGTCCTGACCCTGACCCACGGCGGGGAGGCGACGGAATACACCGTGTCCGGCCTCGCGTCGCCCGAAGCGGGAGTGGACACCGGGCCGGCTGCCTTCCTCAGCGCAGCCGGCGCGGAAGCCCTCTGGCCGCACGGAGACGCGGTGGCAACCGTGGGGGTGATCGCCGAATCGGGCGTCCGTCCGGCGCAGCTGTCCGAGGACATCGAGGCCCAGGTAGGCGACGTCGTCGGCTACACCGGGGACCGCCGCGGAGACGTGGAGAACCTGGGCGGATCCGCCGCCAGGTCGACGCTGCTGCTGCTCAGCGGCTCGCTGGCGGGTGTTGCCGTGATGACCGCGGTCTTTGTGACCGCCGGAACCCTGTCCCTGTCCATCATGGCGCGGCGCCGGGAATTCGCGATGCTGCGCGCCGTCGGCGCAGGCGCCAACCAGACCCTTGGCCTTGTGGTGCGTGAAGTCCTGCTGGTTTCCGGCACTGCCGCCGTACTGGGGGCGGCCCCCGGTTACCTGCTGGCATGGTTCCTCGGCAAGCAGTTCGCTGCCGGCGGCGTGCTTCCGGAGACCTTCGTCCTGGCCTTCAGCCCGCTGCCGGCCCTGGCGGCCGTAGCCGTCAGCGTTGCCGCAGCGGCGGGCGCCTCCCTCGTTTCGGCACGCGGCACGGTGCGGACGGCACCGACGGCTGCCCTGCGTGAGTCCGTGACGGAAGCGTCCCGGCTGGGCAGGGGACGGGTCATTACCGGGCTGTCCCTGTTGGGCGCCGGTCTTGTTGCGGCCCTGGTACCGATTGCCGTTCCGGGCACCGCTGGCCTGGCCTCGGCGGCCTCCAGCATCCTGCTGCTGATGATCGGCGCGGGCATGCTGGGACCCTGGCTGGTAACCGGGGCACTGAAGCTGGTGCAGCCGCTGGTCCGCCGCAGCCCCTCCGCGTCGCTGGCCCTGGCAGAAGCCAATGCCTCTGCCTTCCCGCGCCGGCTTGCCTCGGGGATTGTTCCGCTGGCCCTGGCCATTGCGCTGGGATCGGTGCAGTTCTTCATGCCGACCACGGTGGCATCGGAAGCCGAGCGGCAGTCCCGGGACGGAGTGGTGGCCGGCTATCTGATTCTCGCTCCGGGGTCCGGAGTCTCCGAGCACCTGGCCGACCAGGTGACGGATCTGCCCGGAGTGGAGTCCACCTCGCCGGTGGCCCGGTCCGCGGTCCTCGCCAAGGCGGGCTTCGCCGGGATGGAGGATGGCGTGCAGCCGTACGCCGTCCAGGGGTTGGCGCCGCAGGACCTGAGCGGGACCTTGGACCTGGACGTGACCGAAGGGTCCCTGGACCGGCTGGCGGACCCCGACACGGTGGCGCTGAGCGCCGACCTGGCCCGCGAAGCCGGTACAGCCGTGGGCGAGGACTTCGCCTTCTACTACGGGGACGGCACCGAGGCGACCGCCGTCGTCGTCGCCACCTACGAGCGGGGGCTGGGATTCGGAGACGTGGCGGTGGCCAATGACACGCTGCGCAGCCACACCACCACCGGGCTGAACGACTATCTGCTGGTCACCGCGGAACCGGATACCGATCCCGCGGAGTTGGCTGCCGCCGTCGACGGCCTGGGCCTGACCCTCATGGACAAGGAGGAGCTCGGTGCAGCCGGGGCCGCGGAACGCAATGCCGACTCCTGGGCATCGGTGATCGCGATGCTGGTGCTGCTGGGCTACCTCGCCGTCTCCGTGGTCAACACGCTGGTGATGGCGACGGCCCGGCGCCGGCCGGAAATGATGCTCCTCCGGACCCTGGGTGCCTCCGATACCCAGCTGCGCCGGATGACAGGAGCGGAGTCGCTGCTGATAGTTGCTGCCGCCGTCGTCATCGGCACCGTCCTGGCGCTGCCGCCGCTGATGGGCATCGCTGTCAGTGTCTCGGGGGCGCCGCTCCCCACGATTGTGCCGGCGGTATATCTCGGCCTGGCCGGCGCGACGGCGGCACTCGGCTTCGGTTCGATCGCGGTGGCCACGCGTGCCGCGCTGCGGGCCGAGCAATGACCTGCTGACATAAAGAAACACCCCGGTCCGAAGACCGGGGTGATTCTTTGTCCTGGCGGAGGATGGGGGATTTGAACCCCCGAGGGCGTTAACCCAACACGCGTTCCAGGCGTGCGCCATAGGCCGCTAGGCGAATCCTCCAGGCTTGCTCCCGTAGAAGCAGATATAAGACTACCCGACGCAGGGCCAAACCAACGAATCGGCGGCTTTGCGGGCTGGAATCCCGCGAGCCGCCTGGTCCTCCGAGCGGTATCCGCAACGGCATCCGGGCGGTTAAACAAATGAAGACCCGCACGTCGGTGTGCGGGCCTTCATTCATAACGTATGTCCGGCGGTGACCTACTCTCCCACATCCTCCCGGATGCAGTACCATCGGCGCTGTGGGTCTTAGCTTCCGGGTTCGGAATGGGACCGGGCGTTTCCCCCACGCTATGACCGCCGTAACCCTAGCCCTGCCAGCCACTGCGGCAGGAAATCCTTGGTTACAGACTGCCCTTTCGGGTGCTGTCCTTTAAGTCTACAACGTCTTTGGACGCCCCGTGACCACGGCCTTCCTGACCGACGGCTCCTCCCCGGGCCGGCACCACCGGCCGGCGCGGATGCAAGGAAAATCACGGCGCAGATGCCGCTGGCGGCGCGGATCCCCCGGCCCGGCCCTGGGCATGCCCCGGTTAAACAGGTCAGGTCCCGCACCAATGGTGCGGGACCTGACCCTCTACACAAATATTGTCCGGCGGTGACCTACTCTCCCACATCCTCCCGGA
>NZ_JBNHFP010000004.1:0-642832 GCF_059090365.1 Arthrobacter sp. Ms25 | reverse complement strand
ACTTGGCACACTATTGAGTTCTCAAACAACAGACGCAATCCGAAAATACTCGGGAAAACCTTTTATGTTTTCCTTTTCTTCTTCGCTGCAATGTTTTTATATCTTATTCCATTCCGGCGTTTTCCGCAATTCCCGGATCATCCCTTATCGGGACTCCCTGGAAAGCGTTCCACCGCCGTTCCGGACCCAGCATCAACCGCAGTCTTCCCTGCCGGCCCGCAAGGGGCACGCATCAGCTGGACTGAAGATTTTTGGTGGGTTTGGCCGCCATGCTTCGGGCGCTTTTTCAGCGTCCCGGCCGCGGCGACTCCCATAACTTTACACACCCGCTCCGGTCCTTGCAAACCGGTTTGAGGTGATCCGCCGCACAGGCCCCGGGACTCAATTGCACAGTCCCGACCCGGCGGCCGATACCTCCATTCTAGGACGGTCCCAACTGCATGTTGCAAGCTGGCCGCCGGTCGTCCTCGTCACAGGGATTTCGCCAGCCCCGGACAGCGAGGCGCGGACTAACCGCGGCCCCGCAGATACGCGAGCTGCGCGGCCACCGACAGTTCGGCAGCGGACCGGACGTTGGCCGGTACATCCGAGTAGACAAGGTCGGCCACCTCGCCGGCCCCGGCATCGGGCCCGGCCTGAGCCAACGCCGCACGGATCTGTTCCAGCCGTTCCTCGCGGTGGTCCCGGTAGGTCAGGACCAGGGAACTCAGGTCCGGCTGGACGGGACCGTGTCCGGGAAGGACCGTCGCCGGACCCAGCCCGGAGAGCATCTCGAGGGTATCCAGGTAATCCCCGAGGGTTCCGTCCGGGTAGTCCAGCACGGTGGTCCCCCGGCCCAGGATGGTGTCCCCCGTCAGGACGGAGCCGTTGGCGCCGTCGTCGGGAAGCCAGAAGCACACCGAATCGGACGTGTGGCCCGGGGCTGCGAGGACCCGGATGTCCACGCCGGCGGCAGAAATCTCTTCGCCGCCGGCCAGGGGCTCCCCCGCCACACAGTAGGCAGGATCGAGGGCGCGCACCGGAGCCCCCGTCAGTTCGGCGAACCGCCGGCTGGCCTCCGTGTGGTCGGGGTGCCGGTGGGTGATCAGCACCAGTTCCACGGTGCCGGCAGCTGCCAGGGCTGCCAGGTGCCCTTCTTCCTGCGGGCCGGGGTCCACCACCACGGTGCTTCCGGATCCGGGGGCAGCCACAACGTAGCTGTTGGTCCCCTCCAGCGACATGGGACCCGGGTTAGGCGCGAGGCGCACGCGGGTCAGGTCGCTGGACGGAACCAGCCCGGAGTCCGGAAGCATCGGCATGAGCTGCCTAGGCCAGACGGGTCAGCCAGCCGTGGGTATCCTCCACGGTGCCGGTCTGGATGCCGAGCAGCTGCTCACGGATGGACATGGTGACTTCGCCGGGCTTGGCGTCGGCGGAACCGATGACCTCGTCCTCGGATTTCAGCTGGCCGATCGGTGTGATGACGGCGGCCGTACCGCAGGCAAAGACCTCGGTGATCTCTCCCGAGGCGATGCCTTCGCGCCACTCATCGAGGGTGATCTTGCGTTCCTGGACGTCCATGCCCCGGTCGCGGCCCAGCTGCAGCACCGACGAGCGGGTGATGCCGTGCAGGATGGTGCCGGACAGGGCGGGAGTGACCAGGCGTCCGTCCTTGAAGACGAAGAAGACGTTCATCCCGCCGAGTTCTTCCACTGCGTTGTCGTTGAATTCGTCCAGGAACAGCACCTGCTTGCAGCCGTTCGCTTCGCCTTCCATCTGGGCGATGAGCGACGCGGCGTAGTTGCCGCCGCACTTCGCTTCCCCGGTGCCGCCGCGGCCTGCACGGGCGTACTTGGTGGAGAGCCAGATGGACACCGGCTTGAGTTCGCCGCCGAAGTAGTTTCCGGCCGGGGAGGCGATGACCCGATAGGAGACCTCGCGGGCGGGACGCACGCCCAGGAAAGGCTCCGTGGCAATCATGAACGGGCGCAGGTACAGTGCGGCGCCTTCACCGTCCGGGATCCAGTCCTGGTCCAGTGCCACCAGCCGGCGGATGGATTCCAGGAAGAGTTCCTCGGGCAGTTCGGGCAGGGCCAGCCGGCGGGCGGAAAGATTGAGCCGGGCAGCGTTGGCTTCCGGACGGAAGCTCACTACGGATCCATCGGCGTGGCGGTAAACCTTCAGGCCCTCGAAGATTTCCTGGCCGTAATGCAGCACGCCGGCGGCAGGGTCAATGGAGATGGGACCGTAAGGCTCAATCCGCGCGTTCTGCCACTCCTGCTCGCCGGACTCCCCCGCCTTCCAGTCGATGACGGCGGTGTGGTCGGTGAAGTAATCGCCGAACCCGGGGTTCGCCAGGATGGCTGCCCGCTCGGCGGCGGACTTGGGATTGGTGGAAAGCTCCTGGGAAAACTCCAGTGCGCTGACGGTCATGATTCCTCCACTGTGAACGGCAAAAACCCGTTCTACGACTGCTTATTGGCTATGAACGAGCTTATGACACTGCGGCAGCTATGGCGTCGCCGACCTCAGCGGTGGTGCGCCGGATTCCCTGCCGCCCGGCAAGGTCCTTTTCCACTGCCCGCTCCACCCTGGCCGCTTCTTCCTCGAAGCCCAGGTGCTGCAGCAGGAGCGCCGCAGAAAGAACGGCTGCAGTGGGGTCGGCCTTTTGCTGCCCCGCAATATCGGGGGCGGACCCGTGGACCGGCTCGAACATGGAGGGGTAGGTACCGTCCATGTTGATGTTGCCCGAGGCGGCCAGGCCGATCCCTCCGGTGATCGCAGCCGCGAGGTCGGTGATGATGTCGCCGAACAGGTTATCGGTGACGATCACGTCGAAGCGTGACGGATTGCTCACCATAAAGATGGTTGCTGCGTCTACATGGAGGTAGTCGTGCGTCACCTCGGGGAACTCCGCGGCCACCCTTTCCACAGTGCGTTTCCACAAGCGGCCGGCGTTCACCAGCACGTTGTGCTTGTGGACCAGCGTCAGGTGCCGGCGCGGCCGGGCAGCTGCCCGGCGGAAGGCATCGCGGACCACCCGTTCCACGCCGTAGGCGGTGTTCAGCGATACTTCGGTGGCGATTTCCTGCGGGGTTCCTTCCCGCAGCACTCCCCCGTTTCCGGCGTAGGGTCCCTCGGTGCCTTCCCTGACCACCACGAAGTCCACGTTGCCCGGGGCCGCGAGCGGGCCCGATACGCCGGGATAGAGGCGGGCGGGCCGCAGGTTCACGTAATGGTCCAGGCTGAACCGCAGCTTCAGCAGCAGCTCACGTTCGATCAGTCCGGAAGGGACCAGGGTGTCGCCGGGTGCGGCCCCCACGGCGCCGAAAAGGATGGCGTCGTGCGCCTTCAGTGCTTCCAGGGTGTGCTCCGGAAGCGTCTCCCCGGTTTCCAGCCAGTGCTCGGCACCCAGCGGATACTCGGTCAGCTCAAACCGGACGGGACTGGCCGAGGTCACCGCCAGCAGCACCTTGACGGCTTCGGTGGTGACTTCGGGGCCGATGCCGTCTCCGGGGATGACGGCCAGGGAAATCGATCGGGGTGTTTCTTCGCTCATGGAGCCATCCTAGGAACTCCGTCCAGCCACCGGGCAACGCGGCCCGCATGGTGGACACGCAGGCATCGGCCCCGCGGGGTTCAGCCCACGGTATGACGTGCGGACGGCCGAACACCCCTACAGTTGGTGTCCATGCTTGTGCACCGAAGACTCTATGCCTGGATACAGGCGAACCCGGGGAAAGTGAATTTCTGGCAGGCAGTAGCCGCCACGCTCATCTTCGCCGCCCCTTTCCTGGTGGCACGGGGAGGACAGTACATCGAGTTCTTCCTGTCCGCAGCCATCTGCATGGCGCTGGCCTGGCGGCGGAGCCGACCCGTGGCGGCAGCGTCCGTCCAGGCCGCGGCCTGCATCCTTCAGCTGCCCCTCGTACCGGTTACCGGCCTGCCGGCGGACATCTTCGTGTACGTCACGGTGTTTTCCCTGGCCGCCTATGCTCCGCGGTGGGCCAGTGTTGGCGGTCTCTTACTTGCCTCGGTCGGCGGGGTCCTCTTCGTGGCGCAGTACGCGGTCATACCGTATATGGGTTCCGGATATTCGCTGGAGATCGCACTGGTGCAGGGTGTGCCTGTATGGATCGCCCTCGAAGCAGTGCTGCTGGTGGCCTGGATGTTCGGCGACCTGACCCGCACCCGGCGCCTCGCCCTGCAGGCGCTGGCGGACCGGGCGCACCGGCTGGAAGTGGAGCGGGAACAGGAGCGTGAACTGGCTGCGGCCGACGAACGCAGCCACATTGCCCGGGAAATGCACGACATCGTGGCCCATTCCCTCTCAGTGATCATCACCCAGGCCGACGGTGCCCGGTATGCGAGCGCCAAGGATCCGGACATCGCGCCCCTGACGCTGGGTGTCATTGCCGATACCGGCCGCAGTTCCCTGCGCGAAATGCGCCGCCTGCTCGGCGTCCTCCGCGGGGACGAGGAAGCCTCCACCCGGCCCCTCCCCTCCCTCGCGGACATCGAGGAACTGCTCTCCACGGTCAAGCGCAGCGGATTGGAAACCTCTCTTACCCTTACCGGGACACCCCGCCGTCCCCTCCCGCCGGGGGCGGAGCTGACCGCGTATCGGGTGATCCAGGAGTCCCTGACCAATGTCCTCAAACACGCCGGCCCCCAGGCGCGTGCCGAAGCGGCCCTGCGCTGGACTCCGGCCGGATTGGAACTGACACTCCTTGACGACGGGCACGGTGCGGCCTCGGCCCTGCACGACGACGGCGCCGGGCAGGGCATCAAGGGCATGGCCGAGCGGCTCTCCCTTTACGATGGAACGTTGACGGCAGCACCTGCGGCCGGCGGAGGATTCCGCGTTCACGCATTCATTCCCTACACGGAGGCCTAGCACCAGTGCCGGATTCCCCCTGGACGGCAGCGTCCGATTCTTCCACCCAGCCGGCAGCCGCCATCCGGGTGCTCCTCGTTGACGACCAGCAGCTGGTGCGCGGCGGTTTCCGGATGCTGATCAATTCCCAACCGGACCTCGAAGTGGTTGCGGAAGCCGGCAACGGGCGCGAGGCCCTGGCCGCGCTGGCAGCCGTATCCGCCGACGTCGTACTGATGGACGTACGCATGCCGGGGATGGACGGCATCGAAGCGACCTCCCGGATTCTGGACTCAGACAACGGCGGCAGACCGAAGGTGGTCGTCCTGACCACCTTCGACCTGGACGAATACGCGCTCACCGCCATCCAAGCGGGAGCCAGCGGTTTCCTCCTGAAGGACGCACCGCCCGAGGAACTCCTGGAGGCCATCCGAACCGTGTACCGCGGGGACGCCGTGATTGCACCATCCACCACGCGGCGCCTGCTGGACCACGTCGCTCCCCTGCTGCGCACGGCCGGCGCCCCGGGCAGCCGGCATGCCGCCGCCGTCGCCTCCCTGACCCCGCGCGAACACGAGGTGTTCGCCCTCATTGCGCAGGGTCTGTCCAATCCGGAAATCGCGGCGAAGCTCTACCTGTCCGAGGCCACCGTGAAAACCCACGTGGGGCACATCCTGGCCAAGCTGGACGCACGGGACCGGGTACAGGCAGTGGTCATTGCCTACGAGACGGGGATTGTCGCACCCTAGGGACATGGTCACGGTCGACGACGTTCGCTCCATCTGCCTCTCCCTCCCCGGGGTGACCGAGCGCCTGAGTTGGAAGCAGCCGGCCTGGTTTGCCCGTACCTTGATGGCGCGGATGTGGGAGGAAGACGTCCTGACGGTGAAGAGCGCCGAACGCGAGGCGCTGGCGGTGAAGAGCGCCGAACGCGAGGCGCTGGCGGCGCTGCAGCCGGACCTCTTCTACTGGACGCCGCACCACGACCGGTCCCCCTTGCTGCTCCTGGCCCGGCTGGAGCATCTGCCTCCGGACGAACTGTCCGAACTGCTCCAGGAGTCCTACCGGCTGGCCGGTCCCCTTCCACCCACGGTATGAGAGACGCCGGCGACAGACCCGCCTGCCCTCCGATGTAACCGCATACGCACCGACAATAGTGTGGCGGTATGACATCACTTGCACAGCATTCCCCCGCGTCCGGCTCCGGAAAACCGCGCCTTGCCGCCGCCGCGCAACTCCTGAACAAGACCTACGGCACCGGTGACACCCGGGTCCACGCACTGAAGGACGTGGACGTCAGCTTCGAAACCGGAACGTTCACCGCCATCATGGGCCCCTCCGGCTCCGGAAAGTCCACCCTCATGCATTGCCTGGCCGGGCTGGACACTGCCGACTCGGGCCGCATCTGGATCGGTGCCGCGGAGATTACCGGGCTGAACGACGCCGACCTCACCCGCCTGCGCCGGGACAGCGTTGGCTTTGTGTTCCAGTCCTTCAACCTCGTGCCCACCCTGACCGCAGAGCAGAACATCACTTTGCCGGTGGCCCTGGCCAACGGCAAGGTGGACGCCGGGTGGCTGGAGAACATCACCGCCACGCTGGGACTGACGGACCGGCTGAAGCACCGCCCGCATGAGCTTTCCGGCGGGCAGCAGCAGCGCGTCGCCGTCGCCCGGGCCCTGCTGACCCGCCCGGATGTACTTTTCGGCGACGAACCCACTGGAAACCTCGACTCCACGTCCGGCGCCGAGGTCCTGTCCCTGCTCCGCCGCTCCAGCAAGGAGTTTGGCCAAAGCATCATCATGGTCACCCATGATCCTGTGGCAGCGTCTTACGCGGACCGGGTGGTCCTGATGAACGACGGCGAACTGGTGGGCGAACTGGCCAGCCCTACTCCCGAGTCCGTCCTCGCTGCACTGACCAAGCTGGGGGCGTAGTCCATGCTGCAGGTAGCCCTGGCGCAGGTGCGCCTCAACGCCCGGCGGTTCATTGCCGTCTCCTTGGCGGTCGTCATCGCCGTCAGCTTCCTGACGGCGACCCTGATCATCAATTCCTCCTCCAAGGCCTCGCTGACGCAGAGCATTGGCGAAGGGTTCCGCAATGCCGACCTGATTCTTACCGCACAATACGTCGAGGAGAACCAGGGCTTCACGGTGTTGGACGATGACGAGGTGTCCCTGGTCCGTGGTACCTCCGGGGTCGCTGAAACCTATGCCGTCCGCGCTGCGTACATCCTGTTCGACACCGACGGCGCCTCAAACTCCGGACAGCTGTTCACCACCCCGGATGCTCCGTCCCTGCTGCCGGTGGAGGTGGAAGAGGGCAACCTGCCGTCAGCACCGAATGAGGTCGCGGTGGACCGTGCCACTGCCGACCGCCTGGACCTGTCTGTGGGGTCTGCGCTGGGCATCAGTGCGAAGCAGGATCCGGCTGCCGGCGAGGACCGGGAACTGGTGGTCAGCGCCATCACGGCGGAACCACGGGACCCGCTGATGCTGGGCGCGGCCCAGCTCTACGCAGAGGATGCTGTCGTGGCAGCGTACGCGGATCCGGAGCAGGGATTCTCGAGCATCCAGCTGGAGGTCAGCGACGGAGCCGATGTCCGCGATGTCCAGGCTGACCTGGAGCAGGCGTTCGCCGACGCCGGGACAGCCGGTGTAGCGGTACGCACGGTGGAGGAACAAACCAACCACACGGTGGATTCCTTCACCGGGGGAAGCGACCAGCTGACCATAGTTCTCCTGGCTTTCGCGGCCGTGGCACTGCTGGTCTGTGCCCTGGTGGTCTCCAACACCTTCTCGGTGCTGGTGGCCCAGCGCACCCGCGAACTGGCACTGCTGCGCTGCATCGGAGCGGACCGCGCCCAGATCCGCCGCTCGGTGATGGTCGAGGCGCTGGTGGTGGGAGTGGTCGCCTCCATTCTTGGCGTCGGCGTCGCGATCGGCCTCATGACGGCCGTCGTGGCCTATCTCCGGACCATACCGGAGTCCGGTTTTGCCACCCTGGCCGTTTCACCGCTGGCGGTTGCCGCCGGCCTGGGAGTAGGCATCCTGCTGACGGTCCTGTCGGCGCTGGTGCCGGCCCGCGCCGCGACCGCAGTTTCCCCGCTGGCCGCGCTGCGCCCTGCCGAGGATGTCCGGGCCGGCACCCGGAAGGGCCGGGTCCGCCTGGTCTCCGGACTGGTACTTACAGTGGGGGGCGTACTGCTCCTTGGGGCAGGTGCCGTTTCAGCCAATCTGCTGATCGCCCTCCCCGGCGGCATCCTCAGCTTTGTAGGCATCCTGATGTGCGGGACGCTTTTCATCCCGCCGCTGGTCCGCGCCGTGGGATCGCTTGCCGCCCCGCTGGGTGTGCCCGGCAAGCTGGCGGCAGTGAACGCCATCCGCAACCCGCAGCGCACGGCAGCAACCTCCAGCGCCCTGCTGATCGGCGTGACCCTGGTGACGATGATGATGACCGGCGCCGCTACGTCCCGGTCCGCCTTCGAGGGAGCACTGGGCAAGGAGTTTCCGGTGGACGTGAATGTCTTCGGCACCCTGCTCAACGGTTCGCCGCTGTCTGAGGCCGATGCCGCTGCCGCCCGCACTGTGGACGGGGTGGAGGATGCGGTCCTGCTGCCGGTCGCCGGCCTGGTGGACTTCGGCGGCTGGGAAGAGGGCGTGTATGTCCTCGACCCTGAGGAATCGGCTGTCCTGCGGGACCCGGGTGCGGTGCCCCAGCCCGGTTCAATCACCATGCCCCAGGGAACCGAGGCCGCTTCCCTCACTGTCCGCGGTGCCGAGTCGGACCTGGTTTTGAACGTCATCGAGACCGGCCACATGGACATGGTCCCGCTGATCACGGCTGAAACCGCCCAGGCCCTGGGGGGTGTTCCGGATCTGAAGGACCCCGGGGCGTGGTCACCGGTACCGGAACTGTGGATCGCCACCGAGGACCTGAGCAACCCGGAACTGATCGATCTGCAGTCCGAACTGGTTCGCACGCTGGGAATCGAGGACTACCAGATCTCCGGGGCTGCCGTGATCCGGGCGGCCTTTGAACAGGTGATCGACGTCCTGCTGATGGTCGTGACCGGCCTGCTGGGCGTGGCTGTCCTGATCGCCCTGGTGGGTGTGGCTAACACCCTGTCACTCTCCGTCTTGGAACGCACCCGCGAATCCTCGCTGCTGCGGGCACTGGGCCTGACCCGGGGGCAGCTGCGCGGCATGCTGGCTCTGGAAGCCGTGCTGATCGCAGGAGTGGCGGCACTGATGGGCGCCGTGCTGGGCTCGGTCTACGGCTGGCTCGGCGTCCAGTCAGCCCTCGGATCGTTTGCATCCGTGGCACCTTCACTGCCGTGGCTACAGCTGCTCGGCGTCCTGGCGGTCGCGTTGCTGGCCGGCCTGGCAGCCTCGGTCCTCCCGGCCCGGCGCGCTGCCCGCCTGTCCCCGGTGGCCGGGCTGGCCGCCGATTGACGGTGCGCGACATCCCAACTGCCGTCCGGCCGCGCGGTTCCGCCTCGCGGTCGGGCCGCGTATCTGCGAAGATACAGGGAAGGACAAATTACTAAGCAGGCTTATGCCGAGTCTTATCGGGCCGGCGGGCTGCAGCTGTAAGGAGATCAGCATGACCCAGCAGGAGACCACCCCCGGACATTTCACCCCCGGCCGTGAAGATCTGGCCGCTTACCTGGACGACCACCTGGTCGGTGCGGAAACGGGCGTCCGCCTTTTCACGGCAGCGCAGCGGACCTGGGAGGGAACGCCCTACGAAGAGACCTTCGCCCGGCTGGTGGAGGAAATCTCCGACGAGCGCGATGAACTGGAATCCCTGATCCATGCCCTGGGCTATTCCCGCAGCAAGGTCAAGGCGGCGGCGGCCATGGTGGGAGCGGCGGCCGGTAAGCTGGGTCCGCTGAATCCGCTCAGCACCGGCGGCGGCGCCACCGGGCAGTTGGAACTGGAATCCCTCCAGTCGCTGGTGCGGATGAAGGAATCCTTGTGGCGGACCCTGCTGGTGCTCTCCGCCACGGACCATCGGTTCAACGCGGCCCGGCTGCAGGAACTGATCGAGATGGCCCGCGGCCAGCAGGAGGCCGTGGCCGAAGTCATGGAGAAGACAGCCGCACAGCGCTTCCTTGGATCGGTCGAATCCATCTGACCGTCACTGCAACATCAAACACCCCCGGCTTTCCGCCGGGGGTGTTTTTTTGTGCGGGGCTATTCGGCCGGTTCTTCGTACTTCGGGAAGATGGGTGCGGGCGCCGGCAGCGGCGTGCCCGGCACCAGCGGGGTGCCGATGGCACTGAACTGCCGCGCGGCGTCGTCGTCCTGGCCCAGAACCGTCAGCAGCTTGGCCGCGCTGCCCGGCATCACCGGCTGGATCAGGATCGCCACAATCCGCAGCACCTCCAGGGTCACGTACAGCACGGTGTTCATGCGCTCGACGTCGGTCTTCCGCAACACCCAGGGGGCCTGGTCGGCGAAGTAGGCGTTGGTGTCACCCAGGACCTTCCAAGTCGCTTCGAGTGCTCCGTGGAAGTCCTGCACGTCGTAGGCGGCGCGGGAGATCTGCAGCAGGTTGCCCGCCGCTTCCAGCAGTGCGGTGTCCTCCGGAGTGAAGGCTCCGGGCTGCGGTACGGCGGCCCCGCAGTTCTTGGCGACCATGGACAGGGACCGCTGCGCGAGGTTGCCCAGGTTGTTCGCGAGGTCGGAGTTCATCCGGCCCACCACGGCGTCGTGGTTGTAGGAGCCGTCCGCGCCGAAGGGAACTTCGCGCAGCAGGAAGAACCGGACCGAGTCCAGTCCGTACTGCTCAGCCCACTGCTTCGGAGCGACCACGTTGCCCAGCGACTTGGACATCTTGACGCCCTTGTTGTGCAGGAAGCCGTGGATCATGATGCGCTTCGGCAGCTCAAGCTTCGCGGACATCAGGAAGGCGGGCCAGAAGATGGCGTGGAAGCGGGAGATGTCCTTGCCGATCACGTGCACATCCGCGGGCCAGTACTTCCGGAAGGCCTCGCTGTCGGTATCGGGGAAGCCGACGCCGGTCAGGTAGTTGGTCAGGGCATCCACCCAGACGTACATCACGTGGTCCGGGTTGCCCGGCACCGGCACGCCCCAGTCGAACGTGGTGCGGGAGATGGAAAGGTCTTCCAGGCCGCCCTTGACGAAGCTGATGACCTCGTTAAACCGCGAGCGCGGGGCAGCGAAGTCCGGCTGGGACTCGTACAGTGCCAGGAGCCGGTCCTGGTAGGCGGAGAGGCGGAAGAAAAAGCTTTCCTCTTCGGTCCAGGTCACCTCGGTATCGGTTTCCTTGGAGTACCGCACGCCGTCCTCGCGGACTTCGGTTTCGTCTTCGGTGTAGTACGCCTCATCCCGCACGGAGTACCAGCCGGAGTACTTGGAGAGGTAAATGTCGCCGTTCTCCTCCATCCGCTTCCAGATGGCCTGCGCCGCCGCATAGTGGTCTTCGTCGGTGGTGCGGATGAACCGGTCACGGGAAATATCCAGGTCCCGGCTCATCTGCTGGAAGGCGGCGGAGTTGCGGTCCGCGAGTTCCTTGGCGGTAATGCCTTCCTTATCCGCGGACTGCTGCATCTTCAGGCCATGCTCGTCCGTGCCCGTCATAAAGAACACGTCGTAGCCGTCCAGGCGCTTGAAGCGGGCCATGGCGTCCGTGGCAATGACCTCGTACGCGTGCCCGATGTGGGGTTCGCCGTTGGGGTAGGAGATGGCGGTGGTGATGTAGAACGGGATCTTGGAGTCGGAAGAAGTCACATAAGAAAATTACCCTGTTTTACCGGGGCGTGTCGCTTTGGCCCGGGTACGGCGCGTATTCCGCCGTCTTCTCCCGGGCCCACCCGGCGCGCAGAACCGCTGCACCGGCGGTGCAGGCAGCAACCACATAGGCGAGCGCCCCTATCCAGCTGCCGAACACCGTATCCGTTGTCCCTACCCCCGGCAGCGGCACCAGGGTGCTGCTCAGAAGAACCAGCAGCACTGCGAGGCCCAGCTCCATCCTGCGCCTGCGCAGCGCCTGCCGGCCGCCGCGCGGAAACGGCACCAGCACCTGCACAAGGGGAAGGACAACGATCCATACCAAGAACCCTTCATGTCCCGCGAACAGCAGGCTCACTATGAGCAAAAATGCGCCGACCACGACGCCGGCCCCGACAATCCCACCCAGCACCACGATTAAAGGTGTCACTGGACCCCGGGCCAGACCCCACCGCACCCCGTACAGAGCGGTGACCAGCGCCCAGGCCGGCAGGAAGGCGATAGCCGCCACGACGGGCAGTCCCGAGGTGAAAGGCAGTGCCGCACACACAATGAGGACAGGGACCGCGTAGGCCAGGATTCGGATCCGCAGCGCGGGTACCCCCACCGGGCGGAAAATCACCAGCCCAATGCATGCCGCAGTTACCGCATAAACCAGGGCGGCCCAGATCGGCACCGGGGCCTCATTAGCCAGTCCGAGCATGGAGACCAGGCCACCCAGCCATACCATCAGCAGGGCCGGAGCGATCCGGCCCCGCTGCAGCGGGGCCGGCAGCACCGGCTTCTCCCTCAGGTCCCCGGAGGCGGTATTTTCCGCCGCTACGTCTTCCACCGACATTTCCGCTCCCCCGCCACGCCCGGGCACAGCGCACCGGCAACGGAAGCAGTCTACTCAGGAGGAGCGGGTCTGCCGTCGGCTAGTCCTGCAGGTCCACCTCGCGCGCCACGGTGGCGCCGATTTCCAGCTTGAGGGCCTCCAGCACGTCCTGCGGCACCGAGGAATCCACGGTCAGCAGGGACAGAGCCTGTCCGCCCTGGGAATTGCGGGCCACCTGCATGCCGGCAATGTTGATGTTCTTTTCGCCCAGCACCCGGCCCAGGGCGCCGATGACGCCGGGACGGTCCTGGTAGATCAGCACCACCAGGTGTTCGCTGATGGGCATTTCCAGGTCATAGCCGTTCACGCCCACGAGCTTCTGGATCTGCTTGGGACCGGTCAACGTGCCGGCCACTTCCAGCCGGGTGCCGTCGGACAGGGCGCCGCGGATGGTGAGCAGGTTGCGGTAGTCATCCACCTCGGGCGTGGTGAGCAGCCGGACCTCGATGCCGCGCTGTTCGGCCAGGACCGGAGCGTTCACGTAGGAGACCTGCTCGGAGACGATGTCGGTGAAGATGCCCTTCAGGGCGGCCAGTTCCAGGGCCTTGACGTCCAGGGTGGCAATTTCGCCGGCCACTTCAATGTCGATGGCCGTCACGGAGTCGGAGGCCAGGGCGGTGAAGATCCGGCCCAGCTTTTCGATCAGCGGGATGCCGGGGCGGACATCCTCGGCAATGACGCCGCCTGCCACGTTCACGGCGTCGGGCACCAGTTCCCCGGCCAGGGCCAGGCGGACGGACTTTGCCACGGAGATGCCGGCCTTTTCCTGGGCCTCGGCAGTGGAGGCGCCCAGGTGCGGGGTGACCACCACGTTGTCCAAGGCGAAGAACGGCAGGTCGGTGCTGGGCTCCTTCACGAACACGTCGACGCCGGCGCCGGCGATCTTTCCGGCCTGCAGCGCCTCATACAGGGCTGCTTCATCCACGAGGCCGCCGCGGGCCACGTTGACCACGTAGGCGGTGTCCTTCATCTTCTCGAACGCCTCGGCGCCAAGCATGCCCACCGTCTCGGGGGTTTTGGGCATGTGGATGGTGACGAAGTCCGACTCGGCCAGGAGCTCGTCAAGGGAGACCAGCCGGACGTTCAGCTGCGCGGCGCGTGCGGACGTGACGTACGGGTCGTAGGCGAGGATTTCCGTGCCGAAGCCCTGCATACGGGCGGCCACCAGGGCGCCGATGCGGCCCAGGCCGATAATGCCGACCTTTTTTTCGAACAGTTCAGTGCCGCTGTACTTGGAGCGCTTCCATTCGCCGTTCTTCAGTGCGGCGCTGGCCTGCGGGATGTTCCTCGCCAGGGAGACGATGTGCCCCACCGTGAGTTCCGCCGCGGAAATGATGTTCGACGTCGGCGCGTTGACCACCATCACGCCGGCCTGGGTGGCGGCCTTGATGTCCACGTTGTCCAGGCCTACGCCGGCCCGGGCAATGACCTTGAGGTTCTTCGCGGCGGCAATCGCTTGGGCGTCCACCTGCGTGGCGGACCGCACGAGGATCGCGTCGACGTCGGCAATCGCGGCCAGGAGCTGGGAGCGGTCGGCGCCGTCGGTGGAACGGATGTCGAAGTCGGGGCCCAGGGCCTCAACGGTGGCGGGCGAGAGTTCCTCCGCAAGGAGTACGACTGGTTTGGTGGCAGACACCGGTGACCTCTTTACTGTGAATGTACTGGGGCAATTCGTACAAGGAGGCCGGACCCGAGGGTCCGGCCTCCTTGCCGATTCGGCTTGCTTTTCGAGCTTATCGCGCAGGTGTGCGCGATAAGCGAATCAGCGGTTCGGTTACGCGCTAGCGGGCTACCGAACCCTCCGTGTAATCGTCGTCGTTCTTGATCCAGGAGAACAGCTTGCGCAGCTCGCGGCCGGTGCCCTCGATGGGGTGCTCCTCGCCCTTCTTGCGCAGCGCCTTGAATTCCGGGGCACCGGCATCCTGGTCATCGATGAAGCGCTTGGCGAAGGCGCCGTTCTGGATGTCCGCGAGGACGGCCTTCATGTTTTCCTTCACGCTCTCGTCGATGACGCGCGGGCCGGAGACGTAGTCGCCGAATTCAGCAGTGTCCGAAACGCTCCAGCGCTGCTTGGCGATGCCGCCCTCGACCATCAGGTCCACGATCAGCTTCAGCTCATGCAGCACCTCAAAGTACGCGACCTCCGGCTGGTAGCCGGCCTCGGTCAGGGTTTCGAAGCCGTACTGGACCAGCTGCGAGGCGCCGCCGCAGAGCACTGCCTGCTCACCGAACAGATCGGTTTCGGTCTCTTCGGTGAAGGTGGTTTCAATGACGCCGGCGCGGGTTCCGCCGATGGCCTTGGCGTAGGACAGCGCCAGTTCCTTGGCGGTGCCGGAGGGATTCTGCTCCACGGCGATCAGGTCCGGGACTCCGCGCCCGGCTTCGAACTCGCGGCGCACAATGTGGCCGGGGCCCTTGGGCGCCACGAGCGCGACGTCGACGTCGGCCGGCGGCTGGATGTAGCCGTAGCGGATGTTGAAGCCGTGGCCGAAGAACAGGGCGTCGCCGGCCTGCAGGTTCGGTGCGATGTCCTCGGCGTAGACAAAACGCTGGACCTGGTCCGGGGTGAGCACCATGATCAGGTCCGCTTCGGCGACGGCGTCCGCCACGTTCAGGACCCGCAGGCCCTCGGCTTCGGCCTTGGCGCGGGAGGCGGAGCCTTCCTTGAGTCCGACGCGGACGTCGACGCCGGAGTCGCGCAGGCTGAGGGCGTGGGCGTGGCCCTGGCTGCCGTAGCCGATGACGGCGACGGTACGGCCCTGGATGATCGACAGGTCTGCGTCGTCGTCGTAATACATGTCAGTCACTTTGGTTATCTCCTACTGGTATAAGGGTCGGTGGCGGAACTCAGGCGCTGCGCAGCGCGCGGTCGCTCATGGACTTTGAGCCGCGGGCAACGGCCAGGGTTCCGGACTGGACTATTTCGCGGATGCCGAAAGGCTCGAGCACGGCAAGCAGTGCGGTGAGCTTCTCGGCGGTGCCTGTTGCCTCGACGATGACCGAGTCTGTGGAAACGTCCACTATCGAGGCGCGGAACAATTCGGCTGCCTGGGTTACCTGCAGCCGCGTTGCGGCATCCGCGCGAACCTTGACCAGGATGTGGTCCCGCTGCACGGAGGATTCGGGAACCAGCTCGACAATCTTGATGACATTGATGAGCTTGTTCAGTTGTTTGGTGACCTGCTCCAGCAGGTCGCCTTCGGCGTCGACCACCACGGTGATGCGGGACATGCCCGGCACCTCCGAGGGGCCCACGGCCAGGGAATTGATGTTGAAGGCCCGGCGGGCGAACAGCGAAGCCACCCGGGTGAGCACGCCGGGAACATCTTCTACCAGCACGGAAAGGGTGTGGCGGGCCATGTCCTAGTCCTCCTCTTCCCAGGTGGGAGTCATATTGCGGGCAATCTGGATCAGGTCGTTGGACACGCCGGTGGGGACCATCGGCCACACCATGGAGTCGCGGCTGACCACGAAGTCGATGACGACCGGCCGGTCGTTGATCTCCAGCGCCTGCGCGATGGTCGCGTCGATGTCCTCGTCCCGTTCGCAGCGCAGCCCCACGCATCCGTAGGCTTCGGCCAGTTTCACGAAGTCAGGGATCCGCACGGTGTCATGCCCGGTGTTGAGGTCCGTGTTGGAGTAGCGGGACTCATAGAAGAGGGTCTGCCACTGCCGGACCATGCCCAGCGAGGAGTTGTTGATGATGGCGACCTTGATCGGGATGTTGTTGATCATGCAGGTGGCCAGTTCCTGGTTGGTCATCTGGAAGCAGCCGTCGCCGTCGATCGCCCAGACCACCCGGTCCGGGTTGCCGACCTTGGCACCCATGGCCGCCGGCACGGAGTAGCCCATGGTGCCCAGGCCGCCGGAGTTCAGCCACGCCCGGGGACGTTCGTACTTAATGAACTGGGCGGACCACATCTGGTGCTGGCCAACCCCGGCAACGTAGACGCCTTCGGGGCCGGTCATCGCTCCGATGCGTTCGATCACCTTCTGCGGGGCAATCAGACCGTCTTCGGGAGTGGCGTAACCGATCGGGTAGGTTTCGCGCAGCCGGTCCAGCACCGTCCACCAGGCGGAGATGTCCGGCGTCCCGGCTTCGAACTGTCCGCGCACGGCGTCGGCCAGCTCGGGCAGGATTTCCTTCACCGAGCCGACAATCGGCACATCGGCCGGACGGTTCTTGGAAATCTCGGCCGGGTCGATGTCCGCGTGGATGACCTTGGCTCCCGGAGCGAAGGAGCTCAGGACGCCGGTCACCCGGTCATCAAAGCGTGCTCCGAGGGTAATCAGCAGGTCTGACTGCTGCAGGGCGGTCACCGCCGACACCGAGCCGTGCATGCCGGGCATGCCCACATGCTGCGGGTGCGAGTCGGGAAACACGCCGCGGGCCATCAGCGTGGTGACCACCGGGGCGCCCACCAGTTCGGCCAATTCGAGCAGCTCCGCGGATGCGTTGGCCTTGAGCACGCCGCCGCCCACGTAGAACACCGGCCGGTGCGACGCCGCGATGAGGCGGGCAGCTTCGCGCACCTGCTTGGAGTGTCCGCGGACTACGGTGCGGTAGCCCTGCAGGTCGATTTTCGGCGGCCAGGAGAAGGTGGTCTTCGCCTGCTGCGCGTCCTTGGAGATATCGACCAGGACCGGGCCCGGCCGTCCCGACGTCGCAATGTGGAAAGCCTCGGCCAGCACCCGGGGAATGTCCGCGGCGTCCGTCACCAGGTAGGAGTGCTTCGTGATGGGCATCGTGATCCCCACGATGTCGGCCTCCTGGAAGGCGTCGGAGCCGATGAACGCGCTCGAGACCTGCCCGGTGATGGCAACCATCGGAACGGAGTCCATGTGCGCGTCGGCGATCGCCGTGACGAGGTTGGTGGCACCGGGTCCCGAGGTCGCGATGCAGACGCCGGCACGTCCGGTCACCTGGGCGTAGCCTTCGGCGGCGTGCCCGGCACCCTGCTCGTGGCGGACCAGGATGTGTCGGATTTTCGGCGAATCCATCAGCGGATCGTAGGTGGGCAGGATGGCGCCGCCGGGCAGCCCGAAGACTTCGTCGACGCCGAGTTCCTCGAGTGAGCGGACAATGGCCTGCGAGCCGGTCATCTCGGTGGGCGGAACAACGTTGTTGGGTCCCTGGATCCGCTCATCCGCGGCTTCGGTCACTGCAGACGCCGAAGCGGCCACGTCTTTGGTCTTGGCTGCCGCTGCGCGTGCAGCGGCATGTGCCTTTGAGGCCATCAGCGAAGGGCTGATCGGCGATCCCTTACTCATCGGAACTTCCTTTGCGGATGCTAATCCATGGTCAATGCGGTCATGCGACGGCCGGTCCGGGTTGTGCCCGGCACGGCTTTTCCGTGTTCAGCTTCGCCGTAAGCGGCGATGCCAATAAAAAAACCCCTCGTGCCGGTGGGCTCCGTAGGGGTTCGCGCGTGACGTCTTAGACAAGTCGGGCTGTTACGCCACGCGCTTGATAAGGACGACGGGTACGATCTGCATACCGTTCAGTCTTGCGGTCCCCTGCGGGGGTGTCAATTACATGAGACGCCCGTCTCAATATGTGAGACGTAATATCCCGGCTGGTGGACTTGCTTCGGCCCCTGACATTTCTCCGAGACGGTCCCCTCCCCGCGAAGGCGGCAGGGCTTCCCTCACAGGTTCCCCGCCCACACAAGGCGGAAGGGCTTAATAAGGTTGATGCCCCCTTAGGGCCCCTGTGTGGCAGGCGCTCCAGCGCCTGCCACACAGGGAGGGGCATCAACCGCAGTAAGCCCCGGTGGAGGCGGAGTTCACCATCTTGGCGTACTTCGCCAGGACGCCCTTGGTGAACTTCGCCGGCAGCGGCTGCCAGCCGACCTTGCGGGCTTCGAGTTCTTCGGGCTCCACCAGCAGGTCGAAGCTGCGGGCGGCAATGTCCACGCGGATCCGGTCCCCGTCCTTCACGAAGGCGATGGGGCCGCCGTCGACCGCTTCCGGTGCCACGTGGCCGATGCACAGGCCGGTAGTGCCGCCGGAGAACCGGCCGTCCGTCAGCAGCAGGACGTCCTTGCCCAGGCCGGCGCCCTTGATGGCACCGGTGATGGCGAGCATTTCGCGCATGCCCGGGCCACCCTTGGGACCTTCGTAACGGATCACGACGACGTCACCGGCCGAGATTTCGCCGGCGTCGAGGGCGTCCAGGGCTCCCTGTTCGCGCTCGAAGACGCGGGCGGTGCCTTCGAAGATGTCGGCGTCGAAGCCTGCGCTCTTCACCACGGCGCCTTCGGGGGCCATGGAGCCCTTGAGGATGGTGATGCCCCCGGTCTTGTGGATGGGGTTGTCCATGGCGCGCAGCACCTTGCCGTCCGGATCCGGCGGGTTGATCGCGGCGAGGTTCTCGGCGACGGTCTTGCCGGTGACGGTGAGGCAGTCGCCGTGGATCAGGCCGGCGTCGAGCAGGGCCTTCATGATCACCGGAACGCCGCCGATCTTGTCCACGTCGAACATGACGTAGCGGCCGAACGGCTTCAGGTCGCCCAGGTGCGGGATGGTGTCGCCGATGCGGTTGAAGTCCTCGAGCGTGAGGTCCACTTCGGCTTCGCGGGCGATGGCCAGCAGGTGCAGCACCGCGTTGGTGGAGCCGCCGAAGGCCATGGTGACCGCGATGGCGTTTTCGAAGGCCTTCTTGGTCATGATGTCGCGGGCCGTGATGCCCTTGCGCAGCAGGTTGACCACGGCTTCGCCGGACTTGCGGGCGAACTCGTCCCGCCGCCGGTCCGCCGAGGGCGGGGCGGCCGACCCGGGCAGGGACATGCCCAGGGCCTCGCCGATGCAGGCCATGGTGTTGGCGGTGTACATGCCGCCGCAGGCACCTTCGCCGGGGCAGATGGCCCGTTCGATGGAGTCCAGGTCCTTGAGGCTCATCTTGCCGGCGGCGCAGGCGCCCACGGCCTCGAAGGCATCGATCAGCGTGACTTCGCGTTCGCTGCCGTCCTCCATCTTGGCGAAGCCGGGCATGATCGATCCGGCGTAGAGGAAGACGCTGGAGAGGTCCAGGCGGGCCGCGGCCATCAGCATGCCGGGCAGGGACTTGTCGCAGCCGGCCAGCAGCACGGATCCGTCCAGCCGCTCGGCCATCATCACCGTTTCCACCGAATCGGCAATGACTTCGCGGGACACCAGGGAGAAGTGCATGCCTTCATGTCCCATGGAAATGCCGTCGGACACGGAAATGGTGCCGAACTGCATCGGGAAGCCGCCGCCGGCGTGAATGCCTTCCTTGGCACCGGTGGCCAGGCGGTTCAGCGAAAGGTTGCAGGGGGTGATCTCGTTCCAGGAACTGGCGACGCCGATCTGGGGCTTGGCGAAATCGTCGTCGCCCATCCCGACGGCGCGGAACATGCCGCGCGCCGGGGCCGCGTGTATCCCGTCAGTGACTACTCGGCTGCGGGGTTTGATATCCGGTGTGTTGTCTCCGCTCATGGGTCGATCGTAGGACTTAAGCCGGCTGTGTTCTCCCATATGACGGACATGCTCAGCTCTTGTTACGGCCTGTGAACGGCAGATGAAGTTCCTGCGCGAAGCGGGCCGGGCTTCCCGAATGGGGGGACAGTGTTCATAGACTGGGGGTATGACATCGGATACAGGTTCTCCACATCCGGAAGCAGATACTGCCCCCGACACAGAGTCCGACGCCCCCGCAAGCACCCAGCTGAAGCAGGTGCTGCGCCGTGTTTTTGAATCCCAGATCCCCAATTACGGCGACTACAACCTGGTGCTGGCCACGCCGGGGCTCGACGGCGAAACCGGTTTCTACGTGCTGGGCTACCGGTGGCGCCCGGCCGAAGTTGTGTTCGCTCCGTTCGATCTCGTATCGCTGACCGGGCTGGAAGCGCCGACGTCGGTGAACACCACCAACCTCAGCCACACCGATGTGCTGGATGCCGACGCCTACGAGGTAGGCACCAGCACCGGACGGATTTTCCAGTTCGCCGTCGAACCCCAGGCCGTCCTTCCGGCTGCAGGCCCAACAGGTAACCGCCGGCTGGAACAGGCCGCCGATTGGGAGGATTTCCGCTCCTTCGTGGCCTCCTACCTGGAACTCGCGTAGGCGCCGCTCATTTTCCCCAGGGGCCCGGGCGGACCAGGTTCAGCGGATCCTGCCCTGCTGCCAGGCGGAGCACCTGTTCGCGCAGCAGCGCCTTGATCCGCGGTTCGAACGCCGCGGTGTTTCCGCCCCAGTGCGGGGTGATGATTGCCCCGGGCGCCTGCCTCAGTGGGTGCCCCGCAGGCAGGGGTTCGGGATCGAAGACGTCGACGGCGGCACGCAGCCGGCCGGACACCACTTCCTTGGTCAGCGCTTCGCTGTCCACCACCGCGCCGCGGGCAACATTGACCACCAGCGCCCCGTCCGGCAGGGCCGCGAGGACGCGGGCATCGATCAGGTGCCGGGTCTGCTCGGTAAGCGGCGGGATCACCACGAGGATTTCGGCCCCGGCGGCCAGCTCCGCCAGTTCCTCGGTGCCGTGCACGGTGCCGTCGTCGTCCGTCCGGGCGGTACTGCCCACCCTGGTGAGGTCGACGTCGAACGGGCGCAGCCGCGCGGCGATCTCCCGGCCGATTCCGCCCACCCCCACCAGCAGGACGCGCCGGTCCGCCAGGCCGGGGTACCGGACCGATTCCCACCGGCCTTCGTGCTGGCCGGCCAGGGCGGCATCGATTCCCCGCTGGGCGGCAAGAATCAAGGTGAGTGCCATTTCCGCCGTGGCGGCGGCGTGGACCCCTGCAGCGCTGGCAATAGCTGTGGCTTCTCCCACCAGTTCGGGCAGCCCGTCGTAGCCGGTGGACTGCGCCTGCAGAAGCACCAGGTGCGGCACCCGGCCCAGTGCGTCGCCGTGGTCGGCGCCGTTGGCGTAAGGCAGCACTACGGCGTCAATGTCCGCATAGGCCACTCCTTCGGGCTCCCCCGCCAGGTCCCAGAGGGCCACGGTCATCCCTTCGGGCAGCGGCTGCAGGGCGTCGAGGAGCTCGGGGGTGGGCACGGTCAGGGTGCGAACGCGGACATCGCCGGATTTCTGGTCAGCCATGGCAGCCAGCGTAACCGGTGCCACCCTGCCGGTGGGACGGTAGCCGCGGCCTGCGGCTATGGACAGGGGCAGGTGCCCGCCGTAACGTGAAATGTGCCTTCCGCCGACCGAAGGGAGCCGCCGTGACTCGAAAGTCCTATCTCCTCACAGCCCTCGGGGTGGGTTCCGCCGCAGCGGTCCTGGCTGTCGTGGAGCGGATCCTGGGTCATGGCGCGGTCCGGCTGGCAGCAGGAATCGACACCGCCGGCGTGCCGGATCCGGACCTTCCGGTCACCCCGGTTCCCCGTGATGCTGTCACCACGGTGACCACCGGCGACCCGGCGTCGATCCTCCCCTCCCGGACCTGGGTGGTGGATAACGGCACCGATTGGGAAGGAACGCCGGGCGAACTGGTGGTCCTCCCCCGGTCCGGAACCGCTTCCGACCGGGATTCAACGTGAAACAGGACACAAAAAGCCGGAGAATTTCATTCTGCAGCAGAACTGCTGGTAATGTTTCATGTCGTTGCTGATGCCGACCGCCGCGAAATACGACGGTTATGCTTCGCTTCGAATACGCACCTCTAGCTCAATTGGCAGAGCAATTGACTCTTAATCAATGGGTTCCGGGTTCAAGTCCCGGGGGGTGCACCAACAACCCCGTCCGATCAGGTTAATCGCCTGAACGGGCGGGGTTTTTGCTGTCCGGACCGCACAATGCGCGTACTGTTGCCCGAACGCCGCCGATTTCCGGCGGCCGTTCACCGGGGGTTTTCCATGGCACGGACGCGGTCCAGGTTCTGGGGGTATGCCCTGGCAGCAAGCTCGGTTCTGCTGTCCAGCGGTGCCGCTGCACTGTTCCATGCCGGGTTGGCAGCCGACGAAGGCCGACTCACTGACGGAGCCCTGCCTGCCCTGTGGGCCGTGTTCGGTGCCGGACTGCTCGGTCTTGCTGTCAGCCTCCCCGCTTATCTGGGGCACAAACGCAACGAGCGGAAGCGTTGACCGGAGCCGGTGCTTCCGCCTGCTTTCCGGGTCCGTCTTGGCCCGGCCGGTGCGGATTTCGTACACCCTGCCGGGACGTGGTAATGTTTCATGTCGTTGCGGAGAACGAACCGCGCCTCACGGCGAAGGTCTTCCTTCCAGCAAAAGTGCGCACCTCTAGCTCAATTGGCAGAGCAATTGACTCTTAATCAATGGGTTCCGGGTTCAAGTCCCGGGGGGTGCACCAATCAAAACCCCGTCTGACAGGCATTTTGCCCGGCAGACGGGGTTTTCTTTTTGCCCTTTGGGAATCCCCCAGCATCCGCCTCCGCCTCCTGCAGCTACGTTTCCAGACTCCAGATATACGGCGTGGTGGTGGACACCTTCAGGAAACCGGAGCGCACCAGGATCGGGCGGGAGTACTCGGTGGAATCGCTGTGGATCAGCGTCTTACCCGCGGCCAGCGCCGAGCGGGCGCGGGCAGCAGTCAGGGCGCGGTAGATGCCCCGGCCGCGCCAGGGCGCCAGCGTTGCACCACCCCAGATGCCTGCGAACTCCGTGCCAGGAACCGGTTCCAGGCGGCCGGCGCTGATGATCGTTCTTCCGCTTTCCGCTACCCAGAGCTCCATCCCGTCGCCGCGGGACAACCGGCGCAGGAGGGCGTCCGCAGTCGCGATGGACACCGGGTCGCCGAATACCCCATCCGCCATGGCACTCATGGCACGGACGTCCTCCTCCTCCGTGACGCGGCGGAGTGCCACCCCTTCGGGCAGCGGCACATCATCTGCCAGGTCCGCCGCCCGCCCGATCATGATGGATTCGGGTTCCTCCGGTAAGAACCCCTGGTGCAGCAGGGCAACATGCAGCCCGGGGGCCCGGTCATGGCCCCGGGTCTTCCACTCCACTTTCCGGATCTGCGGGTCGCTCCGGTAGTACGCCACGGCACGGGCCACCCAGCCGGCTATGGTCGAGGCATCCGCCCCGCCCAGGTCGGCGTAGGTGATGAAGCCCCGGCCGCCGTCGAACGTCACCAGGCGCAGCTGTCCCAGCCGTTCAACGGTCACAGCGCTGGGAGTTTCCGCCTCGGTGCGCAGCTGGCGGTCGTAGGCGGCAAGGAGCTCCGCGGATGTGGTCATGGGTCCACACCCTACCGCCGCACCGGAGTCCGGACTTAGTTTCCCTTGACGTTGACGATCTGCCGCAGCACGTGCCTGACCGTCACCAGGTCCTTCGCATCTGCCATCACAGCGTCGATGTCCTTATATGCTGCAGGGATCTCGTCGATAAAGGCCGGGGTATCTCGGAACTCAATTCCCTGCATGGCCTTGCGCAGCTGCTCCTGGCTGAAGGTCTTGCGTGCCCTGGTCCGGGAATACTCCCGGCCCGCGCCGTGCGGTGCGGAGTTCAGCGACGGCGCGTACCCCTTGCCTTCCACCACGTACGACGCCGTGCCCATGGACCCGGGGATCAGCCCGGGCCGTCCCGGCGAGGCGTCGATGGCGCCCTTGCGGGAAAGCCACACGTCCCTTCCGTAATGGTGTTCCACCGCCGTGTAGTTGTGGTGGCAGTTGATCCGTTCCCGCTCGCGAACGGGCTCCCCCGTCCACGTGCTGAAGCAGTCCACCACCCGGTCCATCATCTCCTCGCGGTTCAGCAGCGCGAACTTCTGCGCCCACATCAGCTCGGCAATGTACCGGTCAAACTCCCCGGTCCCCTCCTCCAGGTAGGCCAGGTCCCGGTCCGGCAGGTCGATGGACCGTTTTCCGCAGTAATTCTGCGCGGCCCAGATATGCTGCTGGGCGATCTTGTTTCCGACGCCGCGCGAGCCCGAATGCAGGAACAGCCACACGGCGTCCTCCTCGTCCAGCGACACTTCAATGAAGTGGTTCCCCGAACCGAGCGTTCCGAGCTGGAGCCGCCAGCCCTTGAGGTAGGACGCGGGATCAAAGCCGGCGGCAGCGGCGTCGTCGCCCAGTTCCTCCACGCGGAGGCGGGCCGAATCGGTGAGGCTGCGGTTGTTGTTGCCGGCCGAGAGCGGAATGGCATGTTCGATAGCTTCGCGGAGGATCCGGCGGTTTTTCCCTGCGATGTCCGCGGCGGAGTGCTGGGTGCGGACCGCAATCATGCCGCAGCCGATGTCGACGCCGACCGCTGCCGGAATGATCGCCCCCAACGTGGGGATGACGGCGCCCACTGCCGCACCCTTCCCCAGATGCGCATCCGGCATGGAGGCCAGGTGCGGATGGATGAACGGCATCCGCGAGGTCTTGGTGTTCTGCTCCAGGGTCTGGTCGTCGATCACGCTGGCAAAGTTGAGGTACTTCTCGTTAACTCGCTGCTCCACGGGCGCCCTTTCGTAAGTTCACTTACTGTCGAGGCTAACCGGCTTAACGTAGAAGAGGCACATCCAGGGGATGCGCCTCTTCTACGTTGCTGTGCAGCGACCCGACGGGCCGAACCACCGGTCAGCGGCTCTCTGCCGCCGCTTCGGCTCCTTCGGGCGTTGCCGCCGGATCCGTTGTTTCCGCCGGTTCGGTTGCTTCCGGCAGGATGATGTTTTCGGGCGGAATGGGAAGGCCCGGCACATCCACGGCAACCTGCCAGCGCGGGCTGCCCAGTTCGGTAATGACCTTCCGCAGCTGGCTTCGCAGGGCCTCGGACAGCAGCTCGCCGCCGTCGAGGAGCGTCCGCTCAATATTCTGCGCTTCGCGCAGCGCCTCGGTACCCTGCGGGGTGATCGCCACCATGTGGCTGCGCTTATCCAGGTCATTGCGCACTCGGCTGACATGTCCGTGGGTTTCCAGGCGGGCCAGGGTCTTGCCCATGGTCTGGGCCTGGACGCGCACCAGCTGCGCCAGGCGGGCCTGGGTCATGGGCCCCTGCGAATCAAGTACGCCCAACGCGATGACGCCTGCATGCGTCAGTCCGATACTGACCAACCGTTCGTTCCAGGCATGTTCTACAAGACGGGCGGCTGTCGACAACAGTCGACCGGTGGGCCAGCGCTCCATATCCGGCATAAAATAAAACTCTTCCTCTCGGCTGCGGATCCCGCTTAAACAGTAAGTCTGCTGATTGCGTGCCGATCCACAGTCTAGGATAGCCACCGCGCGTAGGAATGTCGCGTTTTGACGCACCCGACCGCGAAAACCACATCAAGGAGAGACTTATGCCCCGCCTCAGCCCGGACGAGACCGCGCCGGAATTCGCCCTCCCTTCCACCGACGGGTCCACCGTGTCCCTGGCGGACCTGCGCGGCAGCAGCGCCATCGTCTACTTCTACCCGGCTGCGGCAACCCCGGGGTGCACCAAGGAAGCCTGCGATTTCCGCGACAACCTGAACAGCCTCAAAGGCGCCGGCTACACCGTCCTGGGTATTTCCCCCGACCCGGTGGAGAAGCTGGAAAAGTTCGTGGCCGCCGAAAACCTGAACTTTCCCCTGCTCTCCGATGCGGACCATGCCGTGGCCGAGGCCTACGGCGCCTGGGGCGAAAAGAAGAACTACGGCCGAACCTACGAAGGGCTGATTCGGTCCACCGTGGTTGTAAACCCGGAGGGCAAGGTTTCCCTGGCCCAGTACAACGTCAAGGCCACCGGGCACGTAGCCAAGCTCCGCCGTGACCTGGGGCTTGATTAACCTCGGGTAGACTAAAACAGATTTCCCCGCCCGGCCTGCAGCCGCCAGGGGAATACTGCGCGAGTGGCGGAATTGGTAGACGCGCTGGATTTAGGTTCCAGTGTCTTCGGACGTGTGGGTTCAAGTCCCTCCTCGCGCACTCAGCCGCAAAAGCCCCGGTCTTCGGACCGGGGCTTTTTTGTGCCCGGAAAACCTCCTCCGCCCCGGACGTGACCAAATCGTAACCGCGCCGACGGTGACGAATGTCACGTAACAGAAACACTTGCCCATTAGGCTCTGTCCATACGTTTGCGTCCACAGGATGCATCCGGGCCGGTTTCCCGGCCGCAGGCAACACTCGCTAAGCGTTCATCTGCCCTTGAGGAGTACCCACACCATGTTTCCAGCAGACAGCGTCCGGAAAGGCCGGTCCGCAAAGAAGCGCGCGTCCGTCCTGACCGCCGGCCTTGCCCTGAGCGCCCTCGTGCTCTCCGGCTGCGCCCAAAGCAACCGCGAGGAAGGCGCCGACGGCGGCTCCGAGGGCGTGGACGGCACCTTCGTTTTCGCTGCATCGTCCGACCCCAAGTCCCTTGACCCGGCTTTCGCCTCCGACGGCGAATCCTTCCGGGTCAGCCGTCAGATGTTCGAGGGCCTGGTCGGCGTCGAACCCGGAACCGCTGATCCGGCCCCGCTGCTGGCGAAGTCCTGGGAACCGTCCGAGGACGGCATGACCTACACCTTCACCCTCGAGGAAGGCGTCAAGTTCCACGACGGCACCGACTTCAACGCCGAGGCGGTCTGCGCCAACTTCGACCGCTGGTACAACTTCACCGGCATCCAGCAGGCCGAAAGCCAGGCCTACTACTACGGCATGCTGTTCAAGGGGTTCGCGGACTCCCCGGAAACCGCAACCTACAAGTCCTGCGAAGCACCCTCGGAATCCGAAGCAGTGGTCACGTTGAACAAGCCGTTCGCCGGCTTTGTCGCAGCCCTGTCCCTGCCGGCCTTCAGCATGCAGAGCCCGTCCGCACTGGAAGAATTCGGCGCCAACGAGTCCTCCGGCACGGCCGAAGCCCCGGAACTCACCGAGTACGCCAAGGCCCACCCCACGGGCACCGGCCCCTACAAGTTCGACGGCTGGGACGTGGGCAACCAGCTCACCCTGTCGCTGAACGAGGATTACTGGGGCGGCGGCGAACCGCAGGTCACCGACATCATCTTCCGCGTCATCGACGACCCGCAGGCCCGCCGCCAGTCCCTGGAAGCCGGCGACATTGACGGTTACGACCTCGTGGCCCCCGCCGACACGGAGTCCCTGGCCGACGCCGGGTTCAACGTAGTCCCGCGTGACCCCTTCACCATCCTTTACCTGGGCATGAACCAGCAGGTGCCCGAGCTGGCCGATCCCAAGGTCCGCCAGGCCATCGCGCACGCCATCGACAAGGAAGCACTGGTCAGCCAGACCCTGCCCGAAGGCACCAAGGTGGCCACCCAGTTCATCCCCGACGTCGTCAACGGCTACAACGAAGACGTCACCACGTACGACTACGACCCCGAGAAGGCCAAGGCCCTGCTGGCCGAGGCCGGCTACCCGGACGGCTTCAGCGTGGACTTCAACTACCCCACCGGCGTTTCCCGCCCGTACATGCCCACTCCCGAGCAGGTCTTCACCAACCTGAGCGCCCAGCTGGCCGAAGTGGGCATCACGGTCAACGAACAGCCGAACAAGTGGTCTCCGGACTACCTGGACCGGGTCCAGGCAGGTTCGGACCACGGCCTGCACCTCCTGGGCTGGACGGGTGACTACAACGACACCGACAACTTCGTAGGCGTCTTCTTCGGGCAGGAGAAGCCGGAGTTCGGCTTCAACAACCCGGAGATCTTCAATGCCCTGGAAGAGGCACGGCAGGTGTCCACCCTCGAGGAGCAGACACCGCTTTACGAGCAGATCAATGACGACATCGCCAAGTTCGTGCCGGCCGTTCCGCTGGCACACCCGGCGCCGTCGCTCGCCTTCTCCGAGCGGGTGGAGTCCTACCCCGCCAGCCCGGTGAACGACGAGGTCTTCAGCGACATCAAGCTCACCAAGTAACACCCTCCGCTGAGGCCGGGGACCCTCGGGTCCCCGGCCTCCTATGCGCCTCGTCTTTTCCTCCCCAGATCCTCCAGCCCTCCGCTGGGAAAGGACACTCGTGCTACGAGTCATCGGCAAACGCCTTCTCATGCTGATCCCCACCCTGATCGGCCTTTCGATCCTGCTGTTCCTGTGGGTCCGCAACCTGCCCGGCGGTCCGGCAACCGCACTGCTCGGCGACAAGGCCTCTCCGGAAGCCATCGCCAACATCAATAAGGCCTACGGTTTCGACCGCCCCCTGATCGAGCAGTACTTCACCTACGTCGGCAAGCTCCTCCAAGGCGATTTCGGCACCTCCATCGTCACCGGACGCCCCGTCCTCGAAGAATTCGCCACCCGCTTCCCCGCCACCGTGGAACTGGCCGTCGTCGCCCTCATCTTCGCCATCGGCATCGGCATCCCGCTGGGTTACCTCGCGGCCCGCCACTACGGCCGCTTCTGGGACCACTCCTCCGTGGTCCTGTCCCTGATCGGCATCACCGTCCCGGTGTTCTTCCTGGCCTTCATCCTCAAGTGGGTGCTGGCCATCCAGCTCGGCTGGTTCCCCACCGACGGCCGCCAGGATCCCCGCATCAACGCCACGCACGTCACGGACTTCTATGTGCTGGACGGGCTGCTGACCCGGGAGTGGGACGCATCCTGGGACGCCATCCTGCACCTGGTGCTTCCAGCGATCGCGCTCGGCACCATTCCGCTGGCAATCATCGTGCGCATCACCCGGGCCTCCGTCCTGGAGGTCCAGGGCGCGGACTACGTCCGGACCGCCCGGGCCAAGGGCCTGATGGAAAAAACCATCCGCGGCCGCTTCGTGCTGCGCAATGCCATGCTCCCGGTGACCACCACCATCGGCCTGCAGACCGGCCTGCTGATCTCCGGTGCGGTGCTGACCGAGACGGTCTTCGCCTTCAGCGGCATCGGGAGGTTCCTGAGGGACGCGATCTTTGCCCTCGACTATCCCGTCCTGCAGGGATTCATTGTCTTCATCGCCGTGGCCTATTCATTGATCAACCTGATCGTTGATGTGTCCTACGGCTTCATCGATCCAAGGGTGCGTGTCCAGTGAGTACTACTCTGCCTCCCGCAGCAGGCGGTTCCGTCCTCCCCGAAGGGGCTCCCACAGCCAAGCCCGCCACCGGAAGCGGCATGTGGAAGGACGCCTTCCGCCGGCTGCGCCGCAACCCGGCCGCCATCGCCGGCGCCGTCATTGTCGGCCTGTTCATCCTGGTGTCCATCCTCGCCCCGCTGCTTGCCCCCTACGGCGGCAATGACCTGCCCGGCCGCACCAGCATCACCCCGACCAGCATTCCCGGGCCGGGCGAGATTGACGGCTATCCCCTGGGCCTGGACCGGTTCGGCGGCGATGTCCTTTCCAAACTGATCTGGGGTGCACGTGCGTCTCTGATCATCGGCGTGGTTTCCACGGCGCTCGGCCTGGCCGGCGGCGTGCTGCTCGGCGTCATTGCCGGCGGACTGGGCGGCTGGGTGGACAGCGTCATCATGCGCTTCGTCGACATCCTGCTCTCCGTGCCGAACCTGCTGCTGGCCGTAAGCATCGCCGCCCTGCTGGGCCAGAACGCCGCAGCGGTCATGATCGCCATCGGTGTTTCCCAGGTGCCCATCTTTGCCCGGCTCCTGCGCTCTTCGATGATTTCCCAGCGCAGCGCCGACTACATCCTCTCCGCCCAGACGCTGGGGCTGAGCCGGCGCACCATCACCATGAGCCACCTGCTGCCCAACAGCATGGGACCGGTGATTGTGCAGGCAACGCTGACCCTGGCGACGGCGGTGATCGACGCCGCAGCCCTGTCCTTCCTGGGACTGGGCGGCGGCCTGCCGCAGACCGCCGAGTGGGGCCGGATGCTCACCTACGCCCAGTCCGAACTGGGTGTGGCTCCGCAGCTGGCCTTCCTGCCCGGTATCTGCATCGCCGTAACCGCACTGGGCTTCACCCTCCTGGGTGAATCCCTGCGCGAGGCACTCGATCCCAAGACGCGGAGAAAGTAGCCGGGGACGGCCTGCGAGCCGCCGGGAACAGCAGAAGGGCCTTCCCCCGAGGGGGAAGGCCCTTCTGCGTTGCTGTGCCGGCTGGCTCCCGGATCCGTGTCCGGTGTCAGGGTGTCCGGTGTCAGGGGTGTCCGGCAGCGCCGGCGTCGTCGAGCGACGCCAGGTACTGCGCGTTGCCGTGCACGGCCGGCAGATACCGTTCCAGGTCCGGTGAGGAGAGGTTCTCCGCGAGCAGGACCAGCAGGCCCGCGAGCGCCGCGTTTCCCTTGCCCGCCGCGTGCAGGGTCAGGGCCTCGAAAACCCCCAGCGACACCGATGCGGGAAAGAGCTGTCTGGCGCGGGCAAAGACCGCCAGCGATTCCTCCGTACGGCCGAGGAGACGGAGGGTGCTGCCGTACTGGAGGTAGCAGCGCCGCAGCACGTCCCCTTCCAGGCCCTCATGTCCTCCCGGTTCCGGGCAGCGAGGAGCTGCCGAAGCTCGGCGTCCACTTCCTCCGGCACGTCCGCGGAGCCCAAGCTAGGACGCCATCTCGCCGTCGATGTTGAGCTCGTTGCCGGGGATCGAGGCGAGGAGCTTCCTCGTGTAGGGGTGGCGCGGGTTGGAGAAGACTTCCTCCGATGTGGCGGCCTCGACCAGTTCGCCGTCCTTCATCACGCAGACGTAGTCGGAGATCAGCCGGACCACCGCCAGGTCATGGGAGATAAAGAGGTAACTGAGACCGAACTCGCGCTGCAGATCCCCGAGCAGCTGCAGGATCTGCGCCTGCACCAGCACATCCAGGGCCGAGACCGGCTCATCACAGACGATCAGCTCGGGCTTCAGTGCCAGGGCACGGGCGATGGCCACGCGCTGGCGCTGCCCGCCCGAAAGTTCCGCGGGGTAGCGGTGCAGCATTTCCCGCGGCAGCGCCACCTGGTCCATCAGTTCCAGCACCCTTCGGTGGCGCTCGGCCTTGTCGCCGCGGCGGTAGGTCTTGAGCGGCTCCTCCAGGATCCGCTCAATGGTGTACATCGGGTCCAGGGAGGAATACGGATCCTGGAAGATCGGCTGCACCCGCTGCCGGAAATCGCGCAGCTGCACCTTGTCCATGGCGGCGACGTCCATGCCGTCGAAGGTCATGGTTCCGCTGGTGGGTTCAATCAGCTTCAGCAGCATCCGCGCCGTGGTGGTCTTGCCGGAACCGGATTCCCCCACAATGGCCACGGTGCGGCCGCGGGGAATGTCGAGGGTGACGTTCTTCGCGGCATAGAAATCATCCGACCGCCCGCGGATCTTGAATACCTTGGTGAGGTCGCGGAATTCGACGATGTTGTCCGGTGCCGTCCCGGCAGGCTCGGCAGGCTCGGCGGCCGGCGTCGCTCCGGCGGCGGTTTCACCCTGCGGCCCGCCGTGGGCGGCGGCAAAGGCTCCGGGGCTCAGCCGTACGGCCGCCACGCTGGGGGCGGCACGGACCAGTGACTGGGTGTACGGGTGCTGCGGGTCTTCCAGGAGCTGGCGGGCGGGGCCGGTTTCCACCACCTCGCCGCGGTGCATCACCACCAGTTCCGTGGCCCGTTCGGCAGCGAGTCCCAGGTCATGGGTAATGAGCAGGACCGACGACCCGAGCTCCTCGGTCATCTGGTCGATCTGGTCGAGGATGGTCCGCTGGACCGTGACATCCAGGGCGCTGGTAGGTTCATCGGCAATCAGCAGCCGGGGACGGCAGGCCAGGCCGATGGCGATCAGGGCGCGCTGGCGCATGCCGCCGGAGAACTCATGCGGATACTGCTTGGCGCGTTCCGCCGCGTTGGGCAGCCCCGCCGCCGTCAGGACCTCGATGACCTTCCGGTCCACGTCCTTCGACGTCGCCATTCCGTGGACCAGGAGGGTTTCGGCAACCTGGGTACCGATTTTGGTGACCGGGTTGAGGTTGGACATGGGATCCTGCGGAACCAGTCCGATGGAACGCCCGCGGATGGCACGCATCTTGGACTCCGGCAGGCCTACGAGTTCCTGGCCGTCGAAGCGGATGCTGCCGGAGGCAACGGTGCCGTTACCCGGCAGCAGCCCGATGACGGCCATCGCGGTAGTGGACTTTCCGGATCCGGACTCCCCCACGATGGCCAGTGTCTTGCCTGCCGGAAGGGTAAAGCCGGCATTGCGGACAGCGGAGACTTCTCCGTCCATGGTCCGGAAGTTAACGGCGAGGTTGCTCACCTCGAGCAGGGGGGAATCAGTGGTCAAATCAGTCATTTCCCCATCCTGCCCCACCGGCACCCCTTGTGACGCGTGTCTCACAGCTCTTTACCTGTTTTTAATCATTTAGAATGAAGAATCACCGAAATATGAGGGATGGAGCGTCCCGGAGGAGTATCACCGTGACCAAATCCGGTACCGCCGCATCCGGCAGAGCCATTTCAGGTACAGCCGCATCCGGCGCTGCCGGCTCCGGCCCGGAATCCCCCGGCCTTTCCCGCCGATCCGTGATCCGTGCAGGTGCAGTGGCCGCCGCCTTCATGCTCACGGGCTGCACAGCTGAAGCAGCGGGCGGTTCCCCGTCCCCGTCCCCCACGGCAACCGGACCGGCCGGTCCCAAGGGCCGGTTCGTTTTTGCGACGGCGGCACGCCCGGTCACCCTGGACCCCGCCCTGGCAACAGACACCGAGTCCTACCGGATCACCCGGCAGGTTATGGAAGGGCTGGTCGGCGTGGACCCCCTGACCTCGGCCCCGACACCGCTCCTGGCAAAAAGCTGGACCAAGTCAGAGGACCGCAGGACCTACACCTTTGAACTGCGCCGCGATGTCACTTTCCACGACGGCGAGCCCTTCAACGCCGAAGCGGTGCGCCGGAACTTTGAGCGCTGGTACACCCTGCCGGAATCCGTGCGCAGCGATTCCCTGATGTACCGGTCCGTCTTCCGCGGGTTCTCCGACTCCCCCAGGACGGCGCTGTACCGGGAATGCGCCGTGGAGGACGAATACACGGTGCGGGTGGAGCTTACCGAGCCGCTGGACAGCTTCATCCCCGCCCTTGCCGCCCCGGCCTTCGCCATGTCTTCGCCCAAGGCCCTCAACGACGGCGCCGCCGATGCCCTGACCCAGGAACGCAACGGCCGCAGGGTCTCCGGCTACGGCGTTTCTCCCGTGGGGACCGGCCCGTTCCGCTTCGTCGGCTGGAACGAGGACACGGTGGAGCTCGCCGCCTACCCGGAATACTGGGGCGAGGCCGGACAGATCGGCACCGTCGTCTTCAAGACCGTAACCAGCCCCGAGGGCCGGCTGCGCGCCCTGAAGAAGGGCGACGTGGACGGATACGACCTGGTGACCGTCAACGACGTCGGCGATCTGGCCCGCAACGGCCTGCAGATCCAGCAGCGGGACCCGTATTCCATCCTCTATCTGGGCATCAACACCGAGTTCCCCGGACTGGACAACGTCCTGGTGCGCCGGGCGGTAGCCCATGCCATCGACAAGCCGGCCGTCCTGGACGGGCTGTTCCTCAACGGCACCAAGCCCGCCAACCAGTTCCTTCCGCAAAAGCTGGGCCTCACGTCCGACAGTGTCACCAGTTACGGATACGACGTCGAGAAGGCCCGCGACCTGCTCAAGGAGGCCGGGTACGACGGCCGCGAACTGCCTTTCTACTACCCGCGCCGCGTGACCCGCAGCTACCTGCCCACCCCGGAAAAGGTCTACGCCAGGCTCAGCAGCCAGCTCACCGCCGCCGGGTTCAACATCCGTCCGGTCCCCGTGGACTGGTCCCAGGGCTACCTGGAAAAGGTGCAGGGCAAGGAGGACCGCGCCTTCCACCTGCTGGGACTGGCCGGCAGCTATGAGGCCGGTGACAACTTTGTCGGGACCCTTTTCGGCCGCTACACCGACGAATTCGCCTACAGCGACCCCGAAGTTTTCAGCGGGATCGAAAAAGCACGGGCGCTCGCCGAAGGCCAGGAACAAACGGACGCGTACCGCGCCATCACCGATCGGATTTCCGAACGCGTGCCTGCGGTCCCCCTCGCCTTCCCCATCTCCGCCCTGGCACTGTCCCCGCGCGTCGGCTCCTACCCCACGAGTCCGGTCCTGCACGAGGTCTTCAACCGGATCACGCTGACCGACGCCTAGGACCCGCTTGGCGCGGTTGGCAGCTCCCCCTCCCGCCGGGACGGGCGTGCGGCAATAATTTTAGGAAGACATGTGGTCGGGGATACGCTTCTAGGGCTAGCGCCCACGCGACTGGAGAACAAGTTGACTGCTAATAGCCCGGCGGATAAGTCCGCAACGAAAACTGATGTACTGCTGATCGGCGGCGGCATCATGAGCGCGACCCTCGGGGCGTTCCTGAAGCAGCTGGCGCCCGATTGGGACATTTCCCTCTACGAGCGCCTGGACCGCGCGGGGCTGGAAAGCTCCGATCCCTGGAACAATGCGGGAACCGGCCACGCCGCGCTCTGCGAACTGAACTACAGCCCCGCCGGCCCCGACGGCTCCGTTGACCCGGCGAAGGCGGTGGGCATCAACGAGCAGTTCCAGGTTTCCCGGCAGTTCTGGTCGCACTTGGTCTCTTCCGGCCACATCTCCAACAACTTCATCAACCCGCTGCCGCACATGAGCTTTGTCTGGGGCGACGCGCATTCGGAGTACCTGCGCCGCCGCTACGAGTCGCTCAGCGCCCAGCCCCTGTTCAAGACCATGGAGTTCTCCGAGGACCCGGCCAAGCTCGCGGAGTGGGCGCCCCTGATCATGGAGGGCCGCGACCCGTCGCAGCGCGTTGCCGCCTCGCGCGTCACCGGCGGAACCGACGTCGACTTCGGGGCACTGACCCGGGAACTGACGAACTACCTCGGTGCCAACGGCGTGAACATGCATTTCCGCCACGAGGTCGCCAATGTGTCCCGCTCCTCCACCGGCGGCTGGGATGTCAAGGTCAAGGACCTTGCCGGCGGCGCCACCAGCACCGTCTCCGCGCGCTTCGTGTTCATCGGCGGCGGCGGCGGGGCCCTGCACCTGCTCCAGGCCTCCGGTATTCCCGAGGGCAAGGGCTTCGGCGGATTCCCCGTCTCGGGCCAGTTCCTGCGCTCCACGGACGAATCCATCATTTCGCGCCACAACGCCAAGGTGTACGGCCAGGCCTCCGTCGGCGCCCCGCCCATGTCCGTACCGCACCTGGACACCCGGTTCGTCAATGGCAAGCGTTCCCTGCTGTTCGGCCCGTACGGCGGCTTCTCCCCGAAGTTCCTGAAAACCGGGTCCTACCTGGACCTGCCCCTCTCGGTCCGCCCCTCCAACCTGGTGCCCATGCTCGGCGTAGCCAAGGACAACATGAGCCTGGTCAAGTACCTCGTGACCGAGGTACTGAAGACCCGCGAAGGCAAAACGCAGGCGCTGCAGGAATTCATGCCGCAGGCCACGACCGAGGGCTGGGACCTCATCACCGCCGGCCAGCGCGTCCAGGTCATCAAGAAGGATCCGAAGAAGGGCGGCGTGCTGCAGTTCGGCACCGAACTCATTACGTCCGCCGACGGATCCATCGGCGCCCTGCTGGGTGCCTCGCCCGGCGCTTCCACCGCTCCGCCCATCATGATCAACCTGCTCAAGCGCGCCTTCCCCCGCCAGTTCGACGGCTGGGAACCCAAGATCAAGGAAATGATCCCGGGCTACGGCGTCAAGCTCAACGAAAACGAGCAGCTGGCGGCGGAAATCGAAGCCGACACCAACAAGGTCCTGGGACTTTCCTAGCACCGGCAGCATCCGCGGCGCAGGCCGTCCCCTCCGGACGGTCCTGCGCCGCACCCTGCTATCCGACGCCGGCACTGCGGCGTTCCCCGTCTCCAGTTCGCCCTTCCTAAGGCAGGATCATGGACCGTTTGGCCAAGCTGTCCCTTTCCAACCGGGCACTCATTGCCCTGATCACGGTTTTCGTGGCTGTTTTCGGGGTCATCTCGATGGGGTCCCTGAAACAGGAACTGATCCCGTCACTGGAGTTCCCGCAGATCAGCGTGATCACCGCCCTGCCGGGGGCCTCCCCGGACGTGGTGGATGCCCAGATCAGCGAACCGCTTGAGGGTGCGCTCACCGCCGTCGAAGGCCTGGAATCTTCCTCGGCCACGTCGCGGTCCGGTATTTCCACCATCAGCCTCACCTTCGCCTACGGCACCGACCTGGACCGGGCGCGCGGACAGGTGGACCGGGCCATCTCCAACTCCCGCCAGCTGCTTCCCGAGGATGCGAACCCGCAGTCCCTTGCAGGAAGCATCAGCGACTTCCCGATCGTCTACCTCGCCGTGTCCTCGGATGAGCCGCTGGCCGAGCTCAACGCCGACCTGCAGCGCCTGACCGTTCCCCGCCTGCAGAAGATCGAAGGGGTACGCACGGCCGAGGTCACCGGCGGTTCCACCCGCCACGTGGCCATCCTGCCCGACAACGCCGCCTTGGCCGCGGCGGGCGTCACTCCCGCAGCCATCGTGGACGCACTGGAAAACAGCGGAGCCCTCCTGCCGGCCGGAACGGTGCAGGAAGAGGGCCGGACCCTGTCCATCCAGGTGGGCGCGCCGCTGGACAGCCTGGAGAAGATCTCCGCGCTGCCGGTCGAGTCCACGGAATCGACACCGGGCAGCGAGCCGGTCACCATAGGCGACGTCGCCTCGGTGGAGATCACCGAGGACGAAGCCAGCTCCATCACGCGCACCAACGGCGAGGCCACTCTGGCCGTGTCCATCACCAAAACGCCGGCCGGGGACACCGTGGGCATCTCCCACGCAGTCATGGACCTGTTGCCTTCCCTGCAGGACGAGCTGGGCAGCGGAGCCGAGTTCACCGTGATTTTCGACCAGGCCCCGTTCATCGAGAAATCCATTTCCGACCTGACCACCGAGGGCCTGCTGGGTCTCGGGTTCGCCGTGCTGGTGATCCTGGTCTTCCTGCTCTCCATCCGATCCACCCTGGTCACCGCGGTCTCCATTCCGCTGTCCCTGCTGGTGACCTTCATCGGACTGCTGGCCTTCGGCTACTCGCTGAACATCCTCACCCTCGGCGCGCTGACCATCGCGATCGGCCGGGTGGTGGATGACTCCATTGTGGTCATCGAAAACATCAAGCGGCACCTGGGCTACGGCGAGGACAAACGCACCGCCATCCTCACCGCCGTCCGCGAGGTGGCCGGCGCCGTCACGGCGTCGACCCTCACCACCGTTGCGGTCTTCGCACCCATCGCCTTTGTCGGCGGACTCGCCGGGGAACTGTTCCGGCCTTTCGCCGTCACCACGTCCCTGGCCCTGCTGGCCTCGCTGCTGGTCTCCCTGACCATCGTGCCGGTGCTGGCCTACTGGTTCCTTAAGTCCTCCCCGCCGGTGGCCGATCCGGCCGCCTACCGGGCCGAGGTGGAGGAGCGGGAGTCCCGCAGCTTCCTGCAGCGCGGCTACCTCCCGATCCTGCGCGGCACCCAGCGCCACCCGGTGATCACCGTGGCGGCCGGCCTGGTGATCCTTGCGGCCACGGCGGCCATGACACCGCTGCTGCCCACCAACCTGCTGGGCGACACGGGCCAGAACACCTTCAGCGTCCGGCAGGAACTGCCGGCAGGCACCTCCCTGGAACGCACATCCGAAGCAGCCGAAGAGGTCGAAGACGCCCTGGACGGCATCGAGGGCATCCAGGATGTCCAGGTCACCATGGGCACCTCCACCTCCGGACTCGGTGCCTTCACCGGCGGCGGCGCCTCCGTGGCGAACTTCACCGTCATCACCGAAGAAGGTGCGGACCAGGTCGCCCTGCGGGACCGGGTCCGGGATGCCGTGGAGGACATCGACGACGCCGGCGAGGTCACCCTGGGCAGCACCGGAGGCGGCTTCGGCACCTCCAACACCGTGGACATTTCCCTCTCCGCCGGGGATCCGTCCGAACTGCAGCCGGCCAGCGACGCACTGGTGGAGGCCATGTCCGATCTGCCCGGTGTCGCCGAGGCAAGCAGCAACCTCTCCTCCTCGCAGCCCGTGGTGCAGATCAGCATCGACCGCGCCAAGGCAGTTGCCGCCGGCCTGAACGAGCAGCAGATTGCCGGCCTGGTGGCATCCACCATCAGCCCGCTGCCGGCCGGATCGGTCCGGCTGGGCACCGACGACCTTCCGGTCCTGATCGGCGAGGGTACCCCCATTACTTCGGTGGAGCAGCTGGAGGGCATTTCCGTGCCTGCCGGTTCCGGCTCCGTGCCGTTGAGCGCACTGGCCACCGTGGAGGAAGTGGACGTGCCGACGTCGGTCTCCTCCTCCGGCGGCGAGCGCACCGCCGTCGTGTCAGTCTCCCCGGACGGGGACAACCTGGGCGCGACCATCACCGAAGTCCAGAACCGGCTGGCGGAGGTGGACCTGCCTGCCAGCGTGAGTGCCGAACTCAGCGGCGCCGCCACCCAGCAGAACGAATCCTTCACCCAGCTGGGGCTGGCCCTGCTGGCGGCCATTGCCATTGTCTACGTGATCATGGTCGCGACCTTCAAGTCACTGCTGCAGCCGCTGATCCTGCTAGTCTCCATTCCGTTTGCCGCCACCGGGGCGATCCTGCTGCTCCTGGTCACCGGAGTCCCCCTGGGGCTGCCGTCACTCGTGGGCATGCTGATGCTGGTGGGAATTGTGGTGACCAACGCCATTGTCCTGATGGACCTCATCAACCAGTACCGGCAGCCGCGGGGCAGCGAACCCGGCATGAGCGTGGAAGATGCCATCTTCCGCGGCGCCCGCCAGCGGCTGCGCCCGATCCTCATGACGGCGCTGGCCACAGTCTTCGCCCTCACCCCGATGGCCCTGGGCGTTACCGGGGAGGGCGGCTTTATTTCCCGCCCGCTGGCGATTGTGGTGATCGGCGGCTTGGTCTCCTCCACCGCCCTGACGCTGGTCCTCGTGCCGGTGCTCTACCGCCTCGTGGAAGGATCCCGCGAGAAGCGGCGGCAGCGGAAGGACAACGTGCCCGCCGGGGCCTAACCGGCCCGGCCCGCCCCGCAGGGAATGTCACGGCGGCAGCAGCCGTTGGGGGAAGTGTATGCGTATGCATATACTTTAAGGAACACCCGAACTTCCGGAGGCCACCATGCAGATCGGCGTATTCAGCGTCAGCGACATCACCCGGGATCCCGTCACCGGGCGCATCCCCACCGAAGCGGAGCGGATCAAGGCTGCCGTGGCCATCGCCCGCAAGGCGGAGGACATCGGCATGGATGTCTATGCCACCGGCGAGCACCACAACCCGCCCTTTTACGCCAGCTCCCCCACCACCCTGCTGGGCTACATCGCCGCGCAGACCGAGCGGATCATCCTCTCCACCGCTACCACGCTGATCACCACCAATGACCCGGTGAAGATTGCCGAGGACTTCGCCATGCTCCAGCACCTGGCCGACGGCCGGGTGGACCTGGTGCTGGGCCGGGGCAACACCGCGCCGGTGTACCCCTGGTTCGGCAAGGATCCGCAGGACTCGGTGGAACTGACCGTGGAGAACTACAACCTGCTGCGCCAGCTCTGGGACAACGAGACGGTGAACTGGCAGGGCAAATTCCGCACCCCGCTGCACAACTTCACCGCCACGCCCCGCCCGCTCGACGGCGTCGCCCCCTTCGTCTGGCACGGCTCCATCCGTACGCCGCAGGTGGCCGAGATTGCCGCCTACTTCGGCGACGGGTTCTTCGCCAACAACATCTTCTGGCCGAAGGAGCATTACATGCAGCTGATCGGCCTGTACCGCGAGCGCTACGAACACTACGGCCACGGCCGTGCCGAGCAGGCCATCGTGGGGCTGGGCGGGCAGTTCTTCATGCGGAAGAACTCCCAGGACGCCGTCAACGAATTCCGCCCCTACTTCGACAACGCCCCGGTGTACGGCCACGGGCCCTCGATGGAGGACTTCACCGCCCAGACACCGCTGACGGTCGGCAGTCCGCAGGAGGTACTGGAGAAGACCTTGAGCTTCTCCGACTACTTCGGCAACTACCAGCGCCAGCTGTTCCTGATCGACCATGCAGGGCTGCCGCTCAAGACGGTGCTGGAACAGCTGGACCTCTTCGGCGAATACGTCCTGCCGGAGCTGCGGAAGGAGCTTGATTCCCGCCGCCCGAAGGACGTTCCCGACGGACCCACCCACGCCGCGCGGGTGGCGGCCCGGGAGGCTGCCGCGTCCGCTGCCTCGCCGGCCCCTGCGGTTCAGTAGGCTGGATCCATGCACTCAGAGAATGACGCCACGGTGAAAGAGGCAGCGGAAGCGTGGGAATCGCTGTTCCGCGTCCAGGTCGGCGTCATGCGCCGCCTGCAGCGGGACCCGGAGTTCCGGGACTTGACCATGCGGGAATATGACGTCCTGTTCAACCTGACGCGCTGCCCCGGCGGCTGGATCCGGCTCAATGAGCTCAATGAGCACCTGCTCATCAGCCAGCCCAGCCTGAGCCGGATGGTGGACCGGCTCCAGGCCCGGGGCCTGGTGCAGCGCCGGCCCGCCGAGAATGACCAGCGCGGGGTGGAACTCTCACTGACCGATGAGGGACGGGCGGTCCAGCGCCGCCTGGGCCGCATCCACGTACGCGGAATCCACGAACTCCTGACCCCTGCCCTGGACAGTGCGGAACTGGCACGTTTGAAGGAACTGACGGACAAGGTCCTGGCCAGCCTGGAGGATTAACCCGCTGCCTCTTCGGCCGCTAGCGGCGGATCGGCAAACGCCAGCCGGGGCACCAGCAGCAGGGCGGCTGCCGCAATGAACGCCGTCACCGAGCACACGGTCCAGACCGTCAGGTATCCCTGCAGCGGTGCGGCCGTCCCGCCGTCCGCCGCCCCCGCCGTGAGGGCATCCGCGGCCGCCCCGGCGAGCGCTATGCCGAATACTGCCGATGCGAAGGACCCCCCGATGGTCTTGGTGGTGTTGGTCAGCCCCGTGGCCATGCCGGTCCGGTTCAGCGGTGCCGCGGCGGCGGCCGCCGAGGGCAGCGCTGCCACCAGTGCTCCGCTGCCCAGTCCGGCAATCACCATGTTTGCCAGCGCCTGCGGCAGGGTGTCGTGGAAGGGCAGGAACAGGGCGTAGCCGGTGCCGACCAGCAGCGCAGCCCCCACGAGGGTGTTCCGCGGAGTGGTCCGGCGTGCCGCCAGGGGAAACATCAGGGCACCCAGCAGCAGCGCCAGTACGTAGGTGCCGATAATGATGGACACCTGCGAGGCCGGCAGCCCCAGGCCGTAGCCGTGCATGTCCGGATCGGTGCGGGCGAACGTGGACATGGGCGCCTGCGCGCCAAGCACCGAGATCCCGAACAGCCCTGCGGTCAGCTGGACCGGCCACATGGACGGGCTGCGCAGCATCGCCAGGTCCACCAGCGGATCCTTCTTCCCGAGTTCATACCGGACAAAGGGAATGAACGCCGCGGCACCGGCCGCGAGCACGGCCCACACCCACCAGGTGCCCGGTCCGTTGATCCGAAGGAAAGTCAGCCCGGAGGTGAGCAGGAGCAGTCCGACGGTGAGCAGCACGAAACCGGTGCGGTCCACGGCGCCTCCATCCAGGACACCGGACTCCGGCACGCCGAAGTAGACCGCCGCAATGCACAGCGTCACTGCGGCGGCAGGCAGGCACAGCGTCAGCCAGAGCGGCAGGTGTTCCACCAGTACCCCGCCCAGCAGCGCACCGCCGATCACCCCGAGTTCCAGCGCACCCACCAGCAGTCCCGCTGCCCTGCGGGTAAGCACGGCACGGTTGGGTGCATGGCGCACCCGGCTGAAGATCAGCGCAATTTCCATCGGCAGCCAGACCACGTAGAAACCCTGCAGCGACCAGGCGGCCAGGAAACTCCAGAAACCGGGAGCAAACGCGACGCCCCAGGAAGCCGCCGCCGTCAGGACCGTGGAGACCAGCAGGATCCGCTTATGCCCGTAGATGTCGCCCAGCTTGGCCAGCAGCGGCACGGCCAGGGCGCTGAGCATCAGCTGGGCGGATTCAAACCAGTTGACGTCGCCGTCGTCGATCCCCAGGTGCCGGGCAATGTCGGTGAGCAGCGGCGTGTAGTAGCCCTGCAGGATGCCGCTGGTGATTTCCACCAGCGCCAGGAACCCCACAAGGGATCCGATCGTGCGCAGTCCGGGCAGGGCGGGAGCGGCCATCAGAGCGCTCCCATCAGTGCCTTGTAGAAGGCGATGCCCTCGCCGAAGGCTTCGATGCCAAGCCGTTCATTGTCCGCGTGGATGCTGGCGCGGTCCGCGGCGCTCATCCGGAAGGGGGCGAACCGGTACACCGCGTCGCAGATCGAGGTGAAGCGCCGCGCATCGGTGCCCCCGAGCATGATGTACGGCACCGGCACCGCATCCGGGAAGCAGCTGCGGATAATGTCTTCGAGCAGGCCGAACTGGGCATTGTCGGTGGCGGACACCGGCGAGGGTTCGTTGCCCTCCACCACACGCAGGGTCACCCGGGGATCGCGGATGGTCGACCGCAGCCGTGCCATGGTGGACGCCACCGTTTCACCCACGGCCACCCGGATGTTGGCGTTGGCCGTGGCGCGGGTGGCCAGGACATTGGAACCCTTGCTTCCCCGCAGCTGGGTCACGGCCACGGTGGTGCGGGTCATGGCGTTGGGCTCCCCGCCGAGCAGTCCGAACACCCGGGTCAGCACACCGCGCAGGTGTGCGGCGTTGCCCAGCACCAGGCGGGGCAGCAGGGGCGCCGCACCGGACAGCCGCCGGACCATTTCCACGCTCACATCCGGCAGGGACGCCGGGAAAGGCCGTTGATCCAGGCGGACGACGGCGCGCGCCAGCCGTGCGGTAGCGCCCATCCGGTTCGGCGTGGACGCATGCCCGCCGGGGTCCTCCACGGCCAGTTCGACGTCGAGGATGCCCTTTTCGGAGACGCCGACGACGGCGAGCGGGCCAGAGACGAAGGGAAAGGCTCCCGAGGCGACAGCTCCTCCTTCATCCAGGACCAGCCAGGGTCGGATGCCGCGGTCTGCGAGCAGGGCCGCGGCGGCGGCTGCCGTATCCCCGGCCGTTTCCTCGTTGTTGCCGAAGGAAAAGTAGATGTCCCGGGCCGGTGCGTATCCGGCGGCGAGCAGTTGCTCCGCAGCTTCCAGGACGGCCGCCAGGGCACCCTTGTCATCAAGGGCGCCGCGGCCCTCAATGGTGGTTTCCGTGAGGGTCCCGGCAAAGGGCGGATACTCCCACCGCGCCGGGTCCTCCACCGGGACCACGTCGTAGTGGGCCATCAGCACTGCCGGCCCCCGGCCGTCCGCCGCCGTTCCGGCCGCCTCCGGCGAGGCCTTCCCGGGCCAGCGGTACAGCAGGCCGTAGCCGTTGACCCGTTCCAGCTGCAGGGCGGAGGAAACACGCGGGAAGAGTTCCGGCAGCGCGTCGATGAACGCGTCGAACTGGTCCGCTTCTATTTCCTCCGGCATCCGTGAGGAGACGGTGCGGAAGGTCAGGAGCCGGGCGAGCTTCGGCGCGGCCGCACGGCCGAGGTCGGCAGCGCGTACCGCTGCGGGAGAGCTGGACATGGGGCGAGTGTAGCGGCTATGGCCTGCGTCACACTGTGTCGCGCGGGGGGATTACTGCCCGGTAACCGGAGGTGCCGGTTTCAGGCCTCAGGAGCCGCCGCCGCATTCAGCAGCGGCAGCATCCGCCCCTGGAAATGCGTGTTCAGGACAATCACCGAAGAGGTCCGCAGAACGGTGTTGGTGGAAACAATGGCGTCGATGACCCGCTGCAGATCCGAATTGGACCGCGCCGCCACCCGGGCCAGCAGGTCGCTCTCCCCCGAGACGGTATGCACCTCCTGGATTTCCGGAATCCGGGACAGTGCGGCAACCACGGCGTCGTGCCCGGTGTCCTGGCGGATCGTCAGCGAGCAGTACGCCAGGACGTCGTAGCCCAGGGCCTCGGCATCGATCCGCGGACCCCATCCGGCAATGACCCCGGTCTCCTGCATGCGGTCCAGCCGCGCCTGGACGGTTGCCCGGGCCACCGAGAGCCGGCGCGAGGCCTCCAGCACCGACATCCGCGGGTTGTCGGTAAACAGGGTCACAATACGGGCATCCAGCGCATCGGTGGGCATGGGTTCCTTTCGGAGACTAAGCACAGGCAGTGTACAAATTGTAGAGGCAGCACCGGTGACTGGCGGAACCGGGGCAACACAAACCGGCCTTAAGATGGAATCCGGTGTACAGTCCTGCGGCAGCTTCCCTGCCGCCCGCGGCACGCACCGGCAGCCGATCCGTTCGTTCTAAGGCCCCTGAAGCTATGCCCAGTTCCGCCCGCCCGTCCAGCACTGATACTGCACTTCCGGCCGGGAAACCGTCCGAAGCGCGGAAGATGCAGCCCAGGCACCTTGTCCTGATGAGCCTGGGCAGCGCCATCGGCACGGGCCTCTTCGTGGGCTCCGGCGAAGGCATTGCGGCGGCCGGCCCGGCGGTGCTGATTTCGTTCCTGATCGCCGGAACCATGGTGATCCTCATCATGCGCATGATGGGTGAGATGGCCGCGGCCGATCCCAGCAGCGGGGCGTTTTCCGTCTACGCCGAGAAGGCCCTGGGCCGCACGGCGGGCACCACGGTCGGCTGGATGTGGTGGTTCCAGATCGTGATCGTCATTGCCGCCGAAGCCACGGCAGCCGCGGCCATTGTTGCCGACATGATCCCCGGCGTCGAACAGTGGATGCTGGCCCTGGCATTCATCATCGTGTTCACCGCGGTGAACCTGGCGGGAGCAGCCAGCCTGGGTGAGTTCGAGTACTGGTTCGCCATCCTGAAGGTGGTGGCCATTGTCATCTTCCTGGGGGTAGGCGTCGCCTTTGTGGCCGGCCTGCTTCCCGGCGTCGAATCCCCGGGCACCTCCAACCTCTTCGGCAACGGCGGCTTCATGCCCAACGGCCTGACCGGCGTTGCCTCGGGACTGCTGCTGGTGGTCTTCGCCTTCGGCGGCACCGAGATCATCACCATCGCCGCCGCAGACACCGAGGAGCCGTCCAAGAACATCGCAGGGGCCATCAACTCGGTGATCTGGCGGATCCTGGTCTTCTACATCGGTTCGGTCCTGGTGATGGTCACCGTCTTGCCCTGGGACAGCGAAGCCCTCAGCACCGGCCCCTTCGTGGCCGTCCTGCACGCCGCAAAGGTACCCGGCGCGGATGTCGTCATGTCGGTGGTGATCGTCATTGCCCTGCTCTCCGCCATGAACGCCAATCTGTACGGCGCCTCCCGGATGATCTACTCGCTGGGCGAACGCGGCCGCGCCCCGGCAGCACTGGGCCGGCTCGGTTCCGGAGGGGTCCCCCGCCGCGCCGTGCTGGCTTCCGTGGTGTTCGGGTTCGTTGCCGTGGTGCTGAACTACCTCTACCCCGACACAGTGCTGATGATCCTGCTCAACACCGTGGGGTCCACGTGCCTGGTCGTATGGGGCATCTCGATTGTTTCCCAGATCATCCTGCGGCGGCGCGCGGAAGCGGCCGGCGTCGAGCTCACGTTCAAGATGTGGGCCTTCCCCTGGCTCTCCTACTTCGCACTGGCCCTGCTGGCCGGCATCGTGGTCCTGGGCTTCTTCGACCCCGAAGTCCGCATCCAGCTGCTGGCGACGGCGGCCCTCAGCACGGTGCTGGTGCTGCTGGCCTGGGCCTTCGAACGGCGCGCCGCGGCCAAGGCGCACGCGGCCTCCGGCGCGGCAGCCGACTAGGCCTGCCGGCTCCGGCAGGATATTCCTCCCGCGCTAGGCACACTGTGCAGCACTGAGCGGCACCCGTAGGCATATTTGTACAGACTGCGTCATGTTATGGCCGCTGTTTGCCCACTGTGGCGTGAAGCACTAAATTGCGGGTTATGGACACTAACCTGCAACCAGCGGCCCTGCCGGCGGAGGAACTCCGGGAGCTGTACCGCCTGGTCACCGCCGTCCGGCAGCTGGATCTCGCCGCGATCGCCTGGCAGCGCCAGGGCATCATCCCCGGTTACGCCCCGGAGCTGGGCCAGGAGGCCGCCCAGGTGGGCAGTGCCTTCGCCATGGATCCCCGGCACGACTTCATCTTCCCCACCTACCGGGAAATGGGAGCGGCCCTGACTCTTGGCGTGGACATGACCGCCTATATGTCCACGCACAAGGCCAGCTGGCACGGCGGACTCTACGATCCCGTCAAAACCCGGCTGGCACCCATCCAGGCCGTGGTGGGCGGGTCCGTGCTCCACGCCGTCGGCTGGGCGCACGGACAGACCCTCGCAGGTAACCCCGGGGTGGCACTGACCTACTTCGGCGACGGCGCCAGCTCCCAGGGCGATGTCCACGAGGCCATGAACTTCGCCGGCGTGCTGAAGGCGCCGGTCATTTTCTTCGTCCAGAACAACGGCTGGGCCATCTCGCTGCCCACCGAAGCCCAGGTCGCAGGCGGCACCGTCGCCGCCCGTGCGGCCGGGTACGGCATGCGGGCCATCACGGTGGACGGCAACGACGCCGCCGCCGTCCTCTCCGCCACGCGTGAGGCCGCCGCCCACGCCCGGGACGGACACGGACCGGTGCTCATCGAGGCCATGACCTACCGCCGCGGCCCGCACTCCACCAGCGACGACCCCGGCAGGTACCGGAGCCTGGCGGAGGAACGCCGCGACGAAGGCGCGGACCCCGTCCGGGTACTGGCAGACCGGCTGCTGGCCGAGGGCATTGCGGATCAGGACTTCCTGGATTCCGCGCTGCAGGATGCCAAGGCCAACGCGGACCGTATCCGCGAGGGGGTTCTGGCGCTCGGCCCGCGCCCCGGATCCGAAATGTTCGACTTCGTTTTTGCCGAGCCCACCGATGCACTGAAGGCCCAGGCCCGTGCCTGGCGGGAGGAATCCGAACATGTCTGAGCAGCTGAGCCGAACAGTGGCCTCCTCCGATCTCGAAGCCGCCGCCCGCAACGCCGGGCAGGCACGCGCCGGCGCCGGTTCCGGTCCGGTTCCGTCTCCGCCGGACGCCGGGGGCAGGGTCGAAACCCTCTCGATGCAGGCAGCCCTGAACCGCGCCCTGGCGGAAACCCTCGAGGAAGATCCCCGGGCGGTGGTCCTGGGCGAGGACGTGGGCCGGCTCGGCGGGGTCTTCCGCATCACGGACGGCCTGCAGAAGCGCTTCGGCGCAGACCGGGTCTTCGACACTCCGCTGGCCGAATCCGGCATCCTGGGCATGTCCGTGGGGCTGGCCATGGCCGGCTTCCACCCGATCCCCGAGGTGCAGTTTGACGGTTTCGCCTATCCGGCGGTGAACCAGATCGTCACCCAGCTGGCCCGGATGAATTACCGCAGCCGCGGCACCATGCCCATGCCGGTGACCCTGCGGGTACCGAGCTTCGGCGGCATCCGCGCCCCCGAGCACCACGGGGAATCCCTCGAGGCGCTCTTCGCCCACGTTCCGGGACTGAAAGTCGTGTCCCCGTCGAGCCCGCACGAGGCCTACCATCTGCTGAAGCACTCGGTGGCGGTTCCGGACCCGGTGATCTTCATGGAACCCAAATCCCGCTACTGGCAGAAGGGTGACGTCGATCTGGACGAAGCCGGATCCCTTCACGGAGCCAAGGTGGTCCGGCCCGGTCGGCACGTCACGCTGGTGGCCTGGGGTGCCATGGTCGCCCGGTGCCTGCAGGTGGCGGAACTGGCCGCCGAGGACGGCATCGAGGTGGAGGTCCTGGACCTGCGCTGGCTCAAGCCGATCGACGCCGAGGGCCTGGCTGCGTCCGTGGCCCGGACCCGCCGGGCCGTCGTCGTCCATGAAGCGCCGCTGACCTCCGGGCTGGGGGCCGAAGTGGCCGCACTGATCACGGAACGCTGCTTCGATACCCTGCGCGCTCCGGTTGGGCGGGTCACGGGATTCGACGTACCGTATCCCTCAGGCGACCTTGAAGACGAATACATCCCGAACATCGACCGCATCCTGTTCGGGATCCAGCGAGTATTGGAGTACCGGCGTGGCTGAAATCCCCTTCCCCCTTCCCGACCTCGGTGAAGGCCTCATCGAGGCCACCGTGCTGGAATGGCTGGTGGCCGTGGGCGACCAGGTGGAACGCAACCAGCCGCTGGTGGAGGTGGAAACCACCAAATCCGCGGTGGAACTGCCCTCTCCGCAGGCCGGACGCGTTGCCCGCACCTACGGCGAACCCGGTGACACGATCAACGTCGGCGAACCGCTCATCGTGTTCGAAGTTCCGGACAACTCCGCCGGCATCGTGGGCACCGTGCCGCAGGAAGCCCCGGCCCGGCGCCGGGTACGCCTGACGGCCGCCCTGGACGAGGACTAAGCGATGCCCGACTACGGCACCCTGGTGGAAGGTACCGACCCGCGCCTGTCGGTGGAAGTTTTCGATGCTTCCGGTGACGGAGCCGGGGCGGCGCTGCGCCCGGTGCTGCTGCTGCACGGCTTTGCCTCCAGTGCGCAGTTGAACTGGCAGGATTCGGGCTGGATAACTGCACTGACCGCAGCCGGCCGCCGCGTCATTACGGTGGACCTTCCCGGCCACGGCGGCAGTGCCGCCCCGGCGGACCGGGATTCCTACCGCCCCAGCCGCATCCGCGCGGACCTGCTGCAGGTCCTCCAGGATGCCGGCGTCGTTCCGCTGGCCGGGGACGACCCCTCCAGCGGCCTGGACATTGTGGGGTACTCCCTCGGCTCCCGCCTGGCCTGGGAGTTCGGGGCGACCCAGCCCGAGCTCGTGCACCGCATGGTGCTGGGCGGACCCGGAAGCGGGGATCCGCTGGCTGAATTCGACCTCGATGCCGCACGGGAAGCCGCCGCCGGTGGAGCGCCCGTGGAGGATCCGCGCACGGCCGAGCTGCTGCGGATGGCACAACTGGCTCCCGGGAATGACCTGGCCGCCCTGTTCCGGATGATCGAAGCGATCAAGGAGGAACCCTTCTCCCCTGCCGCTGCGGTTCCGTCCATGCCGCTGCTCCTGGTGGCCGGGGAACGGGACGACCTCGCGGTGACGGCGCCGGAGCTGGCGGCCCTGAGCGGCCAGGCCCGGCTATTGCCGCTGCCGGCCCGCACCCATACGAACGCCGTGACGTCGCGCGCATTCAAGACCGCCGCCGTGGAATTCCTGGCCGGCTAATAACGGCTTGGTCACAACGGCGGGTTATCCCGTTAATACTGGTGTCTTCAGGCTAGGATGATACAGCTGGTGAGCTAGCCTCGATTTAATCAGCCTACTGATTATCTGGCTGGATTTCCCGCTTTACTTTCACCCTCAAGGGAGGACACCCGTGGATGTACTCCTAGGGCACCGATACCGCACCACCGAACTCATAGGCTCCGGTGGTGCGGCTGCCGTCTACCGCGCGGTAGACGAGAACCTCGGGCGGGAAGTGGCGGTCAAGCTTTTCAGCGCCGGGTTCCGCGAGGACGACGAAACCCGCCGCCAGCAGATTGAGATGCAGCTGCTGGCAACCCTGAACCATCCCGGCCTGGTCACGCTGCTGGACGCGGGCGTCCACACCGATGACGAGGGCCGCTGTTCCAGTTTCCTCGTGATGGAACTGGTGGACGGACCGGACCTGCGCGGCAAGCTCAAGGAAGGCCCCCTCTCCTCCCCCGCAACGGCGGCGCTGGGTGCCGATTTGGCCGACGCGTTGAACTACGTGCACAGCAACGGGGTCATCCACCGCGACGTCAAGCCTGCAAACATCCTGCTTTTCCCGCAGGAAGACAAGGACACCCGCCTGTATCCGCGGCTCACGGATTTCGGGATCGCCCGGATGGTCGAAGCCACGGTTGCCACCGCCCACGGCGCAACCATCGGCACGGCGAACTACCTGAGCCCCGAACAGGCACAGGGCGCCGCGGTGGATCCGCGCACCGACGTTTACTCGCTGGGCCTGGTACTGCTGGAATGCCTTACCGGGGAAAAGGCCTTCCCCGGACCGATCGTGGAAGCAGCCGTAGCCCGTCTGCTCCGCGACCCCGAGATTCCCGAGTGGGTCGGGGCGGACTGGACGGCCATCCTGCGCGCCATGACCTCACGCCTGGTGGACGCCCGGCCCGAAGCCCACGAGGTGGCTGTGGCGCTTCGCTCGCTGGCCGCGGAGACGCTGCTGCTGGACGGCCCCGCCACGGCGGCCTCGCCGGACAGTGCCGCGTTCAGCGAGCCGGACACCGGCGAATCGACGACGGGCGGCGTCACTACGGGCAACATCTACATCCCGGCGCCTCCGCCCCATGCCCCCAGCCTCGGCTAGGCACGCCGCCGGCGAAGAAACGAAAAACGGATCGGTCCCGCAGGACCGATCCGTTTTGTCTTTTCAACGAAGGCTACTTGCCGTCGTCGGCCGCTTCATCCTCTTCAGGTTCAAAGTTCGAGGCTTCTTCGGTGCTCGCAGCCGCGATACCGTCCTCGCTCTGGGGGATGGTGCCTTCAGGACCGCCCTGGGAACCCGTCTTCGATGAATCCCCCTGGCCGGCTTCCTTTTCGGTGTTTCCCATGGTGTTTCTCCTTTGTGGTGCTCGCTGGCCTACTTATTCGATACTAGGCCAACCGTGGCCCAGCCAACACCTGCGGACGGGTCAGGCGTAGTTCCTGCTCAGGCAGCAGACCGTTTCCCCGCTGCGCGGACTGCCACCAGGCCCAGCAGCAGCAGGGCTGCCGCCGAAGCGGTCGGGACAATAAAGGCGTGGCTGTAACCGTAGGATTCCGCCAGTCCCCCGGCCACCGAGGAACCCAGCGCCTGGCCGGTGACGACGCCGCTGGCCAGCAGGGTCATCACGGTACCCATCAGTGCACGCGGGGCCACGATCGCGCCGATGCCGAAAATGCTGATCATGGTCGGGCCCACGGACAGGCCCAGAACCAGCAGCACCACCACCATGGTGCCAACGCTTGACGGCAGGAACAGCAGCAGGGTGAACGCCACCATCGCTGCGGCGCACAGCACCCAGCGGCCTGCGGTGCCGAAGCGCTCGGGCCAGAACGCGACGGACAAGGCGGCGACGGCGGAACTCAGCGCCATGGCGGCGTAGATGAGGCCCGCGGAGGTGGCCATGCCGAAGCTTCCGGCAAACGCCGTGAGGCTGGTCTGGGTGGAACCGAAGAAGGAACCCATGGCGACCATGCCGAGCACCGGAACCATGATGAGCAGCCACTGCGGGCGTTCCTGCGGGGCGTGCCCACCGGCAGGAAGGGAGCCTTCGTCCGGCGCTGATCCCTTGCGGCCGGCCTTCGGGCGGCGTGCGGCAGGGACGACGTGGTCGACCGTGCGGTGCACGGCAAAGGCGCTCACCATGGTGGCGGTCAGCACCGCTGCCAGCGCAAGCGGCAGCCACGGGGCGAGGGCGGCGGCAAGCAGGCCCACGAGGGCCGGGCCGAGGACGAAGGTCAGTTCGTCCGCAGTTCCCTCGTAGGCGAGGGCTGTGTCCATCTCGCGCTGCTGGCGGCGGGACGTCATGGCCATCCAGCGGACCCGGGCCATCGGCCCAACCTGGGGGCAGGAAGCACCCATGAACAGTGCGGCGGCAAGCATCCAGAACGGTGCGTCGGCCGGATCCAGGAGCGCAGCGGAAAGCAGGAACAGGCCGATGGCCACGGGGTTTCCGACGGCGGTGCCCAGGAGGACGGGACGCTGGCCGATGCGGTCCGCCAGGTAGCCCAGGAGGGGCGCACCCACCGCGGAGCCGATGCCGACGCCGCCGGCAGCGAGGCCGCCCAGGGCGTAGGAACCGGAGACCTCGGTGATGAGGGTGAGCGCACCTACCGTGAGCATGGCCAGGGGCAGACGTGCGAGGAAGGCGATGGGGAAGAATGATGTGCCGGCCAGGGCAAAAATCGCCTGGTAGCGGCCGCCGGAAGCCGGTTCGTTGGCCGGCGCGGCAGGGGCGGCGTCAGGGGTTGATACCTGATTTGGGGTGGAGGTGTCTTGGGTCATGGTGCGGTATCCAGATACGTCGAACCGCACACCGTCCCCCCTCCCGGTGTGCCCGACCCTTGTTCGACTCGATTTTACCCATGCCGGTCCGCTGGACCTAACCGGCATCCCCGGTGGAACGCATCACCGGGCCAGCAGGTCTGAGGCGCTGTAACGGATGGAGGAACCGTTGCGTCCCTTGATGATCTGGAGCTGGGCCGGGATCCGCTGCTTCATTTCGGCCACGTGGCTGACCAGCCCCACCACGCGCCCGCCGTCACGCAGGCCTTCCAAGGCATCCATGACCTGCTCGAGGGACTGCTCGTCGAGGCTGCCGAACCCTTCGTCCACGAACAGGGTTTCAATGTTCACGCCGCCGGCCTCCTGCTGGACAACGTCCGCCAGGCCCAGGGCGAGGGCCAGGGAAGCCATGAAGCTTTCACCGCCGGAGAGGGTGGAGGTGTCCCGCCGCTGTCCGGTCCATTCGTCGGTGACGTGCAGCCCCAGCCCGGCCTTGCGGTTGCCGGACTTTGAATCGCTGTGCACCAGGGCATACCGGCCGCCGGTCATGGCGGCGAGCCGCTCCGTCGCCGCCAGGGCCACCTGCTCCAGCCGGGCGGCCAGGACGTAGGTGCTCAGTGTCATCTTGTATTCGTTTTCCCCTCCGCCGCGGGCGGTGTCGGCGACCGACTGCAGCAGGTCCCGGCGTGCACGCAGCGGGGCAGTGCGCTTGAGCGCTTCCTCCAGTTCCGCGGAGTATTCCGCGAGCCGGACGGCCGAGCCTTCCAGCAGCCGGACCAGCAGGGCTGCCTCCTCCTGGTCCTTCCGCGCCTGGGCCGCCGCTTCGGCGGCTTCGGCCACGTCTTCCTCGTCCGGCACGGCAGGTTCCCCCTCGGCGTCGTCCGGGTCGGCGGCGCTCTGGGCTTCCCGGCGCACCAGGAGCCGGCGGCCCTGCTCTTCCCAGTCCGAAACCGCCGAGGCGTAGGCGTCGGCTGTTTCGGCGTCCAGCAGGGCGGCGGTGACCTCTGCAGCCGTCGTGAAGGCTGTCCCCGACAGGGCGGCGTCGAGTTCCGCCACCGCCCGTTCCGATTCCCCGCCGGCCGCGGCGGCGGCGTCGGCAGCGTCCCGGGCAGCGGCGGCAAGGTCCGCGAACTCGCTCAGGGAGCGGACCCTTTCGCTGATACTGCCGAACCCCTGCAGGGCAGCGGCCACGCGGTCCGAGAGCTCCGCTGCGGATTCACGGGCGGCGGCGGCCCGTGAATCCGCCTGGGCGGCGGAAATGAGGGCTTCGGAACGGGTGGTCTCCGCTGCTGCCAGCTCCGCACCAATGGCGCTTAGCCGGCGTTCCGCCTCTGCCAGCGCCCGGGCCGCGTCCCGGGCCTGCTCCAGGCCTGCGCGGGCCGCATCGAGTTCCTGCTGCGCGGCCCCCGCATCGCCCGCTCCGCCGCGGGCGCGCAGCGCTGCAGCTTCCTCGGCGGCCGAGCCGGCAAGGCGCCGGGCCTCGTCGTAGGCGGCTTCCGCCGCGGCCGCACGTTCCTTCGCTTCCTGCTCGGCTTCCCGGGTCACAGGTGCCTCGCCGTCCGGCAGCGCGGCCGGGTGCGGGTGTTCCACTCCCCCGCAGACCGGGCACGGGGTACCGTCCGCGAGTTCCTGCGCCAGCTCGGCGGCAGCCTGGTCCAGCCTGGCCTGCAGCAGGTCCTGCCACACCTGCCGGAGGTCCTGGTACTCCTGGCGGGCATCGGCGGCGGCTTCGCCGGCAGCTTCCGCCCGCGTGCTTGCAGCAGCATAGCCGCTGATGGTTGCCACCAGATCTTCCGCGGAGGCCAGCGCGGTTTCGGCGCGGGATTCCCCCTCGGCCAGCCGCTCCAGTGCAGCCGCTTTCCCTGCCAGTTCCGTCTCTTCCGTCCGCAGGGAGGTCAGAGCTGCGAGGGCTTCGGCGGCCTGGGCACGGTGGCCTTCCGCGCTTGCCGTTTCCGTTTCGGCGCGGGCGAGCAGGGCGGACGTGCGTTCCTCGTCTTCCATAGCCGCACGCGCCGCCGCGAGGTCCGCACCCGTCCGTGCCTCCAGGCCGTCCGGCAGCACCGTCTCCGCGTCCGGGTCAACGTTGTAGGCCGGAGCCAGCACATGGCCGGCCAGTTCCCGCAGGGCATCTGCGGCCTCGGCCCGGCGGGCCGCCGCCCGCCGTCCGGCTGCTTCCACGGTCCGGACATTGCCCGCCAGCAGGGACGCGGCAGAGTGGATGGCAAGGGCAGCCCGCTGCGGTTCAATCTCGGCTTCAGCCCGGGCATGCTCGGTCTCTTCCCGGACCAGCTGCTGCAGCGCCAATCCACGCGCGCGCCGGTGCTCAAACTCCTGCAGGTGCTTCTCGGCGCGTTCGCGTACCCGCTGTGCCTCCGTCAGCTCCTTCCGGGCAGCGGCGGTGCGGAATTCCAGCTCCGCCTGGAACTGTTCAAGCTCCGTTTCTCCTTCTTCGGGCGCGACGACGGCGTCTCCGGCCGCACTGCCTTCGCCCAGTTCACCGCGGTAACGCCGGATTTCATCCCGTGCCCGCAGCAGCACGTGCTCGGACCGGGCCTGGGCAGCCTCGAACCGCTCGGTGGCTTCGACCAGCTCCGCCTTGAGCCGGCGTTCAATGTCTTCGAACCGGGAGGTGCCGAACAGCTGCTGGAGCAACTGTTCACGAGAGGCGGCATCAGCGCGCAGGAAGGCGGCAAAATCTCCCTGGGGCAGCATGACCACCTTGGTGAACTGCTCCCGGTTCATTCCCAGCAGCTCGGTGATTTCCGCGCCTGCTTCGTCGTTGCGGGAGGACTTCTGGACCCAGGCCCCGTCAATGAATTCCCGCAGCAGGGTCTTGGCCTGCTCGGTCACCGTGCTTTTCCCGCCGGCACGCTTGGCGGGGCGTTCCCATTGCGGGCTCCGGGCGACGTCAAAGCGCCGGGGACCCGAGCTGAACTCCAGGACCACTTCGGGGGCGGTGTCCAGGTCCGCGTGGTCGCTGCGCAGCCGCCGTCCCTGCTGCCGGGCCCCGGGGACGCTGCCGTAAAGCGCGAAGCAGATGGCATCGAGGACGCTGGTCTTCCCTGCCCCCGTGGGGCCGTTCAGCAGGAAGAGCCCGTGGGTGCCGAGCTCGTCGAAGTCGATGGTCTGCCGGTCCGCGAAGGGGCCGAAAGCCTGCATTTCCAGGCGGTGGATTCTCATTGCGCTGCCTCTGCTTCGCGGACCTTGTTGAGGATTTCGATGAAGAGGTCCTTTTCCTCATCCGCTGCACTGCGCGACCGGACATGCTCGAGGAAACCGCAGCAGATGTCCAGGTCGTCGGTGGCCTTGGCCAGCCGCTGGCTGTACGTCTGGGCGGGTCCCCGGGCGCCGCCCTCGGGGTCGAAGGCCAGGACCAGGGTGTCAGGGAACCGGGTGCGCAGCCGTTCCATGGCCTTGGCAGGCCGCTGGCTGTCGGTGAGGGTGACCTGGCAGTACGCGTTCTGGGCGTCGGCAAGGGCCGGGTCCGCCAGGAGGTCCTCCAGCTTGCCGCGAAGCACCGCCAGCCGGCGAGGGGCCGGCCAGGTGACCGGCTCGACGGAAGCCAGGCGGCCGCCGTCGAACTCCAGCAGCCACCCGCCCTTCGCCTGCCGTGCCTCGGAGAAGGAATACGGGAGCGGGGAACCGCTGTAGCGGACCGTGGGGCTGAGCTGCTGGCGTCCGTGCAGGTGGCCCAGAGCCGCGTAGGAGAACTCCTCGAACAGGTCCAGCGGGACAGCGCCGAGCCCGCCCACGGCAAGGTCGCGTTCGCTGTCGCTGCTGATGCCGCCGCTGGCAAAGGTATGCGCCATCACCACGGAGGCAACCGGTCCGCCGCCCGCCTCTTCCCGGGCACGGATGTCCTCCCGGATGCGCTGGACGGCAGCGGCGGTCACGGTGAAGTGGTTCGGGGCGTCGACGCCGAGGTCCCCCGCGGCAAGCCGCGGCTCCAGGTACGGAATGCCGTAGACGGCCACGGTGCGGCCCTCCGCGGGCAGCAGCACGGGCCGGGCGATGTCCTCGTAGCGGGTGCGCAGGTGCACTCCGGCTCGTTCGAACAGTGCGCTGCCGAAGCCAAGGCGGGCAGCGGAATCGTGGTTGCCGCTGGAGAGGACCACCGTGGCACCGGCACCCGTAATGCGTTCCAGGGCGGAGTCCAGCAGGCGTACGGTGTCCACCCCCGGCAGGGCGCGGTCATACACGTCTCCGGAGATCAGCACGGCATCCACCTGCTGTTCACGGACGGTGTCCACGAGCCGGTCGATGAAGTCTGCCTGGGCATCGAGCATGCCTACCCCGTGGAAGGAACGGCCCAGGTGCCAGTCTGAAGTGTGCAGTAAACGCATGTCTTAAAAAGTACAGGCCGGGTCCGACAGTTAACGGATCGGGGGCAGCGGCGCCTGCCGCTGCCCCCGATGGGTGTTCGTTGGTTCGTCGTCCGGACCGCGCTACGGGCGGCTGCCCGGCGTGCCCTCTTCCGGACGCGCCGTACCGGTGCCGCCGGCGGGCTTGTCGAAGAAGCCGCGGGCCTCATCGTCCACCACCGGTGCGGTGCTGTGGGCGCCCGAAGCTTGCTTCGCGGCGGCAGGCTTCGCAGCCGCCGGCTCGGCGGCGGCGGGCTCGGCTGCGGCGGGCTCGGCTGCGGTCTCGTCCCCGGCGGCGTGGGCATCCTCGTCTTCGGAGGCGGATGCCTCGTGGGAGTCAACGGTCATGTCGATGCTGCGGAAGATCAGGCCGGCAATCACGGCACCGAGCACGGGGGCCACCCAGAACAGCCACAGCTGCTCCAGGGCCCAGCTTTCGGCGAAGAAAGCGACGGCGGTGGAACGGGCGGGGTTGATGCCGCCGTTGGTCACGGGGATCAGCACGGTCAGCAGGACGGCGTAGGCGACACCGACAGCGAACGCTCCCTTGGCCGCGGTGGACCGGCCGGAGACCGACGTTGCCCGGCGGGATGCTGCGCCCAGGAAGACGGCGGTCAGCAGGGCAGCGCCAATGACTTCCATCAGCAGGGCGCTGGCAAGCGGGAAGAGGTTGGTCGAGTGCTCGTCGTAACCGTTGGCCGACACGCTCATGAACTGCCGTACCTGCTCACCGATCTGCTCGTGGCCGGTGATGACCACCCAGAGGATCGCCACGCCGAGGACGGCGCCCACCAGCTGGGCCACGATGTACGGAAGCACGAACTTCCAGGCCGTGCGGCCAGCAACAGCGCTGCCAAGGGTGATGGCGGGGTTGAAGTGTCCGCCGGAAACGTAGCCGAACGCCGCCATCGCGGCGGCAAGGGCCAGGCCGAAGGCCAGCGGTGAGTTGATGCCGCCGCCGCTGGAGTTGCCGAAAATGGCAATTCCGACGCCGGCAAAGAGCAGCAGGAAGGAACCGACCGCCTCGGCGACTGCCCGTCCGACAAACCCGTAGCTGTAGCCACCGTTTGCAGGCGTCCGATCGCGGGCAGGCGCAGCGGCCCGGGCTCCGCGCAGTGGTGAGGACTCAGATGACATGAAAGAGGAATTCCTAACGTGTGGTTGGCGGCACTGGATTCACGGCCGCCGGTACAAGACAGAAGCGGTACTGCGGCATGGCCCGTACCGGAGCGTGCCGGTACCTGGGAGATGCGCGGACTCACTACAAACTACCCCACCGTCTCAGCGCAGCCTGTTAACTCCCTGAAAGTGCCCTGTACAGCGCGTGGATTCCGGGTCGGCCCTGTGCGCGGGCGGTCCCAACGGAAGCCGGGCTCCCGGTCCGGCCGGCGGACGCTTCCTGCCCAGCGCCTATGCTGGAAGGGTGATCCCCGAACCCGATTCCGCTCCTGCTGTCCTGTCCTCCGCTGCCCTGTCGGCAAAGATCCGGGGCTGCCTGCTCGGCGGTGCGCTGGGCGATGCTGCCGCCACGGGCTCCGGCACGTCCATCTCCGCGAACACGCAGCTGGCCCTCTATTCGCTGGACGGGCTGCTCGAGGCCGTCGAATGGGCAAACGAAGGAGTGCGCGCGGATGAGGCGGCGTGCATCTGGCTGGCCTATCTCCGCTGGATGCGCGGCAAGGGCCTGCCGCTCCCGGAGGCCGCCCCGTCGCCGCTGCCCCGGCCCATCGATTCCGAGCCGCTGCTGCAGCCGCAGGGAACCGGCAGTGGAGACGGCGATCCGGATGTCCTCTCGGCCCTCGGCACAGGGGAAATGGGCACGCGGCAGCGACCGCTGAATACGGGCGTTAACACTCCCGCTGCGCTGGTGCGCTCGGCACCGTTTGGGCTGCTCCCCTATGTTGAGGCCGAAACGGTCTACAAGCTGGCCCTCGATGCCGCGTCGCTGACGCACGGGCATCCTTCCGCCGGCACCAGCGCAGCCGTTTTCGCCGCCATGGTGCACGGCCTGCTGGCACCCGGGGCAACGCTCGGCAGCGCCGCAGCGGCGGCACTGGCGCAGGCACGGGACAACGGGGTTTCCGATCTCAGCGACCGGCTGCAGGAGGTACTGGACGACGACGGTGCGGCGGGCACGGCAGCAGCCGGCGCTTCGGGCCGGACACCCACCGCGGAAGAAGCCCTGGCCGCCGGGCTGCACGCCGCGCTGGCCGCGGAGCGCGCAGCGGAGACCACCGATCCGGCCACTGCAACCGCCGCTGCCATCCAAAACGCCGCAGCAGCGGGCGGAGCCCCGGCCGCCGTCGTCGCCGGCAGCCTGCTGGGTACCCGGTACGGCGCGCTGCCGGAGGCCGGTCTCGAGGTCCTGCGGGAACGCAGCGTGATTGAGAAGATCGCCGAGGGATTCATCGCCTCCACGCTCGCGCCCTAGCCGGGCGTCCTGCCGCACGCGCGGCAGTAGTGGAGCGGTGCGCCTACTGTGACGCCTTCGGCCAGATACCGCCCAGGGTCTGCAGGAACTCGGCCTCCGAGAGAACCTCGATGCGTTGGCCGCGCTCGTGCAGGTCCAGGACCCGGCGTGCCTTGCCGGTCAGGCGGCCGCTGCGCAGGTCCCCCGGCTCGAAACCGTCGCCGACTACCAGCACGCTGGTGGCGCGCGTGACGTTGCTGGCCGTGCGCGCACCTACCTCGGCCGCGCGGTCCTTGGCGGTTTGGCGGTCCATGCCCAGGTTGCCGGTGAAGACAACTGTCTGGCCGAACAACGGATGGGCCGGGTCCGCCAGCGGATTGGGCGGCGGGTTCTCGCCCTCGGACGGCCAGCCCTGCCACACGGCACCGGCGGCCACGGACGTGCCGGTCCCCCGGGCCAAAGCGTCCCGTGTGGCCTTGGAGAGCGGATGGACCCCCGGTACATAGGCAGGCAGGTGCGACGCCGGCCGGCCGTCCCGCAGGAAAAACTCCGGCATGGACTGCGCTCCGCTGCGGCGGGCAATGTCGATCATGATGCCGGCGCAGGCGCGGGCGTCCTCGGTTGCGTCGTGGTGGTTCAGCAGCGGCACCCCGGCAGCTTCCGCCGCGAAGGGCAGCGAGTGGGAGGGCAGCTGGTAGGTGCGCCGGGAATGGACCACCGTGCAGGTGTAGTCGTAGGCCGGTCCTGCCAGCTCGGAGACCTCCAGCGCGGAGCGGATGACACCCAGGTCGAAGGCCGCATTGTGCGCCACCAGCAGGTCGCCGCCGATGAAGGCTCCGATCTCCGGAAACAGGTCGCCGAACCGCGGCGCGCCCGCCACCATTTCCGGCTCGATGCCGTGGATCCGGACGTTCCGCGGGTCGAAGTAGTCGTGCCCCTCCGGGGGACGCATCAGCCAGGACGCTTCCTCGACCACCTGTCCGCCGCGGACACGGGCCAGGCCCACGGAACACGGTGAACCGCGGAATCCGTTGGCTGTTTCAAAATCTATTGCGGTAAAACTGAGCCCTGCCTCAGGCATCGCTGCGGGTCGCCCGCTTCCGCCGTGAGCTGCGTACCTTGGACACCACGAACCATACGGCCGCAGCAGCTACCGCCACGATGACGATCTTCTGGAAAACACCGGCATACTCTTCGACGATGTGCCAGTTTTCGCCCAGGTAGTAGCCGGCGACGATGAAGATGGCGTTCCAGATCAGGCTGCCTGCGGTGGTCAGCGCCGTGAAGGTCAGCAGGCGCATCCGCTCGATCCCTGCGGGTATCGAAATGAGGCTGCGGAACAGCGGGATCATGCGGCCGAAGAACACCGCTTTGTTCCCGTGGCGCGCGAACCAGGCCTCCACCTTGTCCACGTCTTCCAGATCCACCAGCGGGACCTTGGCCACCACCTTGCGCATCCGGTCCCGTCCCAGCCAGGCACCGAGCCCGTAGAGCGCCAGGGCACCGAGGACCGAACCCAGGGTCGTCCAGAAAAGGGCTGCGGCAATGGAGAAGTTACCCTGGCTGGCCGTGAACCCGGCCAGCGGCAGGATGATTTCGCTCGGCAGCGGAGGGAACAGGTTTTCCAGGGCGATGGCCAGCCCTGCGCCGGGGGCACCGATGGTTTCCATCATGCCGACCGCCCAGTCCGCCACACCTCCGAGGGCACTGGTATCGCCGGAGGCTGACGCTTCGGCAGTGAGGGAGGTGGCTGGGGTAACGGCAGGTGTAATAGTCATCTCGCGCTCAATTCTGCCCTAGGCCCACCGGCAGCGAAGAATCCGCAGCGTGCCGCCCGGCGTGTTTGGGACACATCACACATCGCCGGGCGGGTCAGGAAACCTCCGGTGCCCCCTCGGCCAATGCCGCCACGACGGCGGGCAGCAGCGCGCGGAATGCCTGCCCCCGGTGGCTGATGGCGTTCTTTTCCCCGCTGCTCAGTTCGGCACAGCTGACCGTGCGGCCGGCAGGCTGCAGGATCGGGTCGTAGCCGAAGCCGCCCGATCCCCGGGGGGATTCCAGCAGGGTTCCCCGAAGCTCCCCGCGTTCCACGGTTTCACCGCCGCCGGGCAGGGCCAGGGCGGCAGCGCACACGAAGGCCGCTCCCCGGTGCTCGGCGGAAATGTCCGCGAGCTGGGCCAGGAGCAGTTCAAGATTCGCCGCATCGTCGCCGTGCCGGCCGGACCAGCGCGCCGAGAAAATGCCCGGCGCTCCCCCGAGTACGTCCACGGCCAGACCGGAATCGTCTGCCACGGCGGGCAGGCCGGTGGCAGCCGCTACCGCATGGGCCTTGAGCAGCGCGTTTTCTTCGAAGGTCACCCCGGTTTCGGCGATGTCGGGAACGCCGGCGGCCGCGGCGTCGATCACCTGGGTATCGACGTCGAGCCCGGGCACCTGCCCGCGCAGCAGTTCCCGCAGTTCGCGCAGCTTGCCCGGGTTGCGGGTGGCCAGGACCAGGCGCGCTGAAGCCTGCGGCATTTAGGCCGTGCCCAGGGTCTGCCGCTGGATGGCGGCGAGTTCGGCGGTGCCGGCCAGGGCCAGGTCGAGCAGGGCATCCAGTTCCGCACGGTCAAATGGAGCGCCTTCGGCCGTACCCTGCACCTCGACGAACTTGCCCGAGCCGGTGACCACTACGTTCATATCGGTTTCCGCCCGCACGTCTTCGACGTACGGCAGGTCCAGCATCGGAACGCCGTCGATGATGCCCACGCTGATGGCCGCCACGGTGTCCAGCAGCGGGGACGCGTTGCGGGCAATGAGCTTGTTCTCCTTCGCCCAGGCCACGGCGTCGGCGAGCGCCACGTAGGCACCCGTGATGGCGGCGGTGCGGGTGCCGCCGTCGGCCTGAAGGACGTCGCAGTCCAGGACAATGGTGTTTTCGCCCAGGGCCTTGGTGTCGATGATGGAGCGCAGCGAGCGGCCGATGAGGCGGGAGATTTCGTGGGTGCGGCCGCCCAGCTTGCCCTTGACCGATTCGCGGTCGTTGCGGGTGTTCGTGGCCCGCGGCAGCATGGCGTATTCGGCCGTGACCCACCCCTTACCTTCGCCCTTGAGCCAGCGCGGCACGCCGGGGGTCAGCGACGCGGTGCACAGGACCCGGGTGTTGCCGAACTCGATCAGGGCCGAACCTTCGGCCTGCTTGGACCAGCCTCGGGTAATGGTGATGCTGCGCAGCTGGTCCGGGGTACGGCCGTCCGAGCGGACGACGGCGGCGGGCGTAGTGGAAACAGGGTTGTTCGGGGCGGGAGTCATGGGCCCAGTCTATCGGCCGGGCGGTCCGCGGCCGCTGACGGGTACGGACCGGATGCGCCGCTACCCTTTCCCTCCCGCTGCCCGGCTCTTAGGGTGGCGCCGTACCGCCGGACCTTCTCCCCCGGGCGGACGCGCGGCAGGGGCAGGCGGCAGGGGCAGGGGGCAGGGGCAGGCGGCAGGGGCAGGGGGCAGGGCAAATGACGCAGAAAGGATCGGCATGCACGTGCGCAGACTGTCATCTTGGGGAATTGCCGTGTCACTGGCCCTGGCAGCGGCCCCGGCAACGGCAACAGCGGCGGAACCCGCCGTCACGGAACTCGGCGGGGCGCTTCCCGGCGGAGCAACATGGGCGGCGCACCTGCCGCAGGACTGGAACGGGAAACTGGTGCTGTACAGCCACGGCTTCCGGCCCGGCCCCGACAACCCGGCAGAGGACCCCGGCTTCGAGTCCACCGCCGCCGCGTTGACCGACCGGGGCTTCGCGGTCGCGTCGTCGTCCTATGCAACCACCGGCTGGGCACTGGGAACAGCCGTCGAGGACCAGCTGGGCACCCTGGCCGCCTTCACTGCCGCGGCGGGCGAACCGGTCCGGACCATTGCCTTCGGCACCTCGATGGGCGGCCTGGTCAGCAGCCTCATCGCCGAGACCCCGGACAGCGGCGTGGACGGAGCAGTGAGCACCTGCGGCCTGCTGGGCGGCGGAATCAACCTGAACAATTACCAGTTGGACGGGATCCACGCGCTCGCCGAACTGCTCCTGCCCGGAGCCGACCTGCAGCTGACGGGATTCCGCACTGCCGAAGAAGCAGGCCCCACCATCGACGCACTGCTGGGTGCGGTGCAGCAGGCACAGGCGATGCCGGAGGGCCGGGCACGGCTGTCCCTGGCAGCCGCCCTGATGAACACGCCCACCTGGTTCAGCGGTGATACCGCACCGAATCGGTGGGTCTATACCGCCCAGCAGGAGGCCCAGTACAACTGGCTGCTGCAGACCATCCCGTTCGTGGTCGGCTCACGTGCCTCGATCGTCAACGCTGCCGACGGCGACAGCGGCTGGAATGCAGGGGTGGATTACGGTTCCCTGCTGAAGGACTCGGCGCAGCGGCAGCAGGTCGCGGCACTGTACCGCAGCGCCGGCCTGGACCTGCGCGGCGACCTGCAGGCCATCACCTCCACCGCGGACATCACTCCGGATCCGGAGGCGCTGGAGTGGATGGACTCCACCTCCACTCCGCACGGGAAACTCCTGATGCCGGTGCTGACCATGCATACACTGGCCGACATCCTGGCGCCGGTGGAATACATGGAAGAGTACGCGGACACGGTCCGGGACGCCGGCGCGGGCGCGCTGCTGCGCCAGTCCTACGTCGAACGGACAGGGCACTGCAGCTTCACAGACGCGGAACGGGTTGCGGCGGTGCTGGCCATGGATGAACGGCTCGACTCCGGACGCTGGGGGAACCTGGCCGAACCCCGCCGGCTCGACCGGGCTGCCGAGTCGCTGGAACTGGGCGAAGCGGACTTCATCAGGTACCGTCCCGCAGAGTTCGTCAACGACCGGAGCTACCGGCAGGAACCCGGGCACGGCCCCGGGTACGGGCACGGCCCCGGGTACGGGCACGGCCCCGGGTACGGGCACGGCCCCGGGTACGGGCACGGCCCCGGGTACGGGCACGGCCACGGGAAGGGCCGGTAACGACAGGCTTATCCCACCGGCCGGGCCCCGCCCGGCACAGCCAGCGGGGCAGCGAAGGGGCTGCCGACGTCGTAGGAGACACCGGCGACGGCAACGGCCAGGTCCCCGGCGTAGGTTTCCCGTGCTTCCGCAACGCTGACGCTGGCATCGTTCCACACCGGCAGGTGCGTAAGGAGCAGCCGCCGGGCGTTTGCGGCAGTCGACGCTGCCCCGGCGCGGCGTCCGGTCAGGTGCACGCCGTCTATGGCATCGTCGCGGCCCTCGTGGAAGGCCGCCTCGCAGAGGAAGACGTCGGTGTCCCGGGCGGCATCCTCCAGGCCCGGACAGGAGTCGGTATCCCCGGAATAGGCCAGGGTCCGCAGGACCGGCTCGCCGTCGGCATTGAGGGTGCGTGCTTCCACGCGCAGGGCGTAAGCCTCTTCCGCCGGGTGGCGGACCGGATAGGGCGTCACGGTGAACGGCCCGATCCGGACGGGGCTGCCCGCTGTCCAGTGAGAGAACTCGAAGTCCTCGTGCATTCCCGGATCCGGGTCCAGCCCGTAGGCCGTGGCCATCCGGTCGGCCGTGGCCGCCGGCCCCCAGACCTTGATCCGGTCCCGGTTCCAGCCGGACGGGTCCCAATGCACGGCCACGTGCAGCCCGCACAGGTCCATGCAGTGGTCCGGGTGCAGGTGGGTCAGCAGGACGGCGTCAATGTCCCGCAGGTCCATGTAGCGCTGCAGGGCGCCCAGCGAACCGTTGCCCAGGTCGAGCAGGATCCGCCAGTCGCGCACGCCGTCGTTGGCCGTCACCAGGTAGCAGGACGCCGGCGACGCCGGGCCGGGGAAGGAACCGCTGCAGCCCACAATGGTCAGTTTCATTGAATGCCGTTCCGGGAGGCGCCGATGTGCGCTTCCATGCGTTCAGGGGCATCCGCCCGGGCGGCGGCAATCATCTGCGGGGTGACCCGGGCCATGCTGCCGGTGGGGTAGTGCGCGGCCACGTGCTCCACGTGCTGGACGCTGAGGACCTCGGGGCCCAAGAAGCGCCGGGCGAGCAGCTCGAAGGAGGCCGAATCTCCGGTGGCAACAAAAGTGTGTTCCGGAGCAGTCTGCAGCCGCCGTTCGATCCCGTGCGAAATCAGCGCCCGGTACACGTCCTTGGCGGTCTCCTCGGCACTGGATACAAGGGTGACGCCGTCACCCATGACGTAGGAAATCACGCCGGTAAGGAGCGGATAGTGGGTGCAGCCCAGGACCAGGGTGTCCACGTTCCGGGCCTTCAGCGGAGCCAGGTATTCCTCCGCCGTGGCCAGCACATCGGGGCCGGAGGTGATTCCCGCTTCCACGAACTCCACGAACGCCGGGCAGGCCACCGAGGACACCTGCAGGTGCGGGGCCGCGGCAAAGGTGTCGTCATAGGCACGTGAGCCCACCGTGGCGGCCGTGCCAATGACGCCGATCCGTCCGGTGCGGGTGGCGGCCACTGCGCGGCGGACGGCCGGCTGGATGACTTCAATGACCGGGATGCCGTACCGGCGGGTGTAGCGTTCGCGGGCATCGCGCAGGACGGCGGCCGAAGCCGAGTTGCACGCAATCACCAGGAGCTTGACGCCGGAATCCACCAGCTCGTCCATCACGCCCAGGGCCTTGGCCCGGACTTCGGCGATGGGCAGGGGTCCGTAGGGCCCGTTGGCGGTGTCCCCCACGTACATGACGGCTTCATTGGGCAGCTGGTCCAGGACGGCACGGGCCACGGTCAGGCCGCCCACGCCGGAGTCGAAAATGCCGATCGGCGCGTCCGGATCCTTGATCCGGACTGCTTCAGGCTGTGACGTGCCCAGGGGATGTGCGGGGATGCTGGCCGGGTTCGAACTCATAATGTAACGACAATAGCCCTCCCCCGTGCGCTGGGACATTCACGGACCCGTGCCCTTGCTCACAAAGTTTTTTCCGGTTGCGGGCAGATCCGCGTCAGCGCAGGGAGCCGAGCAGCGCCTGCATCAAAGTCTCCTGCAGCCATGTGACGAAGTTGTACACCAGGGCAAGGTACCCGTCGACGTCCTCCGCCTTGGACGGATCGGTGATGTCATGCAGCCGCTCCGCCGCTTCGTCGTCGTCAATGCCCAGGCGGTCGGCCAGCACCAGCCGGACGTCATTGAGCGCCCGGGCGAAAAGCTGCGCCTGCTCGGTGTCCAGCCGCAGCGGAGCCGCTTCCAGCTGCAGTGCGGCGGCACGGAGGGCGCCCTGCTTCGTTTCCCGCAGCGAGCGCTCCGTGAAGCGGCGGAACTCCAGGGCGTCGTCGTCGTTCCCTGCGGTGCCGTTGGGCAGCAGCCGGAGCAGCGCCGAATCATCGGGAACTGCTGCCGAAGGGTCGATGCCGACCATGGCGGCGAGCGGATCGGTGTCCGCAGCGGTGTCCGGTTCCAGGAGCTCCTGGACATCGGAGAAGAGCTTGCGCAGCAGGTCCCGCTCCTCCGGATCCAGGTTGGCGGTGATGCCCTTGCGGGTGAGCTTGAAGCCGGTGGCCACGTTTATCCGTTTCTGTTCTGGGTCGTTGGGGAGGCGTTAGGGGGCAGGTGCGGGGAACCGGCGGAGCTAGGCCGCGTCCGCTTTCTGGAAGGTGGCCCAGAGTCCGAAGGAATGCATCGCGAGGGTATCGCGTTCCGCGGATTCGCGTGAGCCCGTGGCCACTACGGATTTCCCGGCCTGGTGCACCTCCAGCATCAGGCGGTGGGATTTGGACTCCGAGTAGCCGAAATAGCTCTGGAAGACGTAGCTGACGTAGCTCATCAGATTCACCGGGTCATTCCAGACAATCACGACCCAGGGGATGTCCGCGGCTGTGAGGCTTTCGGTCTCCTCACGTGTCAGGGTGTCCGTTCCGGTCGCAGTGCTGGTAGCCATGGGTTCAATTGTAGTGAGGAATCCGTTGCCGACCTGCGCCGGCCACCGTCTAGCCAATCGGGATAAGCGGGTTAGAGTTTTGCCTGTGAACAGTCCCGTCTCCTCCCCGAATTCCGCTCTGTATACGGACCACTACGAGCTGACCATGCTCCAGGCCGCACTCCACGCGGGTACGGCCTCCCGCCGGTCCGTGTTCGAAGTCTTCGCCCGGCGTCTGCCGGACGGCCGCCGCTACGGCGTGACCGCCGGAACCGGCCGCATCCTCGAAGCCCTGGAGAACTTCCGCTTTGAACAGCCGCAGCTGGACTTCCTGGCGGCCGCCAATGTGGTGGATGAAGGTACCCTCGCCTGGCTGGCCGACTTCCGGTTCTCCGGCAACATCTACGGTTATGCCGAGGGCGAGGCGTATTTCCCCCAGTCTCCGCTGCTGATTGTCGAGTCCACGTTCGCCGAGGCGTGCATCCTCGAAACCATGATCCTGTCCATGCTCAACCATGACAGCGCCATTGCCTCCGCGGCCTCCCGCATGACCAGCGCGGCCGACGGCCGGCCCTGCATTGAAATGGGATCCCGCCGCACCCATGAGGAGGCCGCCGTGGCCGCCGCCCGTGCCGCGGTGATTGCCGGGTTTGCCAGCACCTCCAACCTCGAGGCGGGCCGGCGCTACGGCCTGAAGACGGTGGGCACCGCCGCCCACTCCTTCACCCTGCTGCACGACTCCGAAAAGGAAGCCTTCACCGCACAGACCGCGGCGCTCGGGACGGGAACCTCCCTGCTCGTGGACACCTACGACGTTGAGCAGGGGGTCCGTACTGCCGTAGAAGTCGCCGGGCCGTCGCTGGGCGGCGTGCGGCTGGATTCCGGCGACCTGGTGGCGCAGGCGCGCTGGGTCCGCGACCTGCTCGACGAACTGGGCAACACCGAGACCCGCATCATGGTCACCTCCGACCTGGACGAGTACGCCATCGCGGCGCTCGCCTCGGCCCCCGTGGATGCCTACGGCGTCGGCACGTCCCTGGTCACCGGATCCGGTGCCCCCACCGCCGGCATGGTCTACAAGCTGGTCAGCCGCGAGGGAGAGGACCACGAGTTCGTCTCCGTCGCCAAGGCCGCGAAGAACAAGGTGTCGCTCGGCGGGCGGAAGTACGCGCTGCGGCGCCTGAATGAACAGGGCACCGCGACGGCCGAGGTGATCGGCATCGGCCACGCCCCCGGGAACGACGGCGACGACCGCACGCTGCTGCACCAATTCGTGGCCGACGGCGAGATCCTGCCCGGCTGGACCGGCCCCGGGGCGGTGGAGCGTGCAGCACGGCGGCACGCTGCCTCCCTCGCAGAACTTCCCACCTCGGTGAACCGCCTGCAGCGCGGCGAACCGGCCATCCCCACCGAATACGAGGAGTAACCATGGCCCGCGCCCTGATTATTGTCGATGTGCAGAACGACTTCTGCGAAGGCGGCTCGCTGGCGGTGGCCGGCGGGGCCGCCCTCGCCGGTGACATCACCGACTATGTGGAGAGTTCCGCCGGCCGGTACGACCTGGTGGCGGCAACCCAGGACTGGCACATCGATCCCGGTGCGCATTTCTCCGAGACACCGGACTTCGTGGACTCGTGGCCGCGGCACTGCGTGGCGGGCACTGCCGGCGCCCAGCTGCACGCGGACCTGGACACCGAGCTGGTGGACGCCTTCTTCCGCAAAGGACAGTACGAAGCCGCCTATTCCGGGTTCGAGGGTGTCCTGGCCCCCGACGTCGAGGTGCCCCTGGGCGAACCGGAGGCGGAGCCCGACGCCGACGCCGAGACGCTCAGCCTGGATGACTGGCTGCGGGATAACGACGTGGACGAGGTGGTGGTGCTGGGCCTGGCCGCGGACTACTGCGTCCGCGCCACCGCGCTGGACGCCGTGGCCGCCGGCTACACCACTGCGGTGATTCCGGAGCTGTGCCGCGGCATCAAGCGGGAGACCACGCTCGCCGCCTGGGCGGAACTTGAAGACGCCGGCGTGGAAATCATCGACCTGTAGCCCGGACCCGGACAGGGACCCAAAGGGAGGGCCGGCCGTTTGAAGCGGCTGGCCCTCTGCCGTTCCCTGCGGCCGGCGCCGCCTACTTACGGCCGATGAACCAGTCCTGCAGCTTCTTCAGCCGCTTGTTGAGCTGCTCCTCGTTGGCCTGGGCCACGGGCGGACCGCCGCAGATCCGGCGCAGCTCGCTGTGCACGACGCCGTGCGGCATGCCCGAGCGGGCGGACCACGCCGAGACGTTCTTTGCCAGCTCGCCGCGCAGCTCGGTCAGCCGGCGGTGGTCCACCACTTCGGGGGCCTCCGCAGGAACCTCCGCAGCGGCACCTGAGCGGCGGCCGCGGCGGGACAGCTGCTCATGCTGGCGCTGGCGCAGCAGCGTGCTCATCTGGTCCGCGTCCAGCAGGCCCGGGATGCCGAGGAAATCCTGCTCCTCCTCACTGCCCAGCGCGCCGCCGGTGCCGAACTCGCCGCCGTCGAACAATACCCGGTCGAAGGATGCCTGGGATTCCAGGGCCTCGAATTTCTGCTTGGTGAGCTCGCCGGAGGCCTTTTCCTCGCGGTTCGCCGCCTCCATCAGGCTGTCCTCGAGGCCGAAGCCCTCTTCCTCCAGATGGTTGTCCGGGCGGTCCAGGGCGTGGTCGCGTTCCACTTCCATCTCGTTGGCCAGCGCCATCAGGGTCGGCACGGAGGGCAGGAACACCGATGCGGTCTCGCCGCGCTTGCGGGCACGGACGAAACGGCCCACGGCCTGTGCGAAGAACAGCGGGGTGGCGGTGGAGGTGGCGTATACGCCGACCGCGAGGCGCGGGACGTCCACGCCTTCGGACACCATCCGCACGGCCACCATCCAGCGCTGGGTGCCGGCGGAGAACTCCTCGATCTTTTCGGAAGCCTTCGCATCGTCCGAAAGGATCACGGTGGGAGACTCGCCCATGATCTTCTTCAGCCAGCCTGCGTACGCGCGGGCGTCGTCGTGGTCGGTGGCGATCACCAGCCCGCCGGCGTCGGGCACGGACCGGCGCACCTCGGTGAGGCGGCGGTCCGCGGCGGCCAGCACCGCTGGAATCCATTCCCCGGTGGGGTTCAGGGCGGTACGCCACGCCTGCGCCGTAATGTCCTTGGTCACCGCGGCCTCGCCCAGCGACGCAGCCATTTCGTCGCCGGCGCTCGTCCGCCAGCGCATCTGCCCGGAATAGGCCATGAACATCACCGGGCGGACCACATGGTCCTTGAGGGCCTGGCCGTAGCCGTAGGTGTAGTCGGCCTTGGACCGGCGGATGCCGTCCCCGTCTTCGGCGTACTCCACGAACGGTATGGCGGCCGTATCCGAGCGGAACGGCGTACCGGTCAGGGACAGCCGCTTCACCGCAGGCTCGAAGGCTTCGCGGATGCCGTCGCCCCAGGACAGCGCGTCGCCGCCGTGGTGGATCTCGTCCAGGATCACCAGCGTGCGGGCAGCCTCGGTCTTGGCGCGGTGCAGCATCGGTTTGGACGCCACCTGGGCGTAGGTGACGGCCACGCCGATGAACCCGTGGCCGTGCCGGCCGTCGGCGTTCTTGAAGTTCGGATCGATGGCCAGTCCCACCTTGGCGGCGGCGTCGGCCCACTGCCGCTTCAGATGGTCCGTCGGGGCGACGACGGTGATGCGGTTGACGATTCCGCGTTCCACCAGTTCGTTGGCCACGCGCAGGGCGAAGGTGGTTTTACCGGCGCCGGGGGTGGCGACGGCCAGGAAGTCGCTGGAGTTCGATGCGAAGTACTTCTCCAGGGCCTCCGCCTGCCACTGGCGCAGCTTCGGGGCGGTGCCCCAGGCGGCACGCTCGGGGTAGGCGGGCGGCAGGGACGCACCGGCGCCGAACAGGGTTTCGGAACTCACGCGGTAAACGCAACCTTTCTCACTTCTCGATTGGTTGTTGCCGTGCGGGCACCGGACGGGCGCAGCGCTGAGCGGCTGCACACGGGCGCAGGCGTTAACACGTAGGTCATGCAGGCATCAGGACTAACTGCCTTCACCACGGAAGGCTGGGAAACGGAGCAGGCAGGAAACGGCCGGACAGGACAGGCTACTTCTTACCCTTGGGGCTGTCGCCTTCGGGGCGCAGGCCGTCATAGATTTCCTTGCAGGTGGGGCAGACGGGGAACTTTTTCGGGTCCCGCCCGGGGGTCCAGACCTTGCCGCAGAGGGCGATGACGGGTTCGCCCGACAGCGCCGATTCCATGATCTTTTCCTTGCGCACGTAGTGGGCAAAGCGCTCACTGTCGCCGGGTTCCAGCTCTTCGCGCAGTTCTTCGCGCTCGATAGTGGCCGTGGACGTACCGTTGTCATCCAGGCGGCGGGGATCGTTTTCGAAAGGATCGGGAGGCAGGCTCATGGGTTCCATCTTAGTACCCGCCGACTATTTGTTGACGGAGACCTGCTGCAGCAGTTCCGGCCCGCGCGCGTCCAGCCACCGTCCGCCCAGCCGGATCCCGAGGATCAGCACCGCCGTCCCCAGGACCAGTCCCGCGAGCAGTGTCACAACTGCCCAGAGAGTGCTTTCCAGGACGACGGCGAGCACTCCGGGAACGAGCACGGGCAGCAGCAGGACGAAGGCCACCAGGCTGAAGGCGCCCTGCACGAGCAGGGCCCGGCCGGTGGAGCCGGGCGGGGTCTTGAACGCGTTCTCCCCCGGCAGCGGGACGTTGTACGTGTAGCGGGCCGACACCGCGCTGGACAGGCCCAGTCCCACCAGCAGGGCGCCCAGGCCGACGCCCAGGACCGGCACGGCCATCACGGCGTTTCCGGTCAGGACGGCCGGGAGCACTGATGCCGCCAGCACCGCCGGGACGGCGAAGACGGCGCACCCGAGGGCCCGTCCGGCCCGGTCCGCACGCCCGCTCACCCCGGTGGCCAGATGCAGCGCGAACGCCGTGTTGTCGTAGGACACGTCGGCGTGCAGCGAGAATCCCATCAGGAACCCGACCAGCGGGCCGAGCACAAGGGTGACCAGCAGCCCGCCGCCGGCCTCCGAGTTGTTCCCGGCGAAGATCAGCACCACGGCCAGCAGCGGAATGATGAGCAGCGAGGCGCTGTAGCGCGGATCCCGCAGCCAGTAGATCAGCGCCCTGGCGGCCACCGCACCCGTGGGGGTGGCCGGGAAACGGGCGAACAGTCCCGGCCCGGCGGCGCTGCGCGGCGCGGCGGCCTGGGGCGGACGCACCAGCGCCCGCAGCAGCAGCGCCCGCCAGGCCGCCACCAGCACGGCCAGGAAAAGCACGCTGATCAGGGCCTTGGCCGCCGCAGTACCGTAGCTGCCGGCGGCAATGTCGCCCGGAACGGCCCACACCGAGCCCAGGGGCGTCCAGGACAACCCCTCCGCGAGGCGGGGAAGGAATGCTCCGCCGGCGCTGATGCCCTCGCCCAGGGCACTGATGATCGGCCCCAGCAGGACCAGCGGAATGACCAGCAGCAGCCCCGTTGCCTCACGGAACCGGCGGGATCCGGTCAGGGAGACCGCTGCGGCCACGGTGACGCGGGAGGCGGTAATGCAGGTGAAGACCGCCACGCCCGAGAGCAGGAGCGCTGCTGCCAGCGCCGCCGGCACCCGGTACCAGCTCAGGGCCTGGGCCAGTACGGCCAGCAGCGTGGTTGCGCCCGGAATGCCGATCAGTCCGCCCACGGCCAGGCCGGTGAGCAGCTGCGGAACCGGAACGGCGTAGGTGGCGAAGCGGGCCGGGTCCAGGGTCAGGTCCACCCCGGAAAACGCCACCGGGATCAGCGCCCAGCCCAGGACCGTTGCCGAGCCGGCCAGCACCACCGCCGTCCGGGCGAGTGCAGGATCGGCACCGACAACGTACAGCGCGCCCAGAAGCAGCACCAGCAGGCCGAGGGCGTACAGCACGCCCAGGATGATGCCGACCAGCTGCCAGGGGCTGCGCTTCAGGGAATTGCGCAGCAGCAGGAGCTTCAGCCTCAGAAGGTGCGCAACCATTCCAGCCCCTCTGCATGGGTGCGGCCGCCCACCAGCGAAACGAAGCGGTCCTCCAGGCTGGTGGTGCCGCGGACCTCGTCCAGCGTTCCCGCAGCCAGCAGGTTTCCGCCGGCCACGACGGCAACGTGGTCACACATCCGCTGCACCAGGTCCATGACGTGGCTGGAAACAATCACGGTGCCGCCGGCGCCGACATAGTCGGTGAGAATGTCCCGGATATTCGCTGCGGAGACGGGATCAACCGCTTCGAACGGCTCGTCCAGGACCAGGAGGCGCGGTGCGTGGATCAATGCGGAGGCCAGGGCGATCTTCTTGGTCATGCCGGCGGAGTAGTCCACCACCAAAGTGCCGGCGTCGGCGCTGAGGTCCATGGCGGCCAGCAGGTCCTTCGTCCGCGAGGCCACCGTCTCCCGGTCCATCCCGCGCAGCAGCCCGGCATACGTCACCAGCTGTTCCCCGGTCAGCCGGTCAAAGAGCCGGACACCGTCCGGCAGGATCCCCATCAGCCGCTTGGCTTCCAGAGGCCTGGACCAGACATCGGTGCCGTGCACCAGTGCGGTGCCCACATCCGGACGCAGCAGCCCGGTGGCCAGCGAGAGCAGCGTGGTCTTGCCGGCTCCGTTAGGGCCTACCAGGCCATAGAACGAGCCCTGCGGCACGTCGAGGCTGATGCCGTTGACGGCCGTCTTGCGGCCGAAGTTCTTGGCCAGCCCCCGGAGCGCGAGGGCCGGAACGGGATCCGGTGTCGAGGTCATGGACCAAGCCTAGCTACCCCGGACGGAGGTGTCCTCGGCCAAAGGGACCGGATTTCCGGCTCCTGGTCCCCGCGGGACTCCGCCGCGGGGACCAGGAGCAGGGACCGGGAGCGTCCTAGAACGTACCGCTGCGCGCGGCCCGCTCGTACTGCGGCACCCAGGGCAGCTTGGCGTCCAGCTCCGCAGCCGCACGCATCCACCAGTGCGGGTCCCTGAGCGCGGCACGGGCCACCAGGACGGCATCCGCGGAACCCGCCTGCAGGATTTCCTCAGCCTGGGTACCGGAATCGATGAGTCCGACGGCGGCCGTGGGCACGGACGCGCCGCGGCGGACCGCTTCGGCATATTCCACCTGGTAGTTCGGGCCGACCGTAATCGAAGCACCGGGGACGGCGCCGCCCGTGGAGACATCCACCAGGTCCACTCCGTGCTCCCGGGCAGCGCGTGCCAGGACCACCGAGGATTCCGCGTCCACTCCCCCGGGCATCCAGTCCGTGGCGGAGATGCGCAGCAACAGCGGCATCGAATCGGGAATCACTGCCCGTACCGCGTCGATCACCTCCAGGGTCAACCGGTTCCTCCCGGCTTCATCCCCGCCCCAGCCGTCGGTTCGGGTGTTGACCAGGGGGCTGAGGAACTGATGCAGCAGGTAGCCGTGCGCGCCGTGGATTTCGATGGTGTCGAAACCGGCATCCACCGAACGCACCGCGGCGTCGGCGAAGTCGCGGATGACCTGCCGGATCCCCGCCTCATCCAGCTCGGTCGGGGCCGCGTAGGTGCCGAACGGCTCCGCCGTGGGACCAACGGTCTGCCAGCCGCCCTGGTCCAAAGGCACGCTGCCGCGCTCGGCAGCGAAGGGGGGATACGTGGAGGCCTTGCGTCCAGCGTGCGCGAGCTGGATGCCGATACGGGCGTCCACGGCGCCGTGCCGGTGGACGAAACCGGTGATGCGCTGCCAGGCCTCAGCCTGCCGGTCATTCCAGATACCGGTGTCCTGCGGGCTGATCCGGCCTGCCGGATTCACCGCGGTGGCCTCGGTGATGATCAGGGCTGCGCCGCCGGCTGCAAAGGAGCCCAGATGCATCAGGTGCCAGTCGTTGGGCACGCCGGGCGCGTTGCCGGGGTCGGCGGGATCGGCGGCATCCGCACTGTACTGGCACATGGCGGCAACCCAGCCGCGGTGCGTCAGCTCCAGGCCCCGCAGGGTGAAGGGATCAAAGAGGGAGGAGGCGTCCATAACGTTCCGGCCGTCCTAGAAAAGTGCCCGGGCGAGGGCGGAGCGGGCCTTGGTGACCCGGGGATCGGCTACGCCGACCACTTCAAACAGGTCCAGCAGCCGCAGCCGCGCCGTTTCACGGTCCTCGCCGTGCACCCTGCCGATCAGGCCGGTGATGCGGCGGAAGGCGTCCTCGACGTGGCCGCCGGCAATGTCCAGATCGGCCACGGCAAGCTGCGCCTGCACGTTGTCGGGTTCTTCGGCGCCGGCCCGGCGGACCTCATCCGCGTCCGCGCCGCGCAGCCGGGACATGAGTTCCACCTGGGCCAGTCCGGCCTTCGCTTCCGCGTCCGCCGGCATCTCGGCCAGCGCCCTGCGGTAGGCCGCGGCGGCGGTGTCGTAGTCCTCGGCGTTGATGGCGTCAAAGGCTTCCTGGTGCAGCGGCGGCAGCGGGGCTTCCTCCGCCGGTGCCTGCTCCGTTCCGCCCTCGAGGGAACCGTTGACGCCGTTGGCAGCGGCCACCTGCATCAGTTCACCGATCAGGGCGCGGATCTGCTCCTCGGGCAGCAGCCGGTCCAGCAGCGGCACGGGCTGGCCCTTGATTACTGCGGCGACGGTGGGGACGGCCACTGCAGAGAAGGCCTGGGCGATCTGCGGGTAGGCCTGCGCATCCACGCGGGCCAGCAGCATCCGCCCATTCTGCTCCACCGCGATGGCGGCCAGGATGGCGGAGACCTGCTGCGAGTCTGGGCTGGCATCCGAATACAGGTCAATGACCACGGGGACTTCGGCCGACAGCTGGACCACCTGCGGGAAGGTCTGTTCCGAGACCTGCACCACGAAAGGTGACGGCCCGGGCGCGGCCGCGGCCGGACCTGTGGAGCCGGCGGACGGTGCCGCAGGGGCGGCGGAGCGGGCCTTGAGGGCGGAGAGGTCGACGGCACCCCGCAGGTTCATGGAGGAGGGGGCCGCCGGGGACGGGCGGTGGTTCGGTGTGGTCATTTCTTCACCTTATTACGCCGCGCCCGTCCACCGGCAAGCCCGCACCCTGCCTACTTGAGCTTTGCGGAGAGCAGTTCCTGGGCTGCACCCACCACCAGCGCCTGGCCGCTGCTGCCGGAGGCCGGTACGTAGAGCATCACGGCTTCACCGTGGGTGACGTCGATGCCCTTGTCGGTGTTCGGCCGCCCGGTCAGCGCCTGGTAGACCGTGCCTTCGAGGTTGACCGAATCCCCTGCTTCCTTGGGCGTGCTTGTGAACGTGTTGGACAGGTAGCCGAACACGATGGCACCGCCGTCGTCGGTCCGCAGGGCATACGTTCCGTTCGGGTCCGCCGAGTGGGCAAAGGTGTTGGAGGCGAATTCGTTCTTCGGGTCGCTCTGCACCTGCTGCTGGAACTTGACCACGTCTTCACTGAACCGGTTGCCGGCAAAGGTGTCCTTGTTCGCGCCCTCCGGGGTGGTCAGGGAGTCGGCCAGGGCGGCAACCGCGGCCTCCGGCGACATCGCCAGCCCGTTGTCCGAATCCGCCGGGATCTGGTCTGCCCCGGCGTCGGCCGCGGGAGGCTGCGGGAAGGTGCTGGCCGGCAGCATCTGCACGGCGGACACCAGCTTGTAGTTGTCCCGGGCCGAGTCCTGGACCAGCAGCAGTGCCTGCGGCACCGGGTTGTCCTCGCCCTGGGTGACGGCAACGACGGTGCGGGGCCAGTCAGCCGCCGTGCCGACCGACTGGGTCCGCAGCGTTTGGGCGGCAACAGGCACCGGAGCCTCGTGGTCGGCGGACTTCGCCGCCACTGCGTAGTTCGCTTCGCGCATCGCGTAAGCGGCGCCGCTGACACGCGGCGCCAACAGCGAGGCGTCCTTGGCGGCGTCGCCGGCCTGGACAGTTCCTGCCACGGAATCCAGGATGCGGCTGAGCTGGGAATCCAGGATCACCGGACGGCTGCCGGCAGCGTCGGATTCTCCGGCCACGGCGGGTGCGGAACCAGCCACCAGCATGGCTGCGGCGGCAGCGGCCAGGAACGCCGGCCGGCGGCGGCCAGCTGCGGCTGCCGTGAATGCCGACGTCGTTCCCGAAACCGTCGGTTCCTTGCCTGCCGGCGCGTTGTCGGGTGCAGCACTGCTGCGCCGGCTGCGGCGCGGTCCGTCCGAACCGCTGCGCAGGAAGGCCAGCGCCAGGCCGAGAACGGCCAGCAGGGCACCGGCGACGATCAGCGGAACCGCGAAGGGACGCGTGGCATCGTTTTCCCAGGTAAGGGTGACATCGGAGGGGGCGGGAGCGGTTCCGTCCGCCGCGAGCAGGATGCGCCACTCGCCCTCGTCGGGGGCTTCCCACGTATAGGACAGCTCGCCTTCGCCGGACTCCTCAATCACCCAAAGGTCGGAGCCGGCGGGATCCGGAGCGGTCTTTCCGGTCTTGTCCGTGCCGACAGTCAGGCCCTGGCTTCCGTCACCGGGACCCAGCCGGGTGGCGGCGGCGTCGGCCACCCACGCCTGGACGTCGTTGGCACGGCCAACCGCCAGGGTGAAGGGTTCCTCCGAACGGACAGTGATATCCACGCCGTCCGGATAATCGGCCAGCAGTTCCGGTTCCAGGACGGTGACCGAAGCCTCATCCCCGCTGCCGGCGGACGCCGTCGAGACCGATTCGGTCTCCGGAGGTGCCCAGAACGTGCGCTGGCCAATGCCTATCAGCATCAGCAGCACCCCGAGGACGATCAGCGGAACTGCAAATTTGTTTCGCACAACTTACCTATCTTCAGTCTGGGCACATGACATGGCAGTGCGGCGAATTCCCGTCCCGGCAGGCAGGAACGAAGCTCCGGAATGCGGCGGTGAAATCACAGCGGGTCAAAAATGTCCTGGCACTTGATAACCCAATGGTAACGAAATCCGTTCAGAGCACCCATTCGACTTCCGTCACCGGCATTTCCCGGCGCAGGCAGGCACCGGAAAACCGGGACCTGCCGCCTGCCCGGCTGGTAAGGTTTCGGTTCGTACCAGGAGCCCGGAAGGCAGAGGAGAAACGCGCGAATGAGCGAAAACGAGGACGTACCCGTCCACGCGCCGCTCCCCGGCCCGGCGGATGGAAACCCTGCGGATAAACCGAACCCCGCAGCGGGCCGCGCCCCGCTGCCGGGGTTCCTTTCCACGGCAGCCGACCGCGTGCGCTACAGCCTGCGCCACGGGGTTCCCGGCGCCCGGCCGCGGCCGCGGTTCGAATTCCCGCCCGAGGATCCGGCCGGACCGGAAATCACCGTCGACGACGACGTGCGTCTTCCCGACGAACGCCTGAGTGTCAGCGGCGGCGGGCAGGAGGCCGACCCGGGGAGCCTGCGTGCCCACCCCATCTATTTCGGTTTCATGCTCACCGTCGGCGTGGGCCTGGCCCTGCTCCTCTTCTTCGTCATCACCAACGTCGGTGAACTGCTCGTCTGGATCGGCGCCGCCCTGTTCATTGCGCTGGGGCTGGACCCGGTGGTCCGCTGGCTGGCTGCGCGCGGGCTCCCCCGCCCCGCCGGGATTGCCGTCACGGTGCTGGTGCTGGCCGGGGTCGTCACGGCTTTCTTTGCCACGCTGATCCCCACCATCGTGAGCCAAACGACCGAAATCATTGCCAGGGCCCCGGGCTACGTCAACGATTTCCTCGCTTCGGACTTCTTCGTCAACATCGACAAGCAGTTCCAGGTCCGCGACCGCATCGAGGAAGAAGCGGGCCGCTTCTTCTCGGACAGCTCTGCCGTCGGGGGCATCTTCGGCGGGGTGCTCAGTGTGGGTACGGTGATCGCCAACGGCCTGTTCGGCGCCCTGATCATCCTGGTCCTGACCCTGTACTTCCTGGCGTCGCTGCCGTCGATGAAGAAATGGGCCTACCGGCTCGCGCCGCGCAGCCGCCGCCGCCGCGTCGAGGCCCTGTCGGAGGAAATCACCGGCAGCGTCGGAAACTACGTGATCGGCCAGGGCCTGGTCGCGTTGCTGGACGCCACCTACGCCTTCATCGTCATGACCATCACCGGGGTGCCGTTCTCGGTATTGCTGGCGTTCCTGGTCGCGTTGCTGGCGTTTATTCCGTTGGTGGGCCCGCCCATCGCCCTGGTGCTGGTGTCCCTGGTGGCCCTGACCGAGGGCTGGCAGACGGCCGTGGTCTTCGCGATCCTGTATATGGCCTACCTGCAGTTCGAGGCCTACTTCGTCTCGCCGCGTGTGATGCAGCGGGCCGTTGCCGTGCCCGGCGCCGTCGCCGTCATTGCCGTGATTGCCGGAGGCAGCCTGCTGGGGGTCCTGGGGGCGCTGATCGCCATTCCCACGGCAGCCGCCATCCTGCTGCTGCTCAAGGAAGTCTTTATCGCCCGGCAGGACGTGCACTGAGCCGGACGTCCACCGGCCCGCGCCTGCCTGCGGTCCGGGCTCAGTAGCGGCGGCGGATCCGCCAGCAGTGGTTATGCCAGTGCCGGCGGCCTTCCACGGCGCTCTGCCGCCCCAGCAGCGAGTCCTCCTGCCACACCACGAGGTGGGCAGTGCCCGGCGGGATAGTCTGTGCACAGCCGGGGCACCGGTAGTCCTTGGCGGCCTTGGAGGCAGTGATTTGCCGCACCGACCACTCGCCGTCGGGGCCGCTTTCACGCATCGGAATACCGGTCCGTGTACGTTCCAGATCCCGCTCCGGCGGGGCGGACGCCCACTTGCGGCGGGCGTTCCGGCCTGCGGCGCTTCCGGAGGCGGGCGCGCGGCGGGGATGATTCGAACGGGGCATAGAAGTCATTTTGCCGCAGTTCAGCCGGTAAAGTGCAACTGTGCGTTTAGTGATAGCCCGCTGCTCCGTTGACTACGTCGGCCGCCTCCGTGCCCATCTGCCCCTGGCCGTAAGGCTCCTCATGGTGAAGGCGGACGGTTCCGTCCTGATCCATTCCGACGGCGGATCCTACAAACCGCTGAACTGGATGAGCCCTCCGGCTACCCTGCGCAGCGTGGCACCGGACGAGACGGACGCCGAGGCCGGCGTCACCGAAGTCTGGAATGTGCAGAGCGCCAAGACCGATGACCGCCTCATCATCAGCATTTATGAGCGTTTCTCCGACGTGTCCCACGACCTCGGCACCGATCCCGGCCTGATCAAGGACGGTGTCGAAGCGGATCTGCAGCGGCTGCTGGCTGAACAGATCCACCGGCTCGGCGAGGGCCACACGCTGATCCGCCGGGAGTATATGACCGCCATCGGCCCCGTGGACATCCTCGCCCGTGACGCCTCCGGTGCGACGGTGGCCGTGGAGCTGAAGCGCCGCGGAGACATCGACGGCGTGGAGCAGCTGACCCGCTACCTGGAGCTGCTCAACCGCGACCCGCTGCTGGCACCGGTACGGGGCATTTTCGCTGCCCAGCAAATCAAACCGCAGGCACGCGTGCTCGCCGAGGACCGCGGAATCACCTGCCTCACCCTCGACTACGACGCGATGCGCGGCGTGGATGACCGGGATTCCCGGCTGTTCTGATTCCCCTGGGCCTGCGCGCTGAAAACACGTGGAAAAAACTTCCTCAATATTTCGTTTTCGGCATTGACCAGCCATATGGGTTATGCGACCCTATTACCAAGTCTTTGTGTAGGTGTTTTTTCATGCTCGCAAGACCGTTGCGAGTGAGAAGCTCCTCAAGGAACTGCTGAATGGCAAGAACTTGGGCTTTCTTGCTTCAGTAACATAACCGGCACGGAGCGTGCAGGTAAGTTCCCCCTTATGAGGAGAAAACAATGGCTCAGGGTACCGTCAAATGGTTCAACGCTGAAAAGGGCTTCGGCTTCATCACCCCGGACGACTCCGACGGCGACGTCTTCGTCCACTACTCCGAAATCCAGACCAACGGATTCAAGACCCTCGACGAAAACCAGCGGGTTTCCTTCGAGATCGGCCAGGGCGCCAAGGGCCCCCAGGCCACCGGCGTCACCGCTCTCTAAGGCTCCACACTTTCTTTCCGCAAGGAAATAAAGGAAAGCCCCCGGCATTTGCCGGGGGCTTTCCTTTTGTTTGCAGGGGTCCGTTACCCCCGGCGGCGGACCACGCCGGCGCCCAGCGCCCGCAGGTTCTCCATGAACCGCTCATAGCCGCGGTCAATATGGTCCACGCCGCGCACTTCGGTGGTCCCGTCAGCGGCGAGACCCGCGATGACCAGGGCCGCACCTGCCCGGATGTCGTTGGCCACCACGGGGGCGCCGGAGAGCAGCGGAACCCCCTGGATCAGGGCATGATGCCCGTCGAGCCGTACTACGGCTCCGAGCCGGGCCAGTTCGGAGGTGAACCCCCAGCGGGCCTCGAAGACATTCTCCGTCACCATGCCGGAGCCGGTGGACACGGCGTTGAGGGCCACCACGAAGGGCTGCAGGTCCGTCGGGAACCCGGGGTAGGGCAGCGTGGAAACGTTGATCGGTTCCGGACGGGCCGGTCCCTTGACGGTGAAGCCGTCCTCCCCCGTGCTGACCTCGCAGCCCGCTTGGACCAGCTTGTCCAGCACCACCGCCAGGGCGGACGCATCGGCGGAGCGCACCTCTATATCGCCGCCGGTGATGGCCGCAGCGAAGGCCCAGGTGCCGGCCACGATCCGGTCCGGCACCACCCGGTGCTCCACGGGATGCAGTTCCCGCACCCCGTCGATGACCAGCGTGTTGGTCCCTACCCCGCTGATCTTCGCACCCATGCCGATCAGCATCCGCGCAATGTCGGTGATCTCCGGTTCCCGGGCGGCGTTGTCGATCACCGTGCGCCCGCGCGCAAGCGTCGCAGCCATCATCAGGTTTTCGGTGGCCCCGACGGAGGGGAAGTCCAGGATGTGGCCGGCGCCGTGCAGCCCTTCCGGCACCGAGGCGACCAGGTAGCCGTGGTCGATGCCGATCTCGGCGCCCATGAGTTCCAGTCCGGCACGGTGCATGTCCAGTCCCCGGGAGCCAATGGCGTCCCCGCCGGGCAGTGCCACCTCCGCGCGGCGGCAACGGGCCACCAGGGGGCCCAGCACGGAGATGGAGGCACGCATCGCGCGGACCAGGTCATAGTCCGCCTGGTGCCCCAGCTCGTTCGGGACGTCCACGGCGACCGTGGCGGCGTCGACGTCGTAATCCACCGTGCAGCCGAGCCGACGCAGCAGCTCCGCCATGATCCACACATCCTGGATGTTGGGCACGTTGGTGATGACCGAGCGGCCCTGCGCAAGCAGGGTCGCCGCCATGAGCTTCAGGACGCTGTTCTTCGCCCCCGGGACTGTGACGGTCCCGCGAAGGCTGGACGGACCGCTAACAACAATGACGTCTTCCATTACTCCATACTAGGGGCCGCCGGCCGCCGTCCCGGGCAGCAAAAAAGGCACAGGGACATGTCCCTGTGCCTTTTTTTGCAGACGGCTACCGCCAGGTGCCGATACCAATCACCGGGCCGGCTTCCACCCATGATGACAGTCCCGTATAGGCCTCGTAGCTCATGGCTACCAGGACCTCGCTGCCCTGGTAGTTCAGCCGAACGACGACGGCGCCGGGCTGGATCCGGGCGCGCTCAGCCTCGGTGGGCTCCCGCCAGCCGGCCATTTCCAGTGAACTGCGCAGGAAACGGTACGGCGGGCGGGGGCTCAGCGACACCAGGCGCAGCCATTCCAGATGGGTGTCCGTATAACGGCAAACCCCCATCCGCCACCCCGCAGGGGGGAAGCAGATGGAGGCATCGAAGGTCCCCAGGGTGCGCTGCAGCTGGCTGCGGCGCACCCCGAACAGAACCACCGTCAGGACCAGCAGCCCCAGCAGGGCCGCCAACGCAATGAACACATAGGAGCTGTCCATCGGAAGGGGTCAGCGGATCCCGGCGCTTGCTTCGTTGGTCACCTTGGCATTGTCGGCCACGATGACCACGCGGTTGTTGTCCACGGAGAAGAACCCTCCGTCAACGCTTACCTCAATGCGGGAACCGGACACCGGTTCGATGGCCAGTCCGCCCTCTGCCAGGATGGCCAGCACCGGTGAGTGTCCGGGAAGGATCCCGATCTCGCCGTCGCTGGTGCGCGCCTTGACCATCTTTGCCGCTCCCGACCACACGAAGTGGTCGGCAGCAACAATTTCAACTTCGAGTTCGTTCGCCATGTGGCTTACTTTCCGGTCTGCTCTTGGATCTTCGCCCACTGACGCTCAACGTCGTCCATGCCGCCGACGTTGAAGAACGCCTGCTCGGCAATGTGGTCGACGTCGCCGTCGCAGATCGCCCGGAAGCCTTCGATGGTGTCCTTGATGGAAACCGTCGAACCCTCAACGCCGGTGAACTGCTTGGCGGTGTAGGTGTTCTGGGAGAGGAACTGCTGGATGCGGCGGGCACGCGAGACAACAATCTTGTCTTCTTCGGAGAGCTCGTCGACACCGAGGATGGCGATGATGTCCTGCAGTTCCTTGTTCTTCTGGAGGATCTGCTTGACGCGGATGGCCGTGTCGTAGTGCGCCTGGCCAACGTACTGCGGGTCGAGGATGCGCGACGTCGAGGTCAGCGGATCCACGGCCGGGTACAGGCCACGGGAAGCGATTTCACGGGAAAGTTCCGTGGTCGCGTCCAGGTGGGCGAACGTGGTGGCCGGGGCCGGGTCGGTGTAGTCATCTGCAGGCACGTAGATTGCCTGCATGGACGTGATCGAGTGGCCCTTGGTGGACGTGATGCGCTCCTGCAGCAGACCCATCTCGTCAGCCAGGTTCGGCTGGTAGCCCACGGCGGAAGGCATGCGGCCGAGAAGGGTGGAAACCTCGGAACCTGCCTGCGTGAAGCGGAAGATGTTGTCGATGAAGAGCAGCACGTCCTGGTTCTGCACATCGCGGAAGTACTCCGCCATGGTCAGAGCCGACAGTGCCACGCGCAGGCGCGTTCCCGGCGGCTCATCCATCTGGCCGAATACAAGGGCGGTGTCCTTCAGGACGTTCGCCTCTTCCATTTCAACCCAGAGGTCGTTGCCTTCACGGGTACGCTCGCCGACGCCGGCGAATACCGAGGTACCGCCGAAGTTGCGGGCAACACGGGTGATCATTTCCTGGATCAGCACGGTCTTGCCGACACCGGCACCGCCGAACAGGCCGATCTTGCCGCCCTTGATGTACGGGGTGAGGAGGTCGATCACCTTGATGCCGGTTTCCAGCATCTCGGTGGAGCCTTCAAGGTCCGCGAAGTTCGGAGCGGACCGGTGGATCGGCCAGCGCTCGGAGATCTCCAGCTTGTCTTCGGGAACGTCCAGGGGCTGGCCCAGGACGTTGAAGATGTGGCCCTTGACGCCGTCGCCTACCGGGACGGAGATGGGTGCGCCGGTGTCGACCACGGCAGCGCCGCGGACCAGGCCGTCGGTGGCCTGCAGGGAGATGGCGCGGACGAGGTTGTCACCCAGGTGCTGGGAGGTCTCGAACGTGATGGTGCGGGTCTGGCCGTCGAGCGTCAGCTCGGTGGTCAGGGCGTTGTAGATGGTGGGGATTGCGTCAGCCGGGAATTCGACGTCGACAACCGGGCCGATGACACGGGCGATACGGCCGGTGGCACCCGAGGCTACGGAATCAGATCCGTGCTCGACAGTTTGGGCAGTCATCTCTCTCACTTCACTCAGTTAGATGGCGTGTGGACTAAGTTTTTGATGCGTTGGAACTGATCTTCGGCTGCAGTTGGCTAGGAGGCGCTGAGCGCGTCCGCACCGGCTACGATCTCGGAAAGTTCCTGGGTAATTTCGGCCTGACGGGCGTTGTTGCGAAGTCGCGTGTACTTCTTGATCAGGTCCGTGGCGTTGTCCCCTGCGGCCTTCATGGCGCGCTGGCGGGCCGCGAGTTCCGAAGCGGCTGCCTGGAGCATGGCTGCGAAGATGCGCGACTCGATGTAGCGCGGCAGCAGTGCGTCCAGGACCTGTTCGGGTTCGGGCTCGTATTCGTAGAGAGGCAGGATGTCCGTCTCGGACGGAGCGTCTTCCTCCACTACTTCCAGCGGCAACAGTCGGATGACCGCAGGTTCCTGAATAACCATGGACTTGAAGCGCGTGTAGACGATGTGGATTTCATCCACGCCGCCGTCTTCGTAGGCCGTGTTGAAGTCATCGAGGAGTGCCTTGCCGATTTCACGGGCTGTTTCGAACTCGGGTGCATCGGTACCGCCGGTCCAGACCCGTTCGACTGAACGGTTGCGGAACTCGTAGTACGCCTGCGCCTTGCGTCCAACAAGGTAGGTCTTAACTTCCTTGCCCTCGTCACGGAGCAATTCATTCAGTGCTTCGCCCTGCTTGAGGACACCGGCGGAGTACGATCCGGCAAGACCGCGGTCGGAGGTCATGATGACCACGGCTGCGCGCCGGATCTGCTCCGGTTCGGTGGTCAGCGGATGATCGATCTCCGACTGGGATGCCACAGCAGAAACGGCACGGGTGATCGCATTGGAGTAAGGCAGTGACGCAGCCACACGGGTGCGTGCCTTTCCAATGCGAGAGGCAGCAATCAGCTCCATCGCCTTGAAGATCTTCTGCATCGACGTGGTCGATGCGATCTTCTGGCGGTAGACCCGAATTTGGGCTCCCATACTCTTCCTTTCAGTTCCCGGCGTTGAAGCCGGGGGCTAAGGCAATGGCTTGGGCTCCGCTGCCGGGCTCACGGCCCGGCAGCGGAACTCCACAGCCGCTAGCGCTTCTGCTTGACGATCTTTTCCTGGTCAACGGCTTCCTCGTCCAAGGCCGAGGTTGCTTCGTTGCCGGCGGCGACCATGCGGTCGTCACCTTCGCCGAAGAAACCCTGCTTGAACTTGGTCATGAGGTTCTTCATCTCATCAACCGTGGAATCCTCGAGCTTGTTCGTCTCGGCCAGGACGGTCATGACGGACGAGGAGTGGCGTACGTGCTCCAGGAACTCGGACTCGAAGCGGCGCACATCTTCGACGGGAACGTCGTCAAGGTAGCCGTTGGTGCCCATCCAGATGGAGACAACCTGGTCTTCCACCGGGTACGGCGCGTACTGGCCCTGCTTGAGCAGTTCCATCAGGCGTGCACCGCGGGTCAGCTGCTGGCGGGAAGCCGCATCCAGGTCCGAGGCGAACATGGCGAATGCCTGCATGTCGCGGTACTGGGCCAGTTCCAGCTTCAACGTACCGGAGACCTTCTTCATGGCCTTCTGCTGTGCGGCGCCACCAACACGGGACACGGAGATACCGACGTCGACGGCGGGGCGCTGGTTGGCGTTGAAGAGGTCCGACTGCAGGAAGATCTGGCCGTCAGTGATGGAGATGACGTTGGTCGGGATGTAGGCCGAGACGTCATTTGCCTTGGTTTCGATGATCGGCAGGCCGGTCATCGAGCCGGCACCGAGCTCGTCGGAGAGCTTGGCACAACGCTCCAGCAGGCGGGAGTGCAAGTAGAAGACGTCGCCCGGGTAGGCTTCGCGTCCCGGCGGGCGGCGCAGCAGCAGCGACACGGCGCGGTAGGCTTCGGCCTGCTTCGAGAGATCATCAAAGATGATCAGGACGTGCTTGCCGCCGTACATCCAGTGCTGGCCGATGGCCGAGCCGGCGTACGGTGCCAGGTACTTGAAGCCGGCGGGGTCGGATGCCGGGGAGGCCACGATGGTGGTGTACTCCATGGCGCCCTGGTCTTCCAGCGTCCGCTTGATTTCAGCGATCGTGGAGGCCTTCTGGCCGATGGCCACGTAGATGCAGCGAACCTGCTTCTGGACGTCGCCGGACTCCCAGTTGGCCTTCTGGTTCAGGATGGTGTCAACGGCAATGGCGGTCTTACCCGTCTTGCGGTCACCAATGATCAGCTGGCGCTGGCCGCGGCCGATCGGGATCATGGCGTCGATTGCCTTGAGGCCGGTCTGGAGCGGTTCGTGGACCGACTTGCGCTGGGTCACGCCCGGTGCCTGGAGTTCCAGTGCACGGCGTGCTTCAGCGGCGATCGGGCCCAGGTCATCCATCGGCTCGCCCAGCGGGTCGACTACGCGGCCCAGGAAGGCGTCGCCCACGGGTACGGACAGGACTTCACCGGTGCGGTGAACTTCCTGGCCTTCTTCGATACCGGCGAAATCGCCAAGTACAACGACACCGATTTCACGGGTGTCAAGGTTCTGGGCCAGGCCCAGCGTGCCGTCCTCGAACCGAAGCAGCTCGTTTGCCATAACGGAGGGCAGGCCCTCCACACGGGCAATGCCGTCGCTGGCGGTTGTTACGCGGCCAACTTCAACGCGCTCTGCGTTTCCGGGTTCGTAGGACGCCGCGAATTCATTCAACGCATTACGGACGTCGTCGGCGTTGATGGTCAATTCGGCCATCTGCAGTCCCTGCTCTCCTATGTTGTGATCATCGCGTGAAAGCCGATGACCGTGGTTGGTTCTCAAATGTTCTGAAGGCCGTTACCGGCCGTCAAGGTGACTAGACAGCGAGCTTTCGGCGAAGTTCAGTCAGGCGCGTCGCAACGGTGGAATCAACTACTTCATCCCCCACTGTGACACGAATGCCGCCGATAATCGCCGGGTCCACGTTGACGTTGATCTTCAGCTCGCGGCCATACAGTCCGTTGAGAGAGGACTGCAGACGCTTTTGCTGTTCCTGCGTCAGCGGGCGGCTGGACTGCACTTCGGCAATCCACCGCTGCTGGCGTCCGGCTACCAGTTCCATGAAGCGGGTAACCAGTGCTGCAGGACGCAGCCCGCGCGGGGCGGTTACTGCCTGCCGAACCAGTACCCGTGCTTCTGCGCCCATGCCCGGCACCAGCTTCAGTGCCAGTGCGGCACGTGCGGAAACCGATGCCTGCGGTTCCTGCAGGGCACGCTGTACCTCATGGTTGGCGGCAACAGCCTGGTTGAAGCGGAACAAATCGCTTTCCAGCGTTTCAAGGCCGGCCAGGCCGGGTCCCTTGTTCTCCGCGACAGCGGAGACAACCGTTGCACCCAGGGTTTCCAGGGCGTCGCCGAGGTCACGCGAAGTGCGCCACCGGGACTCCGCCAGGGAAGCAACCAGCTGCTCGGCGTCGGCCGAAACCTTGCCGCCTACCAGCTTGGAGACCAGGGCCGCCCGGGCAGAGGCTTCACGAGCCGGATCCGTCAAGGCGCGCAGCAGTCCAGCATCGCTGTCCAGCAGGCCCAGAATTCCAAAGAGTTCCTCGGCCAGGGACAGGGTCGCGCCGGGAAGCTTGGCTTCCAGCTTCGCCTGCGCCGCGGCCAGTGACTCGCTCGATATACCTGCCATTACTGGACCGCACCTGCGTTCTGGTTTTCCAGGTCGTCAAGGAAACGGTCAACAACGCGTGCTGCCCGTGCGTCGTCGGCGAGGGACTCGCCGACAATCTTGCCGGCCAGTTCGGTGGCAAGGGTGCCCACTTCGCTGCGGAGTGCAACGACAGCTGCCTGCCGTTCAGCTTCGATGGCAACGTGGGACTGTTCCATGATGCGGGCGGATTCTGCTCCGGCCTTTGCCTTCAGGTCTGCGAGGATCTGGGCGCCTTCGGCGCGTGCTTCCTCACGGATCCGGTTGGCCTCGGTACGGGCATCGATCAGCTGCTGCTTGTATTCATCCAGGGCCGCGCTGGCCTCAGCCTGCGCGGCTTCGGCCTTCTTGAGGCCGCCTTCAATGGCCTCGGTACGCTCTGCATACGTCTTCTCGAACATCGGGACGACGAACTTGACGACGATGTACATCAGCACGGCGAAGCCAAGCAGTGTTACGAGGATCTCCCAGATGTTTGGGATCAGAGGATTCGCGCCTTCTTCGGCGGCGAGGATTAGTGCCTCGTTCATTTCAATCCGTCCTATCTACTTGGTTAGGAAAATTCGCGCTGAAACTAGTTGAGGACGAACGCGAAAACCAGACCAAGGATAGCCAGTGCTTCGGTCAGTGCCAGACCCAGGAAGGCGATGGGCTGCAGGACGCGCTGGGCTTCCGGCTGGCGGGCAACACCCTGGATGTAGGCAGCGAAGACCAGGCCCACACCGATGGCGCCGCCGATGGCGGACAGACCGTAACCGATGAGGTTGATGTTGCCGTTGATTTCACCATTCATTATGGCTTTGTTCCTTTCAAGATGCCCGAAGGCAGGTTGTATGGTTCAGGGGTTTCCCCGGATGGGGAAGCTTAGTGTTCCTCGGCAATGGAGCCTTGGATGTAAATCGCCGTCAGCAGGGTGAAGACGTAGGCCTGCAGGACCTGGATCATGACCTCGAACAGGAACATGGCAACGCCGCCTACCAGGGTGAGCGCACCCAGCGGCTTCAGCAGTCCCTCGGCTTCGAGCAGCAGGAACGACGTTCCGGCGCCGGCCAGCATGACGATCAGGTGGCCCGACAGCATGGTTGCGAAGAGTCGCAGGCTGTGCGTGATCGGGCGGACCAGGAAGGTGGAGATAATTTCGATCACTACCACGAGGGGCAGGATGGCAGCCGGCACGCCGGACGGAACCGTGGCGAACTTGAAGTAGGCCAGGCCGTGCTTCCTGATACCGACGATAATCCAGGTGAAGTAGACAATCGCGGCCAGCGCGTAGGCCGTGCCCACGTGGGACGTGGTCGGCAGCTGGGCCAGCGGGATGGAGCCCCACAGGTTGTTGATCAGGATGAAGAAGAACAGTGCGAACAGCAGCGGAGTGAAGGACCGGAAGTCCTTCTCGCCGATGATGTCCCGGCCGATCGAGTTACGGACGAAGTTGTAACCCCATTCGCCCAGGAACTGCAGGCGGCCCGGAACCATCTGTCCCTTGCGGGCAGCGGCTACAAAGAACCAGCCGATGAGGATGACCGAGATGAGGACAAGCAGCATCTGCTTTCCAAATCCTTCACCACTCGCGGCGCCCCAGGGAAGGATCTCAGGGAGGTGCATGTCTTCGAGGGTGGGTGGAACGAATCCCTCTTCATTGGAGGCGGGAAGCGCAAGCGCGATCAACGCGTTTCCTCTCTGCTGTGTCCATCGTTGGGCATATCATTGGCGGGCAGACACGAGGTGCGCCCGTTATTTCGGTTTTGTGAAATCAATTCGATTTATCCGTATCCGGCTGTTTTCCGCCCGCGGTGGGTCGGTCCGCACCCGAGGTGCGCCTGTGAGCGAAGGCCACATAGTAGCCACTGACCGCACCCAGGACGATGCCGGCAGGTAAAATCCAGCGAGTTCCCAGGAGACTATCCAGGCTCCACCCTATCAAACCCAGGGCGATGATTCCCGCCAGCACATACTGCACCATTGCACGGCGGCTGTCCGCTGCAGGCTCGAAGGCGGCGGGGCCGGATGCGGGCTGATTCTTAGGCATCTGTTCCTCCTTCGCGGGCAGTGTCGGTATCGTCGCCGTAAATCAGCTGGCGGCTCCGGGAAAAGGTCCGGATCTCGGCAACCTGCCAGAGAATCACGGCACCTACGGCGCTTAGAGCAAACCATTCCCGGTGCAGCCATTCCGGAGTTCCGATGCCGAAAAGAATGACGGCAAACCCGACAACTTTAATGGCGTAGGTAACCACGAACATTCCGATCGCCCCGGAGGGGTTGCGGCGTCCGACCACGTGGCCGACCACTAGGCTGATGCCGAAGAAAGCGGCAATGAGGAACCAGCCTGCAAGGGAACTCACAGCGGCATCGGGACCTGCAGTAAGTGCGGCCGCAGCCGCTGCCAGGAGCGCTGCACCGCCGGTCACGGCAAGCGCCGACCGGAGAATCCCCAGCCAGGGGGCCTTCGTTGGCCCCGACGGGGTCAGGTGCCCGCGGGGGCGGGAACCGTCTGCGGTGCTCATGGCGTGGCGGTCTTCCTTGCTGGGTCTTCTGGAGCCGGTGGCTTCGTCATGCCGCGGGCTACCGCGACCCTTGAATTCTACAGTACATAGAAGACGGTTCCTGCCGGGCTCGCCGCTGCCCCGCTAGGCCACCCGCCGGCGCCCGAACAGCCGCGGCGACGCGAGGTAGAAAACCACGACGGCGACGGCGAAGAGGACGCCTGCACCTGTGGCGGCTGCTCCGGCCCCCGCGGTCAGCAGGCCGGTCACTCCCACGGCGAGGGTGCAGCCGGTCACCACCAGGGCAACCTGGACATGGCTGAGGCCGGCGTCGGTCAGGCGCTGGTAGACGTGCTGGCGGTGTGCGGTGTACCACCGCTCTCCCCGGCGTACGCGGCGCAGCAGCGTGGAGAAAGTGTCCACCAGGTAGATCAGGATCGGAAACAGCAGGTATTCCACGTAGACCCCGGCCAGGAAGGCGGCTACGGCAACACCGGCAATGGAGGACCCCAGCAGGTAGCTGCCGACATCGCCCAGGAACACCTGTCCCCTGCCGAGGTTCCAGGGCAGGAAGGCAGCGAAGGCTGCGGCCACCACTGCTCCCGTCACGGTGAGCCAGACGTGGTCGGAGAGCACCCCGCTGACCGAATACAGGGCACCCACGACCAGTCCGTGGAGGCCGGAAATTCCGTTAATGCCGTCCATGAAATTGGCGACATTGATGTAGGCCGCGATGGCCAGTCCCCCTACGGGGACCCACCACCAGGTCTGTTCCATGGTCCAGGCCAGGCCCGCTGTTCCGGCCAGGCCGATGGCCAGCTGGGTGGCTGCCCGCGTCCGGACGGACACGCCCCGCCAGTCTTCGATCCAGCCCAGCAGGGATGCCGCGCCGATCACGGCTATCAGGATGGCCAGCACGGAACGGTCCACGGCTACCAGTCCGGTCAGCAGGGCCAGCAGGAGGCCGGACAGCACGCCGGCAGCCGTAGTGGCACCCACCCCGCGGATGACGGCCTTGGTGTGGGAAGACCGCTCGTTGGGGATGTCCAGGACGCCGAGCCGGCGCAGCAGTGGAATAAACGCGAACGGCAGCAGCAGGCTGACCAGGAAAGCCGCCGCAACGCAGAGTGCCAGCAGCATTAGCCGGTCCGCCGTTCGCTGAACGGCTCGCTCGGCCCGGTTGCACCGTCGTCCGCGGCGTCCGGGCTGTGGGCACCGGGCATCCGCACAATCTCGCCCGCGTCCGTTGCAGCCCCGTCCGTGGGAACGCTGCCGGGTTCAATGCCGGCGCGGCGCAGCCAGTCGGCAAGGTCCAGGTCGTCGGGATCCAGTACGGCAACCGCTGCGTGGGAAATCTTCGGATGCAGGGGGCGCGAGTCCTCTTCCCCGGTGCCGACGAGGATCTCGTGCAGCTTCTCGCCCTGGCGCAGCCCGGTATAGACAATCTCAATGTCCTTGCCGGACATGGCGATCATGCGGCGCGCGACGTCGAGGATTTTCACCGGCTCGCCCATGTCGAGGATCATCACTTCTCCCCCGCGGCCGATCGCGCCGGCCTGGATCACCAGCTGGCAGGCTTCGGGGATGGTCATGAAGAAGCGGGTGACCTCCGGGTCCGTCACTGTGACCGGGCCGCCCTGGCGGATCTGTTCGCTGAAGAGCGGGAGCATCGAGCCGCGGCTGCCGATGACGTTGCCGAAGCGCACCGAGACATACTGCGCCCCGGTGGCACGCGCCATCCAGGCCGTCAGCTTCTCCGCGACGCGCTTGGAATGGCCGAGAACGGTGGTCGGATTGGCCGCCTTGTCGGTGGAGATGTTCACGAAGTGGCGCACGCCCGCCTTGCGGGCAGCGGCCAGCACATTCGCGGTGCCGATGACGTTGGTTTTCCAGGCTTCCTGCGGATACTGCTCCAGCAGGGAAACATGCTTCAACGCCGCTGCATGGAAAACGACGTCGGGGCGGCGCTCCCGGAAAATCCGGGCCAGGGCCTCTGGATCGCGGATGTCGGCCAGCACGGTATCCGGGCCGTCCAGCAGGCCGCGGCCGGTGATGGAGAGCTGGGTAAGCTGCAGGCCGGTCTCGTCCCGGTCCACCATGATCAGCTCGCCCGGGTTGAAAGCGGTGATCTGGCGGCACAGTTCGGATCCGATGGACCCGCCGGCACCGGTGACGAGCACCTTTTTGCCGGAAAGGTAGCCGGCCACCTCGTCCACATGGATATCCACCGGCCGGCGGCCGATGAGGTCTTCGACCGCGACGTCCCGGAAGTCCCCCAGGCCGGCGCCGTCTCCCTTGGAGAGCATGTCCTTGAGCGGCGGAAGCACCAGCACGCGCAGGTCCAGGCCTTCGGCGAGATCGGAAATCTCCCGCACCTGCTTCGCTTCCACATCGGCAATGGCCACGATCAGCACGGTGGCGCGGGTGCGGTGCACCAGTTCGGGAAGGTCAGTGAGCTTGCCGAGGACCGGAACGGTGGCCAGCCTCAGGTGCTTCTTGGCGGGGTCGTCGTCGACCAGGCCCACCGGGTAGTACGGGGATTCCGGGTCCTTGATCATCCGGGAGACCAGGGATCCGCCAAGGAAACCGGCTCCGTACACCAGGGTGCGCTGGGCTTCCTCGCCGGGCCGCGCCTTGCTCTCCACGTACATCCGCTTCAGGTACCGCATGGCCGCCATGAACAGGCAGGCAAAGGGGAAGGCGATCATGCCGGTGCTGCGCGGAATGTCGATCACGAGGCCGAACAGGGCGCTGGCAAGGACCAGGATGGCGGACACAATGAGGGTCACCACGGCCAGCAGGCGCATCTCGTGGAAACTGCCGAAGCTGTAGCGGCCGCGGTAGAGCGCAAAGGAATAGCCGACAATCAGCTGGGTCAGGACGGCCACGCCGCAGAACACGGCCAGTCCGCCCGGGTTGATCTGCTCAACGGTGAGTTCGTAGCGGAGCACCAGCGCAAGGCAGATGGACACGATCCAGGCCAGGGAATCGAGCATGTACTGCGACCAGAGCCACAGGACGGGCTTTTCCTCCCGGGGAAGGTGGTGGTTGTCCGTAGGTTTTTGCCTCATGGTCCTCAACGGGTAGGTACCCGGCTCTCTTCTCGGTAGTGCGAAGAACAGGTGGAAGAATCCGGTGTAATAGACTGGAATCTACTCAGCATACTAACTGCACACCCACTCCGGTTTCGGTTTAAGCCGATCCCCCGGGTTGCCCGAAAGGACCATCTTGCCGGACTCCGTGGCCGTAGCAGCAGTGACCTTCGACCGTCCCGACGACGTCAAGACGCTCCTTGCGGCACTGGCCGCGCAGAGTGCGGACATCACGTCCGTGGCGCTCGTGGACTCCGGCAAGAACCCGGTTGCCGACATCGCTGAAGCCTCGGCGGCACCGGTGAACTACATCCGGTCCCATACCAACCTCGGCGGTGCCGGCGGATTCTCGCTGGCGATTCTATCCGCCATGGCTTCGGGGGCCGAATGGATCTGGATCATGGACGACGACGCCCACCCCGAGGATCCCGAGTGTGTCTCCACCCTGCTGGCTGCGGCCAAGGAACGCGGACTCGACGTCGTCCTGCCGCTCGTGGTGGCCCCGGGCGCGCCGGACACGCTGTCCTTCCACTTCCGCCTCGACGGGAAGCTGACCCATGACCGGGCCGAAGTTGCCGCCCGCGGCTTCCTGCCCAACGTAGGGCACTTCTTCAACGGCGCCCTGATCCGGGCCGACGTGTTCTACCGGGTGGGACTGCCGGACCTGCGGCTGTTCATCCGCGGCGACGAAACCGATTTCATGATCCGCCTGCGCCGCGCGGGCATCGAATTCGGCACTGTCACCACCGTGGCCCTGACGCATCCCGCCGCGTGGGCGGAAGTTCAGCCCGTCCTGGGCGACCGGATGCATGTGCTGGTTCCCGAAACACCGTTCAAGCAGTTCTACTTCTACCGCAACCGCGGCCACCTCACCCGGCGCTACGGACGGGTGAAGTCCTTTGTGGCCGACGCCGTGGGCTACCCCGTCCACTTCGCTCGGACCCGCGATCCCCGGGGCTTCGCACAGTGGCTGCGCGCGTACGCGGCAGGCGTGGGCGGCCGCCGCTTCGGGCCGCCGTCGGACTTCGGGTTCTAGCGTGGCTGCGGCATCGCCCCAGGACCCGGTGACCATCGTCATCACCACCTTCAACCGCTCCGGGTACCTCACCGGGCTGCTGGAAAGCATCAAGGCCCTGGATCCCGCTCCGGCGGCGGTGGTCATCGTGGACAACGCGAGCACCGATGACACGCCGGCGGTCGTGGAGAGGGCCCGTGCCGGCTTCCCGGTCCCGCTGACAAGCCTGCGGCTCCAGACCAATACCGGCGGGGCCGGCGGATTCGCCGCCGGCGTCAACGCGGCCCTGGACTCCGGCGCGCAGTGGCTGTGGCTGATGGACGACGACGTCGAGGTCCTTCCCGGCGCCGTGGCGGCCCTGCGCAAATGGACCGGCAGCTATGACTGCATCCACGGCCGCCGCTATGACGAAACCGGTGCACCGTTTTTCTGGCAGCACCGTTTCGTCCCCTTCTTGGGCGTGCACCTTCCGGTGCGCGGCAACGTGTTCCGAGACGGCCCCGTCTTCGAGACCAATGTGGGCTGTTTCGAGGGCATGCTGATCAGCGCCGACCAGGTGCGCAGGATCGGGCTGCCGGATGCGCGGTACTTCATCAACGGGGACGACCTGATGTACGGCTGGCTCGCGTCCCTGGACCGGCCCGTGGCGTACGTCAACGATTTTGTGCTCCGCAAGGTCCGGGCGCAGAAGCAGATCGACCTGGGCATCCGGCACCTCAACGATTCCAGCGACCTGGGCCGCTTCACCTCGATGCGGAACCGGGGACATACGGCCCGGTACCTCCAGGCCCGCGGGCAGTATCACCGGTACGGCTACGCCCTGGGCACATTCCTCACCGCAGGGAAGGAACTGCTGCGGCTGGTCGCCGTCGAACACAAGATCCGTGGCGTCGGCCGCCTCTGGACCGGCTGGCGCGGCGCCCGCCGCATTCTCCGAGACCCGTCCTGGTTCCCGATGCCTCCGCTGGCGGAGGCGGAACCAGCTACCCGAAAGCACCAGGTTTGAACACTTCTTCCCCCACGCAGTCCTCTGTCCCCGGCGCCGACCAGGTATGGGTGGTCCTGGGTGCCTCCGGGTTTGTCGGCTCGTCCGTCTGCAACGCCCTCGAGGCACGCGGCTTCACGGTCCGGCCGGTCTCCGCGCCGCGGCTGCGTTCCGAGGCCGCCGACCCGGCGTTGCTGCTGGCCGATGCCGCCGCCCTGGAGGAGGAACGCAGCGGCCTGGCACGTGCCTTCGCGGGCGCCGACGTGGTGGTCAACGCCGCCGGACTGGCGACGCCGGGAGCTACGGATTCGCCCGAACTCCGGGGTGCCAACTCACTGCTGCCGGCGGTGGTTGCCGACGCCGCCGATGCCGCCGGCGTCCGCCGGTTCGTCCACCTGAGCAGCGCCGCGGTGCAGGGACACCGCCCGTTCCTGGACGAAAGCGAGCATGTGGAGCCGTTTTCGGCCTACTCCCGTTCCAAGGCCCTCGGCGAACAGGTCCTGTCCGCCCGGAAGAGCGGTTCCTGCAGCGTCGCGACGGTCCGGGCAACCTCGGTCCAGGGCCCGGGCCGGGCGACGACGGCGAAACTTGCGCGCCTGGCATCCTCACCGCTGGCCTCGGTGGCCGGTCCCGGGACCGCACCCAGCCCGGTGAGTTCGGTCCATTCCCTGGTCGATTTTGTCCTGCGGGTGGGCTTCCACCACGGTCCCGTGCCTGCGGTGGTGCTGCAGCCGTGGGAACAGGCTTCGGTGTCCACGGTGCTGGAAGCGGCCGGCGGCCGGCGCCCGGCGCACCTGCCGGCCTGGTTCTGCCGTGCGGTGCTGCGGTGCGGCTATGCCGCTTCTTCGCTGGCCGGTGAACGGCTGCACGGTGCCCTGCGCCGGGTGGAGATGATGTGGTTCGGCCAGCGCCAGGAGCCCGGGTGGGCGGAGTCCACCGGCAACGTCCCCGAACCCCGGGTCCGGGACGTCCTGGAAGCTTCCCGGAAGTAGCCCGGACCCCTGGGCCTGGCCCTGGGCCTACTCCTTGGCCAGCGTCGGTGCCGCACCGCCGGTGGTCCCGCCCGGGGCTTCACCGGCTGCCGGCTCTTCGCCCAGGTCGAGGATTCCCGGAACCACTTCGCGCAGGGCGGCAATGCTGACGGCTCCGCTGCGCACCACGCGCATCGGTTGGCTGGTGGCATCCACAATGGTCGAGGGCACCCCGTCGCTGCCGGCGACCGGGCGGTGTCCGGCCTCCAGGTAGACCTCCACGGATTCGCCCAGCTGTTCGCGGGCCTGGGCTGCGGTCTGCCCGGCCGGGAAGCCCGTCCGGTTGGCCGAGGACACGGCCAGCGGTCCGGTGACCGCCAGCAGTTCCAGGGCGACGTCGTCGTCCGGCATCCGCAGTGCCACGGTTCCCAGCGTGTCGCCGAGGTCCCAGGTGAGCGAGGGCTGGGCGTGGAAGATCAGGGTCAGTCCGCCCGGCCAGAAGGCCCGCGCCAGGGCGCGTGCATCCTCCGGGATGTCCATGGCCAATCCGTCCATGGTCTGCAGCCGGGGGATCAGCACGGGCGGAGGCATGCTCCGGCCGCGCCCCTTGGCGGCGAGGAGGGTAGCCACTCCCTGCGGGGAGAACGCATCGGCCCCGATCCCGTACACGGTGTCGGTGGGAAGTACCACGCAGGCCTTCGCGGCCAGAGCCCGCTGGGCCGCTGCCAGGCCCTCGCTGAGTTCTCCGGGGATACTGCAGTCAAAACTGGTGCTCACGGCTTCATTCCTTCACTAGTGGAGGCCCCCGGCGCCGGGCGCCGGACCGCCGACGTCGCGCGGGGACGGTCATTGAGGTCCCGGTGGGTTTCGACACCGGTCCAGGCAGGATCGGCGGCGAGGAGCCGCGCGATGGCGGGAGCCTGCACTTCGGCGTGCTCCATCACGAAGTAACCGCCTGCGACCAGCAGGCGGGCGGCGGTGCGGGCGGCGGCCAGGGGCAGTTCCAGGCCGTCCGCTCCCCCGCCGTACAGGGCCATCGCGGGATCGTGTTCGGCGGCCTCGGGTTCATTCGGCACGGCTTCGGCGGGGATGTACGGCGGGTTGGACACCACCACGTCGAAACTCGCGTCCTGTTCCGCGAGGGCGGTCCGCAGATCCCCGAGGACCAGATGCACTCCCAGCGGAGCAAGGTTGCGTTCCGCCCAGGCGTAGGCGAGGGGGCTGAGTTCCACGGCATGCACCTCGGCGGCGGGAACCTCGGAGGCGACGGAGGCCGCAATGGCACCGGAGCCCGTGCCCAGGTCCACGACCTTCGCCGGGCCCACCCGGCGGGCAGCATCAATGGCCAGCTGCGCCACCGTTTCGGTTTCCGGACGCGGAACGAAGACCCCGGGACCGACGGCCAGTTCCAGGTACCGGAAATGTGCCTTTCCGGTCAGGTGCTGCAGCGGCACCCGGGCGGCCCGCTCCGATACCAGCGCACCGAATCCTTCGGGTGCCGGTACGTCGGTGAACGCCAGCGCCCGGACCCTGCCGGGGGTCTCCCCCAGCAGGTGCGCGGCCAGCAGTTCGGCATCCACCCGGGGGGAGGGAACACCGGCGGCAGCCAGCTCCGCGGCAGCGTGCCGCAGCGCTTCGGCCAAGGTGCCGCCGGTGCCGGAACCGGTGGGGGTGTTAGCTTTCGTCACCGATGGCGTCCAGCCGTGCCTGCTCGTCCATTTCAATGGCGGCCTGCACCACGGCCTCCAGCTCGCCGTTCAGGACGGTGTCCAGGTTGTAGGCCTTATAACCGGTGCGGTGATCCACAATCCGGTTTTCCGGGTAGTTGTAGGTCCGGATCCGCTCGGAGCGGTCCATGGTGCGGATCTGCGACTTGCGGATGTCGGAGTTCGCGGCGTCGATCTTCTCCTGCTCGTGCGCCAGGATGCGCGAACGCAGCACGCGCATGGCGGCTTCACGGTTCTGCAGCTGCGACTTTTCGTTCTGCATGGCCACGACGATGCCGGTGGGCAGGTGGGTGATGCGTACGGCGGAGTCGGTGGTGTTCACGGACTGGCCGCCGGGGCCCGAGGAACGGTAGACGTCGATCTTCAGGTCGTTCTGGTTGATCTCGACCTCTTCCGGCTCGTCCACTTCGGGCAGCACCAGGACTCCGGCAGCCGAAGTGTGGATGCGGCCCTGGGATTCGGTGACGGGAACGCGCTGCACGCGGTGCACGCCGCCTTCGTACTTCAGGCGCGCGTAGACGCCTTCGGCCGGGTCGTTGGAGCTGCCCTTGATGGCCATGGACACGTCTTTGTAGCCGCCCAGGTCCGATTCGGTGGCGGAGATGATTTCGGTGCGCCAGCCGCGGTGCTCTGCGTAGCGGGTGTACATGCGCAGCAGGTCGCCGGCGAACAGGGCTGCCTCGTCGCCGCCTTCGCCGCCCTTGACCTCGATGATGACGTCACGGCCGTCGTTGGGGTCCCGCGGGATCAGCAGGCGGCGCAGCTTCTCCTGCGCATCTTCCAGCTGCTCCTTGAGCACGGGCACCTCTGCGGCGAATTCCGGATCCTCGTCGGCCATTTCCGCTGCGGCGGCAAGGTCATCCTCGAGTCCGTGCCAGCGGTTGTAGGCGTCCACGATCCGGCTGAGTTCGGCGTAGCGCCGTCCCAGCCGCCGGGCCAGGCCCTGGTCCGCGTGCACTGCCGGGTCGGACAGGCGCAGCTGGAGTTCAGCGTGCTCATCCAACAGGCCCTGAATGGACTCAAACATGTTCTAGATTCCTCTTTCGGCTGCGTGTCCCACCAGACGGAATATCCCGTCAAGCCGGGGTTCGGCGTAAAGCTGCGTTTCCCACAAGGCAGTTTATCGGTTTGTGCGCCCGCCGGTTTTCCCGGCGTTAACGCACGAGCCGCCCAGGCCCCTCTCCCGCCGGCCGGCGGGAGGGGGCATGAGCGGCTCGCAGGGCAGCTAGTTGTCCTTGGTGCCCAGGGTGGTCTGCTGGATCTGCATCAGGAACTCGACGTTGGACTGGGTTTCCCGGATCTTGCCGGTGAGCAGTTCCAGCGCCTGCTGGGTGTCCAGGCCGGACAGGACTCGGCGCAGCTTCCACATGATCTTGACTTCATCCGGGGAGAGCAGGTTCTCTTCGCGGCGGGTACCCGACGCGTTGACATCCACGGCCGGGAAGATGCGCTTGTCCGCAAGGTTGCGGGACAGGCGCAGTTCCATGTTGCCGGTGCCCTTGAATTCCTCGAAGATGACCTCGTCCATCTTGGAACCGGTCTCCACCAGGGCGGTTGCCAGGATGGTCAGCGAGCCGCCGTTTTCAATGTTGCGGGCGGCACCGAAGAAGCGCTTCGGCGGGTACAGCGCGGAGGAATCCACGCCGCCGGACAGGATACGGCCCGACGCCGGAGCGGCCAGGTTGTAGGCACGGCCCAGGCGGGTCATGGAGTCCAGCAGCACCACGACGTCGTTGCCCATCTCCACCAGGCGCTTGGCACGCTCGATGGCGAGTTCGGCCACGGTGGTGTGGTCATCGGCGGGACGGTCGAAGGTGGAGGCAATGACCTCGCCCTTCACCGTGCGCTGCATGTCCGTGACTTCCTCGGGACGTTCGTCCACGAGGACCATCATCAGATGGACTTCCGGGTTGTTGATGGTGATCGCGTTGGCGATGGACTGCAGGATGAGCGTCTTTCCGGCCTTGGGCGGGGAGACGATCAGGCCGCGCTGGCCCTTGCCGATCGGAGCCACGAGGTCGATGACGCGGGGTCCGATCACCTTTGCGGAGGTCTCCAGGCGCAGGCGCTCGGAGGGGTAGAGCGGAACCAGCTTGGAGAAGTCCACGCGGTCCTTGTTGTCCTCGGCGGGCTTGCCGTTGACGGAGGTCAGGCGGACCAGTGCGTTGAACTTCTGGCGCTGGTTTCCGCCCTGGTTTTCACCTTCGCGCGGGGCGCGGATGGCGCCGACGACGGCGTCGCCCTTGCGCAGGTTGTACTTCTTCACCTGGGCGAGGGAAACGTAGACATCGTTCGGGCCCGGCAGGTAGCCGGAGGTCCGGACGAAGGCGTAGTTCTCGAGGACGTCGAGGATGCCGGCTACGGGCAGCAGGACGTCGTCTTCAGTGACCTCGACGTCGTCGACCTCGGGGTTCTGGCTGCGGTTGCGGCGGCGCTCGTTGCGGTCGCGGAACCGGTCATTCCGGTCGCCGCGGTCATTGCGCTCGTTGCGGTTCCGGTTGCGGCGGTTGCGCCCGCGTCCGTTTTCGTCGCTGTCATCGCGGTTGTTGTTGTCGCGGTTATTGTCGCGGTCCCGGCCGTTTCCGCCGTTGTCGCGGTTGCTGTCGCGGTTATTGTCCCGGTCACGGCCGTTTCCGCCGTTGTCACGGTTGTTGTCGCGGTCCTGGCGGCTGCGGCGCTCACGGCGTTCGCCGCGCTCGTCATCGCCGGAGGTCCGGTTCTCGGAACCGTTGCCGGCGGCGTTGCCGTTGGCAGCACCGTTCGAAGCACCGTTGTTGGCAACACCGTTCGAAGCATTGTTGTTCGAAGCGGTGTCTTCTGCCGGGGCATCAGCTGCGGCGGTGCCGTTGGTCTCGCTGGAGTCGCTGCGGCGGTTGCGGCTACGCCGGTTTCCGCGCTCCCGCTGGCCTTCTTCGCGGTTCTCTTCCCGTGCCTCGCGGTTCCGGGCCGGAGCCTGTTCCGCGGCCTGCTCGGCAGCGGGTGCCGGGGCCTCTGCGACCTCGGCGGGGGCGGAAGTGACGACGCCGTCACTGGCCGCACGCCGGTTACGGTTGCGGGTACGCGGGGGCCGGGTTGCCTCTGCCGGCTGCTCCGCGGGAGCGGCCGATGCCTGCTCCGGTGCGGAGGCGGCCTTGGCAGCCTCGTCACCGGCAGTGCCGCGGGAACCGCGGACGGGACGGTCGGCTACTGCGCCGCCGCGCTGGTGATTGGAGATCGCAGTGACCAGGTCTCCCTTACGCATGCGGGAGCCCCCGGTGATGCCGAGCTGTCCGGCAAGCGCCTGGAGCTGCGCGAGCTTAAGGCCTGCGAGGCCTGCGCTCTTGGATGTGCTCTCGCCGGTTGAACCGGCGGATGCGGAATCCACGCCTGCAGTCAGGCTAGTGGTATCTGTCACGAAGGATCCTTCCCCCTCGTCGGGCGGTCCGGTGCAATACCGGCCGCGGTGATTGGCCCTGGCCCCAAAGATCAGACATTGGGTCAGGGTTCGCCTGCTACCGGCCCGATGGCCGGAGAAAGGCGAATCTGCTGGGTGCCTTGTTAAGAAGAATCTCGGCAGAGTCCGGTTAGCTTCGCTGCCGGACACGCGTTATTCAAGCCGGACACGCCGCTTCTTGGCGGTTCCTTGAAGGCTGCACCGGAGACTGTGCCTCCGCGGGTGGGCAATTGAATCGACGAAGATCACCGCAGGACGGGTGTAGTTACACACCTGACGGCGGCAAAAGTGTTTTCAACGAAAGCCCGGGCGGCCCAGGAACGGACGGCTACCTACGGGAGCACAAAACGGAAAAATTACCGCTGGTGCCCTTCCACTCTAGCACCATCTCGCTCCACGCCAAGCCGTAGAACACGCCAGTTTTCGGCCCGTCCGGCGGCCTGCAGGTGCTCCGCCATTGCCTGTTCCGCTTCCCGGGCGGCGGCGTCACCGTGGGCAAGGCACAGCACGGTGGGGCCCGCCCCGGAAATCACGGCGGCGAAACCGGCGGACCGCAGTGACTGCAGCAGCTGTGCACTGGGCAGCATGGCCGGTGCACGGAATTCCTGATGCAGTGCGTCCTGCGTTCCTTCAAGCAGCAGCGAGGGCTCGACGGTCAGGGCATGGATCAACAGCGCGGCACGTCCCGCATTGGCCGCAGCCGTCCGGTGGGCCACGGAGGACGGCAGCAGGCCGCGGGCGCTTTCGGTGGACAGTTCCACGTCGGGGATGGCGACCACGGGGACCACCTCCGGATGCACGGATGCCCGCGCGGACCGGAAGACGCCGTCCGTCTCCCAGGAAATGGCAAGGTCCCCGGCCAATGCGGGGGCTACGTTGTCCGGATGCCCTTCGAGCGCCGAACAGCTGTCCAACAGGGCGGCGGCATCAAGGCGCGCTTCAGCAGGCAGCAGGGCATTCGCTGCCAGCACGCCCGAGACAATCGCCGAGGCGGAGGAACCCAGCCCGCGGCCGTGCGGGACCGCGTTCTCGGCGCTGAGGTGCAGTCCCCGGACGCCGTACCCTTTGCCGGCCAGGGTCGAGAGCAGGGTGCGGACCACCAGGTGCGAGGAATCCAACGGAACACTTCCGGCCCCTTCGCCCGCGACGTCGACAAAGATGCCCTCTGCGTCGGATGTCCGCACCCGCACCGTGTCATAGAGCGTCAGTGCCAGGCCGAGGGAGTCGAAGCCCGGACCAAGGTTTGCACTGGTTGCAGGCACGGTGACGGTCACGTCCTGGCCCGGTGCCAGGATCCGGGGACCGGTGCGCGGCCCGTCGGCCAGCTGCATAACCATGCCCTACTTGCCGGATCCGGCGGGCTCAGCCGCTTCCAGGCCCAGTGCCGAGGCCACGCTCACGACGTCGAAATCCACCTTGGTGGGTTCGACGTCGGAACCGTCGGCGGTCCGCAGCGCCCACTGCGGGTCCTTGAGTCCGTGTCCGGTGACCGTGATGACGATGGTCTTCCCGGCGGGAACCTCTCCGGCAGCGTGCTTCTTGAGCAGCCCGGCCACACCGGCGGCGGAGGCCGGTTCCACGAAGACACCTTCGCGGGAGGAGAGCCAGCGGTGCGCGTCGAGGATTTCCGTATCCGTCACGGCTTCGATCAGCCCGCCGGACTCGTCCCGGGCGGCAATGGCCTGGTCCCAGGAGGCAGGGTTGCCGATCCGGATGGCGGTGGCGATAGTGTCCGGATCCGTAACCGGGTGTCCCTTCACCAGCGGCGAGGCGCCCTCGGCCTGGAAGCCCCACATGTGCGGGGTCTTGGTGGCCACCGGCGCCAGTTCCTCGCCGGCCACGTTGGTCCACGGCTTCGCGTACTCGGAATAGCCCTTCCAGTAGGCGGTGATGTTTCCGGCGTTCCCGACGGGCAGCAGGTGGTAGTCGGGGGCGTCGCCGAGATAGTCCACTACCTCGAAGGACGCGGTCTTCTGGCCCTCAATGCGTGCCGGGTTCACCGAGTTCACCAGGAACACCGGGTAGGCCTCGGCCAGCTTGCGGGCCACCTCCAGGCAGTTGTCGAAGTTGCCGCGGACCTGGAGCAGCTGGGCACCGTGGGCAATGGCCTGGGACAGCTTGCCCATGGAGATCTTGCCGTCCGGGACCAGCACCGCGCAGGTGATGCCCGCCTGCGTGGCATACGCAGCTGCCGACGCGCTGGTGTTGCCGGTGGAAGCGCAGACCACGGCCTTGGCGCCGGATTCGACGGCGGCGGTCATGGCCATGGTCATTCCGCGGTCCTTGAAGGACCCGGTGGGGTTCATGCCTTCGACCTTGAGGTAGACCTCGGAACCGGTCAGCTCAGAGAGCGCCTTGGCGCGGACCAGCGGAGTGCCGCCCTCGCCCAGGGTAATAACCTCGGTACTTTCGGTGACCGGAAGACGGTCGGCGTATTCGCGGATAACGCCGCGCCATTGGTGAGCCACGCTCAGACTCCTTCTACCCGCATAACGGATTTGACGTTCCTGATGACGTCCAGGGCCTTGATGGCCTCGACGGTTGCCGCGAGGGCGGCTTCGGGTGCACGGTGGGTGACGAAGCGCAGTTCGGCGTCGGCGCCTTCACCGTGGATTCTCTGGCGCATCGTTTCGATGGACACGCCGTGTTCGGAGAACACATGCGCGACGGCGGCCAGGACGCCGGGCTGGTCCGCCACATCCAAGCCGATGGAATAACTGGTGGTGACCTTGTCCAGCGGAAGGGCCGGCAGCGCGCCGCTGGGCCGGCCGGCAGGAACCGGTCCGCCGAGCATCAGGCGCCGGGCGGCGGTCACGACGTCGCCCATCACGGCGGAGGCCGTGGGTGCGCCGCCGGCGCCCTGGCCGTAGAACATCAGTTCACCGGCATTTTCCGCTTCGACAAACACGGCGTTGAAGGCACCGTGCACGGCGGCCAGCGGGTGCCGGCGCGGCAGCAGGGTGGGGTGCACGCGGACGCTGACGCCTTCGCTTCCGTCCGCGTCCGTAAACTTTTCGGCAATGGCCAGGAGCTTGATGACGAAGCCCGCTTCCTGTGCCGCTTTGATGTCTTCGGCGGTGACGGCGGTGATGCCCTGGCAGGACACGGCGGAGAGGTCAAAGTCGGTGTGGAACGCCAGGGAGGCCAGGATGGCCCCCTTGGCCGCGGCGTCGTGCCCCTCGACGTCGGCGGTGGGATCCGCCTCGGCGTAGCCGAGCCGCTGGGCCTCGGCCAGGGCGTCGGCAAACTGGGCGCCGGTGGAATCCATGGCATCGAGGATGTAGTTGGTGGTGCCGTTGACGATGCCCATGACCTTGGTGATCCGGTCGCCGGAGAGGCTGTCGCGGATGGGGCGCAGGATGGGAATGGCGCCGGCCACGGCGGCTTCGTAGGAGAGCTGGACGCCGGCGGCGTCGGCCTTTCCTGACAGGGACGCACCGTCCGCTGCGAGCAGGGCCTTGTTGCCGGTGACGACGGCGGCGCCCGAGCCCAGGGCGTGCAGGATCAGCGTGCGGGCCGGCTCGAGGCCGCCCATCAGTTCAATGACGATGTCCGCGTCGGCCACCAGTGCCTCGGCATCCGTGGTGAACAACTCCGCCGGCAGCTCCACGTCGCGGGGGGCGTCAACGCTGCGCACGGCGATACCGGTGAGCTCAAGCCGCGCGCCGAGCCGGGCGGTGAGGTCCTCGGCGTCGTCAATGAGGATCCGGGCAACCTGCGAACCCACGTTTCCGCATCCCAGCAGGGCTACTTTCAGGGTCTTCATATGTTTCTGCCAACTCCTCTAAGGGTTAGGAGACGTCCCGTGCCAACAGGTCATCTTCGGTTTCGCCGCGGACGATCAGGCGTGCTTCGCCGTTCCGCACTGCCACGACGGGCGGGCGGGCCAGGTAGTTGTAGTTGCTGGACAGCACCCAGCAGTACGCGCCCGTGCCCGGAACGGCCAGCAGGTCATCGGCTGTGACGTCACCGGGCAGGTACGCGTCCCGAACCACTATGTCGCCGCTTTCGCAGTGTTTGCCAACTACGCGCGACATAACCGCGTCATTTTCGGAGGTCCGCGAGGCCAGCACGGCCGAGTAGTCCGCACCGTAAAGCACGGGGCGGGCGTTGTCGCTCATCCCGCCGTCAACGCTGACATACCGCCGCGGCGACGTGCCGCCGTCGGGCGTATCCACCCGGACCGTTTTGGTAGTCCCCGCCCGGTAGAGCGTGAAGGTGCTCGGGCCGACGATGGCCCGGCCCGGCTCGATCGAAATCCGGGGCACCGACAGCCCGAGCTCGGTGCAGGTGCTGCCGACGACGGCGGCCATCGCGTTGGCGATCTCGGCCGGCGGGCGCGGGGCGTCTGCTTCGGTGTAGGCGATGCCGTAGCCGCCGCCCAGGTCCAGTTCGGCCAGTTCGACGCCGTAGCCGGACTTCACGTCGGCGAGGAAACCGAGCAGGCGCCGGGCGGCGAGTTCGAAGCCGGCGGATTCAAAGATCTGCGAACCGATGTGGCAGTGCACGCCCACGAGGTTCACGCCGTCGTGCTTGAGTGCCGTTTCCACGGCGGCCATGGCCGGGGACATGCCGTCCAGGTCCGGGTCCGCGACCATCGACAGGCCGAACTTCTGGTCTTCGTGGGCGGTGGCAATGAACTCGTGCGTGGAGGCATGCACGCCCGGGGTCAGCCGGAGCATGACGTTGGCCCGCTCGCCGCGGGAAGCGGCCAGGTCCCCCAGCTGCCGCAGTTCACCGAGGCTGTCCACCACGATCCTGCCCAGCTCCATGTCCAGGGCCCGGGTCAGTTCGGCGACCGACTTGTTGTTGCCGTGCAGGCCGAGCTGGCTGCCGTGCAGCCCCGCGCGCCTGGCCACCGCCAGTTCCCCGCCGGAGCAGGTGTCCAGGCGCAGGCCTTCGGAGGAGACCCAGCGGGCCACCTCGGTGCAGAGGAAGGACTTGCCTGCGTAATAGACGTCCACTCCCCCGCAGAGCCCGGCGAAGGCGGCGTCGAAGGAATCCTTGAAATCCCGGGCGCGGGCACGGAAATCCGCCTCGGACATCACGAACACGGGCGTGCCGAATTCCCCGGCGATCCGGGAGACGGGGATGCCGGAGATTTCCAGTTCCCCGCCTTCGCCGCGGGCCACATCCCGGGCCCACATCTGCGGGCGCAGGGCATTGGCGTCTTCGGGGTGGCTCAGCCAGGCAGGAGCCAGGGGTGAAGCAGTCATTACTTACATCCGTTCGGGTGCGGAGACTCCCAGCAGGTCCAGCCCGTTGGCCAGGACCTGGCGTGCGGCAAGGTTCAGCCACAGGCGGGTGCGGTTGGTGTCGGTGATTTCCTCGTCGCCCTGGGGTGCGATGCGGCAGGCGTCGTACCAGCGGTGGTAGGTGCCGGCGATGACCTCAAGGTGGCGGGCCACGCGGTGCGGTTCGCGGAAGGCGCTGGCCTGCGCGACGACGCCAGGGTACTGGCCCAGCGCGGCCAGCAGCGCGCTTTCGGTGGGGTGGGTCAGCAGCGAGGCGTCGAAGGCGGAATCGTCGACGCCGGCAGCCTCGGCGTTGCGGGCCAGGGCGTGCGTGCGGGCGTGGGCGTACTGGACGTAGAACACCGGGTTTTCGTTGCTGCGCTTGGTCAGCAGGTCCAAGTCCACGTCGATGTTGGAGTCTGCGGAGAAGCGGGCGAGCGTGTAGCGGGCGGCGTCCACGCCCACGGCCTCGACCAGGTCCTCAAGGGTGACCACAGTGCCGGCACGCTTGGACATGCGTACGGGCTTGCCGTCCTTGACCAGGTTCACCATCTGGCCGATCAGCACCTCCACGCACTCGGGGTCGTGGCCCAGGGCGGCTGCGGCCGCCTTCAGGCGGGCCACGTAGCCGTGGTGGTCGGCGCCGAGCATGTACACGTTCAGGTCGAAGCCGCGCTCGCGCTTGTTCTGGATGTAGGCAATGTCGCCGGCGATGTAGGCGGCGTTGCCGTCCGACTTGATGACCACGCGGTCCTTGTCGTCACCGAACTCGGAGGAGTTCAGCCACCAGGCGCCGTCCTTTTCGTACAGGTTCTCCGAGCCCTTGAGTTGTTCCAGGAGTTTCTCCACCTGGCCGCCTTCGTGCAGGGAGTCCTCGTGGAAGAACACATCAAAGTCCACGCCGAAGTTGTGCAGGGATTCCTTGATGTCGCCGAACATGAAGTCCACGCCCACGGCGCGGAAGCGTTCCTGCGCTTCGTCGCCGGGCAGTTCCATGATGCCCGGCTCAGCGGCCAGCACCCGGTTGGCGATGTCCACGATGTACTCGCCGGCGTAGCCGTCTTCCGGGGCGGGCTCGCCCTTGGCCGAAGCCAGCAGGGAGCGGGCGAAGCGGTCGATCTGCGCGCCGTGGTCATTGAAGTAGTACTCGCGGGTGACGTCCGCGCCCTGGGACTGGAAGACCCTGGCCAGGGCATCGCCGACGGCGGCCCAGCGGGTGCCGCCCAGGTGGATGGGGCCGGTGGGGTTGGCGGAAACGAACTCCAGGTTGATCCGGGTGCCCTTGAGGATTTCCGAGGTGCCGTAGGCGGGACCGGCGTCGACAATCGTCTTGACCAGCTCGCCGGCCGCGCCGGCGTCGAGGGTGATGTTCAGGAAGCCGGGGCCGGCGATATCCACCTTGGCCACGCCGTCGATCTGCTCGAGGCGGCCCTTGAGGATCCCGGCGAACTGGCGGGGGTTCATGCCGGCCTGCTTGGACAGCTGCAGGGCGATGTTGGTGGCCCAGTCACCGTGGTCCCGGTTCTTCGGGCGCTCCACGCGCACCTCCCCCGGCAGTTCGATGCTGAAGTCACCGGCATCGATGGCGTCTTGGAGGCAGGCAGTTACGGCGGAGGAAAGTTCTTCAGGAGTCACCGGTTAAGCATAGCCGGGTGCGGCACGGGTCCCGTTTTCTATGACAGGGCTTACGCTCTGCGGACGCAGCCCCCGTAGAAATGATGCGATGTAATAAAAGGGAAGCATCCCCCCACTCCGAGGAGAACCGTGAACCGAGCGAGCAAGTCCCTGTTGTGTGCCGCTGCCGGCCTGTCCCTGCTGTCTGCCGCCGGTTGTGCCGCGGATGAGGAAACCGCCGCCGGCCCCGCACCGGCTAAGTCGCCGGCTGCGTCGTCCCCGTCCGCTCCCGAAGCTGCCGCCGGCTCCGGAAGCTACGCCGACGGCGAGTACACGGGCACCGGAAGCTACATCCCGCCGTCGGGCACTTCCGAAGACGTGGACGTGAAACTGCGTCTGGAAGGCAACGTGGTGACGGAGCTGGAGGTGGAGACCTCGCAGAAGAACCCGACATCCAAGCAGTACCAGCGCGAATTCACGTCCCATGTGAAGGACCAAGTGGTCGGCAAGAGCCTGGACGAACTCGATGTGGACAAAGTGGCGGGATCCTCGCTGACCAGCGAGGGCTTTAACCGCGCCCTCGAGGCCATCCGGTCCGAAGCTGCCGCCTAGGACCGGCACCCGTGCACACCCTGGAGTTCGAGGCGATCGGCACGCAGTGGTCCCTGTCCACTGCCGAGCCTCTGGATTCCGCCACCCGGGCTGCGGTCGCAGACACCGTAGAGGGCTACGACAGGACCTATTCGCGGTTCCGGTCCGATTCCACCGTCGCGCGGATGGCCGAGGCGGCGGGCACCTTTGCCCTGCCCGCTTCGGCAGCGCCGCTGCTGCAGCTCTTCGACTCACTGCAGCAGCTCACCCGGGGAGCGGTGAACCCGCTCGTGGGCCGCTCGCTTGAGATCCTGGGGTACGACGCCGGCTACAGCTTTGCGCCAACCGGTCCGCCCGCTCCCGCCGCGGCGTGGACGGACACCGTATCCTGGACCGCCGACGGCCGTGGCGCGCTGCTGACCACTGCCGCCCCGGTGACGTTTGATATCGGTGCCGCGGGGAAGGGCCAGCTGGTGGACCTGGCCAGCGGGATCCTCGCAGCTGCCGGGCACAGGGAGTACGTGGTGGATGCGGGTTCGGACCTGCGCCATGCCGGTGCCGGCCCGCTGCGGGTGGCGCTGGAACATCCGTATGATCCCCGGCGGGCCATCGGGGTGCTGACCCTGTCGGACCGCGCACTGTGCGCCTCAGCCATCAGCCGCCGGCAGTGGGGCGACGGGCTGCACCACGTAATCGATGCCCGCACCGGTTCTCCGGTGGACACTGTGGCGGCCACCTGGGTACTGGCTGCCGATGCCATGACGGCGGACGGCCTGGCCACTGCCCTGTTTTTTGCCGGCCCGGACGAACTGGGACGGATGTTCTCCTTTGACTATGTGCGGATGTTCACCGACGGCCGTGCCGACTATTCCCCCAAAATGGCTGGAGTCCTGTTTTCATGAGTGTTAATGCACCCGCCGCGCCGCGCACCCTGAACACCTTCCTGGGCCGTTGGACCATGTACCGCCTGACGGTCTGGCTGCTTCTGGCCTGTGTTGCCTGGTCCTTCGTCCTGTCCTTTGCCGGGGTGCTGTTCTACTCGCCGGCGGAGCTGGGGGCAACGGCAGTGACGGCGGTGGCGTCCACCCTGGTCACCAGCCGTGTGGCCGGGTTGCTGATGCGCACCCGTCCGCAGACGGACTCGTCGTTGATCACCGGACTGATCCTGTATTTCCTCTTCTGGCCCGACACCGAGGGCGTGCAGCTGGGGATGGTGGCGCTCGCCGGGGCCGTGGCCACGGCGTCGAAGTATGTCCTGGCCTTCCGTCGCCGGCACATCTTCAACCCGGCTGCAGTGGGGGCCTTTGCTGTGGCGGTGACCGGACTGGGCGGTGCCGTCTGGTGGGTTGCGACTCCGTGGATGCTGGTGGCCGTGCTTCCGGCATCACTGCTGATCCTGTACCGGAACCGGCTCCTGCCTATGGCGGGGGTGTTTGCGCTGACTGCCGTCCTCATTCTCGTAGCCCGTTTTGCGGCGGACGGGGAATCTGCTGCGGATGCGCTGGTCACGGTGGCAGGGTCCTACCCGCTTGTGTTCCTGGCGGGGTTCATGCTCACCGAACCGCTGACCCTGCCGCCGCTGCGCCTCCAGCGGTTCGGTGTTGCCGTCGTCGTCGGCGTCCTCTTTGCCGTGCCGGTGTCCCTTGGTCCGGTTCTGATGTCTCCGGAGCTGGCGCTTCTGGTGGGGAACGCGCTGGCGTTTTTGCTGGGGCAGCGCGGAGCTGTCCGCCTGCGGCTTCTCGAAACCCGGGACCTGACTCCTACCGCCCGCGAACTGGTCTTTGAGCCGGTCCGGCCTGTCCGCTTCCATGCCGGCCAGTACCTGGAACTTGCTGTGCCGCACTTTGAGCCGGACTCACGGGGATCCCGTCGCATTTTCAGCATCACGACGCCGCCGTCGGAACCGGACACGGTGGCTGTGGGCCTGCGGGTGGCCGAACCGGGCAGCAGTTTCAAGACCGCCCTGTTGAAGATGCGGCCCGGAGCAGAAGTGGGCGCCACTGCCGTTGCGGGCGATTTCCGCCTGCCGCGGGATCCCCGTACTCCTGTGCTGATGATTGCCTCCGGTATCGGCATCACTCCGTTTATCAGCCAGCTACGGGAGAGCCGTACCGAAGACCGGGATGTTGTGCTCGTGTATGCGGCCTCTTCTGTCGACGAACTCGCGTACGCTGACGAGCTGCAGGAGCTGAACGTACGGGTGCTGGTCTGCACTCCGTCAGATCCTGCGATTCCCGGCTGGACCTGGTTGGGTCCGGGGCTTCCGGGCGGAGCCATGCTGAAGCAGGAGATTCCGGACATCGTCTCACGGGCTGTGTACGTTTCCGGCTCTCCACGGGCTGTTTCTGCTGCCCGCCGGGCCGTGCGGAGTGCCGGCGGTCGGCGGATCCGAACCGACCCGTTCCTGGGGTACTAGGCACGCCCCTCCCCCAGCACCACCGCACCCAGTACCCAGTACCCAGTACCCGTACGACGTGGGGCCGGTAGCAGCGTGGCGCCCGTAGCGACGGCCGGGGTTCAAGGTGCAAGACTCATGACCCAGGGTTCGGGCATAGGGCTCAGGGGTCAGACTCTGAGCTCGAAACTCGCAGCCCAGAGTTCAAAGCTCAAGCTGCCAGGCCCGCCGTACCCGCCTAGAAGGGAGGCACCGATTGGGATTCCCCCTGTTGGGCTACCTTCCGTGGATCGTCCTGTCGCAGATCTGTCGTCTGGTGTAGCGGTCCCAGTTCAAGGAACGGCTCGGTCCGGTAGGTCCGTCCGGTGGGTGAGGTCCATTCGATGACGCCGGGTTCGGGTTGGCAGGCTTTCCAGTAGCCAAGGGTCTTGAACCGGTGGTGCCTTCGGCACAAATGTTCAAGGTTTCCGTGGTCCGTGGGTCCACCTTTGGCCCAGTCGGTGGTGTGGTCGATTTCCGAGAGTGCGGTGCTGACCCGGCAGCCGGGGAACCGGCAGGTCCCGTCCCTTGCACGCAGCCAGCGAGCCAATCCTGCCGGAACTTTCCGCCGCCGACCAACACCGAGGATTTCTCCGGTGTCCGGGTCCCGGGCCAGTCCGGTCCAGTGAAGGGCGTTGCGCGCCAGCCGCCGTGCTGCCTCTGCACTGATGGGTCCATAGCCGTGCAGTTCTGCTGGCTGTTCGTCCGCGCCGAAGAGAGTCTCGGCGTTGATCAGGACCATGATCTCAGCCCGCGGCAGGACGCCGAGGCCGTCCTCACGGTCAGGGTCACCGTTTGTCTGAACGTCTGTCCCGCCGGGTCCTCGGTGGGAATCGTGCCCGCCGCCTGCGCCGGTTCGGTTTGTCCCACCGTTGCCGCCGCTGGCTCCGCCGGTGCCACCGGTGGCTCCACCGGTGCGGGCCGTGCCGCCGGTGGCTCCAGCCGTACCGGTGTAACCGTCCGTTCCGCCGGTGCCGGCAGCGCCGGCGGGACCGTTCCCGGTCCGGCCGCTCCCAATCCTGTTCCTGCCGGCCGTACTAACGGTTCCACCCGCCCCGCCGGGCCGGTGTGATCCGAGGCCGCCCATCAGCAGCTGGGTCAGGATGTCCGCGCGCAGCTGGTCCCGGGTCCGCGGGTCCCCGTCGGCTTGCTCACCCTGGGCAGCAGTACTCAAGGCCGTATAGATCTGCTGCGCTTCGGCCGCCCGGAGGTGGGCAGCCAGCCAGGACATACCGTCCTCATCCCGGTCCAGGACCACCCGGCGCTTCTCGAAAGCACTCGAATGCCGTTCCGGGACGGTCTCCGGATACCGGTTCTCCCGCAGATGCCGGGCCTTGGCAGAGAACTGGCCCCGGGTCTTCCCCACCGCAGCCGTGAGCAGGTCAGCCTCGAACCCCGGGAGGGCCGGGGTGGGAAGGTTCTGGGTCTGGTCCAGCACCACCTGCGCATGCCTGTAGCTCAACTGTCCCTGTTCGAGCCTGGCCAGGGTTGCGGTGTGCGTGTCGCAGAGCCTGCCGGCTTCGGACATCATTCCCTGCGCGGTGGTCTGCGGAACGTTCAGGATGGTCGCGCATTCACAGGACGCCAGGCTGAAGGCCATGCCCGGGTCCACGCTGAGCACGGTGCCGTCCTCGGTCTGGAAGCTCTCGCGGAAGAGTTCCTCCATCCGGTGCATCAGTCGGACCTGCTGGGCCTGGGCCCAGCGGAGCAGATGCGCGACCCGGGCCAGGGCATCACCGGCGGCATGTTCATCGAAGGCTTCCAGGTTCTGCAGAGCCAGCACACCGGTAAAACCGTCCGGATAGCCGGAGGCGGCATCGACCGGTGCGCCACCATCGGTAACGGCATCCCCGGCAACCAGTTCCGCCCGGTACACGGACAAAGTACAGGCCGAGCGGGCCGCATCCGAGTCGCCAGCAGCACCATCCGGCTGCCGGTTTTCACCCGCCCGATCTTCGCTTATCCGTCCGGTGTTCCCGTCCTGATCCATGCTTAATGCTTTCATCCGGCACTGACATTTCCGGCCCGAAATCAGGCTAAAACCGGCCTCTCAGGAAACTAGAAATACCTGTCTTTGGGACGCAATTACTTGCCGCCGGAACCGGGTAGGTGAGCTTCACGGAGGGTCCATTTCGACGCGACCAGTCCGACCCCTGCCCGAGCCCCACAGGGTTCTGCACACCAAACTCCTGAAGCTGCAAATGCCTACACTTCTACCGCTGCCATCCATTGCCGACCGCGTACGCTCAGCCGGTCTCCACGCCCCGAGAACTCCATGACAGAAGGGCGTTACCTCCCCGCAGAAGCGCAGGGTTTTTCCGGACCGCCTGAAACCTGCTAAGCTTCTTGAGTCCCACAGGGCGTCCGGCAAGCCGGTGCCCTTGCCCTCGTAGCTCAGGGGATAGAGCGGTTGCCTCCGGAGCAACAGGCCGTAGGTTCGAATCCTATCGAGGGCACTTTGAGACAACGAAGGACCCCGCAGCCAATCGGCTACGGGGTCCTTCGTGTTTAGCCAGGCAGGTACGCCCGGCAGGTACCAGCCCGCTACCGCACTGCCCCTCCTACCGGGCCTCACTCCCGGGACTCGTCGCACCAGCGGCCGCCTCCCGTCGTCGGCCAAGACCCGGGCCGCTGCCGGCCATCTCCCCCGCGCCGGCTGCCTCCTCGACGGCGGCACGTACCGTCGGCGGGCAAAGGAAGAACCGCGGCTGAAGCTCTTCCCAGCCCGGATGCTTGGTCTTCTTGCCGTACTCGAGGTGCGCCTGGTCGAGCGGGTTGTCCGGCACCAGGCCCGGGCTGTCCGCTCCCAGAAGCTGGAAGTGGTACATCCACCAGGACCCGTCCGCCTCCTGGTTCAGGAACGTGGCTTCGAGTGCCATCCGTTCCCGACCCAACGTGGCCAGACATTCCTCATAGCGCTCATGCAGCATTGCCATCCAGTCATCGAATGAAGACTCCCGCCCATCCAGCAGCCGTGCCCTGCCCAATTCCATCCGCATACCCTGCGGCACCGAGAGCGGCATGGGCCAACCGGGAAAGTCCGGGGCGGCAGGTTCGAACGGGATGCGCGGGTGCGGGGAAACGGTCATAGCGTCGACCATAGGCGAGCCGTCCCCGACGAACGGTGCACCTGCGGTAATTCTTTCGACGAAACCCTTGCGCATCCCGCCCCCTGCGGGGTTATGGTGTTCGCACATACCAACCGGTCGGTTCCGCACCCGCGAAACCAGCCGGTCCCGCATCACGAGAAAACCGGACGTCACTGCATGAAGACCCTGAACATTAAGGAAGAACTCACACGGACCTCCGTGGAGCTTTTCGCACGGCAGGGCTATGCCAGGACCAGCGTTCAGCAGATCGTGGATGCCGCCGGTGTCACAAAGGGGGCGCTCTATCACTACTTCGATTCCAAGGACGATCTGCTCTTCGACATCTATGACCGGATCCTGACCCTCCAGCACGCACACCTGACTGAAATCATCGGCCGCGGGTTGCCGGCGGCCGAGACGATGCGCCTGGTCTGCGAGGACGTCATCATGACGTCCATCGAGTGGATCCGCGAAGGATCCGTGTTCTTCCGCTCCCAGCACATGCTCAGCGAGGACCGGCAGGAAGAAGTAAAGCGGCGACGCCGTGAATACAACGACGCATTCACGGCACTTCTGGTCCGCGGCCAGTCCGACGGCGTCTTCCGCACCGACATTCCGATTCCGGTGCTGGCGGCCAACTTTTTCTCTGACCCGCACTATCTCTCGTACTGGTACTCCCCCGGAGGGTCTATCAGCCGCGAACAGGCAGCCGCACAGCTGACGGATCTGTATCTGGCCGGCCTGCAGGCAAAGTAACCAACCCCAGGGCCAACCAGAGCAGCACGGCCGGCACCGCACCTGAGCACCACCGCACTTCCAGCACCACCGCACCTCCCGCACCACCGCACCTCCCGCACTACCGCCCTACAGCCCGATGTACGCAAGGTAAGAGCAGAGACGATGGAGTACTCATGCAGGAGCAACATACCGACCGGTCGGAATTCGCCCGTCTCCGGTTGGACGGCATTACGGTCCGGTTCGGCGGCCTCACCGCCCTCGATGCAGTATCCCTGCAGATTCCGGCAGGCGGGATTGTGGGCATCATGGGTCCGAACGGAGCCGGCAAAACCACCCTGTTCAACGTCATCTGCGGTGTCTTTCCGCCCGCGGAGGGCAGCCTTCAGCTGGACGGAGCGGCTTTCACGCCGAAACCGCACCGCCTGACCCGGACCGGGGTGGTCCGCACGCTGCAGGGACTTGGCCTGTTCCCGGGCCTGACCGTGGTGCAGAACGTAATGGCAGGTTTGGCGGCAGGCACCGGACGCGGACTCGACCTGCTGGCCCTGCCCGGATCCGCCCGCCGCGAGTCCCGCCTGGCGGAACGCTCCATGGACGCCCTGGAGGCCCTCGGCGTCGCCGGATACGCCGCAGCTCTCCCGGACACCCTTCCTTACGGCGTCCGCAAGAAGGTGGCCCTGGCCCGGGCGCTGGTGAGCGAACCGAGACTGCTCCTGCTGGATGAACCGGCCGGCGGCCTCGGCCATGACGACATTGAAGAACTGGCCGCCATTATCCGGACCGTGCCCGGTGACGGATGCTCGGTGGTGCTCGTGGAACATCACGTTGACCTGGTGATGGAGGTCTGCGACCGCATCGCTGTGCTGGACTTCGGCCGTTTGATCGCCGAGGGCACACCCGAAGAAATCGGGTCCGACCCCGCCGTCGCCGATGCCTACCTTGGAGTTGAGGCGGCATGACCGGCGGGCTCGTCCTGGAAGGCGTCACCGCCGGTTACGGAAACGTCCGCGTGCTCCACGACATTGACCTGACCGTAGCGGACGGCTCCATCACCGCCGTCGTGGGGGCCAACGGCGCCGGCAAGACCACCCTCCTGCGCACCATTACCGGGCAGCTGCGGCCGACGGCCGGCACCATCCGGCTCAGAGACGGCCAGGACCTGGCCCGGGTGCCGGTCGAGAATATGGTGCGCCACGGCGTCGCACTGGTACCCGAAGGCCACGGCGTCATCACCGAACTGACGGTGGAGGAAAACCTGCGGCTAGGCGGTCTGTGGCGGAAGGACCGCAGGGCAGCCGCCGAAGTGCTCACCCGGATGTACGACCTCTTCGAGCCCCTCGCCCGGCGCCGGAAAGCCGCGGGACACCAGCTCTCCGGCGGCGAGCGCCAGATGCTTGCGCTGGGGCGGGCCCTGATGGCCTCGCCGTCCCTCCTCCTGCTGGACGAGCCGTCCCTGGGGCTTGCCCCGAAGGTGAGCGCCTCCATCCTCGGCATGCTGCGCCGCCTCCGCGACGACACCGGACTGACGGTCCTGCTGATCGAGCAGAACGTCCGGAGCGCCCTCTCGGTGGCGGACTACGGCGTAGTGCTCAACCTCGGCCGGGTAGTCGCCTCCCGCCCGGCCTCCGAACTGGCCGACGACACCGGCCTCCGCCACACCTACCTGGGGTTCTAATGGACAGATTCCTTTTCCTCACCTTTGACGGCCTGGCCCGTGGTGCGGTCCTCGCCGCCTTCGCGCTCTCCCTGGTGCTGATCTGGCGTGCAGCCCGGATCGTGAACTTTGCGCAGGGCGCCATGGCCGTGGCTGCCACCTACATCGCCTTCTCCGTCACCGCACTTACCGGAAACTACTGGGCCGGACTCGCCGCAGCCCTGGCAGCGGGATTCCTCATCGGAGCCCTGGTGGAACGCGGCGTGATGCGCTTTGTGGGCAACGGCTCCGCGCTGAATCCGGTGATTGCGGGACTGGGCCTGCTTCTGCTGATCCAGGCCGTCCTGGGCATGGTGTTCGGCAACAGCTACCGGACCATGGTGACGCCCTTCAGTTCCAACCCGGTGGAAATCCTCGGCATCACCGTCTTCTCTTCCTATGACCTCTTTGTCTTTGCCTGCATAGCCGTACTGGTCGGCGCCTTGGTCCTGTTGTTCACCAAGACGTCCCTGGGACTACGGCTGCGGGCCTCTGCCTTCGCCCCGGACCTGGCCCGTCTCCTCGGCGTACGGACCTCGCGGATGCTCACCCTGGGCTGGGCCCTGTCCTCCGCCCTGGGCGCACTGGCCGCCCTGCTGGTCATCCCCACGGAGCTGGGGCTCAATCCGCATGCCGCGGACACGGTCTTCGTCTATGCGTTCACGGTCGCCGTCATCGGCGGACTGGACTCCCCCGCCGGTGCCGTCCTGGGCGGCCTGGCCGTGGGCGTGCTGCTGAGCTGGGTCAGCGGCTACGGAGGCGCCACCCTGGCCCCCATCGCCATCCTGGTCCTGCTCCTGGCGGTGCTGCTGGTCCGCCCCGGCGGAATCTTCTCGATGACCAAGGAGCGAACGGTATGAGCGCCAGCAAACGGTATGTCCTGGCGGCCGCGGCTGCGGCCCTCCTGATCGGCCTCACCTTTGTCATCCCCTCTTTCTCGTCCTATCAGTTGGCCACGGCCTGCGCCTACCTGTGCGGCATCGCCGGACTCACCCTGCTCACGGGCGCCGGCGGACAGCTGTCCCTGGGCCAGGCGGCCCTGATGGCTGCCGGGGCGTACAGCTACGCCCTGACGGCCAACGCGATGGCCGACGCCGGCATGCAGGGTCCGGCGCTGCTCCTGCTGCCGCTCGCGGCGGCAGTCATCGGTGCAGCAGCGCTCGGCCTGGTGATCGGACTGGCCGCCGGGCGGCTCCACGGTCCCTACCTCGCCGGGTTCACCATGGCACTGGTGGTGGCCCTGCCCGCAGTCACCAGCACTTTTTCGGTGCTCGGCGGCGACCAGGGACTGTGGATCACCGTGGAAAAACGACCCACCTCCCTCCGCGGCACTGTGTCCACCGAAGCGTGGCAGGCATGGCTCGCCGTCGTCTGCTCCGTCCTGGTTCTGACCCTGCTGGCCAACCTGCTGCAGGGCCGCTTCGGCCGGCATCTACGGGCTGTGCGGGACAACCCCGTGGCGGCAGCGCTGGCCGGCATCAACCCGGCCCGCACCAAAATCACGGCCTTCGTAATCAGCTCCGCCGCGGCGGGGATGGGCGGCGGCCTTCTCTCCTACATCACGCAGAGCGCCGGCCCGGGAGCCTATTCGCTGGTGTTCTCCCTCTTCCTGCTCATGGCCGCCGTGGTCGGCGGCATCGGCTCCCTGACCGGCGCAATCTGGGGGGCCGTGCTCCTGGTGGCGCTGCCGCATCTGATCAGTACGGCCACGTCCCGGCTCGAACTGTCCGCGGACCTGGCCCAGCGGCTGGACGGCAACCTTGCGGTGGCCGTCTTCGGGCTCGTCCTGGTCCTCGTGGTGCTGCTTGCGCCGCAGGGCATCCAGGGCCTGCTCATCCGAGCGGGCCGCCGGCTCCGACCCGCCCGTTCCGTTCCCGTTCCCTCGCCGCCGTCGACGTCGTCGTCGCCGACGACGACGACGCCGAGGTCCCCGCAAACCGCACCACCGCCAGCATCCAGTACACCAACCCGGTTATCCGCCCGGCACGAGTCCGGGCAGCTGCCGGCAACCCCGAAAGGTCAATGATGATCCGTTCCAAGCTCCGACTGGGTACCGCCGTCCTTGCAGCCGCAGCCCTCGGGCTGGCCTCCTGTGCGTCACCGGACGAAGGAGGCGACGCCGCCGCCGAAGACGTTCCCGGGATCACCGATACCACCGTCACCGTCGGCACCCACCAGCCGCTCACCGGACCGGCGGCATCCGGTTACTCCACCATTTCCCCGGCCACCAAGGCGTACTTCGATTACGTAAACGACAACGGCGGGGTCAACGGCCGCACCATTGAATACATCGTGAAGGATGACGGCTACAACCCGGCCAACACCCAGACTGCGGTTCGCGAGATGGTGCTCCAGGACGAAGTCTTTGCCCTGGTGGGCGGACTCGGCACACCGCCGCACAGCGCTGTCCTGGATTTCGTGAACGACAACGAGGTGCCGGACCTCTTTGTGGCTTCCGGCAGCCCCACCTGGAACCAGCCGGAGGACTACCCCTACACCTACGGTTTCATGGTGGACTACCCCACCGAGTCCCGGATCCTGGCCACCTACGCCCAGGAGGAGTTCCCGGACAAGACCTACTGCTTCTTCGGCCAGGACGACGACTTCGGCGAGGAATTCCAGGCCGGCCTTGAAGCGGTGCTCGGGGCGGACGGGTTGGCCGATGCCCAGGTCTATTCCACGGCCAATACCGACATCGCGGCACAGATCAGTTCCATGAAGGAAGCCGGCTGCGAGGTGAACTTCCTGGCCACCATCAACGGCTTCAGCGCCCAGGCCGTGGGCACCGCCGCCAAACTGGGCTACTTCCCGCAGTGGATGGCCTCCTCGGCCGGCGGAGACTTCAACACCCTGTCCGGCTATCTGGGCGAAAACACGAACAAGCTGCTGCAGGGCTTCGTCAGCGCCAACTACCTTCCGGCGTACTCGGACACCGACGACGAATGGACGGCGAAGTTCTCCGAGATCAACGAGGAATACAACGCCGGGGCTCCGTTTGACGGCAACACCATCTTCGGCATGTCCATCGGCTACCTCTTCGTGGAAGCACTCAAGGAAGCCGGGGAGGACCCCACCCGGGAATCCCTGCTCGAGGCACTCGAATCCGGCAACGTCACCGGTAACGGGCATGCACCGCTGGGCTTCGGCGAGGACAGCCACCAGGGGTACACCGGAGCCATGCTGACCCGGGTCGACAACGGCGTGCAGTCCTACTTCGGCACCCCGTTCGTGGTTTCCGGCGACGAGGTGGAGGAATACACCGAAGCGCGGCCGGCAATGCCTGCCGACGGCCTGCCGGAGTAGGGCAGGCGCCTGCCCGGCCCGGGAACCATCGGCCTGGAAGCCGCCAACCCGGGCAGCACAAGGGCCCGTCCAACCGGACGGGCCCTTGTACTGCAGCGGCGCAACCTGCCGGCTATCCCAGCACGTAAAGCGAAATCGACTCCGCAACGCACGCGGGTTTGTCCACACCCTCAATCTCGATACTGACCAGCAGCTTGATCCGCACGCCCTGCGCCACGGTTTCCACCGAGGCGATCTCGGACCGGGCGCGGACCCGGCTGCCCGCCGGCACCGGGTGGGGGAACCGCACCCGGTCCAGGCCGTAGTTCACGCCCATCACCATCCCGTCCACCCGGAACCGGCCGGAGGCGAGCGCCGGCAGCAGGGCCAGGCTCAGGTAGCCGTGGGCGATGGTGCAGCCGAAGGGTCCGCGGGCCGCGCGTTCGGGATCAACATGGATCCACTGGTGGTCATCGGTGGCATCGGCAAACAGGTTGATGCGGTCCTGGTCGATGAGGACCCACTCGCTGGTTTCAGCCTGCCCCACCGCTGCCTCAAGTTCCTGTACGGAGCCGAAGTGCGCCACCGCTAGGCCTTCGGTCCGCCGGCCACGTAAAGCACCTGTCCGGAGACGAACGAGGCCTCCTCACGGGCGAAGAACGACGCCGCCGCGGCAATGTCCGCCGGGGTTCCGGCGCGTCCCACGGGGATTTCCTTTGCCGCGTGCGCCACGAAGTCCTCGAACGGGACACCGACGCGTTCCGCCGTCGCCCGGGTCATGTCGGTGGAGATGAAGCCGGGGGCAATGGCGTTGACCGTGACGTTGTAGCGGCCCAGTTCGATGGCGAGGGTCTTGGTGAAGCCCTGGATACCGGCCTTCGCGGCGGCATAGTTCGCCTGCCCCCGGTTGCCGAGAGCGGACGTGGAGGAAAGGTTGATGATGCGGCCCCATTGCTGCTGCACCTGATGGGCCTGCACTGCGCGGCTCATGAGGAACGTTCCGCGCAGATGCACTCCCATCACCGCGTCCCAGTCCGTCTCGGTCATCTTGAACAGCAGGTTGTCCCGCAGGATCCCGGCATTGTTGACCAGGATGGTGGGCGCTCCCAGCTCCCCGGCAATTCGGGTCACGGCCTGGTCGACGGCGTCAGCGTCGGCGACGTCGGCGCCAACGCCCACCGCCTTGCCGCCGGAATTATTGATGGCTTCCACGGTAGCGGCTGTGTCCTCTTCCCTCAGGTCGAGGACAGCTACCCGGTGCCCGTCCGCGGCAAGCCGCTTGGCGACGGCGGCACCGATCCCCCGTCCTGCTCCGGTGACGACGGCGGTGCGCTGGTCCACGGGTGCTGGTGCGTCTGTCATGTCTCTCCTGCCGGTGTCGGCAGCCCACCGGATGTGTGCTGCGTCTCTTTCGCAGAGCGTACCGACCGGACGGTACGTACGCAACGAAGCTGCCGAAAGAACCGGCAGGACCCGGTTCAGCCGGGCAGCGCGGCAGCCCGGCCCCGGAAGGCGCGCCGGTACGCGGCCGGGCTCGCGCCGACATCCCGGTGGAAGTGGTGGCGCAGCAGCTCCGGCTGGCCGAAGCCGGCAGCACGCGCCACTTCCTCGATGCTCAGATCGGAATCTTCCAGGAGTTCCTGTGCATAGAGCACCCGCTGGGCATTGATCCAGGCGGCCGGGGTCGTGCCGGTTTCGGCCCGGAAACGGCGGGCAAAGGTCCGTGGCGACATATGTGCGCGGGCCGCCAGCTCCCGAACCGTATGCTCCTGCGCAAGGTGTTCCCCGAGCCATTTCAGGACAGGGCCAAGGGTGGCGCACTCCTCTTCGGGCACCGCCCGGTCTATGTACTGAGCCTGCCCTCCGTCCCGGTGCGGCGGCACCACCATGTCACGGGCAATCGCGGCCGCAGTCTTGGCACCGCGCTCCAGGCGGACCAGGTGCAGGGCCGCATCGATACCCGCGGCCGTGCCCGCACTGGTGATGATCTTTCCGTCCTGGACGTACAAGACGTCTTCGTCCACCTCGACGGCCGGATAGCGGTCCGCCAGCTCCTCCGAATACATCCAGTGCGTGGTGGCCCGGCGGCCGTCCAGCAGTCCGGCCTCCGCCAGGCGGAATGCTCCGGTGCAGATGCTCATTACCCATGCACCCCGGGCATGCGCGCTGCGCAGCACCTCCAGGACCCGGGCATCGGTGTGTCCCTCATCTGCCTCCCCCGCAGGGGCCATCACCACCAGGTCGGCGTCCGCAGCCGCCTCCAGACCGGCATCAACCGCGATGCTGAAGCCGGTCTTGGTGGCCACGAGGCCGGGTACCGGCGTGCAGAGCCGGAAGTCGAACGCCGCGACACCGCCCGGCCTGCGTGAACGGTCGATCCCGAACACCTCTGCCATTACGCCGAACTCAAACGGTGCCACGCCGTCGAGCACTATTACCGCCACGGAATCAAGCATGCGGCCAGTGTCCCAGACCGCTGGCAGGATTTCTACGGTAATGGGCATTTCTGCCACGTACGCCGCGTCTCCTCCGGCAGCAGCATGGATCCATGCTGACTTTCATCCTGCTCCTGGTTCTCCTTGCCGCGTTTGCCCTGGTCCTGCTGGCCACTGTCCGTGCCCTGGCCCGTGACGGCCACGGCAGCCTCCCTCGTGTCCCCTCCCACCACGCCTGGGACGGAACGCTTTCCTGAGCCCGTCCGATGTGCCGGCTTTCACGGTTATCTGTTGCTCCTAGCAACAATCGGATGAGGATGTCATTCTGTTTGCGAGAGGGGCCACACCAGTAGATGGGGGCCCGGCGATCGAGGGGGAAGCGACATGCGTTTCAGCGATCCGTGGCCAGGAAACCCGTGGCCGGAAAACCCGTGGCCACGCGACATGCTAATTACCGTCGAAGACCACCCTCTGGCCGTAAATCTCCTGTTGTATATTCGCCACACCTGGGAGATCGCAGCCGATGCCGGTATCCCCGAACTCCTACCAGCACCAGATTCAGGGACTTCCAAGGTCCCGGACTCCGCCAGCCCCGCCGAGTGGGAGAGCCGCTGGCGAACAGCCTGGAAGCGGGCGTGGGCTTGGTACCGGGTCGCTGATTCCACCCCACCCCCCTACCCAACGCAGAACAGCATCCGCCAGATGCAGGAGACCATGCGGCAAGTCATGCAGCCTGGCCAACCCCTCCACCCGCTCATTCCGCCGCTATGGACCACGGAATACGGCTGGGACGGCATCGACCAAGACGCCTTCAACACCTGGGACCAAAGGCTGACTCCGAAAATACCAACGGATGCGGAACGTCAAAACCTTGCCAGTCTCATCCCCGCGTGGGAATCGGGGCTGGACACCATTATTGAGCTCCCCTACGCCGGTTATTTCGCCAACCGGGTCACCCGCCGGCACCTGGCAGTGTCAGCCGCCACCAGGAACGATCCGGAAAGCTATAGCCGGGCGCTGCAGGTTACTTGGGATGGCTGAGTTGGAGTGCGGCTGCCTGCGGCCGGGGTTCGGTGGCGTGTTTCGGCTCTGAGTCCGAGGTAGGTGCCGGCAATGATGAGGGCGGCACCGACGACACCCGTGAGGGCGAGGGTTTCCTGGCCGATGGTGAGCCCAATGAGGACAGCCCAGATGGGTTCGGTTCCCATGAGGAGGCTCGCCCGGGATGCTGATGTTTGCTGGATGGCCCAGGTCTGGACGAGGAAGGCGAAGACGCTGCAGGCCAGGCCCAGGTAGAGCACGCCGATCCATTCACCGGTGTCGAAGCTCCGGACTGCCTGCATTACACCCTGGTGGTCGGCAACGGTGTAGATGAGGGCGCAGACAGCGCTTTGGATCAGGGTCAGAGCCAGGGCACTGCAACCCTGATCCCGGGTAAGGGCGGAGAGCGCAGTGACGTGGATGGATCGCACGAGTGCTGCGGCGAGCATGAGCAGGTCTCCAAGGGTAGGTCTGGCGAAACCGTCCCCGGAGACGAGCAGGCAGACCCCTACGACCGCAATGACGCCGGCGATGAAGACCATGCGGGGCAGTCGTACCCGGAAGGCGATGCTCTCGGTGATGGGAGTGAAGACGATAACGAGGCTGATGATGAGTCCCGCGTTCGTAGCACTGGTGCCGGCGATCCCGTGGGTTTCGAGGATGAGCACCGCCGCCTGGGTGAAGCCCAGGACGACGCCGACGACGGCTTCGCGGCGTGCGGGCCGGCGGCGGTTCCAGATCAGCCAGATCACCGCCAGCGCCAGTGTGGTGATGAGGAACCGCAGCGACAGGATGACGGTGACGCCGACCGTGTCGGTGAGAGTCTTTGCCGCCAGGTAGCTGCTGCCCCACACGACAGCGACCAGGAGCAGGAACAAATCCACCCTGCGAGCGGCAAGACGGGAGGCGAACGGGTCCTGTCGCTGCGAGCGCAGGCGCGCTGGCGGAGTCCGCACGGGGGAAGTCATTTTTCCAGTTTTGTCGGAACGCATTGGTTAAACCAGAGGGCATCTGGTGAAGCCATAGTTTAGCGTTGGCTTATGGATTTGCATCAGTTGCGGTTGCTTCGGGAATTAGGGGAACGGGGCAGCCTCGCCGCCGTCGCCCGCTCCCACCATGTTTCGGCGTCAGCGGTGTCGCAGCAGCTCACGTCGCTGCAGCGTGGGATCGAGGTTCCCCTGACCGAACGCCGGGGACGGAACCTTGTCCTGACCGACGCCGGTCAGGCCCTGGCTCGAGCTGCAGTGGATATCAGCGTCGCGATGAGTTCAGCCGAGCAGGCCGTCAGCGGCTACCTTCAGGACCCCGGCGCGACGGTGCGCGTCTGCGCTTTCAACAGCGCAGGCCTGACGTACTTCGGCCCGCTCCTGCAGGCCCTCTCCGGCACAGGGAGCCCACGGCTGATCTGCCACGACCGGGATGTGGGACAGGAGGACTTCCCCGCCCTTGCCGCTGACTACGACGTCGTGATCGCGCACCGCCTCGAGCACAGTCCGTCGTGGCCCGACACGATCACCGCCCTGCCGCTGCTGCGCGAGCCCCTGGACGTTGCCATGTCGGATCGGCACCGGCTCGCCGGCGCGCCCAGCATCAAGGTTGCCGACCTCATCGATGAGGAATGGGTGTCCGTCCAGGACGGGTTCCCGCTTCTGCCCGCCCTGCAGGCAATAGCGGTTCATGCCGGCCAGCCCCTGAATGTCACACACCGGATCAACGAGTTTTTCATCGCCGCCGCGATCGTATCCGCCGGCCGTGTCATCGCACTGATGCCCCGCCACACCGCAGCTCCGGTACCCGGCAGCGGAATGGTCCTCAAACCCATCCAGGATCTACCGCTCGCCAGGCGCATCGATGTCCTCTGCCGGCCGGAAGCCCTTCACCGGGCCGCAGTCCAAAAAGTCATCACGACTCTGCGACGAATTGTGAGCTCGACCTAATGCCACGCCGGGCGGGTCTCGCAGCCCTGTCCCTGGGGGTGGCGCGCAGGGACCGGTTTTTTGCTGCTTTATCAGCCAGTTGGTGGGTTGGCGACTGCGCATAGGACAAAGTCGGAGCCGTCGGCTGGGATTCAATTCCAGGTACGTGTGGACAGGACAACGAAATAACCGTCGGGATCAGCGATGGTTACCCCATGCTCGTCCCAGTACGGATTGCGTGCGCTCACCCGTCGTCCGCCAGCCCTCTGAATACTTTCGAGAAGATTATCCTCAACTGGACCTCCAAGATATAGAACAAGAAGGTCCTCCTCGCTCGGCGCGGGCACAATCTGGCGGTCCAGAACTAACTCCAGATGCCAGTTCCCGCCCGGCCAGCCAATAAAAGCTATCTCTTCCAACGTGCCGGTTTCGCTAGGCTTCCGTCCTTCCAGGGTCATGCCGAATCCTTCAACCCAGAAGCGTATTGCGGCATCCATATCCGTGGTCGGGCGGGCAATTCTTATGTGGGCGGCCGAGAGGGAGGTCATATTTGAAGGCTACCAAGGGACGTCTGCGTCACCACCAGAACAGGCGAGGTCGGCCGGATCTTCAGCAGCTTCGCACGCACCGCCCCCGGTGTCCCTGCCGTCAGCTCCGAGCGGCCTATGCCGAAGGCCGGCCCGAGTCCGGCCGTCAGAGAGCCGAGACAGGTGCGCTCCCGATCGATGTTTTCGATGAGGCGCTGCACCTGCATGCCGAAAGTCTTGAGGGTCTCTCCCGCCGGGAGGTGTTCCTGGACCAGCGCGACGGGGTCACCGTTGCTGAACAGCACGGACTCGATGAACAGGCTTGGCGACGCGGACGTGATACCGAGGCCCTCGGCTACAAACGACACAGATTCCCGCTGCAGCGTCACTTCGGTGCGGCGCTTCACGCACGACCGTACGGCTGACCTCCATCGCCTCGCCCAGCTTGCTCTCACTGGCACACTGGCCTGTATGACAATCTCGTCCTACCCGGTGGTTTCCGTGCTCCGGACCCGGCATGCCGGGTATTTGCTGTTCACCTCCCTCCTCGGGCGGCTCCCTGGTGCGATGGCCGCTCTCGCGATCGTGCAGTACGTCCGTTCGACGAGCGGAGATTTCGCTTTTGCCGGGCTGGTCACGGCTGTCTACATCGTTGCGGGAGCCGTGGGACAGCCGCTTGTCGGCAGGCTCATGGACCGGTTCGGGCAGGTCGCAGTCCTCGCGATCAGCGGCATCCTGAGCTTTCTGGCGTTCACCGCCATGGCGTTAACGCTCGGCCCGGCGCCGGGTGCGGCGGTTGCGTTTACGGCAGTTGCGGGAATCCTCACGCCGCCGCTTGAGCCAGCGCTTCGTGGACTATGGCCGCGGCTGGTGAGCCCCGGGCCCCAGCTGAAAGCGGCCTTCAGTTTGGACGCCGGCGCCCAGGAGATCATCTATATCGCCGGTCCCCTGCTGACCGTCGCCGGCATCGCCGTCTTCGGTCCGATCGGCAACCTGCTGTTCGCCGGCGGGCTCGGCCTGATCGGTGCACTTACGTTCATCATCAATCCCGCCCCACGAGCTGCGTCGATAAAGCAGCGCAGCCACGTCACCGCACACAGCGGAGTCCGGTCGCCCATCCTCATCCCTGCCATTGCGCGGGTGGCCGCATTCACCTTCGGCATCGGCATCCCCGTAGGAGCGCTCACAATCGTTGCGACCGCCTCCGAGGACGCCCGAGCTGACGCCGGACTAGCCGGATGGATTCTTTCCGTGAACGCATGCGGCGCTCTGATCGGCGCAGCTGCCGTCGGCATCCGGCCGCTCGTTTCCCCACCAGAGCGTCTGCTAACCCTGTGCGGCATCCTTCTCGCTGCAGGGTATCTTCCACTGGCTTTCACCACGCTCCCCACTTGGGCCTACGTCGTGGCCGCGGGCGTCTCAGGGCTGATGCTTCCTCCCGCACTCGGTCAAGTCTTCGAACGCATCTCCCAGCTCAGCCCGTCAGCTGCCCTCACCGAGGCCAACGGCTGGGTCGTCAGCGCCATGACTCTTGGAGTCGGCACCGGCACGCTCTTGGCAGGCCTGATTGTCGGGGCGTCCGGCACCTCGGCGGTGATGTGGATAGTTTTCGCCGCATCAGCCCTCACGGCGCTGCTGTCGCTGATTGCTCTGCCGAGCAGATCAGTCATTGCTCGTTCGCATTGACTCGACGCCTGCAGCTACCTGTCAGTGCTGCTGCACCTGCACGCGTGCAGGAATACGGTCGTTTCCCCGGCAACGGCACCCTTCAGGACAGCTTTTGACCTAAAGAGCGCGTAGCTTGGTCTCCATGTTGGAGACTTCAGCGCGGCTCCTACAGCTGCTCTCCCTGCTGCAGCTGCGGCGAGAATGGACCGGCGCGGCGCTCGCCGAACGGCTGTCCATCACCGAACGCACGGTGCGCCGGGACATCGGCAAGCTGCGCACCCTCGGCTACCCCATCTCCGCGTCCCCGGGGATTGCCGGCGGCTACCAGCTCGGCGCCGGTGCGCAGCTTCCGCCGCTGCTGCTCGACGACGACGAAGCCCTGGCCGTCGCCCTGGGTCTCGCCACGGTGGCCACCGGGCCGGTGACCGGCATCGGGGAAGCCTCGGTCCGGGCCCTGGTGAAGCTGGAGCAGGTCCTGCCCGGCCGGCTGCGGCCCAAGTTCTCGGCCCTGCGCCAGTCCGTCTCCACCCTGTCCGGACCACCGGGAGGGGTGGATCCGGAGATCCTCACCGCGTTTTCCGCCGGCATCACCGAGCGCAGGGTCCTCAGCTTCCGCTACACCGCGGCCGACGGCGGTTCGAGGCGCCGGATGGTGGAACCCTACCGGCTGGTGGGCACCGGCAGGCGCTGGTATGCCGTCGCCTGGGATGTGGACCGTGCCGACTGGCGGACCTTCCGGGTGGACCGCTGCACCAGCATCCCCGCTCCGCGCGAGCGGTTCACACCCCGCCCGCTGCCCGCCCGGGACCTGGCCGCGTACGTCCAGGAATCGATTACCCGCAACCCCTACCGCTACTCCGTGGTGGTGCGGCTGGCTGCTCCGCTGGCATCCGTAGCCGAGCGGGTGCCTCCCGACGTGGCCAGCCTCGAGGCCGACGGCCCCGCGCACACCATAGTGCGCGGCGGCTGGGATTCCCTGGACCTGCCCCTGATTAACCTGACCGCCTGGGGCGTGCCCTTCGAGATCCTCGACCCGCCGGAAATGCGCGAGCGGGCCCGCCGCGCCGTCTCCCTGCTGCAGCGCGCCGTCGAAATCCCGCCCACGGCGGAATCCGGGGAGACCGTCCGGCCAAGCCACTAGACTGGTGGCAATCATGGCACTGACAATTTCCTATCCCGAACAGCTGCCCGTTTCCGAGCGCCGCGAAGACATCATGGCTGCGATTGCCGCCAACCAGGTCGTCGTCATTGCGGGCGAAACCGGGTCCGGAAAGACCACGCAGATCCCCAAGATGTGCCTGGAACTCGGCCTGGCCGAGAAGGGCCTGATCGGCCATACCCAGCCGCGGCGGCTCGCTGCCCGCACCGTGGCCGAGCGGATCGCCTCGGAGCTCGACGTCGAAATCGGCGACGAGGTGGGCTTCCAGGTCCGCTTCACCGGCGAAACCAGCCGGAAAACCAAGGTCAAGCTGATGACCGACGGCATCCTCCTCGCCGAAATCCAGCATGACCGCAAGCTGAAGAAGTACAGCACCATCATCATCGATGAGGCGCATGAACGCAGCCTGAACATCGACTTCATCCTGGGCTACCTGCGCCGGCTGCTGCCGGAGCGTCCGGACCTGAAGGTGATCATCACCTCTGCCACGATCGATCCCCAGCGCTTCGCCGAGCACTTTGCCGTGGACGGCAAGCCGGCACCGATCATCGAGGTCTCCGGCCGGACCTTCCCCGTGGAGATCCGCTACCGTCCGCTGAACCAGCCGGCGGACGGCGGTGACGAGGACATCGACGACGAGCTCGAAGAAGACCGGGACCCGGTGGACGCGGTGTGTGACGCCGTCGACGAGCTCTCCCGCGAGGCGCCCGGCGATATCCTCGTGTTCTTCTCCGGCGAGCGCGAAATCCGCGACGCCGCCGACGCCCTGCGCTCCTCGGTTGCCCGCAACCCGCGGCTGGCGAACACCGAAATCCTGCCGCTGTATGCCCGTCTCTCCCTGGCCGAGCAGCACAAGGTCTTCTCCCCCGGCCGGAACCGCCGGATTGTCCTGGCCACCAACGTGGCCGAAACCTCGCTGACCGTTCCGGGGATCAAGTACGTCATTGACACCGGCACCGCCCGCATCTCGCGCTACTCGCACCGCACCAAGGTCCAGCGCCTGCCGATCGAGCGGATTTCGCAGGCCTCGGCCAACCAGCGCTCCGGGCGATGCGGCCGCGTTTCCGACGGCATTGCCATCCGCCTGTACTCCCAGGAGGACTTCGAGTCCCGGCCGGAGTTCACCGACCCCGAGATCCTGCGGACCAACCTGGCCGCCGTGATCCTGCAGATGGCGGCCATGGGCGTGGCGAAGAGCCCCCGGGACGTGGCGGATTTCCCGTTCGTCCAGCCCCCGGATGCCAAGGCCGTCAACGACGGCGCCGTCCTGCTGCGCGAACTCGGTGCCCTGCAGCCAAAGGGCGGGATCACCCCGGTGGGCCGCAAGCTTTCCCAGCTGCCCGTGGATCCCCGGCTCGGCCGGATGATCGTCGAGGCCGGCAGCCGCGGCTGTGCCAAGGAGGTCATGGTGCTCACCGCTGCCCTGACCATCCAGGACCCGCGCGAGCGGCCCTCCAAGGACGATCCGGCCCGGGCACAGAAGGCCGCGGAAATGCACAAGCGCTTCGTGGACGAGAAGTCGGATTTCACCGGCTACCTGAACCTGTGGCGCTACATCCAGGAGAAGCAGAAGGAACTCTCTTCCTCCGCGTTCCGCCGGCTGTGCAAGAACGAGTTCCTGAACTTCCTGCGCATCCGCGAGTGGCAGGACCTGTTCGCCCAGCTGCGCCAGCTGGCCAAGCCGCTGGGGATCACCCTCTCCCCGGATCCCGTGGACCCGGTGGGCCGGCATAAGGAAATCCATATGTCGCTGCTGGCCGGGCTGCTCAGCCATATCGGCCTCTACGACCAGCGCAAGCGTGAATACGCCGGCGCCCGCGGCACCCGTTTTGCGGTATTCCCCGGCTCGGCCCTGTTCAAGAAGTCACCGGACTGGGTGATGGCCGCCGAACTGGTGGAAACCTCCAGGCTCTGGGCACGGGTGGCGGCATCCTTTGATCCGCTCTGGGCCGAGGAAGTGGCCCCGCACCTGGTCAAGCGCACCTACAGCGAGCCGCACTGGTCCAAGAGCCGCGGCGCCGTGATGGCCTATGAAAAGGTCACCCTTTACGGCGTACCGGTGGTTCCGCAGCGCAGCATCAACTACGGCCGGATCGACCCGGTCCTTTCGCGGGAAATGTTCATCCGCCATGCCCTGGTGGAGGGTGACTGGCGCACGCACCACAAGTTCTTCTCCCGCAACCAGGCCCTGCTGGCCGAGGTGGAGGAACTGGAGAACCGGGTCCGGCGCCGCGGCCTGCGGGTGGACGATGAAACGCTCTTCGAGTTCTACGACGAGCGGGTGGGCAAGGACGTTGTATCCGAACGCCACTTCGACAAGTGGTGGAAGTCCGCGCGGCAGGAAAACCCTTCCCTGCTGGACTTCGATCCGGATGCGCTGCGCACCGACGACGCCGCCGGGCTGGACGAAAACGATTTCCCGAAGTCCTTCTTCTACGGTTCCTTCGAACTGCCGCTGTCCTATGAGTTCACGCCGGGCGTGCCCGGGGCCAACGACGGCGTGAGCGTGGAGGTGCCGGTCCTGTTCCTGAACCAGCTCACCCCCGGCCCGTTCGCGTGGCAGATTCCGGGCCTCCGTGCCGAACTGATCACCGCCCTGATCAAGTCCTTGCCCAAAGCGGTGCGGAAGAACTTCGTTCCGGCGCCCGATGTCGCCCGCTCGGCTGCCGCCGCGCTGGCTGCGGACTTCGACCCGGCGTCGGATGAGCTGGAACCGTCGCTGGAACTGGTGCTGCGGCGGTTGAAGGGCTCGATCATTCCGCCCGGTTCCTGGAACTGGGATGCCGTGCCGGGGCATCTGCGGATGACCTTCACCGTGGTCGATTCCTCCGGACGGGTGCTCGATGAGGGCAAGGACCTTGCGGCGCTGCAGGAGTCCCTGGCCCCGGCCACCCGCCGCGCCATTGCCGAGTCGCTGGGCGCCACGCCGTCCACCGTGCAGCCGCGCGGGCCAAAGGGTCCCAAGGGTCCCAAAGGGCCGAAGAGCAGGACCGGGACCGCCAACGGTCCGGCTGTCCCGTCCGCCGGCGGCACCGGTCCCGGTGCCTCCGTGGCCGAGCAGACGGGCCTCACGGAGTGGAGCGTCGGCACCTTGGAGAAGCAGGTCCAGCGGCTGGTGGCCGGGCATACGGTGACCGGCTACCCGGCCCTGGTGGATGAAGGCAGCACCGCCGGCGTGCGGATCTTCCAGAGCCCCGGCGAACAGCGAGCCGCCATGCGCGCCGGCGTCATCCGGCTGCTGGTGCTGCGCGTGCCCAGCCCTTCGAAGTACGTGCTGGAACACCTGAGCAACGCGGAGAAGCTGACCTTCAGCCAGAACCCGCACGGCAGCGTGGCGGCACTGATCGAGGACTGCACCCTGGCTGCCGTGGACAAGCTCGTCCCCGAAGCGCTGCCCTGGTCCCGTGCCGAGTTCGATGCCCTGTATGAAACAGTGCGGGCCGAGCTGATCGACACGGTCTTCACCGTCACCGCGATTGTGGAGAAGATCCTCTCCAGCACGCGGCGGATCACCAAGGCGCTGAAGGGCACCACGTCCCTGGCCCTCATCAGCGCCCTCAACGACATCAAGGCGCAGCTGGATGCCCTGGTGTACCCCGGTTTCGTGGCCCGCACCGGCTACGCCCAGCTGATGCACCTGCCGCGGTATCTGGCGGGCATCGAGCGCCGCCTGGAGAAGCTGCCGAACAACGTCCAGCGAGACGGCCTGTCCATGGCAGTGGTCCAGGGCCTGGAGGATGACTACGACGACGCCGTGGCGGCACTTGCGCCCGGCCGCGGCACTCCCCCGGAACTTGCGGAGGTCCGGTGGATGATCGAGGAACTGCGGATCAGCTTCTTTGCCCAGGAACTGGGCACGGTCCGCAGCGTTTCGGAGAAGCGGATCCGGACCGCCTTGAACGCGGCCCTGGCTCCGGCCTAGCCTGCTGCGGCCCCCCCAACGCCAGCCCCGGCAAGCGGTGCCGGAGGCTGGTGCGGGGGCTGGTGCGGGAGGCGGGTCGGTTTACGCCTCGGGGACGAACTCCCCGTAACCGGCGGCCCGCAGCCCGGCGCGCAGTTTCTGCGCATTGGACTCCATCCGCTCGGGGTCCGGGTCGGATTCGGCCCGGCTGAAGTCAAAGTCCTGCATTGAGTTGGCGGGCCAGACGTGCAGGTGCAGGTGATCCACTTCGAATCCGGCGATGGTCAGCCCGGCCCGTTCGGAACCGAACACCTCCACCTGCGCCCGGCCCACGGCGTGGGCAACAGCCATCAGTTTCTGCATCAGGTCCGCAGGTGCGTCCGTCCACTTGTTGATCTCGGCCCGCGGCACCACCAGGGTATGGCCGTCGCTGAGCGGGCCGATGCTCAGGAACGCCACCACGTCGTCATCCTTCCAGACAAAACGGCCGGGAATCTCGCCGTTGATGATCCGGGTGAACAGTGTGGGCATGGGTTCTCCTTCGAAGGTGTCCGTCGAGCCGGCGGCGGGCACGGATGCCCGCAGCGGCGGAGGAACGGGTCGGCCGGTAAACATGATTCGACGCTACCCCTTTTCCGCCCGGGTTTCGGCACTGCCCGCGTCGGGACCTGTCGCCACCGGAGCGCCGGGAGTGTTGGACCACTGTGACCAGGAGCCCGGATACAGCGCCGCCTCAATGCCGGCGGACGCCAGGGCGGCCACCTCGTGGGCGGCGAAGACACCCGACCCGCAGTAGGCGGCAACGGGCCGGTCCGGACGGACGCCCAGCGCCTCGAATGAGGCACGCAGCTCGGCCGGGCCAAGAAAGCTGCCGTCAGGGGCGAGGTTATCGGTGGAGGGCCGGTTGACGGCGCCCGGGATATGGCCGGCGCGGGGATCCACCGGTTCATTCTCCCCGCGGTAGCGTTCCGGTGCACGGGCATCGATAAGCGTACCGGAGACCGCCACGCTGCCGACGTCCCGCAGGCCGGCAACGGGCATGTGCCCCCAGGACAGTTCCGCCGTCCCGCGCTGCGGTGAGACCAAACCGCGCTCCAGCGGCAGTCCTGCCGTGCGCCACGCGGCCAGGCCGCCGTCGAGCAGGAACACGTCCTTCCACCCCGCGTGGCGCAGCAGCCACCAGGCGCGGGCCGCCGCCGTGCCCCCGGCGTCGTCGTACGCCACCACCGTGTCCCCGTCATTCAGGCCCCAGCTGCGGGCAGCCTCGGCGAAGCCCGCAGCATCCGGCAGCGGATGCCGACCCTCGGAAGGCACCGCGGGGGCGGAAAGTTCCGTATCCAGGTCCACGTAGACCGCCCCGGGCAGGTGTCCGTGCAGGTACTTTTCCCTGCCGTCCGTGGCGCCGAGGGCCCAGCGCACGTCCAGCAGCACCGGCGGACGGGCGGAGCCAAGGCGCGCCTGCAGTTCGGGCACCGGAATCAGGACCTCCATTACAGGTCCACGGTTTCCCCGGCGTCCAGGTGCCGGAATTCGGTGCCGTAGGTCTTGCCGAACCGGGTCACGTGCCCCTCGACCATGCCCACGCCCCGTTCGTTCAGGAGGGCGTCATGAATGGGATAGGCACGCTCGGCTCCGGTGGCAATGACGAAGTCGATGACTTCCCCCGCCTTGGACCAGGGCGCGTGGATGGGCACCAGCACGGTCCGCGGCCGCAGTCCGTTGGGCACCACGAAGGAGTCCCCCGGGTGGTAGACCCGGCCTTCCACCAGGTAGCCGATATTGGCCACGAGGGGAATCAGGGGATGGATCAGGGCATGCTGGCCGCCGAAGGACTGGATGCCGAATCCTGCAACGGTGAAGCTGGTATTGGGCTCGACGGCGTGGATGCGGCTGTCCACCCCCTGCGGGGCTTCGCTGCGAAGCGAGGCAGCAAGGCCGGCCGGGGCATGGAGCTCCAGCGACGGCTGCTCCTGCATGGCCGCGAACACCCGCGGGCGGTCCACGTGGTCTGCATGCTCGTGGGTGATCAGGACGGCGTCCGCATCCTTCAGCGCCGTTTCCACTTCGGAAAACGTGCCGGGATCCAGCACCAGAACCTTGCCGCCCTGCTCGAACCGGACACAGGAGTGCATGAACTTCGTCATTTTCATAGCGCCACCCTACTCCGCAGCGCTTCGGCCGTGCAGGACGCGGGCGCGGCGCTGCTGATAATCTTAGGGGTCTACGTATCCCACGGCCCGTGCCGCCGTCCGCCGTCCCACCCGCTGGAGGAACATCCGTGTCACCTGAGGCATCCCGGACGTCCAAACGCGCACCGGAGCAGCGTGTCACGCGCCAGCGCCTGGCAGTAAGCCGTGCCCTGGATGAGCTGGACGACTTCGTCAGCACCCAGGAACTGTTCCGGCTGCTGCAGGAGCGCGGCGAGCGGATTTCGCTGGCCACCGCCTACCGGGTCCTGCAGTCCATGGCGGACGAAAACCTCGTGGATGTCCTGCGGGGCGGCGACGGGGAGGCGCTGTACCGGAGGTGCGCCGCCGGGCACCACCACCATCACCTCGTCTGCCGCGAATGCGGCAAGGCCGTGGAGGTGGAAGCACCTGCGGTGGAGAACTGGGCAGCGGGCCTCGGTGCCGCGCACGGGTTTACCGAGGTGGCACACACCGTCGAGGTCTTTGGCCTGTGTCCGGAATGCAGCGCCCGTAAAGGCTAGGCGGAAGCCGTAGCCGTGTTGGCGCTGAGCTGCCGGCGCCGCTGCCCGCCGCGCACCCGCCGGATGACCCGGCAGACCAGGTAGATCAAAAAGGACACCGTGGTCACGTACGGGCTGATCGGAATCCGTCCGCCCAGTGCGAGCAGGATGCCGCCCACCGAGGAGGCCAGCGCGAAGAGCACGCTGAGGAAGACGACCAGCCGCGGGGAGGACGTCACCAGCAGGGCCGCGGCTGCCGGGGTGATCAGCAGCGAGAGCACCAGAAGCGCTCCGACCACCTGGATGGACAGGGCAACGGCGAGCCCCAGCAGGAACATGAAGACAATCGAGAGCGTCCGCACCGGCACGCCGCGTGCCTCGGCGAGGTCCGGATCCGCACTGGCGAAGGTCAGCGGACGCCAGATAAACAGCAGTGCGGCGACAACGACGGCGGCAACGCCGGCCAGCAGGTTCAGCTGCACGGTGTCCACTGCGACGATCTGGCCGGTCAGCAGCCCGAACTTATTGGCGGAACGGCCCTCGTAGAGGCCAAGGAACAGGATGCCCAGCCCCAGGCCGAAGGGCATGATGACGCCGATGATCGAGTTCCGGTCCCGCGCCCGCAGGCCCATGACCGCCAGGAGGACGGCCGCGGCCACCGATCCCGCCAGCGAACCGACAACCACATTGACGCCGATCAGCAGCGCGAAGGACGCTCCGGCGAACGACAGTTCGGCGATTCCGTGCACGGCGAAGGCCAGGTCCCGCATCAGCACGAAGGTACCGATCAGCCCGCCGACCAGGCCAAGGATGGCGGCGGCCCAGATGGAGTTCTGCACCAGCGGAAGCAGCTCGCCGTAATCGCTGAAATCGAAAACCGCATCGAAGAAACTACGCAGGTCCAAGGTCGCCCTCGCTTTCTCCGTGGTGGTGGGTGGTGGCATCCGGGATGCCCATGACCACAATCCTGCCGTGGCTGCGCAGGACTTCGACGCGGCTGCCGTACATTTCCGACAGCACATCGCTGCGCGGGACTTCGGCAGGCGTGCCGGTGCGGAACTGCCCGCCGGCGAGGTACAGCACCCGGTCCACGTATTCGATCACCGGGTTGATTTCGTGGGTCACGAAAACGACGGCGGCGCCGTCGTCGTGGCAGCGCCGCTCGATCAGGGAGCTGATGGCCTGCTGATGGTGCAGGTCCAGGGAGAGCAGGGGCTCGTCGCAGAGCAGCAGGTCCGGATTCGTGGCCAGCGCCTGGGCGGCACGCAGGCGCTGCAGCTCGCCGCCGGAAAGCCGTCCTACGGGTTCATCTGCGTAGGAGGTAGCCCCCACCTGCTCAAGCAGCCGGTCCACGCGGCGGCGTACCGGCTTTCCGCGCAGGCGCAGGCCCCAGCGGTCGCCGTCGACGCCGAGTCCCACCAGGTCGCGTCCGCGCAGCGGTGTGCCCGGGCTGAAGGATTTCTGCTGCGGGATGTAGCCGATGTCCTTGCTGCCCCGCTGCACGTTGCGGCCGTTAATGGTGACGGTGCCCCCGCTGAGCGGCTGCAGTCCCAGCAGGACTTTCAGGAAGCTTGTCTTGCCGGAGCCGTTGGGGCCGAGGACGGCCAGGAATTCACCGGCATTGATGTCCAGGTCGAGGTTCTTCCACAGCGTGCGTTCCCCGAAGGCGAGTCCGGCGTCTCGCAGGCGCACCACGGGGGCGGGCCGGGCTGCGGCATTCACTGCAGCACGCTTTCCATGGCCGCGGTGTTACCGGCCATCCACTGCAGGTAGTCCTGGCCCTCGGGAAGGGTCTCCGAGAAATCGATCACCGGCACACCGGCGGCCTCCGCTGCCTCGCGGACGGCACCGGTCTGGGAGGTGGACGTCTGTTCGTTGTAGCCCAGGAAGGCAATGGAACCGCCCGTCACCAGGTCCTGCATCTGCTTCAGGACGTTCGGCGGAACGTCCGATCCTTCCTCGACGGCCTCCGTGAAGTCCGACGGGGTGGCATTGTGCAGCCCTGCCGCTTCCACCAGGTAGTCCGGCACCGGTTCGGTCAGCGCCACATCCCGCCCGCCGGCGGTTTCCCGCAGTCCGGCCAGGGAAGTGTTGATTTCCTCGATGCCGTCGTTGAAGTCTGCGGCATTGCTGCGGAAGGACCCGCCTGCATCCGTGTCCAGTTCGCCCAGGCGTTCGGCGGCGGCGTCCGCCAGCCTGCCCATCGCCTCGGGGCTGTACCAGACATGCTCGTTGAAGGAACCGTGGCTGTGTCCGTGGTGGCCGTCGTCCCAGTCGTGGCCCTCCCCGGTTTCCGCCGGGCCCTGATCCTCGAGGCCGGAGATGTCCACGGCGTTGAGGATATCCTCTGCGGGAATGCCCTCGTCTGCCGCAAGCTTCTCGAGGAACGAGTCATATCCCCCGCCGTTGAGCACCACCAGGTCGGCCTTGGAAACCGCGAGCCGGTCCCGCGCCGTCGCCTCGTAGGAGTGCGGATCCTGGCTGGGCCGGTCGATCAGGGCGGTGACCTCAACGTTGTCCCCGCCGACCGAAGCCAGGATGCTTCCGTACACATCGGTGGACGCCACCACGTTGATGACGCCGTCCGTGCCCTCGGCACTGTCCTCTCCGCCGCCGGTACAGCCCGTCAGCGCCAGCGCGACTGCTGCAAAGAAGGTTCCTGCCAGGCGGACGGGAAAGCGGTGCATAAGGTGGGTATCCCTGGATAGGCGGTTCATGGCGGCGGACAGTGGCCCCGGCACCGCCGAAGCCTTTTCAGCATAACCTAAACGCGAATGGTTCGCATCTAGACGCTGCCTCCGGTTCGGCGGATGCCGTGGGCCTGGGTGGCGTCCCGGATTTCGCCCACCAGCTGTTCGATGATGTCTTCCAGGAACAGGACACCGCGGGTATTGCCGTCCGGCCCCAGCACGCGCGCCAGGTGGGAACCGGTCCGCTGCATCACGGCCAGGGCATCCTCGATTTCGTCGTCCAGGCGCAGGTTGGCCAGGGTGCGGACCTTGTTCTCCGTGATGGGCCGCTCATAGGCCTCCAGCGGGATGGACATGACGTCCTTCAGGTGCATGTAGCCCGTGAGGTTCCCGGCAGCGTCCACCAGGACAAAGCGGGAGAAGCCGGTCCGGGCCACGGCCCGCTCGAACTCCGCCGGGGTGGAGTCCGTCCCCAGGCTCACGAGCTCGTCCAGGGGAACCATCACGGTCCCCGCGGTCTGGCCCGAAAATTCCAGCGCGCCGGAGATCAGGCCGGAATCGTCGTCCACGGTTCCGTGCTTGGTGGATTCCTCCACGATGGACTGCATTTCTTCCAGCGTGAACGTGGACGCCACCTCGTCCTTGGGGGTGATCCCCATCAGCCGCAGTGCATGGTTGGCGAGCCAGTTGAGGCTGGCAATGACCGGGCGGACGAGCCTGGAAATGAAGACCAGGGGCGGTGCCAGCAGCAGTACGGCACGGTCGGCGACGGACACCGAAATGTTCTTCGGCACCATTTCGCCGATGGTGACGTGCAGGAAAGTGACCAGCAGCAGCGCCACGAGGAACCCGGCGCCGTCGGCTGCTTCGGCCGGAAGGCCCACGGCCTCCAGCGGAACCGACAGCAGGTGGTGAATCGCCGGCTCGGCCACAGAGAGGATGAGCAGGGAGCAGACCGTGATGCCCAGCTGTGCGCAGGCAAGCATCAGGGACACATGCTCCATGGCCCACAGCGTGGTCTTCGCGCGCTTGGATCCCGCCTCGGCGTAGGGCTCGATCTGGCTGCGGCGCGCGGACATCACGGCAAACTCGCTGCCGACGAAGAACGCGTTGCCGAGCAGCAGGACAACCAGCCAGAAGATTCCCGCCACGTCACTCATCGGATGCCTTCCCTGCGTGCCGGGCGCTCCGCGGGCCGGTCGGCGCTGTCTTCGTCTTCAATATGTTCGGTTTGTCCGGCAGGGGCGCCTTCGTCGGCGGGAATGAAGCTGACACGGTCAATCCTGCGTCCCTCCATCCGCTCCACTTCCAGCACGCCGCCGGGCACGTCCACGCGGTCACCCGCTTCGGCAATCCGGCCCAGCTCGGCCATGATGTATCCGCCCACGGTTTCATAACCGGCTTCGTCGGGCATCCGGAGCAGCGGAACCAGTGCGGACACCTCGTCCGGGCGCATGATCCCCGGGAAGTACCAGGCACCCGAGGCGCTTTGCAGCACTCCGGGCTTGGCCTTGTCATGCTCGTCGGACACCTCGCCGACAATTTCCTCCACCAGGTCCTCGAGGGTGGCGACGCCGGCGGTTCCGCCGTATTCGTCCAGGACGACGGCGAGCTGCAGGTTCGCGTTGCGCAGCTCGGAGAGCAGCGAGTCCAGGTGGACCGTTTCCGGTACGCGGAGGATTTCGCTCATGATCGCCGCCGCCGGCAGTGTTGCCCGCCGGCTGCGCGGTACGGCCACGGCCTTCTTGACGTGGACCACGCCGCGGATGTCGTCGGGGGAATCGCCGAGGACCGGGAACCGGGAGTACCCGGTGCGCCGGGCCGCTTCGATGACGTCCGCCACGGGCTGCTCGGCGTCGATCGTTTCCAGGCGGATGCGCGGCGTCATGACGTCGGCGGCGGTCCGGCCGGCAAAGGAGAAGGTGCGGGACAGGAAGTCAGCCGTGCCCTTGTCCAGGGTGCCCATCTCGGCGGACCGCCGTGCCATGGAGGACAGCTCGGAGGGGGTGCGTGCTCCGCTGACCTCTTCCTTGGCCTCAAGTCCGAAGAGGTGGAGGATCTTGTTGGCGAAGCCGTTCAGCAGGAGCACTGCGGGCTTGAAGACCACGGTGAAGGCCAGCTGCGGCCTGGCCAGTGCCTTGCCGATACGGAACGGCATGGCGATGGACATGTTCTTGGGAATCAGTTCGCCCAGCAGCATGGAGAGGAAGGTGGCCAGGATCATCGCCACGGTCACCGACACCGAGGCCACCGCCACCGGCGGCAGGCCGAGCGCGGCGAGCGGGCTCTCCAGCAGCCGGCCCACGGACGGCTCCATGACAAAGCCGGTCAGCAGGGTGGTCAGCGTGATCCCCAGCTGACAGCTGGAGAGCTGCGTGGAGAGGGTGGTCAGGCAGCGCAGCAGGGGTTCCGCTGCCTTGTCGCCGTCGTCCACTGCACGGCGGACGGACGGCTGGTCCAGGGCCACCAGGGCGAACTCCACGGCAACGAAGAATCCGGTACCGAGAATCAGCAGCAGGCCGAACAGAAGGTAAAGCCACTCCATGTCAGCGCTCCCCTGTCCGGGGGGCCGGAAGATACTGCGTTAAGGAAGGGGGGAAGGCCCCTGCATGAATCCGTTCAGACGGAGGGTGGTCGGCTGAAGCCGGACTGGAAGGCTCCAATGAAGCGGCACCCGGGTGCCGGGCAGTGGATGTGCGGGCGTTGCCGGCCCGGGGCGCAGCGGCTGCGGCAACCGCAGTCCGTGACGCAGGCCGGCGCCTAGAGAAACTGTCCATAGAAAACCCAGTTTACAGGTTTGCTTCCGCCCCGCCACAGCTGCGCTTTTTACCCTTCCGGCGGCCGTGCCGGAGGACGGAATCCGTGCGGTACTTCATCTAAGGATGCGGGATTGGCCACATCTTCGCCTATGTCACTAGACTGGCATGAAGTCTCGGTCACTGCGCACCGGGCCGCACCAGTACTTGAGGCGGAAGCGCTCAGAACATGGTGCCATCACGGCGAACGGCAACTCATGGAAGAGGCGTATATCTAGTGCCAGACCAATCCAACCACCGCCTGCCGGAGGAATTCGGCGGCAACGAGTGGCTTGTCGATGAACTGTACGAGCAGTACCTGTCGAACAAGGACTCCGTTGACAAGAAGTGGTGGAGCATCTTCGAATCCTTCAAGGCTGAAGACTCCCAGTCCGGCAACGGTTCCACCGGGAAAGCTGCCGGCTCCCCCGACGGGCAGACGGCTACCCGCGAACTGCCGGTGGTGAAGGCGGAGCCCGCTGCACCGAAGACATCCGGTGAATCCCCCGCTGCAACGCAGCAGTCGGGCAAGCCGCCGGTAGCCAAGGAACCGGCCGCGTCCGGGGCCGCACCGAAGACCGACTCCAAGCCCGAGCCCAAGGCCCCGCCCATCCCTGCGCAGCTGCCCAAGACGCAGCCCAGCGGTGCCGTGGCTGAAGAGGACAAGGTCACGGTCCTCCGCGGGCCGGCCAAGGCCATCGCCACGAACATGGACCTTAGCCTGACCGTCCCCACGGCGACCACTGTGCGTGCGGTTCCGGCCAAGCTGCTGATCGACAACCGGATTGTCATCAACAGCCACCTGGAACGTGCCCGCGGCGGCAAGGTTTCCTTCACCCACCTGCTGGGTTACGCCATCATCCGTGCCGCAGCGCAGTTCCCTTCCATGAACGTGCACTACGACGAAGTGGACGGCAAGCCCGTGGCCGTCCAGCCCGCCCACGTAAACTTCGGCCTGGCCATCGACATGCCGAAGCCGGACGGCACACGCCTCCTGGTGGTTCCGAACATCAAGAAGGCCGAGACGCTGAACTTCTCGGAGTTCTGGCATGCCTACGAAGACCTGGTCAAGCGCGCCCGCGCCGGCAAGCTCGGCGCCGACGACTACCGCGGCACCACCATCTCCCTGACCAACCCCGGCGGCATCGGCACCGTGCACTCGGTGCCGCGCCTCTCGAAGGGCCAGGCTGCCATCATCGGCGCCGGTGCCCTTGAGTACCCGGCGGAGTTCCAGGGCGCGAACGAGAAGATCCTTGCCCGCAACGCGATCAGCAAGATCATCACCCTGACCTCCACCTATGACCACCGCGTCATCCAGGGTGCCGGCAGCGGCGAGTTCCTGCGCATCATCCACCAGCTGCTGCTGGGTGAGCAGAACTTCTACGACGAGATCTTCGAATCCCTGCGGATCCCGTACGAGCCGGTCCGCTGGAGCCCGGACATCCAAGTCAACCCGGATGAGCAGATCAACAAGGTTGCCCGCATCCAGCAGCTGATCCATGCCTACCGCGTCCGCGGCCACCTGATGGCGGACACGAACCCGCTGGAATATGTCCAGCGCCGGCATGCCGACCTGGACATCCTGAACCACGGCCTGACGCTGTGGGACCTGGACCGGGAGTGGCCGACTGGCGGCTTCGGCGGCCAGCCGATGCTCAAGCTGCGCAAGATCCTCGGGGTGCTGCGTGATGCGTACTGCCGGACCGCAGGCATCGAGTACATGCACATCCAGGATCCCGAGGAGCGCCTCTGGTTCCAGGACCGCCTGGAGACCAAGTACACCAAGCCCACCCGCGAAGAGCAGCTGCGCATCCTCAGCAAGCTCAACGCTGCCGAGGCTTTCGAGACGTTCCTCCAGACGAAGTTCGTTGGGCAGAAGCGCTTCTCCCTGGAGGGCGGCGAATCCCTGATTCCGCTGCTGGACGCCGTGATTTCCGGTGCCGCCGACGACGGCCTCGAGGAAGTCGGCATCGGCATGGCCCACCGCGGCCGCCTGAACGTCCTGACCAACATCGCCGGCAAGACCTACGCACAGGTCTTCCGCGAATTCGAAGGCACCCAGGACCCGCGCAGCGTGCAGGGCTCCGGCGACGTGAAGTACCACCTCGGCACCGAGGGAACCTTCACGTCGGACAACGGGAACAAGACCAAGGTCTACCTTGCCGCCAACCCGTCCCACCTCGAAGCCGGAGACTCCGTGCTCGAAGGCATTGTCCGGGCCAAGCAGGACCGCCTGGACAAGGGCGACGAATTCCCCGTGCTGCCGATCCTGGTGCACGGCGACGCAGCCTTCGCCGGCCAGGGCGTGGTGGCGGAAACGCTCAACCTCTCCCAGTTGCGCGGCTACCGCACCGGCGGCACCATCCATGTGGTGGTCAACAACCAGGTGGGCTTCACGACGTCCCCGACGTCCTCCCGTTCCTCGGTGTACTCCACCGACGTCGCGAAGATGGTCCAGGCGCCGATCTTCCACGTCAACGGCGACGACCCCGAAGCAGTGGTCCGCGTGGGCCAGCTGGCCTACGAATACCGCCAGCGCTTCCACAAGGACGTTGTCATCGACATGGTCTGCTACCGCCGCCGCGGCCACAACGAGGGCGACGATCCGTCGATGACCCAGCCGATGATGTACAGCCTGATCGAGGCCAAGCGTTCGGTCCGGAAGCTGTACACGGAGTCCCTGATCGGACGCGGCGACATCAGCCAGGACGAAGCCGAGCAGGCGATGCGCGACTACCAGGGCCGCCTGGAGCGGGTCTTCGCGGAAACGCACGCCGCCCAGACCTCGCCCATTCCGGTCATCACCAAGGACACGGAAGCAATTTCGGACCTTGAACGTCCTGCCGCACAGCAGGAAGGGACCACCATCATCAAGCCGGCCAGCACGGCGGTCTCCCCCGAGGTCCTGGCCCATATCGGCAAGGCGCACGTCGCCGTGCCGGAAGGCTTCACGGTCCACCCCAAGCTGAAGTCCCTGCTGGAGAAGCGCGAACAGATGTCCCGCGAGGGCAACATCGACTGGGGCTTCGCCGAAATCGCAGCCTTCGGCTCCCTGCTCATGGAAGGCGTCCCCGTACGCCTCGCCGGGCAGGACTCGCGCCGCGGCACCTTCACCCAGCGCCACGCGGTCTTCCACGACCGCGCGACCGGCGAAGAGTGGATGCCGCTGGCCGAACTGGACCCGGGCCAGGCGAAGCTGTGGATCTACGATTCCCTGCTTTCGGAATTCGCTGCCATGGGCTTCGAATACGGCTACTCGGTGGAACGCCCGGATGCACTGGTGCTGTGGGAAGCCCAGTTCGGCGACTTCGTCAACGGCGCCCAGACCATCATTGACGAGTTCATCTCTTCCGCCGAACAGAAGTGGGGCCAGCGTTCCTCCCTGGTGCTGATGCTGCCGCACGGCTACGAGGGCCAGGGACCGGACCACTCCTCCGCGCGGATCGAGCGGTTCCTGCAGATGTGCGCTGAGGACAACATGATTGTCGCCAACCCGACCACGGGTGCCTCGCACTTCCATCTGCTGCGCCGCCAGGCCTACAGCCGTCCGCGCAAGCCGCTGGTGGTCTTCACCCCCAAGCAGCTGCTCCGCCTGAAGGCAGCGGCTACCTCGGTGGAGGAGTTCACGCACGGCGAGTTCCAGCCGGTGATCGGCGAGCATGCCGAACTGGATGCGAACGCCGTCGACCGCGTACTGCTCGTCTCGGGGCGGCTCTACTACGATCTGCTGGCAAACCGGCAGAAGACCGGTGACGAGAAGACCGCGATCGTCCGCGTGGAGCAGCTGTACCCGCTCCCTGTCGAGGAGATCCGGGCAGCCGTGGCGAAGTACCCCAATGCGGATATCGTGTGGGCGCAGGATGAGCCGGCCAACCAGGGCCCGTGGCCCTTCATCGGCCTCAACCTGCCGCAGCACCTGGACCGCCGTCTGCGCCTGGTCTCCCGGCCCGCATCGGCATCCACCGCTACGGGCTCGGCCAAGCGCCACGCAGTGGAGCAGGACATTTTGGTGAAGAAGGCCTTCGAACGTCAGTAGGCTAGGTTTGGGGGTGGGGCGCTTCGGCGTCCCACCCCCGTTTTTTTTGATTCGAGAAGGTGACTAGTGGAACAACGCAGAATTCGGCTTGCCGCGGTAGGTGATGAGCTGCTGGCCGGACACGGGGATCCGCGCGCACTCGGCTGGCTCGGACGGGTCCTGGCCCGGACATCGCCCGAGAACGTCAATCTCCAGGCCTATAGCCTGGCAGCACCCAATGAGGGCACCGAGGCACTGGCCAACCGCTGGCTGCCCGAGGCGGGGCGGCGGTTCGAAGACGGGTGCGAGAACCGCCTGGTCATCGGCCTGTCGGACCGGGACCTCGACCTCGACCTCAGCACGGCCCGCAGCCGCCTGAACCTGGCCAATATTCTGGACGGCGCCGCGCAGATGAGCATCAAGGTTTTCGTCGTGGGCCCGCCTCCCGGGCTTGACCCGGAACGCAACCGCAGGCTCGCGGATCTTTCCGCAGCCTTCGGCGACGTCACCACGCGGCGCAAGCACATGTACGTGGATACCCTCAACCCGCTGCTGAACCACGAGCAGTGGCGCACCGACCTGGCCGCCAACGGCGGGACGCCGGGCCAGGCCGGCTACGGCCTCATGGCCTGGCTGGTGCTTCACCGCGGCTGGTACCAGTGGCTGGACCTGCCCGACATGAACTAGATCCCAGCGTCACAAACGGACGCGTGCAAACCCTCCCGGCACCTGCCGGGAGGGTTTTTTGCTTGTATCCGCGCTGATTTCCGCTGTGCGGGGGTAAAACCGCCATAACGATCGGTTAACAACGTGTAACTTGCATCACGGCGGAAACAATTTGTGGTTACTGTTTCTCCACATGTGGCGGTCATCACGGCCGCCGTGGGGGGCCATCTTTGGTGGTTCCTGACTCCTCATCACCAGTTAGGACTACAGATGCGTACTAAGCGCACGGCAGCTCTTGCCGCACTCTCCGTGGGGGCCCTGTTCCTGGGTGCCTGCGGCTCAGCCGGGGGCGGGACCGAAACCGAAGAGAGCTCGGAGCCAACTACCGAGAACATCGCTTCGACCCTCAACATTGCCATCAGCCAGGCACCCGACGCCTACAACTCCAGCACCGCCAACACCAACAGCACGTACAACAGCTACGTCGACAACCTGGTGCACAGCAACTTTGTCGAGTACAGCCCCGACGGCGTCATCCACGACGACGAGTTCGGCACCTTCGAAAAGACCAGTGACGATCCCCTGACCGTGCACTACGAAATCAACGAAGACGCCAAGTGGTCCGACGGCACCCCCATCGACTTCGACGACGTCCTGCTGAACTGGGCGGCATTCTCCGGCCAGGTCGGTCCCTCCCCGGAAGAGAACATCTTCCAGCCGTCCTCCACCAACGGTTTCTCGCAGACCAAGATGATCGAGGGCGAAGCCGGCGACAAAGAGTTCGACATCGTCTTCAACACCCCGTACGCAGACTGGGAAGCCATGATGATCGGCCCGATCATGCCGGCGCACATCGCGGCAGAGCAGGGCGGCATGAGCACCGACAACAACGGCGAAGAGCTCATCACGGCCATCCAGGACATGGACCTCGAAGCCCTGACACCCATGGCCGAGTTCTGGAACACCGGGTGGAACTACGAAGCGGATCTCACCACCCTGCCGGACGAGGCACTGATCCCGTCCTCCGGCCCGTACATGCTGGACAATGCCACCGACGGCACCCTGACCCTCAAGCGCAACGAGAACTACTGGGGCGAAGAGCGCAAGGGCAAGACCGAAACCATCGTCTTCAAGACCATCGCGGACACCGAAGCCGTACAGGCCCTGGAAAACGGCGAGGTCGACATCATCGAGCCCGCCAGCCCCACCGTGGACACGAAGACCGCCATCGAAAACATCGGCGATTCCGTCGAGATGCTCACCGGCCCCGAACTGACCTTCAGCCACATTGACCTGGACCAGTCGGAGAACGGCGTGTTCAAGGACCTGGCCGTCCGGCAGGCCTTCGCCAAGTGCGTACCTCGCGCCGACATTGTCGAGAAGTTCGCCAAGCCCATCAATGAAAGCACCACGGTGGACAACCTGCGCGAATACCAGCCGGGCCAGGAGGAATACGAAGAAGTCCTCGAAGGTGCACCGTCTGCCAGCGAATACGACGAGGTGGACATCGAGGGCGCCAAGAAGCTCCTCGCCGATGCCGGCAAGACCGAACCTGTCTCGGTCCGCCTGATGTACTCCGCCACCAGCCAGGTGCGCGCCGACATCACCACCCTGATCGACAATTCCTGCACCGAGGCGGGCTTCGACATCATTCCCAGCCCGGACGCCGACTGGAGTGCCAAGCTCGCTGAGCCCGGAGCCTGGGATGCCGCCCTGTTCGCCTGGGCCGGTTCCGGCCTGGCTGCCAGCGGCCAGTCCATCTACGTCTCGGACGGAGAGCAGAACTACGGCAAGTTCAACAACGCCGAGGTCGACAAGCTCTGGGAGCAGATTGCCAGCTCCACCGATGCCGATGAGGTGAAGGAACTGAAGACCCAGGTGGAGGAAATCCTCGCCGCCGAGGTCTACAACGTGGTCCTCTTCGCGAACTCCGGCGTGGTTGCGCATTCGGCCCAGCTTGACGGCGTGGAGCTGAATCCGAGCCAGAACGGCATCACCTGGAACGCCTACAAGTGGACGAAGCAGGCCTAGCCGCAGCACCACGCTAGCCGCGGCATAAGCGGGGATGGGCAGACATCGGGTCTGCCCATCCCTCTGCTTATGTCCGCGGTGTTCTTCAGTCCCATCCCAAGGAGCCCCACGGTGTTCTACTTCATTCTCAAAAGAGCGGTAAGCTCGTTCTTCATCCTTCTGGCCGCCACCGCACTCATGTTTATCCTGGCCGTCAATTCCGGTGATCCCCTCCACGACCTGGCCGAACTGCGTAACGAGGACCGGGAAACCCGCATCGCGGCCCGCACCGAAGCAATGCACCTGGATGAGCCGATCCACATCCGCTACCTGCTGTGGCTCCAGGAAATCGGCCGGTGCATCATCCCCGGCGGGGCACAGTGCACGCTGGGCCTGGACCGGGTCGGCAACCCCGTCGTCGACCAGCTCCAATCCGCGGTCGGTTCCACTTTCCGCCTGGTGGTCGTAGCAACGGTGCTGGCGATCATCCTTGGCGTCCTCGTCGGCGTCGTCACCGCACTGCGGCAGTACAGCGTGTTCGACTACTCGATCACCTTCGTCGCCTTCCTCCTCTTTTCCATGCCGCTGTTCTGGCTCTCCACCCTGCTCAAGCAGTACCTGGCCATCAGCCTCAACACCTGGCTGGGGAACCCCACCATGTCCTATCTGGGCATCGTGCTCCTGGGACTGGTAGCCGGGCTGGTCTGGATGGTCATCATCGGCGGAGACCGCCGCCGCCGGATCCAGGTCTTCGCGATCGCAGCCGTGGCTACTTCGGTCACGATGCTGCTCCTGCTGCTCGGCAACTGGTTCACCACGCCCGGCTTCGGTGCCGTCGGGATCCTGGTCAGTGCCTTCGCCATTGCCCTCGGGGCCACGGCGCTCTTCGCCGGGTTCCGCCGCCGGCGGATTGTCTATGCTGCGCTAGCCACCGCGGCCGCCGGTTTCGTCGGCTACCTGGCGACCACCGGCCTGATGCAGGATCCAAACTGGCTGACCATCGCCGCCCTGGCGCTGGTCACCGTAGCCGTATCGGCAGCCATCGGGCACTTTGTAGGCGGGCCCTACGCCAGGCAGACCCGCCGGCTGACCGCCGTCGTCGGCCTGCTGATCGGGTTCATCATCTTCCTGGACGCCCTGCTGCACGCCTACCCGTCGCTCTCCCGCAAGACCGGGGGCAGGCCGATCCCCACGACCGGCTCATCCACCCCCAACCTCGAGGGAACCTTCTGGGAAGTGAACCTGGACTACGCGCTGTACCTGGTGCTGCCCACCGTAGCGATCATGTTGATTTCCTTCGCCACCTACACCCGCTACACCCGGGCCAGCCAGCTCGACGTGATGACCCAGGACTACATCCGGACCGCCCGGGCCAAGGGCCTGAGCGAGCGGACCGTCGTGGTCAAGCATGCCTTCCGCAACGCCATGATCCCGATCACCACCCTCATGGCCTTCGACTTCGCCGGCGTGCTCGGCGGAGCCGTGGTCACCGAGTCGGTCTTCGGATGGAACGGCATGGGCAAAATGTTCACCGACGGGCTCGACAACGTGGACCCCAACGTCATCATGGCGTTCTTCCTCGTGACGGGTGTTGCAGCAGTGACCTTCAACATGCTGGCGGATATCGCTTATGCGTTCCTCGACCCGCGTATCAGCCTGAACTGATTGGTAGAGCAATGACAGAAAACAAGATTCCCGCCAACGGGCCAAAGGAAAGCAGCCCCGAGCTGGCGGCCGTGACGCTGGAGAGCCAGCGGAGCGTCACGGCGGACTCCCCCGCCACGCGGGCCGTCATCCAGGATCCCAAGATCACGGAAGCCAAGAGCCAGTCCCAACTGGTCCGGGAACGCTTCCTGCGGCACAAGGGCGCCATGGGCGGAGTGATCGCCCTGGTGTTCATCGTGCTCCTCGCGTTCACCTCGATCGGCATCACGGTCGGACCGCTGCACATTCCCGGCTGGTGGAAGCACACCTTCTCCGACGTGCAGGAAACCATCGACGGCGGCAGGCCCACGCTGTCCTGGACGGGGCTGGGCGACCACCCCTTCGGCCAGGACGCCCTCGGCCGCGACTACTTTGCCATGACCATGCGCGGCGCGCAGATCTCGCTGATCATCGCCTTCATTGTCGGCATTGTCGGCACCGTCATCGGCACCGTCGTCGGGGCACTGGCGGGCTACTACCGGGGCCGGGTCGAAGCCGTCCTGATGCGCTTCACCGACGTCATCATCACCATCCCGCTGCTGGTGGTTGCGGCCGTGCTGTCCACGGTGGTTGCCAAGTCCGGCATCGTGGTGTTCGCGATCTTCCTGGGGATGCTCACCTGGACCGGGCTCGCCCGGATTGTCCGCGGCGAGTTCCTTTCCCTGCGCGAAAAGGAATTCGTCGAGGCAGCCAAGTCCGTCGGGGCAAGCTCGGCCCGAATCATCTTCAAGCACATCCTGCCCAACACGGTGGGCGTCATCATCGTGTCGGCCACCCTGGCTATTTCCGGGGCGATCCTGCTCGAAACCGCCCTGGGCTTCCTGGGCCTGGGCGTACGCGACCCGGACACTTCCCTGGGCAAGCTGATTAACGAGAACCGGTCCGCGATGACCGTGCGCCCCTGGGTCTTCCTCTGGCCGGGCGTGTTCATCGTGGCCATTGCCCTCGCCGTGAACTTCATCGGCGACGGGCTCCGGGACGCTTTCGATCCCCGACAGACAAGGAACAAGCAATGACCTCCACACCGGTATACAGCGACACACCGGAGGCGGGGAACGGTACCCCCATCCTTGAGGTGACCGGGCTCGGCGTCGACTTCAACGTCGACAATGAATGGGTCATGGCGGCCGAGGACGTCAACTACCGGGTGTATCCCGGGGAGATCCTGGCGATTGTGGGGGAATCCGGCTCGGGCAAGAGCATGTCCTCCATGGCCCTGCTCGGCCTGCTGCCCGGCAACGGGCGCTCCAGCGGCAGCGCCAAGCTGCTGGGCAAGGAGCTCATCGGCGCCTCCCAGTCGTCCCTGCGGAAGGTCCGCGGCAATGACATCGCGATGATCTTCCAGGAACCCATGACGGCACTGAATCCGGTACTCACGGTGGGCGAACAGGTCAAGGAAATCATCGAGCAGCACACCGATGCCTCCCCCGCCCAGGCGAAGGAACGGGCCATCGAGCTGCTGCGCATGGTGGAGATCCCCGATCCGGAAACCCGCTACGACAACTACCCGCACCAGTTCTCCGGCGGCCAGCGCCAGCGGGCCATGATCGCCATTGCCATCGCCAATGACCCGATCCTGCTGATTGCCGACGAACCGACCACCGCCCTGGACGTCACTGTCCAGGCGGAGGTGCTGGAGCTGCTGCGCAAACTCAACAAGCGCCTCAACAGTGCCATCCTGCTCATTACCCACGACATGGGTGTGGTGGCCGACCTGGCCGACAACGTGATCGTGATGCAGAACGGCCGGATCGTGGAAGCCGCCGCCGTGCCCGACCTGTTCGGCGCCCCGCAGCAGGACTACACAAAATCCCTGCTCGACGCCGTCCCGCACCTTGGTTCCAAGGTCGGCGGGGTGCTCGCCGCCGTCGAGGTCGAAGACGACGGTTCGCTGCAGATCACCGACGCACCGCGCGCCGTGATGCTGGCCTCCGAGGAAGTCGCCGAGCCTACCTCATCGCAGACACCGGCCCTGCAGCTGGAGAATGTAGCCATCGAGTATCCGGGAAGGTTCCGCCAGCCGGCCTTCCGCGCCGTCTCCGATGTCTCCTTCACCATCATGCCGGGCGAAGTGATGGGCCTGGTCGGGGAATCCGGCTCGGGCAAATCCACCATCGGCCGCGCCGTGACGGGCCTGTTGCCGGTAGCCGAGGGTAGCGTCCGGATCAACGGAACCGACATTGCCGGCCTCTCCCCGAAAAAGATGCGGCCGCTGCGGCGGAAGTTCGCCATCGTGTTCCAGGACCCGGCAGCCTCGCTCAACCCCCGCATGTCCATCGGCGAAAGCATCGGCGAACCGCTGTTCCTCCATGAGAAGCTCGCCAAGGCCGAACTCGACAAGCGGGTGGAGAACCTGCTCGACGATGTCCAGCTGCCCAGGAGTTTCCGCAACCGGTATCCGCACGAGCTCTCCGGCGGCCAGCGCCAACGCGTGGGCATCGCGCGGGCCCTGTCGCTGCGCCCGTCCCTGCTCGTGGCGGATGAGCCGACGTCGGCACTGGACGTGTCCGTCCAGGCCCGCGTCCTGGCACTGCTGCAGGACCTGCAGCAGGAATACGGCTTTGCCTGCCTGTTCGTCAGCCACGACCTGGCCGTAGTGGAAATCCTCGCGAGCCACATCGCGGTGCTGAACAAGGGCCGGATGGTGGAACAGGGCTCCACCGAACAGGTCCTGAAATACCCGCAGGATCCGTACACCCGCCGCCTGCTGGCCGCGGCCCCGGTACCGGACCCGGCGGAGCAGGCCTACCGCCGCGAGCAGCGCAACGCACTGCTCGCAGCCGGCAGTACGGAATAACAGCGCCCACCGCTGCGGCGGCGCCGGCGGCGGAAGTCCAGCTTCCCCGCGGCGCCGCCGCAGCTGTTTAAGCCCCCGCAGTATGCGATGGGAACGGTTGCCGCGGCCGCCCGCACGCCGCGCAGACGGTCCGGAATTCAGGTGGGGTATGTTGGGGTGGACGAAAGTGTCACGGCTCACATTTAGCCGAAGGCGCTTCGGCATTCCACGGTGCAAAGGAGCATTCCATTATGGTTCGGGAGCTATCCCATTACGTCGGCGGACAGCAGCTGCAAGGCGCCTCCGGACGCTTCGGCGATGTCTATGATCCCTGCACGGGCGAGGTCCAGGCGAAGGTGCCGCTGGCCAGCGCTGAGGAAGTCCGCAACGTGGTGTCCAATGCGGAAAAGGGGCAGGCGGAATGGGCGGCCATGAACCCGCAGCGGCGGGGCCGGATCCTGCTTCGGTTTGTGGACCTGGTGAACCAGAACCTGACCGAACTGGCCACGCTGTTGTCTTCCGAACACGGCAAGACCCTCGCCGACGCGAAGGGCGACATCCAGCGGGGCATAGAGGTCGTGGAATTCGCTGCCGGTGCCCCGCATCTGCTCAAGGGTGAATTCTCGGACAACGCAGGCGCGGGCATCGACGTCCATTCCCTGCGCCAGCCGCTCGGCGTCGTCGCGGGGATCACGCCGTTCAACTTTCCCGCCATGATTCCCCTGTGGAAAGCCGGCCCCGCACTCGCGGCCGGCAACTCCTTCGTCCTCAAGCCCTCGGAGCGGGACCCCTCCGTCCCCCTGCGGCTTGCCGAACTCTTCACCGAGGCAGGCCTTCCTGCCGGCGTCTTCAACGTGGTCAACGGCGACAAGGAAGCAGTGGATGCCCTGCTGGAGGACCCGCGGGTGCAGGCCGTCGGCTTTGTCGGCTCCACGCCGATTGCGCAGTACATCTATGCCACTGCCGCGGCGCACGGAAAACGCGCCCAGTGTTTCGGCGGCGCGAAAAACCACATGGTGATCATGCCCGACGCCGACCTGGACATGGCAGCCGATGCCCTGATCGGTGCCGGCTTCGGCTCCGCCGGCGAACGCTGCATGGCGATCTCCGTGGCCGTGCCGGTCGGCAAGGCCACCGGCGATGCGCTCGTGGCCAAGCTGGAAGAGCGGATCGCAGATTTGAAAGTGGGCCACAGCCTCGCCGGGGACTCTGACTTCGGACCGGTCGTCGCGGCGTCCGCAAAGGAACGGATCGAAGGCTATATTCAGGCCGGAGTGGACCAAGGCGCCACCCTGCGCTCGGACGGGCGCGGACTGACGGTTGAGGGCTACGAGGGCGGCTTCTGGGTCGGGCCCACCCTGTTCGACAACGTCACCAAGGACATGACGATCTACAAGGAAGAAATCTTCGGCCCCGTGCTCAGCGTCCTCCGGGCGGAGGACTACGACGAGGCACTGCGCCTGTGCAGCGAGCACGAGTTCGGCAACGGGGTGGCGATCTTCACCAGGGACGGCGACTCCGCCCGGGATTTCGCCAGCCGGGTCCAGGTCGGCATGGTGGGCATCAACGTCCCGATTCCGGTCCCCATCGCCTACTACACCTTCGGCGGCTGGAAGGCCTCCGGTTTCGGCGACCTCAATCAGCACGGCGCCGATGCGTTCCGCTTCTACACCAAGACCAAGACGGTCACCACCCGCTGGCCATCGGGCATCCGCACCGGTGCCAGCTTCGTCATGCCGGAAGGCAGCTGATGCCGACGACGGGCCAGCAGGCCCCTGCCACCGAGGAGATCCTGTTCGAACGCCGCGGCCGGCTCGGAGTGGTCACGTTGAACCGTCCGCGGGCGGTTAATGCGCTGACTGCCGGGATGGCTTCGGCCATGCTGGAGCAGCTCAGGCTCTGGGCGGACGACGACGCCGTGGCGGCCGTGCTGGTGCGCGGCTCCGGCGACCGCGGGCTGTGCGCCGGCGGCGATATCGTGGCCATCTACCGTGACATGCTCGACGGCGGCAACGCTTCGGCAGCCTTCTGGGCGGACGAATACACGCTCAACTCGCTCATTTCGGCCTACCCCAAGCCCTATGTGGCCTTCATGGACGGCCTGGTGCTCGGGGGCGGAGTGGGAATCTCCGCACACGGCTCCGTCCGGATTGTCACGGAACGCACCCGGCTGGGCATGCCCGAGACCACCATCGGCTTCGTACCCGACGTCGGCGGAACCCTGCTGCTTTCCCGCGCCCCCGGAGAGACCGGCACGCATGCAGCCCTCACCGGCGCCCACCTCAGCGGCGCCGACGCCCTGTTCCTGGGGTTCGCGGATCACTTCATTCCTTCCGCGAACCTGCCCGACCTCGCCCGGGCCCTGGAAAACGAGCCCGCGGACGCCGCCGTCGCGCGTTTCGCGGAGGAGGCCCCGCCGTCGGGACTCGCCGGACAGGAATGGATTGACGCCTGCTATGCGGGCAACGATGCGGAAGAGATCGTGCGCCGGCTGCGGGACAACACCGGTGAGGAGCAGGCAGCCAAGGCTGCCGAGGCGATTGCGGCCAAATCCCCGACCGCCGTGAAAGTGGCGCTCGAATCCCTGCGCCGGGTGAAGGGACTGAGCCTGGAGAAAGCCCTCGAGCAGGAGTACCGGGTGGGACTGCGGTTCCTTGCAGGCTCCGATTTCCGGGAGGGCATCCGTGCCCAGGTGGTGGATAAGGACTATTCCCCGCGCTGGCAGCCCGCCACCCTGGCGGAGGTGGGCGACGACGACGTCGCCTCCTATTTCGCACCGCTGGGCGACCGTGAACTGATTCTTTCCAAGGAGGACAACAATGCCTGAGCCCACATCCACTACGCCGGTCGCCTTCCTCGGACTGGGCCACATGGGCGGGCCGATGGCCGTCCGTCTCGTGAACGCCGGATACCCGGTGACCGGCTTCGACGTGGTGCCCGCCGCCCTCGAAACAGCCCGGGACAACGGCATCACCACTGCCGGCACTGCCGCGGACGCGGTGGCCGGTGCCGGGGTGGTCCTCACCATGCTGCCCAGCGGCAAGCACCTGCTGGACGCCTACGGCGGTACCGGAGGCGAGCCGGGACTGCTCGAGGCCGCCGCGCCCGGCACCCTTTTCCTGGACTGCTCCACGATCAACGTGGAGGAGGCCCGCGAGGCGGCGGACCTCGCGGTTGCTGCCGGGCACAGGGCCGTGGACGCGCCGGTTTCCGGAGGCGTCGTGGGCGCCGAGGCAGGCACGCTGACGTTCATGGTGGGCGCGTTGCCGGAGGACTTCGCAGCGGTTACGCCGATGCTCGAGGTGATGGGCCGGCGCGTTGTGCACTGCGGGGGCCAGGGCGCAGGGCAGGCCGCCAAGATCTGCAACAACATGATTCTTGGAATCTCGATGATCGCGGTCAGCGAAGCCTTTGTGCTGGGCGAAAAGCTGGGCCTGACCCACCAGGCCCTGTTCGACGTCGCCTCCGCGGCCTCCGGCCAGTGCTGGGCACTGACCACCAACTGCCCCGTCCCGGGTCCGGTGCCCGCCAGCCCCGCCAACCGGGACTACCAGCCGGGCTTCGCCGGGGCCCTGATGGCCAAGGACCTCAAGCTGGCCCTCAACGCCCTCGAAAGCACCGGCGTCGCCGCGCAGTTGGGACCGCTCGCGTCCGCCATCTACGATGACTTTGCTGCTGAAGGCGGCGCGGGCCGGGACTTCTCCGGCATCATCACCGATATCCGGGACAAGTCCGCGCACTAGGGTCTTTGCGCACTACACGATTCTGAATCCGCAACTGAGGGGCCAGGCATGACGGAGCAGTACACCAGCATTCTCGTAGAGCAGCGCGGACGGGTGGGGCTCGTTACGCTCAACCGGCCCGAGGCGCTGAACGCGCTCAATAAGGCCACCATGGACGAACTGGTGCACGCCGTGTCCGCCATGGACGCCGACCCAGAGGTCGGGGCGGTGGTGATCACCGGCTCCGGCAAGGCCTTCGCTGCCGGTGCGGACATCAAGGAGATGCAGTCCAAGGGCTACATGGACATGTATGCCGCGGACTGGTTCCGCGGCTGGGAAGACTTCACGCGCCTGCGTATCCCGGTGATCGCCGCCGTGTCCGGGTTCGCTTTGGGCGGCGGCTGCGAGCTGGCAATGATGTGCGACTTCATCATCGCCGGAGACAACGCGGCATTCGGCCAGCCGGAAATCAATCTCGGAGTCCTCCCCGGCATGGGCGGTTCCCAGCGGCTCACCCGCGCCGTCGGCAAGGCCAAGGCGATGGATATGATCCTGACCGGGCGCCGGATGGACGCCGCGGAAGCCGAACGTGCCGGCCTGGTTTCCCGCGTGGTGCCGGCTGCGGATGTGGTGGAGGAAGCCGTGAAAGCCGCCGAGGTCATTGCCTCCAAGTCCAAGCCGGTGGCCCTGATAGCCAAGGAAGCCGTCAACGCGGCTTTCGAGACCGGGCTGGCCCAGGGAGTGCTCTTCGAACGGCGCGTTTTCCACTCGCTGTTCGCCACCGAGGACCAGAAGGAAGGCATGGCTGCCTTCGTCGAGAAGCGCAAGCCGGACTTCACCCACCGCTGAAACGGGACCTCATCCGCTGAAGTCGCCGGCGTTCCTGCGGAACCTGCCGAGGATCCGGATCAGCTGATCCACGTCCTGCTCTTCGAATCCGGAGTGCGCGAACACCGCCGAGTTCAATGCCAAGGTCGCCTGCTTGGCCAGCGTCCGTCCCTGAGGCGTCAGTTCGATCAAGGTGGTGCGTCCGTCCGTGGGATGCGGCGTGCGGAGTACCAGGCCCGCATGCTGCAGGCGGTCGACGGCGTTCGTCACCGAGGTGGGGTGTACCTGCAGAAGCGCGCTGGCCTTGTTCATGGGCAGCGCCCCGCTGCGGGCAAAGCTGAGGAGGGTGAGGAGTTCGTACCGGGAAAAGGTCAGGCCGAACGGCTTCAGTACCTCCTCGATCCTGGCCAGCAGAATCTGCTGGGTACGCATGATCGCCGTGACTGCGGCCATCGGTGCGGCGGCATCGGACCAGCCGTGCCGTTCCCAATTCGACCGTGCGTCCGCGATGGGATCACGCGGCAGCGGCGTTGCCACGGCACCCCCGGCTTCCCGTTCTGGCTGTCATAGGCCAAGCCTAGCTTTTCCGCGCTGCTTCCGCCCGGGCCGCGGGCGGCGCAATGGTGACCTCCGTCACGCTGCAATATAGTAGGACGTCCAAGGGTTTAGCAGAGCCGGTCCACTGTCGTTCCGGGTCATGACGAAGGGATGTTTGCCCGTGCCGACACAAGGACCTGCCACCGGACGGAACCTGGAAATCCCGCCCTTCCCCGACGTTGATCCCCTGTACATCGTTGACCTTCTCCCGCCGGATGAGCGCTCCCGCTACCGGGAGGTAAGGGCCTTCCTCCAGTCCCGGATCCGGGTGGCGTCGATCGACTACTGGAACCGGGAGGAATTCCCCGTGGCCCTGGTGGCCGAGCTGGGCAAATACGGCCTCGGAGCACTGCAGACGGACGGGACGTCAAAGCTGTTCAAGGGACTCATGTACGCGGAGGTGGCGCGGGCCGATGTTTCCCTTTCCGCACTGGTGGGAATCCACAATGAGCTGATTGTCGGCATGATCCACCAGCTCGGCTCCGAGGAACAGAAGGCCCGCTGGCTGCCGGGACTCACCGCTCTGACCAGCATCGGGGCCTTCGCCCTGACCGAGCCGGACCACGGATCGGACATAGCCGGAGGACTGTCCACCACGGCACGCCGTGAGGGGGACGAATGGGTGATCGACGGCGCCAAGCGCTGGATCGGCGCCGGCACCATTGCCGACTTTGCCCTGGTCTGGGCGAGGGACGTCGCGGACCAGCAGATAAAGTGCTTCATCGTCGAAACGGACCGGCCGGGGTACACGGCCGCGAAGATCGGGAACAAGATCGGGCTGCGGATCATGCAGAACGCGGACATTGCCCTCGACGGCGTCCGCATCCCGGCAGCCAACCTGCTGCCCGGCGCCACCGACTTTTCCAAGGCCAATGAGCTGCTGCGCGATTCGCGCGCCTGGGTGGGCTGGCAGGCCGCCGGCATCCAGCTGGCCGCATTCGACATCGCACGCGCCTACGCGTTAAATCGGAAACAGTTCGGCAGGGAGCTTGCCCGGTTCCAGCTGATCCAGCAGCAGCTGGCCGAAATCCTGGGCAACGCCTCCGTCTCGCTCTCGCTGATGGTACAGCTGGCTCGGATCCAGGAAGACGGCCGGCTGGAAATGGTCCAGGCGGCGATGGCCAAGTCCACCACCACCCGTCTGGCGCGGGCATCGGTGGCCATGGGACGGTCCCTGCTGGGGGGTAACGGAATCAGCACGGACTATGAAATGGGCAAACTCTTCGGAGATGCCGAAATCCTTTATACCTACGAGGGCAGTTACGAAATCAATTCACTGATCGTGGCCCGGGCCGTCACCGGGAAATCGGCGTTCGTCTAGGCGGCCGGAAAAGTCCGGCCCGGCCGGACCGCCAGCACCGGCGTCGGGCCGGGGCACGCGTTAGGCGTGCACGTAAGGCATGTGGGACACTGGAGGGCAGAACTTTTCGAATCAAAGGAGGCAGCTATGAGCAAGCGTGCACGCAAGCGTCGTGACCGTAAGCGCGGCGGCGCTAACCACGGTAAGCGTCCCAACACCTAAGCAGAGCTTTGGTAGCCGCGTGACCAGTTGGTCAGGCAAAAGAACCCCCGGAACCGATTGGTGCCGGGGGTTCTTTTACGTCTGCGGCTGCGCACAGGACCTCTTGCCTAGTGGTCCGCCGTCTGGATCTGGCTGATACGCGTCAGGATGCTGGCCTTCAACGTCTCAGGCGCCGCCTCCGTGCAGGAGCGTTTCACGACGGAACGGATCACGCACTCCAGGTCATGTTCCTGGGCGCACTCGGGGCAGCCGTCGAGGTGCTCCTTGATTTCCACGAGGTCATCGTGGGACAGGGCGCCGTCCAGGTATTCATACAGCCGTTCGATGCGGGCGTCGTCGCAATCGCCCAGGCTCTGGCAATCGCTCATAGCTCATTCCCCTGTTTCTTGGTTGATGCGCCGGCGGCTTCGGCTGCGGACATTTTGCCCTTGATACCGCGTTCATGTGCGTACTCCGCCAGGAGCTCGCGGAGCATCTTGCGTCCGCGGTGCAGCCGGGACATCACGGTGCCGATCGGCGTGTTCATGATTTCTGAAATTTCCTTGTAGGCGAAGCCCTCCACATCGGAGAAGTACACGGCAAGCCGGAACTCCTCAGGAATGGACTGCAGGGCGTCTTTCACATCGGAATCCGGCAGGTGGTCCAGCGCTACTGCCTCCGCCGAGCGGAGCCCGGTGGAGCTGTGCTCGGCCGCGCGGGCCAGCTGCCAGTCCTCAACACCATCGGAGTTGGCCTGCAGGGGTTCCCGCTGCCGCTTGCGGTAAAGGTTGATGTAGGTGTTGGTCAGGATGCGGTAGAGCCAGGCCTTAAGGTTGGTTCCCGGCCGGTACTGGTGAAAAGCGGAAAACGCCTTGGTGTAGGCCTCCTGGACCAAGTCCTCCGCATCCGAGGGATTGCGCGCCATGCGCATGGCCGCCGAATAGAGCTGGTCCACATACTGCATGGCGTCCTGCTCGAAGCGAAGCTTGCGTGCCTCGTCCGATTCGGTGGCAACGTCGAGCTCGAAGTTTTCCACGTGGGGGCTGCCTTCCGGCGCATCAGTTCTCATCACCTCCCAGTCTACGGTGCGGGACGGAACCCGGACGCTTAGCTTCGGCCCGGGGACGGTCCGCGCTGCGGTCAGCGTGGCGGCTGGCACGATGCTTTTCTCCTGCCTGTAGACAAAGCACATCCTGATACTGGTGCCAACCACGGCGCCCGGCCCGCTATTCCCGCCGCTCCTCCGGGCTGGCCGCAGCGCGCCAAACGGCACGTGTTCCGGAGTCCGCGGAATGCCAGACTAAGGTGGAAGCAGCACCACATGTCGTTTTTGTACGCGTAACTGATGGATTTCCCAGGAGTGCACTTATGTCGATAGTCCGTTTGATTGCCCGCCCGCTGCTCGCCACCGGTTTCGTAGCCGTAGGCGTTGAGCGCCTTCGCAATGCCGACCAGACCGCTGAACAGCTCACCCCCACGCTGAAGAAAATCGGGTCCGCTGTTCCTTCCGCCGCAGCATTCACCTCCAACCCGGCACTCGTGGCCAAGGTTGTCGGCTACACGCAGGTAGGTGCCGCCTCCATGCTCGGCATGGGCAAGTTTTCCCGCCTGGCGTCCCTCCTGCTGGCCGGGACCGCCGCTCTGAACTCCGTGGTGGAGTACCGCAACGCGGAAGCCTCCACCGCAGCAGAGCGGAAGGAGCGGCGCAACCAGCTGCTCAAGAACCTCTCCCTCATCGGAGGCGTACTGCTCGCTGCAGTGGACACCAACGGCCGTCCGGGCCTGGCCTGGCGTGCCGGCCACCTGGCCTCGGATACCGGCCGCAAGACCCGTGCAGTATCCAAGTCGGTGTCCAAGAGCACGCGCAAGCAGCTCAAGGCCGTCTCCAACGCCGCTTCGGACATCGTCGGTTCCTAGCAGCAATGAGCGCTCCGAATGCCGGGGTGCCGGCAGACTGGCCGGCACCCCTCGTATCCTCGCCCGTTGACGCAACCGTCTGCGTGCCGGGTTCGAAGTCGCTGACCAACCGATACCTGGTCCTCGCCGCCCTTGCCGACGGCAGGTCCCGGCTGCGGGCACCCCTGCATTCGCGGGACTCGGACCTGATGGTCTCCGCCCTCCGCAGCCTCGGAGCAACAGTCACGGCCGTCGAGGGCGACGGCGCCTTCGGACCGGACCTGCTGATCGATCCCCTTCCGGCAGCCGCCTTCGGAACGCGCCGGGTGGACTGCGGCCTGGCCGGGACGGTGATGCGCTTCGTCCCGCCCCTGGCGGCCCTTGCAGGCGGCACCACCGCCTTTGACGGCGACCCGCACGCCCGTTCCCGCCCCATGTCCGCCATCATCGGCGCCCTCCGCGCCCTCGGCATCGAGGTGGACGACGGCGGTGCCGGTTCCCTGCCCTTCACGGTCACCGGTTCCGGCCGCGTCACCGGAGGCCGCGTGGACATCGACGCCGGGGCCTCCTCCCAATTCGTTTCAGCCCTGCTGCTGGCAGCGCCGCGCTTCGATGCCGGCCTGCACCTTGTCCACCGGGGCAGCACGCTGCCGAGCCCGGACCACATTGCCATGACCGTTTCCGTGCTGCGCGGCGTCGGAGTCGAGGTCGACGACTCCGTCCCCGGCGAATGGAAGGTGTCGCCCGGCTCCATTGCCGCCTTCGACACAGCCATTGAACCGGACCTGTCCAACGCGGGCCCCTTCCTCGCCGCGGCCCTTGTCACGGGCGGGACGGTCCGGATCAGCGGCTGGCCGGCCGCCACCACCCAGGTCGGAGACAAGTGGCGGAGAATCCTCCCTGAGCTCGGAGCGTCCGTCCATCTGACCGACGGTACCCTCACGGTCACCGGCACCGGCCGCATCCACGGCGCGGACCTTGCCGATACCAGCGAACTGGCACCCACGGTTGCCGCTCTCTGCGCACTGGCGGATTCACCGTCCCGCCTCACCGGGATAGCGCACCTCCGCGGCCATGAGACGGACCGGCTTGCCGCACTCGTCACTGAAATCCGCCGGCTCGGCGGCGATGCCGAAGAAACACCGGACGGCCTGATCATCCGGCCGGCCGCGCTGCACGGAGGCACCTGGGAAACCTACGCCGACCACCGGATGGCCACCGCCGGCGCCCTGATCGGCCTCGCCGTACCCGGCGTCGTCGTCCGCGACATTTCCACGACAGCCAAGACCCTGCCGCAGTTCCCCGAACTCTGGCAGCAGCTGACCCGATCGGCGGGAGCCTAAGCATGCCACGCAGTACCAGCGGCTGGGACGAATCCGACGTCCGCGTCCGGCCGAATAAGAAAGGCTCGCGGCCCCGTACCAAGGACCGCCCGGCCCACGACGACGCCGTCATCGGGCGGATCATCACCGTCGACCGCGGCCGCTACACAGCTGTGGTGGATGAAGACACCGCCAACGAGCGCACCGTCATTGCCGCGCGCGCCAGGGAGCTGAGGCGCACCCCGGTGGTGGCCGGGGACCTGGTGGCACTCGTCGGCGATGTCAGCGGCGCACCGGACACCCTGGCCCGGCTGGTCCGCGTGGAGGAACGCCGGACCCTGCTGCGGCGCAGCGCCGATGATACGGATCCGGTGGAACGCGTGGTCGTGGCCAACGCCGACCAGCTCGTGATCGTGGTGGCAGCGGCCAACCCCGAGCCCCGCACCGGCTTTATCGACCGCGCCCTCGTTGCCGCGTACGACGCCGGGATCTCCCCCGTCCTGTGTATCACCAAGGCGGACATCAAGGACCCCGCCGAACTGCTGGCCAATTACGAACACCTGGACCTGGACGTGATCATCAGCCGCACCGCCGCGGATGACGCTTCCGGCATCGACGCCCGCTCCGATGACGGCCTCTCCGCCCACCTGCAGGGCAGCGCCGTCGAAGCCCTGCACGAAGTGCTGGAGGGAAGCGTCAGTGTCCTGGTGGGCCCCTCCGGCGTGGGCAAGTCCACGCTGGTCAACGCCCTGACGGGTTCGGACCGCGCCACCGGAGGAGTCAACGCGGTGACCGGGCGCGGCAGGCACACGTCCTCCTCCGCCCTGGCGCTGCGGCTAAGCGATGCTCCGGCGGGAAGCTGGATCATCGACACGCCGGGCATCCGCTCGTTCGGCCTGGCCCACGTGGACCCGGACCGGATCCTGCAGGCCTTCCCCGACCTCGAGCCGGGCACGGCCGACTGCGAACGCGGATGCCGGCACGATTCCGCCGCCGTCGGTTGCGGGCTGGACCCCTGGGTGGAAGGCGGACACGCCGGACCCGCAGGGCCCGCACGGCTAGCCTCGCTGCGCCGGCTGCTGGGCACCGGCACCCGCACGGAGAACAGATCCTCCGCAAAGGAGCTCGGGGAGCAATAGCGTTACCCGGGACGGCAGGTTTGTAGCCGCAGGGATTTGTCAGGACACCGCCCGCTAACGGGCGTAATGCGGGGTTGTGCCCGCCGACTAAGGATAAGTTGGACAGTATGCCGTTCGTTCAGAACTACAACGATGACCTGCGCTTGGCCCACGTGATGGCCGACTCCGTGGATGACCAGACCATGTCCCGGTTCCGGGCCCTGGACCTGAAGATCGAAACCAAGCCGGACTTCACCCCGGTAACCGATGCGGACAAGGCCGCCGAAGATGCCATCCGCGGACAGCTCTCACGCGCCCGGCCCCGCGACGCCGTCCTGGGCGAGGAGTTCGGTTCCAGCGGCTCGGGCCCGCGGCGGTGGATCATCGATCCGATCGACGGCACCAAGAACTTTATCCGCGGCGTCCCCGTATGGGCCACGCTGATCTCCCTGGTCGACGACGGCGTGCCGGTGGTCGGCGTCGTCAGTGCCCCCGCCCTGGGAAAGCGCTGGTGGGCCGCTACCGGAACCGGCGCCTATATGGGCCGGTCCCTTGCCGCCGCCACCCGGCTGCGGGTGTCGAACGTCTCCCGGCTCTCGGATGCGTCGATGTCCTATTCCAGCCTCGGCGGCTGGAAGGACCGCGGCAACCTGGAAGAGTTCCTTGACCTGACCGAGACCGTCTGGCGTACCCGTGCCTACGGCGACTTCTGGTCCTACTGCATGGTTGCCGAGGGCGCAGTGGACATTGCCTGCGAACCCGAGCTGAACCTCTATGACATGGCTGCCCTCGTGCCGATCGTCACCGAGGCAGGCGGGCGCTTCACCTCGCTGGAAGGCGAAGACGGCCCGTTCGGTGGAAACGCCCTGGCCACCAACGGGACACTGCACAGTGAGGTGCTGCAGCGGCTGAATCCCGATCTGGACGACCTTCTGTAACCGTGGGTGCTTCCGGACCCCGGCTCGAGGCGCTGCGCCGCCGGCAGCTGGCGGACAGCTACCAGGCAGGCGGGGAACACTATGACCGGATCCGCCCCGGTTATCCCGCCGAAGCCGTGCGCTGGCTGCTGGACCGCTCCGAAGCACCGGGCGCGCCCCCGGTCCGGGATGTGGCCGACGTCGGCGCCGGCACGGGGAAATACACCCGCGAGCTGCGGGCCGCCGGGGTGAACGTCTGCGCCGTGGATCCGTCCCGGGACATGCTGAACCAGCTCTCCCTGCTGCTTCCGGATGTTCCGGTGGCGGTCGGCACGGCCGAAGCCACCGGCCTGCCTGCGTCCAGCCAGGATGCGGTGACCGTTGCCCAGGCCTGGCACTGGTGCGATCCCGCCGCTGCAAGCCGGGAGTTCGCCCGCATCCTGCGCCCGCACGGCATCCTGGGACTGGTCTGGAACCAGCTCGATGTAAGCGTTCCCTGGGTCCACCGCTATTCGCGCATCATCCATGCCGGTGATGTCCTGCGCCCTGGCTTCCGGCCGGAGCTGGGCCCCGAGTTCACGCTCGAAGAGTCCTCCACCGTGGCCTGGACGCAGCCGATGACCCCGGAAGACCTGTGTGAACTGGCCCGGTCCCGTGCGTTCTACTTGTCCGCCGACACCGCCGCGCGGGAAAAACTGCACTCGAACCTCTCCTGGTACCTTTACGAGCACCTCGGACATGCACCCGGGGATCTCCTGGACCTGCCCTACCTCACCCTGACCTGGCGGGCGGTACGGACGGCATGAACCCGGCGTGAGGACCCCGGCCCCTACCTTCTCCTGAGCGTGGGCCTGCTCGCCGCCGCCGTCGGCCTGGCGCTGGGCCGGATCAGCGGACAGCGCGGCGCATTGCGGCGGCAGCCAACATAGCGTTGAATCTGGTTCTGGGCTGTATGGCCGCCGGCGCCGGGCTTCTGGCCCTACTGTCCCTCTGGGTGCCGTCGGGGTGCGCCGCCGCACGGGCCTACATAGAATTGTCGGAATCCGGCGCGGCCGGTGCAGGGAGAACTACCCATGGTCTTCACCTTCGGCATCGAAGAAGAATTCCTCTTGGTCGACCCCCGGACCGGGTTCCCGACCGGAGCACAGGAACTTACGCGCGCTCTGATGTCCCCGGAACAGGCAAATTTCACCAGTTCCGCGGAGCTGCTGGAGGCGCAGGTGGAGAGCGCCACCAGGGTCTGCACCACCCGTTCGGACGCGATGGACGCGCTCCTGGGCTTCCGCTCCAGGCTCGCCGCGGCAGCAGCAGCGGCGGGGGTCGGCGTGGCCGCCACCGGTGCGGCACCGCGGATCCCCGAAACCCCGGCAGTGCTCAACAGCACCGACCGATACCAGCGGATGGGCGCCCTCACCGGAGCGGTCGCCAATGAGCAGTATGTCAACGGCACCCATGTCCACGTGGGAATCCCTTCCCGGGACACCGGCGTCCGGGTGCTGAACGGACTTCGTCCCTGGCTGGCCCTGCTGGGCGCCGTGGCAGCCAACTCACCGTACTGGCGGGGGCAGGACACCAGCTTCGCCAGTTGGCGGATGGTCCACTACCGGCGCTGGTCGGTGCAGGGCTGCCCGCCAGTTTTCGCCGATGCCGCCGACTACGACCGCAGGCTCCAGGGGCTGCTGGCCACCGACGTGGTACTTGACGCCGGCCACGTAGGCTGGGCAGCCCGGCTCTCCGAAAACTATCCCACCGTTGAGGTCCGGATCGCCGACGCCCAGCTTGAGGCCCGGGACTCCCTCCTGCTGGCGGCGCTGATACGTGCGCTGGTCAGTACGCTGGCGGCCGCCGAGCCGGCTGCCGACGTCCCGGAGCCGGAACTGCTCGACGCCGGGCTATGGCAGGCGGCCCGCTTCGGTCTGGGCGGGAACCTGCTCGCGCATCCCGGCGGCAGCACCCCCGCCGCCGCGCACCTGCGGGTGTTGCTGGAGTTCGTGGCGCAGGCGCTGGACGACGCCGGTGACACCGACTTCGTGAGGGCCGGCATTGCCCGGGTCCTGACCTCCGGCACCGGGGCCGAGCGGCAGCGGACAGCCGTCCGTACCGGCGGATACCCGGCGCTGGCGGAACTGTACGCCCGGTCGCTGGGTTCCGAGGCCGGCTGACCCCTGCCGGCGCCACGGCCGATTTGGCAAAGGGGCCCGATGGCCTACTAGGCTCAAACACGACAAAACCAGCGGCACCGGTTGGGGTCCGGCCGCCAAATCCACGGGAGAACTGAAATGGCAACACTGGGCATCGAAGAGGAATTCCTGCTGCTCGACCCCGTCACCGGCCTGCCGGTCCACAAGGCTGCAGAAGTCGAAGCCTTCCTGCAGGACTCTCCCCGCGTCACCGAGGACGAGGTGCAGCGTGAGCTGCTGAGCTGCCAGATCGAAACGGCCACACCGGTTTCCTCCACCCTGACCGAGGCTGAGGAATACCTGCTCAACTTCCGCACCCAGCTGGACGCCGGCGCCCGGAAGGCCGGGGTGATCGCCTCCGGCAGCGCCAGCGCACCGCGCATCGAGGAGCATTACCCGGAACTGACGGACAAGGACCGCTACCGGGACCTCCAGGCAAGTGCCCCGGGCATTGTCGGCGACCAGTTCGTCAACGGCCTGCACGTGCACGTCGCGGTGCCGGACAAGGAAACCGGCGTCCAGGCATTGAACCGGATCCGGGAATGGCTTCCCGCCGTCATCGCCCTCAGCACCAACTCCCCCTATTGGCTGGACCGGGACAGCGGTTTCGGCAGCTGGCGGGTTGTGCACTACCGCCGGTGGCCGGTGCAGGGCTGCGCTCCCCTGTTCCGCGATGCCGCCGACTACGAGCGGCGGATCCAGCGGCTGGTGGACACGGGAGCCATCATCGACCGCGGAGTGCTCACGTGGATGGCCAGGCTCTCGGATACCTACCCCACCCTGGAAGTTCGGGCCGGCGATGCGCAGCTAAGGGCCCGGGACTCCGTCCTGCTCGGGGGCATCATCCGAGGACTGGTCAGCACCGCCGTCGCCCAGGCCCGCGCGGGTGTGCCGTATTCCCGGCCCGACGACGAACTGCTGGACGCCGCCATGTGGCAGGCCGCCCGGGAAGGGCTCGGCGGCAGCCTCGTGGATCCGGTATCCGCCCGGCTGGTACCGGCGCGTACCCGCGTCGAGGACCTCATGGCCTTCATCTCCGACGCGCTGGCGGAGGAAGGGGACACCGAGTGGGTGAATGCCGGCCTGGCAGGTCTCTGGGAACACGGAACGGGTGCCCAGCGGCAGCGCCGGGCCATGCAGGAGGGCGGACTTTCGGCGCTCCTTGACCTGTACGCGCACAGCCTGACCGCTGAGCAGTAGCAACCCCGCAGCCGTCAGCCGCCGGGATAGACGGAAATGTCCAGGATCCGGGCTTCCCAAGGCCGGAGCAGGCGGCGGTCCCCCGCCTCGGCGTAATTGCCCAGCACCAGTTCCCCGGCCTCCAGGTCCGACGGTATCTGCTGCTCTTCCCCGGACACGTTGCCCAGGACCAGCAGGGCCCGGTCCCCGCGGGTACGCCGGTAGGCAAACAGTGTCGGATGGTCCGGGTCCAGCAGGTGGAAATCGCCCAGGGAGACCAGGTCCGACTCGTGCCGCAGCCGGACCAGGGCGCGGTAGTAGGCAAGAACGGACTGGTCCGCGGCGCGGTCGGCTTCCACGTTGACGGCCGGATAGTTCGCTGCCACCGGGATCCACGGTTCCACCTCGGAAAAACCTGCATGCGCACCGCCGGTCCACTGCATCGGGGTCCGGGCGTTATCCCTGCTCATCCGGCGCAGCGCTTCAAGGATCCGTTCCCGGTCCATCCCCTTCCCGAGCGCCTCCGCATAGTAGTTCAGTGATTCCACGTCCCGGTACTGCTCTATCGAGGTGAAACCGGCGCTTGTCATGCCGATCTCCTCACCCTGGTAGATGTACGGAGTGCCCCGCTGCAGGTGCAGCAGGGTGGCCCACATGGTGGCGGATTCGTAGCGGTACTGCCGGTCATCGCCGAAGCGGGAGACCACCCGCGGCTGGTCATGGTTGTTCAGGTACAGGCTGTTCCAGCCCGTTTCCGCGAGACCGCGCTGCCATCGGTTCCAGCTCGTCTTCAGGTCAGGCAAGGACAGCGGACGGTAATCGAACTTGCCGGCGCCCTGGTCCAGGCTGACGTGTTCGAACTGGAAGACCATGTCCAGTTCCTGCCGCCGCGGATCCGTGAACAGCAGCGCCTGCTCGACGGTTGCCCCGGGTGTCTCCCCCACGGTCAGGTATTCGCCGCTGCGGCCGCTGAAGACCTCACGGTGCATTTCCTGCAGGAATTCGTGGATGCGCGGCCCGGAAACGAAGTACGGCTGCCCGTCGCCCCAGATTTCCCCCGGCTCCACCACTCCGTCCGGCAGCGCCGGGTCCTTGGAGATGAAGTTGATGACGTCCATCCGGAAGCCGTCCACTCCCCGGTCCAGCCACCAGTTCATCATCGCGTACACCTTGGTCCTCACCCGCGGGTTCTCCCAGTTCAGGTCCGGCTGCTGCGGCGTGAACAGGTGCAGGTAGTACTGGTCGGTACGAGGTTCGAAGGTCCACGCCGAGCCGCCGAAAAAGGAGCGCCAGTTGTTCGGCTCGGCACCTGGTTCCCCGGGTTCGAAACCCGGGCGGGCGTCCCGCCACCAGTAGCGGTCCCGCTTCGGCGAGGTCCTGGCGGCCCTCGAGGACTGGAAGCCGGGATATTCGCTGGAGGTGTGGTTGACCACCAGGTCCATGATCAGGCGGATGCCGCGTTCGTGCAGGCCGTCCAGCAGGCGGTCGAACTGTTCGTCCGTCCCGAACATTGCGTCGATGCGGCGGTAGTCGCTGATGTCATAGCCGTTGTCGAACTGGGGCGACTGGTGGATCGGTGACAGCCACACTACGTCCACACCCAGCTCGGCCAGGTAATCCAGATGGTCGATGATGCCCCCGAGGTCACCGATGCCGTCGCCGCTCGAGTCGGCAAAGCTGCGCGGATAGATCTGGTAGACGACGGCGTTTGTCCACCAGGCGGGACCGCGAGATGACGCCATGGACACCCCGTCCTTTCACCGTGTCTTCGCATAATACGTCCGGACAGGCGGCCAGCACAGGCCCGCAGTGCCTTACCGTGCAGCCTCTGCCCGGGTCGCCCGTTTTCCTTGTCCGCACCGGTACGCGGCACTAGCGTTGGCGCTGCCGACAGGTCCGGGTGCGGACCTGTCGAAGAACTCAACCGTTTGGAGTAACTGCCATGGCAACACTGACCGTTTGGAAATTCTCGGATGCGGACGCTGCCGAACGCGCAACGCAGACGCTCGCGAGCCTGGAGTCCCAGGGCCTGATCAATGTGCAGGACGAAGCCATCGTGACGTGGCCTGAGGGGCGGAAGAAGCCCAAGACCATTCAGGAACACAACATGGTGGGGGCCGGCGCCTTGGGCGGCGGCTTCTGGGGGCTGCTTTTCGGCCTCATTTTCTTTGTGCCCCTCATTGGTGCCGCAGTGGGCGCCGCCATCGGCGCCATGTCCGGATCCATGGTGGACGTGGGCATCAACGACGATTTCATTTCCCAGGTGCGCCAGGAAGTCACCCCCGGCAGTTCGGCGCTGTTCGTCCTGTCCTCCAACGCCGTCGAAGACCGGGTGGCAGAAGCCTTCAAGGACTTCTCCGGCGCAAAGCTGATCTACACGAACCTTTCCAAGGACCAGGAGGAAAACCTGCGGGAAGCCTTCTTTGAGTCCACCCCGGCCTAGACGCAGGGACGGGTATACGGAAGGACGGCGGCCAAACGGCCGCCGTCCTTTTCTGTTCCGGCAGGCTCACCGGCCTCGCCTACGCCGCCGGCAGCGTTAGTCTGCACCTGCCCGGCCCGGTATCGTTTAACGCGATGATTACACGACGCCAAGCCGCCCAGATCCTTGACATTCCGCTCGAAATGGCCACCCGCCACGGCCTTCCCGCGCGGATGGAGGACACCGAGCTGGCCCGGCTCCAGGCTGACCCGCCCGGATGGCTGGTCCAGTCCCGGGCCAACCGGACCGGAAAGCGGCCGGTCTGGGTGCAGCTGTCCTGCGCCGTCTGCGGATATACCGAGACCGCCCGGCCGAAGAAATGGTGGCCGGATTTCACCTTCATCGCCTGTGAGGACCACCGGGTGCGGGAACTTCCCGAACTGCCTGCCGGAGCGGTACGCACCGAGTACCCCGGCGTCGGGACCCGCTTCATTGGAGTCGTGGACGCCGGCGGAAATTCCGCCGGCGCCTGAGGGCTGGCTACCGTGCGGCGGTGATCCCCGTGCGCGCCATGGCATCTGTATAGGCTGCACGCATGTCGTCCAGTGCTTCCTGCTGCCGTTCGGCGGTGGCACCAAAGGAACGGCCGGAAAGCGAGCGTGCCTTGTACACCTTGATGCTGCGGCGGTAAATCATCCGGTTCTCGGTCTTGAGGAACAATGCCGCCAGGCGCTGTGCCTCGGTGCCGTGCGCCACGATGACGGACGCCCGCGGCACCAGCGCCAGGAAGCGCAGCAGCGGCCGCAGTCCTTCCTGCACCTGTTCCTTGGTCAGCTTGCCGTTGGGCTCGCCCGGAACATGCCAGGGATAGGCGTTCCACGGCATCACGAACTCGGGCCGCAGCCCTGCCTGCCAGTGGACCCCAAGGAGCCGCACGACGGCGTCGTTGTCTCCGGCGGTGATGAACCCTGACTCATGGGCGGTGCCGATGTTGGAAAAGAGACTGATGATCCGGCACTCCCCGATGTCGTGCATGGGATCGATGTAGGGCACCTGGCTTCCCGGTTTCATTTCCGCCAGAGCGTCGCAGAGCTGGTTTACCTCGGCAACATTGGGCTCATAGCGTCGGTTCCAAAGGTCGTCATTCTGGGATTCAACTGCCGGGCTTTGCATAAAGTGGTGCGTCTCCTACGGGGTCTTGCGACCGGTTATACCGCCCGCTCCGGGTCCTGCCGGCGCGGGTACTGCGTACGTCAAAGTTTACCAACGCCCCGTGCCCCGGGCGGGCGTGAATGCACCCGGTAACGCGCCAAACGACGCAGGTGTGAGAAACAACTCTCCTTCGGAGGCCGGGGGGCTTAAACCACGGAAGCGGGGAGCGTCCGCAGACGCTCCCCGCTTCGGGTGGAAATTCTCAGTGGAGATGGGGGGAATCGAACCCCCGTCCGATGTCGCTTTGTCAGGGCTTCTCCGGGCGCAGTCTGCAGCGGATTTTCTCGGTCCCAGCCATCACGCAGACAAGTGGCTGATCCGGACCCAGCCGTCTAAAAGTCCCGAACACCCCAACGGCGAAGGTGTTCAGCAGTGGCCCTCTAAATGACGCCAGGCACCGGGGCGAGAGCATCCCCGGGCTGACGGACTATGCCTTACTGCTTAGGCAGCAAGAGCGAAGTCAGTGCGCTTTGATTCGGCACTTATTGGTTTACAGAGATCGTTAACGAGATAACCCTGTATCCTCGGCCCGCTTCCCCTGTCTCAACAAAACATCGTCGAAACCGGTCATCCCCTTATTGAGTTACCAAACCGGCCAAAGCCGGAACAACCATTATAGCGCATGACGCGCGGCAGGGATCAGAAGGTGATTCCGAAGACCACCACGGGCGCGCGGGAGACGATCAGCAGAACCCACGAAACCGCAACAAAGAACACGGACAGGATGCTCAGCGCCGTCATGCCGGCCGCCTTTCGGCGGAAAGCCCACAGGAACAACGCCACGTTGGCTCCTACCAGCACAGGCGCCGCCCAGACGAGCAGGTGCGCCAGATAAAGGTAATAGACCGCGAAGAACGGAACCACCACCAAGATCACCACCGGCACCACGGCCAGGACAATCAACAGGTCGACGGCCGCGACAATCCACGTCCATACCGGTTTACGTACGGATGCTTCCTCTGTTTCCTCTGCCTGCGGTTCCCAGAACGTTCCGCTCATGCGCCGCGGTTCTTATCCCGCATGGCCCGCAGCGCCTCACGGTTGTCCTGCTTCTCGCGCAGTGTGTGGCGCTTGTCGTACTCCCGCTTACCGCGGGCGACGGCGATTTCCACCTTTGCCCGGCCGTCCAGGAAATACAGCTGCAGGGGAACGATGGTAAAACCGGATTCGCTGGTTTTCCGGAGGATCTTGTCCAGCTGCTCACGGTGCAGCAGGAGCTTGCGCCGGCGGCGGGCGGAGTGGTTGGTCCAGCTTCCGTTCAGGTACTCCGGAATATACGCGGCCTCAAGCCAGAGCTCATTGTTGTAGAACGTAGCGAATCCGTCCACCAATGAGGCCCTGCCCTCGCGCAGCGACTTCACCTCCGTACCCATCAAGACCATGCCGGCCTCGTAGGTGTCCAGGATTTCGTAATCATGCCGGGCCTTGCGATTGGTGGCCACTACCTTACGGCCACTTTCCTTAGGCACGGGGCAACTCCTTAGTAGGTTGAAACGAAAACTCTATTGTAGGCCTACAGCAACTGCATCGGGTCCACGAGATCGCCGTTCAACACCGTCTCGAAATGCAGGTGGCAGCCGGTGGAATTGCCGGTGCTTCCTACATAGCCGATCAGCTGCCCCTGGTTGACCCACTGCCCGGCGGAGACTGCGAAACCGTTGAGGTGGTAATAGTTGGTCGCCAGGACATTGCCGCCCACCACGCCGTGGTTGAGGACAATCCGGTTGCCGGTGCCGATCATTTCCCCGCCGCCCTGGTCTGCCCGCCACACCTCGCCTGCTGCCGGGGCGTAGACCGGGGTTCCGCAGGAAGGCGCAAAGTCGATTCCGGAATGCAGGTACCCGCCGTTGCCGAAGAAGTCGATCGACCCGGGAGGCGTGGCCCGCCAGCCGAACCCGGAGGATACCGGGGCACCGATCACCGGATAACGCAGTCCGAAGGAAGACGGGTTGCTGGGCTGGGGAACGTTCTGGACCGGCGGGGCGGGGCGGTTGTTCCGGGCGGCTTCTTCGGCCGCCGCCCGGTTCGCGGCGTCGATCCGGGCCTGCTCGCGCTTGCGGTATTCCTCGAGCAGGGCCCGCTGCCGCTCGGCGATGTCCGCGGTAACCTGCGCGCTTTCCTTCTCGAGCGTGGCCATCTGGGCCTGGAGCTTCGGCTTCTGTGCCTCCAGCTCCTGGTTCATCGCCGTGGTCTGGGCAACGAGGTCATCCACTTTCTGCTTCTCCGCGGCTGCGGCGTCACGTGCGGACTGCTCTGCCCTGAGTGCCTCTTCGGCCTCGGCCTTGAGCTTGTTGATCTCATCGGCCACGGCAGCCAGCCGGGCCTCGGAGTTCACGTTGTTGGCGTTCTGCTGGGACAGCTTTTCCACCGCTGCGTTCTGGCCCTTCAGCGCCTGTTCCGCCATGCCGAGTGAATCGCTGAGGCTGTCAGCGCCCTTTGCGCCGAACATCAGCGAGAGCGTGGATGGGACACCGCCGTTCTTGTAGGCCTGCGACGCGATCTGTCCGATTGCCTTTTCGGTGGCCGCTATATCCTCGCGGTCCTTTTCGATCTGCGCGGTGATGGTCTCGTGCGTGTCCTGGGCGAGGGCTACCCGGTCGTTCAAGGCGCTGACCTTGCCGGCTGCACTGTCGACGCGCGCTTCTGCGTCGGCAAGCTGCTGCTGGGCCGCGGGGAGCTGGCCCTTGTAAACGTTGAGCTTGGCCACCGTTTCGGCAATGTCTTCGCCGAGGTACTCGTAGTCCTGGTGGACCTTCTCCTTTTCGGCTTCGATGGCCGCCTTGCGGTCTTCGAGCTCGTCGGCGCTGGCCGTACTGCTGAAGGCAACGGAAACGGTCAGGGTCAGGGTCAGGAGGGCCGCAACCGCCGCCAGGGTGCGGGACGCTGGCCCGCGTCCGATCCGTTTAGGCACAGCATTATCCATTGACGAGACTCTCCATGATCTTCAACGTTCTCTTCCCAGTGCTCATGACTCTAGACCTTCAGGTAGCGCCGGAGCGTCAACAGCGAGGATACTCCGGCCAGCAGCGCCCCGAGAACAAGTAGCAAGGGGGTCAGATACAGAACCTGTTCGGAGGAAATGAAGGCAGTAGTGGGGTATTGGCGGGCCAGTGTGCCGATAAAGAAGTGTGCAGTGCTCCACAGGGCAACCGAGGCCAGGACCGCGCCGATAACTGCCGCTATCACGCCTTCCAGCACGAACGGCAGCTGAATGACGGCCTTGGACGCACCGACCAGCCGCATGATGCCCGTTTCCCGCCGCCTGCTGAACGCGGAGAGGCGAATGGTCGTGGCAATCAGCAGAATGGCACAGACCAGCATGACGCCGGCAATGGCCAGGGCCGCAACAGAGGCCAGATTCAGATAGGTGAACATCTTTTCGAACAGTTCGCGCTGGTCGCTGACCGACTCGACCCCGGGCTTCGAGGAGAAGGCCTCGTTGATGACCTCGTATTTTTCCGGATCCACCAGGCTCACGCGGAAGGATTCGGGGAGCATCTCGGCGGTAATGCTGTCCACGATCGGCGAGTTGGCGAACTGCTCGCGGAAATGGGTCAGCGCCGTTTCCTGGTCTTCATATTCGACGCTCTCCACGTACCGGTCCGCCAGCAGGTCCGCCTCGATGGCCTCGCGCTGCTCGTCGGTAACGGCTCCCGAGGCGCAGGCTGCGGATGTGTCGTTATCCGTGCAGAGGTAAACGGCAACCTGCACCCGGTCATACCAGTAGCCCTTCATCTGGCTGATCTGCAGCTGCAGCAGCCCGGCCGCCCCCACAAAGGTCAGCGACACAAAGGTCACCAGGACCACGGAAACGACCATGGAAAGGTTCCGGCGCAGCCCTGAGCCGATCTCGCCCAGCACAAATGCGAGCCTCATTCAGACACTCCGCTCTCTCCGCGCCCCGGCAACAGGGGATCCGGTTCCCGCTCCGGTGCGGGCTCACCCAGGTAGATGCCTTCCTGCTCATCACGGACGATCTTGCCGTTGCGCAGTTCCACCACACGCTTTCGCATGGCGTTGACGATGTCGTCGTCGTGCGTGGCCATCACCACCGTGGTGCCGTTCTGGTTGATCCGGTCCAGCACCTTCATGATGCCCAGCGACGTGGTGGGATCCAGGTTTCCCGTGGGCTCATCCGCGAGCAGGATGCCTGGTTTGTTGACGATGGCCCGTGCAATGGCAACGCGCTGCTGCTCGCCGCCGGACAGTTCGTGCGGCAGGCGGTTGTCCTTGCCTTCCAGGCCTACGGTTTTGAGGACGTCGGGGACGGAGTCGCGGATGACGGCCCGGCTGCGGCCGATCACCTGCATGGCGAAGGCAACGTTCGCGAAGACCGTCTTGTTGGGCAGCAGGCGGAAATCCTGGAACACGACGCCGATTCCCCGGCGCAGCCTCGGCACCCGCCAGCTGGGAATCTTGGCTACGTTGGAGCCGGCCACGTAGACCGTGCCTTTCGTGGCGTGCTCCTCCTTCATGATCAACCGGATGAAGGTCGATTTGCCGGAACCGGAGGCGCCCACGAGGAAAACGAACTCTCCCCGGTCCACATCGAGGCTTACCGAGTTGAGGGCAGGCCGGGATTTCCGGTCATAGAGCTTGGTGACATTGTCGAAAGTGATCATCACTACTTAGTGCCCATGAAGCGGCCGGAGACACGGGCCTTGGTTCGGGGTATGGGCACCGGCCTCTCGACTATAGCCACCTTCCGCCGCAGTGAGCCACAACCTAACGGCGCGTGTCGCGCTGCACACACCGGCTCCTCGATCCTGGATGCGGTAGAGTCCTGCGGTGCCCTCTGAATCCGCCGGAACAGCGCCCGGTGCCGTTGCCCTGCTTCCCGGTCCCCCGGGCGCCGGGCCGGCCGTCCGGCCGCAGCGCGGGCGCCGCGCCCTGCGCAGCACCGGCAGTAGTTCCGCCGGTCTCCGCCGGGACATCCAGGGCCTGCGCGCCCTCGCCGTCGTGCTCGTGGTGGTGTACCACCTCTGGCCGGCCGCCCTGCCGGGCGGCTTTGTCGGCGTCGACGTCTTCTTCGTCATTTCCGGTTACCTGATTGTCGGGTCCCTGGTGCGGGAACTTCAGGCCACGTCCACCATCGCGCTTGCGTCCTTTTATGCCCGGCGGATCCGCCGGCTGCTTCCGGCAGCAGCAACTGTCCTGGTCGCAACGCTGGGCGCGGCGGTGCTTATCTTCCCGGAGGGGCGCTGGCAGGGTGTGGCCCGGGACGTTGCCGCCTCCAGCCTCAATATCCAGAACTGGAACCAGGCCTTCAGCACCACCAGTTACGCCGGGGCCACGGCGGCGGTCTCCCCGCTCCAGCATTACTGGTCCCTTGCGGTGGAGGAACAGTTCTACCTGGTGGTGCCGGTGCTTCTGGTCGGAGCCGTTGCCGCCGTCCGGGCCCTGGGCATCCGTGCGGGCATGTCAGCCACCGCTCTGGCGGTGGTCTGCACCGTTTCCGCGGTGTCCTTCATCCATTCCATCCTGTTCTCCGCATCGGACCCCGGCCTGGCCTATTTCTTTACCACTACGCGGATCTGGGAACTGGGCCTCGGCGGCATCCTGGCACTCGCGGCGGGAACCCTGCCGCGCCGGTTATCGATCGCCTCCGGGTGGGCCGGAATCCTGCTGATCTTCGCTGCCGCGTTGAGCTTCTCCACCGCGATGCCCTTTCCGGGGTGGGTGGCGCTGGTCCCGACCGCAGGCGCCGCGTTGTGCATTCTTGCCGGCCGGAACGGCGGAGCGGCGGTGCCGTGGATCTCGGCTGCCTGGTGGCAGTCGCTGCGTCCGGTGTCCTACGTAGGCGATATTTCCTATTCGCTGTATCTGTGGCATTGGCCCGTCACCGTGTTCACGGTGTATCTTCTCGGGCATGCCCCGGGACTGGCCGCCGGTCTTGCCATTGCTGCCGGCAGCGTCCTTTTGGCGGTGCTGTCCACGCGGTATATCGAGAAACCGTTCCGCCGCTTCCAGGGCAGGACCGGACCGGTCGGACGCCATGGAGCGGAGGCGGTAACGCACCGCGCCGTGTATGCCCTGGCGGCGGTACTGATTGCCGTTCCGATCACCGTTGCCGCCGTTCCGTACGGCGTTGTCCAGCAGAAAATCGCCGATCTGACCGCGGACTATGATTCCGGTTCCTACCCGGGCGCCATGGCCTTTGATCCCCAACGTCCTGCAGCGGTGCCCGGGGACCGGCCGGTGCGGCCGGCTCCGGGGGCAGCGATGGCGGATCTGCCGGACATCGATGAAGCCTGCACGGTCTACGATCCGGCGGAAACCCCGTATGAGGAGTGCGTCTCCGGGGATGCCGCCGGGGAAAAGGCCATAGTCCTGGTGGGCGACTCCCATGCCGCACAGTACAAGGCTCCGCTGGAGGCGGTGGCGAAGGAGGGCGGCTACCGGCTCTACGTCCTGACGCGCAACGGATGCCCGTTCAATGCCGAACCGCTGCGCAGCAAGAAGAACTACACCTACACCGGATGCGCGTCCCAGAACCAGCAAACGGTCCGGGACATCCTGGAGATCGGCCCCGAACTGGTGGTTACGTCAGCCATGCGACCGGCCAGCTACGATCACGCGCTGGGCTGGACCTGGGAGTCAGGGAGCCGTGCCGTGGACGGTTACCTGGAGGTGCTGGAACCGCTGGAGGAGGCAGGCATCAGGATCGGGGCGATCACCGACATCCCCTATCCCGACTTCAGCATCCCGGACTGTGTTGCGGAAAACCAAAGTGCGGACGAGTGCTTCGTTCCCCGCTCCGAGCTCGCCGGGCAGGACGATCCCTTAGTCGAGGCAGCCGGACAGCTGGACGGAAGCCTGCGCGTCGACCTGACGGATTATTTCTGCGACGCCGAGCGGTGCCCTGCGGTCATCGGCAACGTGCTGGCCTACCGGGACAACCACATGACCGATACGTTCGCCCGGACCCTGGTCCTGCCGCTGCGGGAAGGGCTCGGCTTCTAGCCGCTGTCCCTCGGAAGCTGCCTACTTGCGGGCGGACACGCTGCCGTGCGCCCGCCAGCGGATGCCAGCGTCAATGAAGTCGTCAATCTCGCCGTCGAACACGGCCGAGGTGTTTCCTACCTCATGCTCCGTGCGGAGGTCCTTGACCATCTGGTACGGGTTGAGGACGTAGGAGCGCATCTGGTCTCCCCAGGACGCCTTCACGTCACCGGCGAAGGCCTTCTTCTCGGCGTCCTCCTGCTCCTTCTTCAGCAGCAGCAGCCGGGACTGCAGCACCCGCATGGCGGCGGCGCGGTTCTGCAGCTGCGACTTTTCGTTCTGCATGGACACCACCGTGCCGGTGGGAAGGTGCGTGAGGCGGACGGCGGAGTCGGTGGTGTTCACGGACTGGCCGCCGGGGCCGGAGGACCGGAAGACGTCCACGCGGATTTCGTTGTCCGGGATCTCGATGTGGTCGGTGGGGGTAATGAGCGGAATGACTTCGACGGCGGCGAAGGAGGTCTGCCGGCGGCCCTGGTTATCGAACGGGCTGATCCGCACCAGCCGGTGCGTTCCGGCCTCCACCACGAGGGTGCCGAACGCATAGGGGGCCTTGACTTCGAAGGTGGCCGATTTCAGTCCCGCCTCTTCCGCGTAGGACGTGTCCAGGACGGTGGTGGGGTAGCCGTGGCGTTCGGCCCAGCGCAGGTACATCCGCAGCAGCATTTCGGCGAAGTCGGCGGCATCCACTCCCCCGGCGCCCGAGCGGATGGTCACCACGGCTTCGCGCTCGTCGTACTCGCCGGAAAGCAGGGTGACCACTTCCAGCTGCGACAGGGACTTACGGAGGGACTCCAGTTCCGCCACGGCCTCTGCCTTGGACTCGGCGTCCGATTCGTCCTGGGCCAGTTCCACCAGGACCTCGAGGTCATCGATACGGGCTTCGATGGTCTGCAGGCGTTCCAGCTCCGACTGGCGGTGCGAAAGTTTGGAGGTGACCTTCTGCGCTTCGGCAGGATCGTCCCAGAGGTCGGGGACGCCGGCCATCTCGCTCAGCTCTTCGATGTCCTCTTTGATCTTTGCCACGTCCGAAACTTCTTCAATGGAGGCGAAGGTGGAACGGAGGGCGCGGATTTCTGCGGGAAAATCTATTTCTGCCATGGTGCTTACAGCCTACGCCATGTGCCCGCACCGCCGCCCGCCGTCGTCGTACGGGCCCACGGAGACTCCGGGGACCCGCCGGGCGATGCGCACGGCGGTGTCCCGGGGCGGCGTTAGATTAGGGGGACGGACACGGAAATGTACGCCCTTTCGAAGGAGCCTCTCTTGACCCATCCCGAGCGCGGACGCATGTACACCCTGGACGAACTCAACGACCTCGCCGAGCAGGGCGATCCCTGGGCCATGGGGAAGGTTGATGAGTGGGAGCAGCACTTCTCCAATGACTACGTGGGCAATATGAAGGACAGGTGCCCCGACCGCGACTGCGAACAGTTCGGCGAGCCGGTCACCATTTGCTACGGCGAAGACGGGCGGATCCTGGATATCGACCACGGCGGCTGGGGCCACGGCCCGGCACGCGAAGCCCGGGAGCAGAAGAAGGCGTCCTAGTCCTGCGGTGGCGCCCGCGCCGCGCCGTGCATTACTGCAGCAGCCGGGCGCGGGCCTCGCTCACCGCTGTAATGGGGATTCCCTCCGGCACCAGGAAGTTCACGATTGGCGGATGGACCCGCGCCGTCAGCACCACGCGCGCCGTCCGGCCGTCCGCCGTACCGGTCGCCCCGGTAACGGCGAGGTCCGCGAAGCGTTCCTGTGCACCCGTATCGGCGAGATAGCTGCGGGCTGCGCTGCGTACGGCACCGGCTTCCAGCACCGCCGCGGGACCGGCTCCTGCGGCGGCTTCGCCCAGCGAGAAGGTGTCGGCCGCGGCCACCGCGGCACCGTCTGCGGCCGAAAGCAGCTTCTTCTGTCCGAGATACACGGACGAGGCGGCCATCACCACCGTGACGGTCAGCAGCGCCAGCACGGAGTATCCGATAATCAGCACGCCCACCTGTCCGCGCTCTGCATCCTCCGGACGCCTGCCCCGCCGGCTCCTGAACCCGATCATCCGAACCGCTCCACGATCTGTGTGGACGCGGAATCGACCACGACCGGTGATCCGGTGGTCCACGGCAGCCCCGGGAGGGGCACGTCGACCCACACACTGACGGTGACGGTCGAGCCGGGCACCAGACACGTGTCGGAACAGCTGATGTCCATCACCATGGCCTCCGTCTCCAGCCCGAAATCATTCAGTGCGAGTTCGGCCGCCGCGGCTGCCCGTTCTTCGGCGTCGGCGGCCCCGGGAGACGCCGCGTAGACTCCGGCCGCCGCGTCGGCGGCACCGACCACCGCGAACGACGCCGCCTGGATCTCCCCCACGGTGATCACCAGATACACCACCGGCACCAGCAGGAGCAGGCCCAGGAAAATGAACTCAACTACGGCACTTCCGTCTTCCTGCGCCGCCTGCCCGTGTCGTGCCCGCGCGGCCTTCATCCACGCAGCTTCACTCCAAAACCGCATGTCCCCGGACCTCGATTCCGCCGCTGATCCCAATGAACCCGATGACCGGCAGCGGGGCACGCACCGTGATCTCCAGCAGACGGGCCCCGTCCACCGACTGCTCCGAATAACTGACATTCCCGGCATAACCTTCGCCAAGCGCACTGCCGATAAGGGTCACGGTGCGCTCGACGCCGTCTGCCGGGCTCCGGTCCGCCAGCGTCCCGTAGCGCGCACCGGTTGCAGCGGCGTCGATCAGGGTGTTCCGCACGTGCAGCACCAGCGCCAGCTGCACCACCGCTATGAACACCAGGGTCACCAGCGCTCCCACCATGACGAAGTCGACGACGGCGTTCCCCCGTTCCCCGTCGACGAGGCTGTGCCTGCCACGCCGGATCGCAGCGGCGCGGCGCCGGCTCCGGTTTATGGCTGTACCTGTTCTATGGCGGATTGGAACAGCTGCTCAAGGGCCGGCTGCACGAGGACCAGCAGCCCGGCGACGAGAATGGCCGACATCAACGTGATCATCACCCAGCCCGGCACGTCGCCGCGTTCCGGTTCCCCCGGGTTCAGGGCCGTCCGGAAACGCTGCGCAAGCCGGTACCACCATTGGGCCGCTGCCGCGGCGACAGCCGCCCACCCGTCCCCGATTGTCCGTGTGCCTGCCCGTTTCCGAAGCGGATTAGTGCGGTTCATCGTGACTCCATCTCCTCGTACGCCTTGCATGGTTTGTTTCCCCAGCGCGTTTCACCGTCCCCCTCGCCTCATAACCCCAGCCTCAGCAGTGCCAGGCCCGGGAACACCGCGAAAAGCACCGTTAGTGGAAGGATGCCGAAAATGACCGGCACCATCATGGCGATTTCCTTCTTTCCGGCTGTTTCCATCAGGTCACGCTTAGCGGTATCGCGTACGTCCTGGGCCTGCGCACGCATCACGTCCGCCAGGGGCGTGCCGCGGTCCACCGCAACGCTGACGCCGTCCACGAACCGGGTCAGCGGCGCCAGCCGGAGGCGGTCCGAGAAGTCCCGCAGTGCTGCCGTCAACGGCTGCCCTGACCGTGTCTGGGCAAGAACCCGTTCAAATTCGTCGGCGAGTTCCCCGCGCGCTGCGGCACAAACGCGTTCCAGCGCCCCGCCGGCGCTCTCTCCCGCACCGACGGCGAGCGCCATCATTTCGGCCAGGCTGGGAAATTCGGCAAGGATCCGGCTGTTGCGGCGTCCGATCTGCTGAGTCAACAGGTAGTCGCGGAGCAGGAACCCGGCTGCCGCACACGCACAGGTTCCCAGGGCCACCGCCAACACACCCACGCGGCCGCTCCCGGCGAGAAGCACCCCGGCCACTCCACCGGCCAGAAAGCCTCCGCCGGCAAACAGCACCTGTTCGGCACGGAAATCCGACACCGATTTGGTGCCGCCGGCCTGCTGCAGCCGCAGGACGAGGGCCCGGTTGGCCGGCGACCACCGTCCGAGCCGGAGCACGGCGTCGCGGAGCAGCGGACGCAGGATGCGTTCCAGCGGGCCGAACGGCGTGAGGTCCGTGGACTGCACCAGCAGCCGCGAGGCCGGCCGGACGGAGCGCAGCTGCGGTTCCACGCGTTCGGCGAATGTCATCTGCCGCAGCGGGGGCAGCCGGTGGAACACGAGCACCAATCCGGTGCCCAGCAGGACTCCTGCCAGCACCGCCGCGGCTGTGCCGGGCGTCACCGCAGCACCCTCACGTCTTCAGGCAGTGCCCCTATGCGCAGCATCAGGCGGTAACAGAGGACGGAGATCCCGATACCAGCGACCAGGACAGTGGCACCGGCAGCCGAGTTGTACGCCGCGGCCGTTTCCGGGCGGGAGGCCAGGAGCAGCAGCACCGCCCAGGGGGCTCCTACCGCAAGCCTTGCCGCATTGACTGTCCACGACTGCCGGGCCAGCAGTTCGCTGCGGGTGCGTGCATTCTCACGAAGGAAACCCGCCAATGTGCCCAGGAGCTTGCCCAGGTCGGTGCCGCCCACCTGCCGGGTGATCCGCAGCGCCTCGATGATGCGGTCGGCAACCGGATCGGCCAGATTGTCCTTCAGCCGGGTCAGCGAGTCCTCGAAGTTGCCCCCGGCCCGGTAATCCGCGGCATAGGAACGAAAGTAGCCCCGCAGTTCCTCCGGCCCGTTGCCTGCCAACTGGATGAGTGCCTCCGGAAGCGACAGGCCTGCCCGGATTGCCGAGCGCAGGTGGTCGACGACGTCCGGCCACAGTTCCGCCAAGGACGCTCGCCTGCGGCGGGCCTGGAAACGCACCAACACGTAAGGCAGCCCCGCCCCGAACAGGCCAAAACAGGCGGCGATGGGCAGGGAAAGGGTCAGGATGAACAACAGCAGCAGCACTCCCGAGCCGGTAACCGCGCAGCTGGCGAGGAGACCTGCCGCCCGGACCCGCTCAATCCCTGCCTGCCGCAGCAGGTCCTCGAGGTATCCGGTGCGCCGGCGGCCGGGGCGGCTGTGGGCCGGCGGGCTCCAGCAGGACTGCCACAGCAGCAACAACCCCATGCCCAGGGCCAACCCTGCCGCCGCGCTCATGCCGCGGCTCCGAGCAGTGCGGCAACGTTGACGCCGGCGGAAGCGAACTTGTCAGCCGCCGGCATGGAGGAGGCCGTCACTTCCAGCTTCCCGTCAACCTGCCCGAAGACCGGGGAGGACTCGATGATGCCGCCTTCGACGCGGCGGCCGAGGGCCAGGATTTCGCTGACTTCCCGGCGCCCGTTGCCGGCACGGGTGCAGTGGATCACCAGGTCAATGCACGACGCCACGGTGGGAACCACGAAGGCACTGGAAATGTTGGCGCCCGCCAGCAGGGGCAGGGTGCACAGCTTGGTCACCGCGTCCCGGGCGCTGTTGGCGTGGATGGTGCACATTCCCGGAAGGCCCGCATTCAACGCAATCAGCATGTCCAGGCTTTCCGCTTCGCGCACCTCCCCCACAATCAGCCGGTCCGGCCGCATCCGGAGCGCTTCCTTCACCAGCCGGCGGAGCGGGATCTCGCCCTGCCCCTCCAGATTGGGCTGGCGGCACTGCAGGCCCACCACATCCCGTAACGGCAGCTGCAGTTCAAAGATCTCCTCCACGGTCACCACGCGTTCCCGCGGGCCGATCGACGCACCCAGGCAGTTAAGCAGGGTGGTCTTCCCCGCCTGCGTTGCCCCCGACACCAGGATGTTCAGCCCCGCGGCAACAGCGGCGCCGAGGAAGCGGGCGGCATCGGGAGTGAGGGCGCCGAGCTCCACCAGGTGGTCGAGGCGGCGGGCGCGGGCCACGAACTTGCGGATGTTCACTGCCCAGTGCCGTCGGGTCACATCCGGAATGGCCACGTGCAGGCGCGAACCGTCCGGCAGGGAGGCGTCCACGAACGGGGAGGAAAGATCCAGGCGCCTGCCGGAGGACTTCAGCATCCGCTCCACCAGCAGGCTGACCTGCTCCGACGTGAGCGTCAGCGACGTCAGCTCGGAACGGCCGTCCCGTGCAAGGTAGATCTCCGAAGGGGAGTTGATCCAGACTTCCTCCACCGAGGGGTCATCCAGCAGCGGCTGGAGCGCACCGAAGCCGGCGACGGCGTCGAATACCTGCCGGCGGACCATCTCCGGGCGGCCCAGCGGCGGGAGGCTGCCCAGCAGCGACCGTTCGTCGTAATCGGAAACCGCCGCATCCACCAGCCGCCGGACTTCGGCGAACTGCTCCTGCGGGTCCAGCCCGCGCACACGGATGAGCTCCCGCACCTCGTCTTCGACGATTTGTACAGCATCCATCAGCATCCCCCGCTACCGCCGGACCGCAGGGCCCGGCACGAGACTGGCTGCAGCCCTCCCTGGAGCCACGGGCCACACAGTAGGGGCACCGTTGCCCTGATGCGAGAGTATTCGCCGTCCCTGTGAATAACCGCCCGAGGGCCCGGCCCTCGGGCCGGGTACCTGCTCCCCCGGCGCTACCGGGGTAGAGAACCGGAAAAACAGGTAGGGGCCGCAGGCGGCCGTCTTGCGGCGTTGCTCACACGGGGTCCCGACACCGTCGGATAGTCTTCCTCATGACCCGGCACCGTTCGCTGGGCGCGAAACACCCTGGAGATATCGTGAACAGACATACACTGGTCCGTTGGCTGGGGGGTGCGGTTCTGGGCGGTGCCCTGGTGTGCACCAGCCTGCCGGCCACGGCCCTGGCCCCGCCCGCCCCCGACAGCCCGCCGGCGCCCCAAGCACCTGCGGCCCCCACTGCCCCGGCGATGACGGAAGAGCCGGATCCCGCCGCTACTGACACCGCACCCGCTCCTTCAGCCCCCGCCGCGCCGGAGCAGTCCGGCCCCACGGATCCCGCGGACCCCGCGCAGGCACCGAAGCCTGAACATACGGCGGAGGACGGCCCGGACGCATCCGAGACAGCCGACGCGCCCGCGGAGACACTCGCAGATGCCGCCGGCCCGCTGGGCGCCAGGATGGGCCAGGGCCTTGAACGGCTCGCAACGACCGGCGATCCCCAGGTGCCCGCGGAGGAGGAAGTCCGCGAGCGCCGGGAGGCCGAAGCCGATCCGGAAACACCGGCGCAGGTACCCGATCTGGGTACCCCGGCAAAGCTGGACGAAGCGGCGCCGACCGCCGCCCCCGCGGAACAGCCCCAGTCCACCGGCACTTCCAACGGAGCAGCATCCGTTGGACCGGCAGCGACGTGGATGCCGGCGGGAATCCAGGGCCTGGATGTCAGCAGCCACCAGGGCAACGTTGACTGGCAGCGCGCCTGGAACCAGGGCGGCCGTTTCGCCTACGTCAAGGCGACCGAGGGCACGTACTACAAGAATCCGTTCTACGCCCAGCAGTACAACGGGTCCAAGAACACCGGCATGGTCCGCGGCGCCTACCACTTCGCCATCCCCGTTCCCGGTTCCGCCCGGGCCGAGGCCAACTACTTCGTGGACAACGGCGGCGGCTGGTCAGCCGACGGCAATACCCTGCCGCCGCTGCTGGACATCGAATACAACCCCTACAAGGAGCTCGGCAACACCTGCTACAACATGTCGGCCGGGCAGATGGTTTCCTGGATCCGGGAGTTCTCCAACACCATCCAGGCCCGCACCGGCCGCCTCCCGATGATCTACACCACCACCGACTGGTGGCGCACCTGCACCGGGAACACGTCAGCATTTGCCGACCATCCCCTCCATATAGCCAACTACAGCACCGCAGGAGCCGGCCCCATGCCTTCCGGCTGGGGCACCTACAACGTCTGGCAGTACAGCAGCACCGGCCCCTTCGTGGGCGATTCCAACGTCTGGAACGGTTCCGCCGCGGACCTGGCACGGTTTGCGATGTCCGGTCCGCCCCCGGACCGGACCCGCCGCGTCATCAGCCCCGGAGACTTCAACGGCGACCGCAAGGCCGACCTGCTGACCCGCCGGGCCGACGGCACCCTGTGGTTCCATCCCGGAACCGGCAGCGGAACCTTTGGCACCCCCCGCCAGATCGGTTCCGGCTGGGAAATCTACAACAGCCTCGTTGCCGTCGGCGACTACGACGGTGACGGACGCAACGACATAGTGGCCCGCCACGTCAACGGCAGCCTGTACCGCTACTCCGGCACCGGCGTCGTCGACGGCCGGAACGAGGGGTACCGCACCGCCGCCCGGATCGGCAACAGCGGCTGGGAGCAGTTCAACCGCCTGGTCGGGGTCGGCGACGCCAACAGTGACGGCCGCACCGATATCCTCGCCACCCGCCCCGACGGATCCGCCGTGCTCTACCGGGGCACGGGAACCGGACAGCACGGTTCCGCCTCCGGTGCCGGCTCGGATTGGTGGCGTTTCTCCGAAGTGACGGGCGTACGGGATTTCAACGGTGACAACCGGGTGGACGTTGTTGCCCGCAGCGGCGACGGCAGGCTCTGGCTGCGGCGGGGCGACGGCGGGGGATCGTTCGCCCCCGGCCTCTCCATCGGTACCGGCTGGGACATCTACTCCACCGTCCTGGGCGGCGAGTTCAGCGGGGACGGCCGGGCCGATTTGATCGGACAGCGCGCCGATTCCAGCCTCTGGTTCTACCGCGGCACCGGATCGGTTTCGGAAGGATACGAAACGGGCAGGCGCATCGGGGCCGTCGCCTGGGCCGCCGACCGGCTGACTGTCCCCACGGCCGATTTCAACTCCGACGGCACCGCCGACCTGCTGACGGTCACCCGCGACGGAGTCCTGCGGTTCCATCCCGGCAAGGCCTCCGGCGGCTACGGCACTGCCCGCAGCATCGGTACCGGCTGGCAGGTATACCAGGACATCACGGCAGTGGGCGATTTCAACGGCGACCGCCGCAACGATCTACTTGCCCGCAAACCGGACGGCACACTGTGGTTCTATGCCGGCACCGGCAAGGTCACGGCCACCAACAACGGTTACGCCGTAGGGGTCAAGGTCGGCAGCGGCTGGAACACCTACCAGCAGGTGCTCGGCGCCGGCGACCTGAACTCGGACGGCAGGCCGGACCTGCTCGCACGCGACAGTGCCGGTGACCTGTGGCGCTACTACGGGACCGGGTCAGTCTCAGGCCGCAACGAGGGGTACCAGGTGGGTACGCGCATCGGAACGGGCGGATGGGACAGCTACACCGCGCTGCTGGCCCCCGGGGACTACGACGGCGACGGCCGTTCGGACCTCCTCGCGACCACGGCCGAGGGTGACCTGTTGCTGTACCGCGGCACCGGGGCCGGCACGTTCAACACCATGGAAACCGTCGGCACCGGCTGGAACACGTATTCCCGGCTGCTCGTTGCTCCGCCGGCGACAGCCGGGAAGCTGCTTATGGGCGGCGTGGCCGACGGAGTCCTGTGGGAGTACCGGGGCAAGGGCATGGCAGCACAGGGTTACCAGTTCGCCACGCGAAGCGGCAACCTTCCCTAGCAAGGGGTTGCCTGCCGACCACTCAAAAGGCCTCCCGGCCCTGCGGCAAAGTCCGCAGCGGCCGGGAGGTCTTTTGACGCTCTCGTCCGGGTTCAGGCGTCTTGGGGAGCCTGCTTCTGCGCAAATACCCAGTGTTTGTAGGCGAAAAAGTTCCAGACGGTCATGAGCGCCGTCGAGGCCACCTTGCCCAGCATGTAGCTGCTGCCCACGGCCTCGAAGCCGGACACAATCAGGCTGGCGGCAACGGTGTTGAAGACCACCAGGGCCACGTACTTCACGAAGCTGGTGCCCCGGGCTCCGGTCCCGGCGAACGTGAAGAACCGGGACAGCAGGTAATTGGCGGCCAGGCTGGCCAGGAAAGCAATCGGGGTGGCCAGGAGGAGGTCCACGCCAAAGTACTCATGCAGGAACACGAGGAGGAAGAAGTCCAGGGCAAAGGACACGCCGCCAACAAGCAGGTACCTTCCCGCGGGACCGAAAACAATGCTCCGCACCCGGGCAGCCGGAGTGGCTTTCCCGCCCCCCGGCGTACGCTCCGGGGAGGGCTGTCCGGAGCCGGCCTGCTCGGGCGGGCGTACCCCTAGATCCTCATTCTGGGACATATACGGACTCAGCTCCTGGGCGAAGGACTAACGGCGGGACCTACCGGTCGGCAACGGACGGGAACGCCGAATACTCCTGCGGCGAATCCTGAGGACCGGATCCGATTTTAGCACCGCGGCCATATGGGCCGAACGGCAAACACCCCCGTCTGCGTTCCCCCGGGGCACAGCTCCCGGTCCCGGCAACGGCCCCTACGTGTTGCGGGCACCACGGTCCGGCTTTGGTAACCGCCCGTTGAGTGGATAACATTGGCTGTTGCTTATGCTGCCGCTTTGGCTGCGGCAGCGGCACTGGTCCTTCGGACGCCGTGCATCATCCTCCGGGCACCCGCAGGACCCAGCAGCCGCCCACCAAGAGAAGGAATCAGAGACACTTCCATGTTCATGACGGAACCGCCCCGAGTACTCGTGATCATGCCGGCCTGGAACGAGGGCGAGACCGTGGGGGGAACGGTCAAGGAAGTCCTCGCCCAGGACAAGGGTTACGACATCCTGGTGGTCGACGACGGTTCATCCGACAACACCGCACAGCTGGCCGAGCAAGCGGGAGCCACCGTGTTGAAGCTTCCCTTCAACCTGGGAGTCGGCGGCGCCATGCGGGCCGGTTTCAAGTATGCCAAGGTCCACGGCTACCAGACGGTCATCCAGGTGGACTCCGACGGCCAGCACGATCCCCGCGACATTGAACGCGTTGTCCAGGGGCTGCAGCACGCTGATATCTCCATCGGAGCACGTTTTGCCGAAGAGGGCGATTACAAGGTATCCGGGCCCCGCAAATGGGCCATGTCCTTCCTCGCCGCTGTCATTTCCCGGCTCGCCAAGACGAAGCTCACGGACGTGACCTCCGGATTCCGTGCGGGTAACGTCCGCGCCATTAACCAGTACATCGACCACTATCCGGCAGAGTACCTCGGCGACACCATCGACTCGCTGGTGGTGGCTATCCGGTCCGGCTGCTCCGTGACCCAGGTTCCCGTGACCATGCGGATCCGCCAGGGCGGCGTCCCCAGCCATAACCCGGCAAAGTCCGCCGTTTACCTGCTCCGTTCCGTATTTGCCCTGTTCCTTGCGCTTACCCGCCGCAAGTCGCAGGTTCCCTCAGATAAGGCATAGCCATGGCTGTTTTCGCTGCGTTTGTTTTTTCCCTTGTCATGTTTGTGCTGGTGCTGGAAATGCTCCGGCGGAAAAAGCTGCGTGAAAAGTACGCGGTGCTGTGGCTCCTGGTGGGAGGCGGGTCACTGGTCCTCGCCGGCTGGCCCCAGTTGCTGGCCCTCGTGGCCGGATGGCTCGGGGTCGAGGTTCCTTCCAACCTCCTGTTTGCCATGAGCATTGTCCTGTTGATGGGAGTGGCCCTGCATCTGTCGTGGGAGCTGTCCGTCGTTGAGGATGAGACCCGCGTCCTTGCCGAGGAAGTCGCCATCCTGAACACCGCCCTTAGCCGGCTGCAGTCCGACGTCCAGGCCCTGGAAGGCCCCCGGAACACCGGAACCGGCACCTCCCAGCCCGGTCCTCCCCCGGGAACCCAGCTCTGACACAGGTGCATATACAGGAAGGGCCGGATCAGCGATCCGGCCCTTCCTGTATATGCACCGCAGTACGGTGCCCCTGTATCGCGCCTACCGGCCCACTTCCAGGAGGTTCAGCAGGTACTGCCCGTAACCGCTCTTGACCAGCTTCTCGGCGCGGACGCGGAGCCCGTCGTCGGACAGGAAGCCCATTCGCCAGGCCGTCTCCTCCGGTGCTCCGATCTTCAAGCCCTGGCGGCTTTCGACGGTCCGGACGAAGTTCGACGCGTCATTGAGCGAATCGAAGGTTCCGGTATCCAGCCACGCGGTGCCCCGCGGCAGGACCTCCACGTGCAGGCGCCGCTGGTCAAGGTACACCCGGTTAATGTCGGTGATCTCCAGTTCGCCGCGCGGAGACGGCTTCAGCTCCTTGGCAATGTCGACAACGTCATTGCCGTAAAAGTAGAGCCCCGGGACTGCGTAGCTGCTCTTGGGCTGCAGCGGTTTCTCTTCCAGGGACACGGCCCGGCCGTCGGCATCAAACTCGACAACGCCGTACGCGCGCGGATCCGAGACCCAGTAACCGAAGATCGCCCCGCCGTCGACGTCGGCGAACCGCCGCAGCTGCGTGCCCATCCCCTGGCCGTAGAAAATGTTGTCACCCAGCACCAGGGCAACGCTGTCGTCGCCGATGTGCTCGGCACCGATGATGAAGGCCTGCGCCAGTCCATCCGGTTCCGGCTGCCGGGCGTACGTGAGGTTGACCCCGAACTGGGAGCCGTCGCCGAGCAGGCGCTGGAACTGCTCATGGTCGTGCGGAGTCGTGATGATCAGGATGTCGCGGATGCCGGCCAGGATCAGGGTGGACAACGGGTAGTAGATCATCGGCTTGTCGTAGACCGGCACCAACTGCTTACTGATCCCGAGAGTGATGGGGTGAAGCCTGGATCCGGTCCCGCCGGCAAGTATGATTCCGCGCATAGGGCTATCTTCGCCGGTGACGGAGACAGGGGGCAAATCCGGTAACCTTGGGGACTATGAAGCGGATACTTGTCACCGGCGGCGCCGGGTTCATCGGATCAAATTTTGTCCATTATGCACTCGCCGAAACAGACGCTCATATAACGGTTATCGACAAGCTTACCTACGCCGGAAACCTTGATTCCCTGGCCGGGCTGCCCTCGGACCGGTTCGAATTCGTCCACGGCGACATTACCGATGAGCCCCTTGTGGAGCAGCTTACCGAGGCTTCGGATGCAGTGGTCCATTACGCGGCGGAGTCGCACAACGACAATTCCCTGCATGATCCCCGTCCGTTCCTGGACACGAATATCATCGGTACGTACACGCTGATTCAGGCCGCCCGGAAATTCAATAAGCGTTTCCACCATATTTCCACGGACGAGGTTTACGGCGATCTGCCCATTGACGATCCCGCCCGCTTCACCGAAAGCACCCCGTACAACCCGTCCAGCCCGTATTCCTCCACGAAGGCCGGTTCCGATTTGCTGGTCCGGGCATGGGTGCGGTCCTTCGGCCTCCAGGCAACCATCAGCAACTGCTCCAACAACTACGGCCCGTACCAGCACGTGGAGAAGTTCATTCCGCGCCAGATCACCAACGTGATCGACGGGGTCCGGCCGAAGCTGTACGGCGCCGGCGAGAACGTGCGTGACTGGATCCATGCCGATGACCACTCCTCCGCCGTTCTTACCATCCTTGAGCGGGGGCGGATCGGGGAAACCTACCTGATCGGCGCCGACGGTGAAAAAACCAACAAGGAAGTCGTTGAGCTGATCCTTGAACGGATGGGAAGGGACCGCGGCGATTTCGAGCATGTGACCGACCGGCCGGGCCACGATCTGCGGTACGCCATCGATTCCAGCAAGCTGCGCACCGAACTGGGGTGGAAGCCGCGCTTTTCCTCCTTTGAGACCGGCCTGGACAACACCATCAAGTGGTACATGGACAACGAGGCCTGGTGGCGCCCGCGCAAGGAAGAAACCGAGAGCCGCTACCGGGAGCAGGGCCAGTGATGCCGGCCGGCGAAACGCCGGGCATCTTCGCCAAGGAGCTGGCCGCACACCCTACGCCGATTCCCGGCGTTCTCCTGTTCGACCTCCCGGTGCACGGGGACAACCGCGGCTGGTTCAAGGAGAACTGGCAGCGCAGCAAGATGGCAGCCCTGGGACTCCCCGACTTCGGCCCGGTCCAGAACAATATTTCCTTCAATGAGACCGCCGGCACCACCCGCGGCATCCACGCGGAGCCCTGGGACAAGTACATTTCCGTAGCAACCGGACGGGTGTTCGGCGCCTGGGTCGATCTGCGCGAAGGCCCTACGTTCGGCCTGACGTTCCACCATGTCCTGGACCCCTCGCAGGCGATCTTCATTCCCCGGGGGGTGGGCAACGCCTTCCAGACCCTTGAAGACGGGACCGCCTACACCTACCTCGTCAACGACCACTGGAGTGCCGACGCCCAGGAGAAGTACACCTTCCTGAACCTGGCCGACCCGTCGGCGGCCATTCCGTGGCCGATCCCGCTGGACTCCGCGGAGACGTCGGCCAAGGACAAGGCCCACCCGTTCCTTCCCGACGTCACTCCCATGCCTGCCAAGCGCGTGCTCGTTCTCGGCGCCGGCGGACAGCTCGGCACGGCGCTCCGGTCCTGCTTCGCTGACCGGGGCGACGCCGTATTCGCGGACCGGACCGACTTCGATCTGGCCGACCCCGCCGCCTACGACACCGTCCGCTGGCAGGACTACGACGTGATCATCAATGCCGCGGCCTACACCGCCGTCGACAAGGCCGAAACGCCCGACGGACGCAGGGATGCCTGGAGCATCAACGCATCCGCGGTGTTACGCCTGGCGCGGGTTGCGGCAGAACACCGCATCACCCTGGTGCATGTCTCCACGGATTACGTCTTCGACGGCACCTCGGATAGCTACCGCGAGGATGCCCCGGTGTGTCCCCTGGGTGTCTATGGCCAGAGCAAAGCTGCCGGTGATGCCGCTGCCGCCACCGCGGACCGGCACTACATCATCCGTACCAGCTGGGTGATCGGCCAAGGCAACAACTTTGTCCGCACCATGGCTTCGCTTGCCGCCAGGGGCGTCGCGCCGTCCGTGGTCAACGACCAGATCGGGCGCCTCACGTTTGCCGACGACATCGCCGCAGGCATCCGGCACCTGCTGGACACCGGTGCGCCGTACGGGGTCTACAACCTCACGAACGACGGCGAACCAGGGTCGTGGGCCGAGGTCGCCGCCACGGTGTACCGGCTCACCGGCGCCGATCCCGCAGCGGTAACGGGTGTGAGCACCGAGGAATACTTCGCTTCCATGCCCGGTGCGGCTCCCCGCCCGAGGAACAGTGTCCTGGACCTGGACAAGATCAAGGCCACCGGGTTTATCCCGCGGCAGGCAGGCGATGCCCTGGCCGCCTACCTCGGCGGCGAAGGCCGCTAAGCCGCACTGCCGGCAGGAAAACAGGGATGCCCCCGCCGCTGCTGCGGCGGGGGCATCCCTGTGTCGAGCGGGGTCCCGGGTCAGTCCCGGACCACCTCGTACGTGTACACCGGGGTGCCGGACCATTGCAGGGTCCGGTCCGCCCGGAGGCAGTCCACCTCGAGTTTCGACGTTGAGGCAATGTGGCCCAGCTCCGGCATCGCCTCCGCCAGGACACACGGGTCGATGTGGACATACGTGACATCGAAGCCGTTGGTGCTGATGTCCGTTTCCTCGCCGGGCGCCCAGTTAAACGGAACATACCCTCCGCCCCGGTTCCACGCCTCTTCGAACTTGTTGTCCGGATCGAGGCGGTGCCACATTTCCATGTCGGGGCCTGAGCGCTGCAGTCCGGACAACATGGGAACACCGTTGGCCAGGCCCACGGTATCGAAGGACCCGAGGTTCGAGGCCCAGACAGTGCCCTCGGAACGCGCTTCAGCGCCCTCCTCGTAGAGGATCCGCGCAGTCTCCGAGGCCCGCAGGTCAGCCAGCCCGATCACCAGGGGGTTGGCCCGGTACACCGGAAGTGCGGCAAGCACCACGGCCAGGGCCACCGGCCAGCTCCGGTCGGGGTACCGCGTCACCAGGAGAACCACGAGTGCCACGGCGGCACCGGCTGCCGCAATCACGAGGAAGCGCATATCCGGGAGGTACTCTGCCTGCACCTGGGAAGCGGCATACACGGTGACGGCACCGGAGGCCAGCGCCGCAACGACGGCGGTTTTCCAGCGCCTGCTGTCCAGCATCGGCAGCAGAAGGCACGCCGCGATGACACCAAGGACACCGACCACTTGGGCCGAGCGCACCGAAGGCACCAGGTTGAGCAGGGGGATCTTCTCGCCCAGGTTGCCCAGATCCACCAGGCACCAGCCCAGCCAGACCAGTCCGAACGCGAGGACAGTCCACGCGGCTATGCCCCGGCGCAGCGACGGGATGACCCTGCTGCCCGCCAGCAATACGGCAATCCAGACGAACGCCACCGTGAAGGACGTGGAGAGCTCGCTGGCGTTGGCAGCTATGGGCACGGAACCGTTCTGAAGCGGCGACAGCGCCGGAGCCCCGAACAGCAGGCCAAAAGGCTGCGCTTCGGCGGACGAACGCCGGGCACCGGGATACACCGTGCTGAACAGGGCGTTAAGTCCCTCGGAGTTTTCCAGCAGAAGCCCGATTCCGAAGACGGCTGCCGTGAGTCCGGTCAGCAGGACCGGGCGGATACGGGTCCACCAGGAGCCGGCGCGGGTCAGTATCCACAGGGTGGACGCCGCCAGCACGGGCAGCCCGAGCACCAGCGACCACGGAGTGTAGAAGGAAGGCATGCCGGCGATGAGTATTCCGCCGACCAGCCCGGCAACGGCAGCCGTCAGGCGCTGGCCGCGGTTGAAGCGGTGGTAGGCGGTAATCATCAGGCTTGACCCGGTAAGGGTATAAGCGATCAGGGCCACCGGCATCATCGACCACCATGCGACGCAGGGCGAAAGGGCGATCAATCCGGCAGCCAGCCATCCGAGCCGCCGGGAGCCGCCCACCTGTTCAAACCATTTCGGCATCATCAGCAGCAGAAGCAGGACCGGCAGCCACCAATGGGCCGCAAAAACGTTCGCGTCGGGCAGGAACTGCGCGAGCTTGAGGAGTCCGGAGTCGAAGAATACGAAGGACTCGAAGAATCCGCCGGAGGTAAAGCGGTGGACCAGGTCGGCCCGTGCACCCATGCCGCTCAGCGTGGGGGCGGCGCCGGTGGCCATCACTGACAGGGCGATCGGCGAATAGGCGTTGTACTCATCCGAGCGGATCCCGCTGGAGAGGCCGAACTGTGTGCCGAGCGGATTCTCCGGATCCTGCCGCAGATGCCCCATCCCGATGGAGGACGTCGTGGCCCCCATCAGGACCATCACGGCGTAGGCGGCCACGACGGCGGCCCGTAGGGCATTGTCACCCGTTCGGAGCCACTGGAGGACAGGCTGCAGCACAGCGCCGGCCCGGTCGGCGGCGCGTGTTGTCTTCAACATGGGTAATGGAACCATTCCGCGGGCAGTCGCTGCCCGCTGTCTGACTAAGTGGTGCTGGCTACGACGTTTTCCTTGCCCATCCGGCGCCGCAGCCCCAGGTAGACAAGCCGGCGGCCGTAGGCGTTGGCCAGTGCGAGGGCATTGCCCCGGCGCACGTCCGCCTGCGCTACGGCCTCGGGGTGGGCGGCAAGGATCGCCTGATGCAGGCCCGCGGCCTGTTCCGCCTGCGCCTTGGCAAGCCGGACACTCCACTGGCTGGCGCTGATCCTGAAACTTGCCAGCGTCTGGGGAACCGCTACCAGGTCCCCGGAGCGCAGAACCCGCACATAGGCAGTCTCGTCAATCATGTAAGGGAAGGTGTCATCCCACCACCCCTCGGACAGGATGTCCCGCTTGAGCAGGACCGCCGCCGGCTCGCCGAAGATGTTGGTTCCGCTGCGGACCGTCGCACGGACGGCGTCCCGCCCGCTGACCAGGCCGTCCAGCCCGGCCAGCCCGCGCGAGGCCATAACGGGCGCGCCGTGGGCGTCGACGATTGCGCGTTTACTGGCCACCATCACCGCGCTGGGGTGTGCCTCGGCAGCTGCCATCTGGATCTCCAGCGCCTCGGGTGCGATAAGGTCGTCCCCGCAGACCAGCTTGATCCACTCCCCCCGGGCGTGTTCACTCACCCGGTTCCAGTTGGCTTTGGCACCGCCGCCGTGCGGCGTCGGGCTGAGGACCCTGATCCGCGGGTCATCGGCGAAGGAGTCAATAACGGCACCCGTGCCGTCAATGGAGCTGTGGTCGGCTATGACAACTTCGAAGTCCGGGTAGGTCTGCGCCGTCACGGACTCCAGTGTTGCCGCCAGATAGGCAGCGTTGTTGTAGGCCGGAATGACTATGGAAACGCGGGGACTCATGCTTCGTCCTCTTTCTGGGACCCGGCGCCCTGCACGGGTTCCCGGGGTGGTTTGCGTCTGAACGAGAAGTATTTATGCCCGAAGTAGTTGATGAAGACCGTGGCACAGGTGATGACGATCTGGGCCGGGATGCGAGGTGCGCCCAGCATGTCCGAGGCGACAAACAACAGCACCATGTTCACCAGCAGCGCCGTAAGGTTCACCAGGGCGAACCGGCCCAGGTCCGTCAGCACATGGCCGGAGACCCGGAAAACGAGCTTCCGGTAGACGAAGAACACGGCCACCAGGGAGATCAGCCACGCGGTCCCCAGTACTACGAATGACGGGACTTCACTGCCGAACAGCAGGTCGAGGGCAATGAAGAGCAACGTGCTGAAAACCGTGTTGGCGCCGCCCACAATCAGGAAGGCCACCTTTTCGGTCTTCAGCAGCCGCATCAACGGTCCGGGAGGGCCGGAGAAAACGCCGCGCGGTTCCTCCGGGAACGGTGTCTGCTGCTCGCCCGTCACGACGCCGCCTGCGCGGTTTCATTACGGCCCGCAGAGCGGTTCCTACCACGGACCGACTGCACCAGGTGCAGCACCGACCAGAGCACGCCCAGTCCCATGGCGGTATAGATCAGTACCACGAGGACCGGCCAGGCAGGAGGTTCGAAAGTGATGCGGATGTCCTGTCCTTCGCTGCCGGCAGGCACATCCACGGTCAGCAGGTAACCGCGCAGCGGGTCCGCAATCTGCGCCCCCTCCGCACTGTACCCGGGCCAGGCGAGCCTGCTCATGACAACCTCCGCGCCGCCGTTGGGCACTTCATCAACGTGCAGGACCAGCTCCTGGCTGGAGTCCGACACCGTGCTCACCCGGGTTCCGGGCGTTGCCCACACAGCTTCGCCGTTGTTTTCCAGCGGCTCATCACGAACCCAGGTCACGAAGTCCCCGGTGCGCTCCACTTCATGCCAGCCCTGGGGAACCACCCGCGCCCGCAGCGCCTCCCCCGAGGTGTCCGCCGGATCCCGCAGGATCTGGACGGTATCGATGGAGAGCAGATCCACCAGGAGCTCACCGGTTTCCTCATCCACGGTGAAGAGGCTGTCTGCGGCATTCTGGCAGGTTGAGCCGTGGCTGGTCATGCAGAGGTCTTCGGAATACTCGGCGAACATGATGGGACTGTAGAGATTATGCGTCGGCTTATCGCTCAGGTACCACGCGTTGGAAGCAAGGGTTTCGTCCCAGATTGCCGGTCCGAGCCGATCCGGCTGGCCCACGACGAAGGTCATGCCTTCGGCCTCGGAAAGGGGTTCGGCATAGTCTTCGGGGGAATCCGGGAACTGGAAGTCGGGCAGGGGCGAAGCAGGGAAGTAATGCTTCTGCCCTACCGCCGTAACCAGCGATACGAGAATGATGCCCAGGGCGGCCGCACGGACACCCCAGATCCTGATCTGTTTCTGCGGGGCGTACAGCACCGCGACCGCGCAGATCAGACCGACCAATGCCACGGCGCCCAGGACGACGTGGATCCTCCCGGTGTTCGGGTTCTGGCTCCACGCCAGGTAGAGTCCCGCGGCGTAAAGAACGGAAACGGCCGCGATACGTCCCGTCGTCAGCGTGCGGACCCTGAAACGTGAAAGCAGGACAGCCAGCAGGACCAGGGCCGTGAGGGAAACATACGGCACGAGGCGGATGGGGAAACGCAGCGGTCCAAGGTCGCTCGGCGCCAGTGTGAGCATGAGGGAAATGACACCGACCGTGACCAGTCCGGCCAGGGACGGCCAGGAGCCCCGGATGCGGCGTCCGCTGATAAGGCCCAGCAGCGGCAGGAACCAGGCGATATAAAGGACGGGGACGGGCGCGAAGGCACCCCACCAGCCACTGACCTGGGGCAGGGCGCTGCCGACGGCGGAACTTGCCAGGCCCGTCAGGTCCGTTCCCAGGAAACCGCTGTTTCCGATCTCGGAAGCGCGGGCAGTGACGCCGGCGGTGAGGACGCCCGGCAGGTAGACGGTGAGGGCAACCAGGCCCAGGATGACGCCGGAGACGAGGAGCGGGATGGCCCGTGCCGGAGTGCGGCGGACAAAGACTTCGATCAGCAGGGCCAGGAAGACGACCACAAGCATGATGGTTCCGTGGACGTAGCCCACGGTAATCAGCAGATAGGAGAAGACCAGGGCGGGCGCAGGATTCCGGCTCTGGGTGATCAGCCGGCGCAGTCCCCACCAGGCCCAGGGCAGCAATGCGAAGACCATCAGGCCGGTGACCCAGGAGGATCCGTCGAAGTACGTAGTGAAGCCGGTCAGCGTGACCGCGACGCCGGCCACGGCAGCCCACGGCGGCGTTGCGCGGTAGCTGCGGGCGAGCTGGAACGTACCCAGCGCAAGGACCAGCATCAGCGTGATTTTCAGGATGGTCGAGAAGAGCACGCCGTCCGTAATCACGGTGGACATCAGGCCGATGAGCATGATCAGTGGGTTCCAGAGACCCCACTGGCCCTCGGCGGCATAATTGCCGGCTGCCCAGGCCTCATCGCTGAACAGCCACCACTCGCCCCGGCGCAGGCTTTCGCCGATCTCCACCCAAATGCCGTAGGCGCCGGCCTGCGTGTCATCGTAGAAGTAGAAACGGGGCGTGCGGATCAGCGGGATGAGGGAGCCGATGAACGTGGCGGCGACGGTAATGAAGCCCCACAGCAGTGTTTCCCTGCCCCGTTCCTGCGGCCGGACCTCCTGCGCCTGCCCCTCGCCGGGATCGGCGAGCATGCCGCTCTGGCGCCCTTGGCTCACTGTCGTCATAAATTGCGGTCCGTTCTACGCATACGTGCCCTTTCAGAGGCAGCCCTCAGGAAGGCCTTCGCAATTCTAGCCCATTGAGCTGTAGGGCCCGGCTGGGGAAGGCAGGCTATGGCAGTGAAGGTTGGTATGCTCGCTAGGTGTTCATAGCCTACTAGGAGTCCCGTCTTGAGCCATAAAGTGCTGTCCGTAGTTGTACCCATGTACAACGAGGAGGCCGTCCTGCATCAGTTGGTTGCCCGGTTACGTCCCGTGTTGGACGGTCTGGATGTCCCTTACGAAGTTGTCGCCGTCGATGACGGCAGCAAGGATGCCACGGCCCGGCTGGTACAGGAGATCCGGGCGCAGTGGCCGGAGCTGAGGCTGGTCCGCCTGATGCGCAACAGCGGCCATCAGGCCGCAATCACGGCCGGCATGACCGGTGCAGTGGGTGACTACGTCGTGACCATCGATGCTGATCTTCAGGATCCGCCCGAAGCCATCGAGGAAATGCTCAAGAAGGCCCGCACGGAGAACGTGGACGTGGTGTACGGAGTCCGCAGCGACCGGTCCACGGACTCTGTCTTCAAACGGCAGACAGCGGCAATGTACTACTGGCTCATGCGCCGCGTTGCGGGACCGCACGTCCCCTCCAACGCGGGTGACTTCCGGTTGGTGAGCAGGCGGGTCCTCGAAGCGATCAACAAGCTTCCCGAAGAGGGCCGCGTCTACCGGTTGATCATTCCGTGGTTCGGCTTCCCCAGCACCAATGTCTATTACGAACGGGACAAGCGGGCAGCCGGAACGTCCAAATACCCCCTGGGGAAAATGATCCTGCTGACCACGGAGAGCATCGTCACCTTCTCGGGCGGCCCGCTCCGCTTTGCCACCTGGCTCGGCGTCCTGAGCGCGATGCTGTGTGTGCTGGTGGGCATCTTCGTCGTCGTCGGCGTCTTCACGGGACAGACGGTGCCCGGCTGGGCCTCCACCGTGCTGGTGGTAGGCGGCATCGGCGCCATCCAGCTGTTCTGTCTGGGCATCCTCGGCGAATACATCGGCCGCATCTTCGCCGGCACCCTCCGACGCCCCCTCTACCTCGTGGGCTACGACAGCATGCTCGACGGCGCGTCCGCTCCCGAGGGTTCGACGCCCGACGCAACGCGGACGTCGGCGGGCAAGGATCCCTACGAACCCGGGGCCGCCTGACCTGCTGTACCCAACCGAAAGGGGATCCGCCGTTTTCGGCGGATCCCCTTTGTGCTGCCTGCTCTTGTGCCGGACCCTCCGGGTGCTAGGAGCGCAGGCGGGCCACGACGTCGTCCACCGGCCCGTCCATCACGACCTGGCCGTGTTCGAGCAGGACGCCGCGCCGGCAGACCCGCGAGACCAGGTCCAGGTCATGGCTGACGACGACGAGGGTCTTGCCTTCGCCGGCCAGTTCCTTGATTTTGTCGATGCACTTTTTCTGGAACGGTTCGTCTCCGACCGCCAGGATCTCATCCACCAGGAAGACTTCGGGGTCGGTGTGGACGGCTACGGAAAACGCCAGCCGAAGATACATCCCCGAGGAGTAGAACTTCACCTCGGTGTCGATGAACTGGCCGATCTCGGAGAATTCGACGATGGAGTCGAATTTCTCGTCGATTTCCTGCTCGGTCATGCCGAGGATAGCCCCGTTTAGGTAGACATTGTCCCGGCCGCTCAGGTCGTGGTGGAATCCGGCGCCGACCTCAATCAGCCCGGCCACCCGGCCGCGGGTTCCCACGGTTCCGGTATCGGGCCGCATGACCCCGGAAATGTGCTTGAGCAGGGTGGACTTTCCGGAACCGTTCAGTCCCAGCAGGGCCACTGACTCTCCCTGCTCGACGTCGAGGGACACGTCCTTGAGCGCATGGAACTTCTCGGAGAGGTCGCCCTTCCGGCCCTTGACCAGCCAGACAAAGGCTTCCTTCATGGAGCGGGTGTGCCGCAGGACGAACTGCTTGTTTACATTGCGTACTTCAATGGCGTTTGCCACGGTTCACAGCTCCTGCGCGAAACGGCCCTCAAGGCGACGGAAGACGAGCTGGCCGAGCAGCAGGACCGCTGCCGAGATAGCCAGGGCGATGGGTATCCACATGGACAGCAGATGCGGCGGAATCGCCTCTGCGCCGTCGGTGGTCGGCAGCCAGAAGGCGAAGTGGAACGCTTCGACCCCGACCGTAATCGGATTCAGCTGGTAGAGGTTGAAGAACGTCTCCCCCAGCTCTTCCCGCACCATCATCCATGAGTACAGCACGGGCGAAGCCCAGGTGGCGATCATCAAGAGCATGTCCACCAGGTTCTCCGCGTCACGGAAGTAGACATTGACCGCGCCGAAGAGCAGCCCGAGCCCCGTGGCCAGCAAGGCCACGATGATGAACCCTGCCACCGCGGACGCCAGCTGCAGGAGGGACGGGTTCCAGCCGTTGAACAGGCACGCCGCAATCAGGATCACCAGCTGCGGCACGAAGTGCACGCCGCTGACCCACACCGAAGCGACGGGGAAGAGCTGCCGGGGAAGGTAGATCTTCTTGATCAATCCCCCGTTGCCCACGATGGAGCGTGATGCGTTCCCCAGGGCTTCGGTGAAGAAGTTGATGAGAACGATGCCGGAGAAGAGATAGATGGCGTAGTTCGGCAAACCGTCGGGGTTACGTGGACCCTGCTCCAGTCCGAGGAAGACGCCCAGCGCGATGTAGAAGACAATGAACTGGACGCCGGGCTTCACATAGGACCAGAGCAGTCCCAGGATCGAGCCGCGGTAACGGACCTTCAGCTCTTTGGAGACGAGCAGCTTGAGCAGGAAGCGGGACCGGAGGATATCCGCCAGTCCCGCCCCGCGCCCCGGGGTTTCGAGTGCACCGGTGGACAAGCTTATTTACTCTCTTCCGAATGCTCGGCGAAGGTTTTCTTCCATGCGTCGAAGGAAGTAATCTCCGGAAGCGCTTCGCGGTACTGGTCGCTGAGCTTCTGCCAGTTTTTCAGGATTTCCGCGTTGAGCCGCACTGCTTCGGCCAGCAGGACCCGCAGCTGCTTCGGATCCCGCTTGTACCAGGAGGCACCCGTGCCTTCGGCGTTGGACACCACGGCACTGTCGTACTGGGACATCCGCCACCACTTATTGTCCTGGTGCGCAACGTAGGCCTGCGGGTGCTCGAGGCTGGTCGCCGGAACCTTCTTGGTCAGCTGCTTGACCACCGTCTTGGCGGCCCAGGGAATAAGGGACGCGTAGGAGGGAGCGGAGAAGCCCTGCCCGCGCCGCGGAGGCTTGTGCATGACCGGGGCCGGGAAGGCTTCCGGGTCCGGCTGGAACTGGGAGTCGCTGAAGTTCTTCGCCATGGAACGGATCTCGGGCAGCTTGGTCGGCAGGATCCCGTGCAGGTGATCCGGACCCTTGAGCAGGTCCCGCAGTGCCATGACGCGGCCCTGGGCAGTGAAGTACTGCATGGAGATCAGGTGCTTGAGGTCAATGTAGCCGGTCTCCCGGACCACGCGGCCGCCGTGTTCATACGGGCTGTGGATCAGGGCGGCGATCATGCGGTTGCGGGTGTGGAAGTATGCCTGCCAGCCGACGAGGTCGTCCTTGTCGATCCAGGAGACGTGCCAGACGGCGGAGCCGGGCATGGACACCGTGGGGTAGCCTGCGCTCTTTGCACGCAGCCCGTATTCGGCGTCGTCCCACTTGATGAAGACCGGCAGCGAAAGACCGATGTCCCGGATCACCTGGGTCGGGATCAGGCACATCCACCAGCCGTTGTAATCCACATCCACGCGGCGGTGCAGCCAGGGTGTGTGGCGCAGGTTCGAGCGCACAAAGTCGTGGCCAAGGGTCATCTGTTCGTGCGGCTGGTCGGGCTGGAAACGGTACGGGTTCACCGTTTCGCCGAAGGTGTGCAGAACGGTGCGGTTGTACAGGTCGAACATGTGTCCGCCCACGATGGTGGGGGTCTTGCACCGGTCCGCGAAGGTCACGAGGCGCGAGATGCTCTCGGGTTCCATCACGACGTCGTCGTCAAGGAGCAGGACGTAGTCGCTGCCGCTCTCCACCGCTTCGTACATGCCGCGTGCGAAACCGCCGGACCCGCCCAGGTTCGCCTGGTTGATGATGCGCAGCTTGCCGCCGAGCATTGCCTCCACCTCGGCGAAACCTTCCGCCTCGGCAACCTTCTCGGTGCCCTGGTCGACGATCAGGACCTCCTTGACCATTTCCAGTGCTTCGGGGTGCTCACCGAGGATGCGGAGGTTGTTGATGCAGAAGGAGGTCTTGTTCAGGGTGGTGATCTCGAGCGTCACCGCTCCCGGGGCAACCGGCTCACCCGGCGCCTGCCATTCCGCCTCTTCGAGGATCAGCGGTTCGGAACCGGCCACCAGGTCGAACCAGTACCAGCCGCCGTCTCCAAAGGGCTTCAGGCTCAGTTCGAAGGTGCTGGTACTCGGCGAGTCCACGCGCTGGGTCTGCACGTGCTGCAGCGATCCGCGGGCGTTGGACTTATAGACGCTGACCGCTCCGATTCCGGTGGTGCGGACGCTGAGGCGCACAGTCTCAAGGTTCGTCCACCGGCGCCAGTAGCTGGCCGGGAAAGCGTTGAAGTATGTTCCGAAGGACACCCGCTCGCCCGGACGGACGGACGTGGACCGGCGTGACAGGAAGTCTTCGGCGTGGGCTTCCTTTCCCGGCGCGGAAGTCTGCGTGGCGGTGTCCGCCCGGGCGTCGCCGTTCATGGTGGACAGCTGTACGCCTGTTGCGCTTCCCGTGTCCATGTACAGCGGGATCGTGTCCAGCTGGTCGAGGGAGGGGAGGATGACCCGCTGCAGGGACGACCAGGCCTCCTGCGGCTCTTCGGCCTTGGGTGTGCGTTCTACGATTGCGTTGCTCACGCGTCTACTCCTCCGCTTTCAAGCTTTGCGCCACCGGTAAAGTGCGGCTTGATCTTATTGTCATACATCGACAATGCGGAGCCGATGGCCATGTGCATGTCCAGGTACTTGTAGGTGCCGAGGCGTCCGCCGAAGAGCACGTCCTTTTCACCCTTGGCCAGGTCGCGGTAGGCCAGCAGTTTCGCCCGGTCCTCCGCGGTGTTGACCGGGTAGTACGGCTCGTCGCCCTTCTCCGCGAAGCGGGAGAACTCGCGCATGATGATCGTCGCGTCCTTGGTGTAGTCGCGCTCGGGGTGGAAGTGGCGGAACTCGTGGATCCGGGTGTAGGGGACGTCCTCGTCCGGGTAGTTCATGACCGAGGTGCCCTGGAAATCCTCGATCGGGAGGACTTCTTCCTCGAGGTCGATGGTGCGCCAGGACAGGTCACCCTCGGCGTAGTCGAAGTAACGGTCCACGGGGCCCGTGTAAATGACCGGAACCTGGCCCAGGGTGTTTGCGCGGGAGAACTCGTGGCCCTCATCGAAGAAATCGGTCTTGAGGTGGACCTGGATATTGGGATGGTCGGCCATCCGTTCAATCCAGGCAGTGTAGCCGTCCACCGGCAGCCCCTCGTACTTGTCGTTGAAGTACCGGTTGTCATACGTGTAGCGCACGGGCAGCCGGCTGATGATCTCCGCCGGCAGGTCCTTGGGATCGGTCTGCCACTGCTTGCCGGTGTAGTACTTGATGAAGGCTTCGTACAGCGGGCGGCCGATGAGCTGGATGCCCTTGTCGTTCAGGTTGGCGGGGTTGGTCCCGGCCAGTTCGCCGGCCTGTTCCTGAATGAGCGCCTTGGCTTCCGCCGGGCCCATGGAAGAACGGAAGAACTGGTTGATCGTGCCGAGGTTGATCGGCATCGGGTACACCTCGCCCTTGTGGCTGGTGTACACCTTGTGCACGTAATTCGTGAAGCCGGTGAAGCGGTTAACGTATTCCCAGACCCGCTCGTTGGAGGTGTGGAACAGGTGGGCACCGTAACGGTGGACTTCGATACCGGTCTGCGCATCGTTCTCGCTATAGGCGTTGCCGCCGATGTGGTGGCGGCGGTCGATGACTGCGACCTTCAGGTCCAGTTCCTTAGCAGCGCGCTCGGCCAGGGTCAGGCCGAAGAAGCCCGCTCCGACGACGACGAGGTCAACGTTCACAAATTACTCCTGTTTGAATTGGTGGGGGCGAGAAGACCCGTAGCCACCCGACGGCCAAGTTTACCGAACTATTCCAGCACAGCCACTTTAACCAGCAGCCGCTTCGATTCCGTTTAACCTCAACCCCTCGTCCAGCCGCTCGGCGAAAAGCGGCTGCAGACTGTCAATGAAGGTCTTGGTGGGGTGGTTGGTATCGATATACATCAACACATTGCCGATGACGGGCGGGCAGAAGCCCTCCGGGCAGAAGTATTCCGTCAGATCAATGTGGATAAGTCCCTGACGCGACAGCGCTGCTTCGCCTGGGTTCATCCCATCATAGATCCTGGCCGAGTCGATGCCGCAGAGATCGGTGTCCCCGGGGTTCTCCGTCATGCAGGTGGGCACGTCCTGGGGCATGCGCGGGGTATCCCTGATGGCCGCCACGGCAATGCCGGCATCGAGCAGCTGTGCAACCGCGGAGGTCCAGGTGGGATCCACGTGCTCCTGCCCGTCCAAAACCGTGCGGCTGCCGGTCGTCACCACGAGGTCAGGCGGGTCCGCCAACATCTGGTCCATCGACGTGCGGTTGAACTCCAGGCACTCCGGAGAGGCGTAGTCCTCAAACGTCAAAGGGCACCATCCCTTCACCCTGCTCGACAGATTCCATCCCCGCTCCTCCGCAATGGGAGTCACGGCGCTGATCCAGGTCTGGGCGTGGGAACTGCCCACAATGGTCACGGTGAAGGCGTCGTCGTCGGCCTGCACCAAATCACACACCACCTCGAGGGTGCCCTGGTCGGAGCAGCCGTCGGGCACATCGGCGAATTCGTCGGCAGCCCGTTCAGGCAACGGAAGGACCGGCGCGTCCGGGTCGGACTCGTCGGTATAGCCGGGGAGCAGCACGGCCGCCCCGGGGTTGTTGCGTTCCGCCTCAGCTGCCAGCTTGTCTGCTTCCAGCTTCAGGCTCCCCTGCCATCCGGCCACCGGGACCGCCACCAGCGCGAAGCAGACTGCGATGACGACCGCCGCACGGGCCTTGCTCCGATCGGCCCAGGCCATGGATCGAAGGGGCTTCTCCACCAGCGTCGTCGTCAGGTACGCCAGCACCAGGGACAGGGCGAGGATGGCGGTGCCGCCGACAGGTCCAACTTCTTCCCTGCCACGCCAGATCAGATAAATAACCAGGACGGGCCAGTGCCACAGATACAGGGCATACGACATGTCCCCCAACCGGATCAGCGGCTTCCAGGACAGGAACCGGTCAGCGCCGAAAGCGCTCCCCGTCTGCCCCGCCACGATGACGAGCGTGGCGGCCAGCAGCGGCCACAGCGCGACGTATCCCGGGAACTGCCCCTGCACGTTGAGGATGAACCCGACGGAGAGCATCGCTGCCAGGCCAACCCAGCCGGCCGCAATCCTGAGGGGCCTGGGGAGCCGGATGTAGGGCAGCGCCAGCACGAGCAGCGTGCCGAAGGCGAATTCCCACAGGCGGGCACGCGTATCGAAGTAGGCATACGTCTGGCTGGTGTAGGTCTCGTATACCGAAAAGGCCAGCGAAGCTACGAACACGGTTCCGAAGACGCCGAGGACAACACTCCGGAAGCGCAGCCGGCCGGCCCGGGCGATGCCCGCTGCCAGCGCAAACAGCAGTGGCCACAGAATGAAGACCTGCCCCTGTACGGACAATGACCAGAAGTGCTGGAGGGGGCTGGCCACGCTTTGGTCGGTGGCGTAGTAGTCCACCGAATTTTCTGCCAGTGCCCAGTTCTGGAAGTAGAAGAGCGAGGACCAGGCCTGCGAAAGAATCTCTCCCCACCGGATCGCCGGCACGAACAGCGCCGTCGCCACCAGGACGCCCACCAGGACTACGGCCACCGCCGGAAGCAGCCGCTTGAACACATGGATCCAGTACTGTCCAAGGTTCAGCGGACGGCCGCCCTCGACCTTGCGGATAAAGGACAGTGACAGCAGGAACGCTGAAATCAGCAGGAAGATGTCGACGCCGCCGGAGACCCTGTCGAACCAGATGTGGTAACAGGCCACCATGAGCACTGCGAGCGCCCGGAGACCCTGCACCTCGGGCCGGTAGCCGGCCTTGGCTGCCCTGCCGGCTGGGGGACGCCGCTCCTCGGTGGGCTGAAGAGCAGAAATCGAAGAAGTCACACGTGCCTTTCTGGACAAAAATTCCCTTGCATTCTACGGGCGGCAGCTTGACTATCCCTCCACAGGGCGCCTGGCCAAGAGCGGCAGTACCCGTTCGGGAACCCGGGACTCCGGAGCAGCAGTAGCACGCCTAGGCTGGCCCCCGCACCCGAAACCGGACGTACCGGGCGGGATTCTGGAGGAATATTGCTGCTTCATGTGAGCCTTGCCGCTGCGCCGGGATGGCGCCTTCCGGACACCTTCGAGCAGGCGACGGGAACCGAGCTGGTGATGAAGATCACCAGTTCGCTGACCGGAAGCACCATCGCCGCCCTGCTTTCGGAGCGCTACGGACCGGCGCTTTACACGGTCCAGGGAACCAGGGTCCAGGAGCTGGCGCCCGGCGTCCCCCCGCTGGTCAACGGCGCCGTAATTGTCTGTTCCCCCGCGGCGGCGGACGGTCCCCCCGCCGCCGAACCCCATCTTCGTGCTGCTCCCCTGCTCCTGGCGGTCTGCTCGGGACCGGATGCCGGAACCGTCACTTCCCTCCAGCGGGGCACCTACACCATCGGACGGATGCTTACGGACGAAGCAGACACCGGTCCGATGCTCGGCATTGCCGACCCCGCACTCTCCCGGCTTCATGCCCGGCTCACCGTCGGGTCCGAATCCGTGACGATCCGGGACCTGGGATCGGCCAACGGTACCTGGGTGGACGGCCGCCGAATCCGCAGTGCGGTGGTGGACACCGGTTCGACCATCCGGCTCGGCTACAGCTACTGCCGGCTGTGCACCCCGGGAACGGCACCGGAGCCGGCGTCCCCGCCGGACTACCCCCTGGAACCGCTTCCCGTCCGGTTCTCCGAGCCGGGGCAGAAAACGGGGCTTCTCTTAGTCGGGGCTTTGCTTCCGCTGATCCTCGGGGTCGTGCTGGCGCTGGCCACGGGCATGTGGATGTTCCTGGCTTTCAGCGCTGTTTCCGCAGTAATGGCGCTGCTCGCGGCCGGCAGCTCCCGGCGCCGGCGCCGGGAGCATGCCGCTGATGTGGCTGAGGCAGCACGCCAGGACGGCAGGCGCCGCCGGCTTGCGGCACCCGATCCCGGAGAAACGGCGCTGGCTGCCGAGCTGGGCTACCCTCCGGGCGGCGCGGGCGGTTCCGCTGCTGTCCGCCCCGTCCGGATTGGGGCAGGCAGCCAGCCGGCCAACCTGGTGGCAGTCCCGGTGCAGCAGCGGTTCGTGCCGCCGGACATTCCGGAGGCACCGGTGGTCCTCGCTCTGGGAGAGGATCGGGATATCCGACTGGAAGGCCCCGGGCCGGACCTTGCCGCCGCGGGCAGGACCATCCTCCTGCAGGCCTCCGGGGCGGAGGGCCTGCACATCGTGTGCGCGGGAACACCCGCGGAACTGGAACCGGACGCCCGGTTCCTGCCCGGGGTTTCCCTGGCTGCCTTGCCTGAAGCTTCTCCCCTGGCCGTAAGGCCCGCCGCTGCGCGGATTCATACCCTGCTGGCCGATACGGAAGCCGCAGACGGACCGGCCCTGTTCGTGCTCTTCGTCCACCCCTCCTGGGCCGAGCACGCCGGAGCCCTGCTGCAGGCCCTGCCCGATTCCGGCCGTGTCAGCATCGTGCGGTGCGGAGGTCCACCCGCGGCCGTGACCGTCACCCTCCTGGCCGGACGCGGAACCATGACCTCCGGCGCCGGCACCCTGGCTTTCGTGCCGGATCTGGTCCGGCCCCGGACCTTCGCGCGCCTGAGCCGCGCGCTTTCATCCCGGCGGACCCTCCACCCGGAACCGCCGACGGCCGGAGGGCCGGGGAAGCTTCGCCGGGCAGCCGCTTTTGATGGGTTCCACGCCGCAGCGCCCGAGCAGCTCCTGCAGGGGTGGACCTCCGAAAGGAACGACGCCGAGGCCGTCGTGGGACTTGCGCCGTCCGGTCCCGTCACCCTGGACCTGGATAGGGACGGTCCCCATTTCCTGGCAGCCGGCACCACCGGCGCAGGCAAATCCGAATTCCTGCGCTCGTTCGTGGTGTCGCTGGCGGCGCTGCACCCGCCTACGCGCATCACCGTCCTGCTCATCGATTTCAAGGGAGGATCCGGTCTTGGCCCCCTTGCCGCCCTTCCGCATGCGGTGGGGCTCCTGACCGATTTCTCCGCCGAGAACGTGACGCGGGCACTGGTGTCCCTGCGGGCGGAAGTCCGACGGAGGGAGAAACTCCTGGCACGCGCGGAAACGGACAACCTCTCCGCCTACAATCGCACGCACCAGCCGGGACTCCCCCGGCTGCTGATCGTCGTTGACGAGTTCCGGATGCTGGCCGAGGCAGTCCCGACGGCCCTGCCCGAACTGCTCCGGATTGCGGCCATCGGGCGCTCCCTGGGGCTGCACCTCCTCCTGGCGACGCAGCGGCCGCAGGGAGCCATCACCACCGACATCCGGGCGAACCTCGCCACCAGCATTGCCCTGCGGGTGCAGTCCGCCGCCGAGTCGCGCGACGTGATCAATGCCGACTCGGCAGCGGGAATTCCGCCGGATGTTCCGGGACGGGCGATCCTGAGCCGAGGCGGACGGACCCCGTTCGCCTTCCAAAGCCTGTCCACCTCCCTGCGCAGCGGCACGGACGAAAACCCGCTGAAGGACCTGCAGGAATACTTCCGCTCCCCCTGGTCGGACTCCGCCGCCGAGGTATCCGCCGACCCGCAGGCCCTCCCTCGCATCGTTGGAGCGATCCGCAGTGCTGCGGGCCTAGGCGGCTTTCCGGTTCCGTTCAATCCCGTGCAGCCGCCGCTCCCCCCTGTCCTGACAACGGACCTTCTGGCCCTTGCCGGCGCGGACCGGCCGGAACCGGCGGCAGGACTGGCGCTGGGCCTGCTGGACGAGCCGGAAAAACAGCGCCGGCAGACCCTGGTGTGGTCCCCAGCCAGGGACTCGCATCTGGCACTGCTGGGCGCCCCCAGGTCCGGGGCGCCTGATTCCCTCAGCCTCATCGCCGCGGAACACCTCGCCGGACTGCCCGGCAGGCATCTCTATGTCCTGGACGCCGACGGCAGCCTCGCCTGGCTCGCTGCCGCGGAGCAGACCGGCGCCTATGTCGGTCCGCAGGACACCCGGCGTGCCGGACGTGTCCTCGCGTACCTCGCTGCCGAGCTCCTCCGGCGCCTAACGACGGCAGAGCCCGTGGCCGAAGGAGTGCACGCAGCCGGCGGGGACATCCCGGGAGCCGATGACCCCGCAGCTGGAACAACGCTCATCATTACCGGCTGGGCGCGCTGGTGCGCGGCCTTCCGGTCCAGCCGCGGCCAGTCCGGCGAAGAGGACCTCGCCGACCTCATCCGGGACGGTGAGCGGGCCGATATCTGCGTTGTCCTCACGGGCGACCGCGACGTGCTCAATGCCCGTTTCTTTCCCCTCGTCCCCAACCGCATGTTTTTTCCGACGGATGCCAGCGCCGAGACGCTGCTGGCCTGGCCCCGGCTGCCGCCCATGGACCGGGTCAGGCAACGGGCTCTGGTGCAGGGACGGTGCGCGACCGCAGAGGGCCTCACGGCCCAGTTGCTCGTTCCCGGGCCGTCACCCGATCCCGGACGGCTGCGCCCGCTGCCCCGGGGAAACCCGCGGCCGCACCGCATTGAAAGCCTCCCTGCGTTTGTTCCCCCGGAGGTGCTGGCGCCGTCTCAGTCTGCAGACCTGCTGGCCGTGGGGGTCTGCGGCGACGAGCTGGGGACCGCCGCGGTCCACCTGCCGGCGGGCTGCGTCTTCCTGGTGGCAGGGCCGCGGGGTTCGGGCCGGACATCCTTCCTGCGCCAGCTCCATCGCTCCGCCGATGCATCCTTGGAATGCTGCCTGTTGTCGAGGACGGCGGATGCGGAACAGGCCCTGTCGACTATGGAACAGCGGAAGGAAGAGGCCAGCGGCTTCCTGGTCCTGGTGGATGACGCAGATTCCTTCCCGGCATCCGTCCACTCAAAACTGGCCCAGCTGCAGGCATGCGGGGCCAGGATCGTCCTGGCCGCCGCACCCGGGCATTCGATGTCGTCACGGATTCCCCTGGCCCTGCAGGTCCGTTCGGCTCCGCACGGAGCGCTGCTTCGACCCGCGGCTGCGACGGACGGAGATATTTTTGGCATCAGGATCGAGCCCGGGCTCCGGTACCCGCCCGGCCGGTGCTACCTCATTGACGGAATGGAGGTGGTGGAGGCGCAGGCCGCTTACGCTCCCGCGTCCTGACCGGCTGCTGCCGGCCGTGGCTCCCGGACCCGCTCGTCCCGGGAGTACGGCACCTAGAAGGTCTTGCCGCTGTCCGTGAGCCTGCTGGTGTGGTCAAGGACGGGCTTCGTGAACAGCAGCAGCAGAACGGCTGCTGCCGGCAAAAGCAGCCCGAGGCCCGGCAGGACCAGTCCTGCCTGCAGGGTCGGAACGGCAAGAATGATCACGAAGAGCTGCCAGACCAACGCCGCCGAGCGCGTCCAGCGATAGCCCCGGAAGAAGAAGTGCCCCACCGCCAGCAGCCACACTGCCAGGGCCACGGCGAATACCAGCGTGAAGATGACCCCTCCCATGGACAACGGTGCCGAAGTCGCCAGTTGGTAGCCGTACCAGGCTGCGAAGCCAAGGAGGCAAAGGGCTTCAAGGACGAGGACGGCGGAGACGACGAGGACGGCGGGGGCACGCGATGCGGAGCGGGGTTCCTGGGGTGTTGACACACTGGCAGGATACCGGACGGCTCTGGACGGAGGGCCTTGGAACGACGTTGCATTCCCTTTCCCCTGCAGCGGACCGGTCCTGCCCCGGGCCGCAGGAAGGCCTTCCGCAGGCGGCAAGTGTGATGCATCCCTCAGCTCCGGGGCAATATTCCCGCACGCAAACCCTTGTCTGCTTCTGGCATACGTGCCACGCTAGTAGGAGGGAAATCAGGGGCCGAAACCGGCCCCTTTAGTTTGTAGTTGCTCGTGAATGTTTTCACAAACACGTAGGAGTCAACTTTTCAGAGGAGATAGTGATCAACATGGATTGGCGGAGCCGCGCAGCTTGCCTGGATAAAGATCCGGAGCTTTTCTTTCCCGTGGGCAATACCGGCCCGGCTCTTCTGCAGATCGAAGAAGCCAAGAGTGTCTGCCGGCGCTGCCCGGTCATCGACACCTGCCTGCAGTGGGCCATCGAGACCGGCCAGGACGCCGGCGTCTGGGGCGGCATGAGCGAAGATGAGCGCCGTGCGTTGAAGCGCCGCGCAGCCCGCGCCCGCCGCGCCTCCTAAGCAGGACTTACCGGCTCTGGTGCCGGATATTAAAGGGCCGCTGCCATTGGCAGCGGCCCTTTGCCGTCCCGCTTTCCGTGCTGCCCGGGGGCATCAGGAGCGGCGGTATTCGGTGTCCAAACCCATTTCGATCCGCACTTCCGTGCCGCCTTCTTCTCCGGCTGACCATTCAATAGTGCCGTCGAGTTCGCTTTGGACAAGGGTCCGGACGATCTGCAGACCGAGTCCCTCCCGCCGCGGCCCCGGCGGCAGGCCCACGCCGTCGTCGGACACCGTCACCGTGAGCCGTTCTTCCCGGCCCCTTTCGCCGTGGCGCCGCGCCGCCAGCCCGACCGTGCCGCGCCGTCCCGCCAGCCCGTGCTCCACGGCGTTAGTCACCAGTTCATTGATGACCAGGGCCAGCGGGGTGGCCAGGTCGCTGGGTAGTTCGCCGAAGCTGCCCTCGCGGCGGGTCCTGACCTCCTGCGTGGGTGAGGCAACCTCGGCTGAGAGCCGGAACTGGCGGTCGATCAGCTCGTCAAAGTCCACGTTCTGGGTCAGGCCCTGGGACAGGGTTTCGTGCACCAGGGCAATAGTGGAGACCCGCCGCATGGCCTGGGCCAGGCCCAGTTTGCCTTCTTCGCTCTCCATCCGCCGTGACTGCATCCGCAGCAGCGCCGCAACGGTCTGGAGGTTGTTCTTCACCCGGTGGTGGATCTCGCGGATGGTGGCGTCCTTGGAGACCAGTTCCATCTCCCGGCGGCGGAGTTCGGAGACGTCACGGCAGAGCACCAGCGCACCGAAACGCTCCTTTTCGTCCCGGAGCGGAATGGCCCGCAGGGACAGGCTGACGCCGCGGGATTCAATTTCCGTCCGCCACGGCATCCGCCCCGTAACCACCAGCGGCAGTGTTTCATCGACCATCCGGCGGTCTTTGAGCAGCGCCGTGGTGATCTCCGCCAGTGAACGCCCCTCCAGTGTTTCCATATCGCCCAGGCGGCGGAAAGCGGAGACACCGTTGGGGCTGGCATACTGCACGATTCCTTCGGCATCGAGCCGGATCAGCCCGTCCCCCACCCGCGGCGCACCGCGGCGCGAACCGGTAGGCGTGGCGAAGTCGGGCCACAGGCCCAGCGTCCCCATGCGCAGCAGATCATACGCACACTGCCGGTAGGTCAGTTCCAGGCGCGAGGGCATGCGTGAGCTGGACAGGTCCATGTGCGAAGTCACCACGGCCAGGGTCCTGCCGTTGCGGACAAACGGGATGGCTTCCACCCGCATGGCTGTTTCCGCGGTCCAGCTGGTTTCACTCGACCGTTCTATGTGCTGGCTGTGCCAGGCGGCATCAACCAGGGGGTGCAGGTCAGCGCGGATGCGTTCACCGACGAAGTCGCTGTGGAACACCGTGTGCGACGTCGAGGGCCGGGCATGGGCCAGCGCCACGTAGCCGCCGTCGGGCACGGGGAACCACAGCGCCAGGTCGGCGAAGGCAAGGTCGGCAACCAGCTGCCAGTCGCCCACCAGGAGGTGCAGCCATTCGGCGTCGCCGGGACCGAAGTCCGCGTGGTCCTTGATCGGGTCGGTAAAAATTGCCACGGGTGCTCCGGATCAGCGGCGGACGATGGAACGAAGCAGGCGAAGCGCCACCGACAGGGACGCCATGTCGTCCTGCTCAAGCTGGTTCACTTCGGTGAACATCTTGGAGGCACGTTGCAGGTGGTCGGCATTCTCCTGCTCCCATGCGTGCAGGCGCTCCGCCGGATCCGTACCGGCCCGGTCAGGCGTTGCCTCCAGGGCAGCCACGGTCATGTCCGCCACGGTCGAATACAGGTCGTCGCGCAGTGCGGCGCGCGCCAGTGACTGCCACCGGTCCTCGCGGGGAAGCTTGGTGATCCGGTTCAGCAGGTCGTCGATCCCGTACTGGTCATAGACGGCGTAGTAGACGCCCGCCACTTCGGCTGCCGGTTCGCCGCTCGCACGGCTGGCCATTGCGACGTCGAGCAGCCCGAAGGATTCGAACTGTTCGGCCCAGTACTTGCCGAGCTCCTTCGGAATATCCAGCTCGCGGGCCTTCTGTTCCATGGCCTGAACCCGTTCCGCGTCCGCCCCGCGCAGGAAACGCGTCAGATCGGAGAGCAGCGGCGTCAGGATGGGCTTGAACGCCTCGATGTCCTCGCTGATCGTCGTTCCCCGTCCCACATGGTTGACGAACCAGCGCACCGCGCGGTCCAGCAGCCGGCGCAGGTCCAAATGCATCATGGACCAGGTCTCCGCGGGGAAGTCCGCGGGCAGCGCGCCCAGTTCGGCGAGGACCTTGTCGATGCCGTAGATCTCCCGCAGGGCGGTGAAGGCGCGGGCCGCTTCCGCCTCGGTGGCGGAAGTCTCTTCAATCACCCGGAAGGCGAAGGTGATGCCGCCGATATTGATCATGTCGTTGGCGACCACGGTGGAGATAATCTCGCGGCGCAGCGGATGGGTATCCAGCTGGTCGCCGAAACGCTCGACAATCTGCTTCGGGAAGTACCGCCGCAGGGTCCCGGCAAAGTACGGGTCGTCGGCGAGGTTCGAGCGCGTCAGCGCCTTCGTGAGCTCGATCTTTGCGTACGCAGCCAGCACAGCAAGTTCAGGCGAGGTGAGCCCCTCCCCTGCAGCAATCCGTGCGTGCAGCTCCTCGTTGGTGGGCAGCGCCTCGAGTCCGCGGTCCAGGTCCGCATGTTCCTCAAGCCAGTCCATCAGCCGCTCGAAGCTGGGGCTGGCTTCGAGTACCCGCTGGCGGTCATTGAGCAGCAGCATGTTCTGGTCAATGTTGTCCTGCAGGACCAGGTGGCCGACCTGGTCGGTCATCGAGTGCAGGAACTCGGCGCGCTCCGCCGGGTCCAGGCGTCCGGCCGCCACCATCCGGTCCACGAAGATCTTGATGTTCACTTCGTGGTCGGAGCAGTCCACACCGGCGGAATTGTCGATCGCGTCAGTGTTGAGGATGACACCGGCACGGGCAGCTTCAATGCGGCCGCGCTGGGTCATGCCCAGGTTGCCGCCTTCACCGACGACCTTCACCCGCAGGTCCCGGCCGTCCACGCGGATCGCGTCATTGGCTTTGTCGCCGACGTCCGCCGAGGTCTCGGCCGAGGATTTCACGTAGGTGCCGATGCCGCCGTTGTAGAGCAGGTCCACGGGGGCCGTCAGGATGGCCTTCAACAGCTCCGGCGGACTCATCTTGGTGGCCGATGCCGGCAGGCCCAGCACCTCGCGGACCTCCGCCGAGAGCGGAATGCTCTTGGACTGGCGCGGGAAGATCCCGCCGCCGGTGCTGATCAGGGACTCGTCGTAGTCAGCCCACGAGGAGCGCGGAAGCTCGAACAGGCGCCGCCGTTCGGCGTGGGACCGTGCGGCGTCGGGGTTCGGATCGAGGAAAATGTGCCGGTGGTCGAAGGCCGCCACCAGTTTGATGTGCTCGGACAGCAGCATGCCGTTGCCGAACACGTCGCCGCTCATGTCGCCGACGCCCACAACGGTGAAGTCCTGGCTCTGGGTATCGATGCCCAGTTCGCTGAAGTGCCGCTTGACCGATTCCCAAGCGCCCCGGGCGGTGATGCCCATGGCCTTGTGGTCATAGCCGACGGACCCGCCGGAGGCGAAGGCGTCCCCGAGCCAGAAGCCGTACTCGGCGGAAATGGAGTTCGCGATGTCGGAGAAGGACGCCGTGCCCTTGTCCGCAGCGACCACAAGGTAGCTGTCGTCGCCGTCATGGCGGACCACGCGTTGGGGCGGAACTACTTCCTCGCCCGTTTCCTTCACCACCAGGTTGTCGGTCAGGTCCAGCAGTCCCCGGATGAAAGTGCGGTAGCTGTTCTTTCCTTCTTCCATCCAGGCGCCGCGGTCCACGGCCGGGTCGGGCAGCTTCTTGGCGTAGAACCCGCCCTTGGCGCCGGTGGGCACGATGACGGCGTTCTTGACCGTCTGTGCCTTCACCAGGCCAAGGATTTCGGTACGGAAGTCCTCCCGGCGGTCGGACCAGCGCAGTCCGCCGCGCGCGACCTCGCCGAAGCGCAGGTGCACGCCCTCCACCCGCGGGGAATAGACCCAGATTTCGTATTTCGGGCGCGGGAACGGGGCACCGTCGATCGCACCGGTGTTCAGCTTGAAACTGACGTAGGGCTTGTCCTGGTAGAAATTCGTGCGCAGCGTGGCGTTGACCAGGGTGGCAAAGGTCCGCAGGACGCGGTCGGCGTCAAGCGTCGGCACCTTCTCGAGGCCGGCTTCCAGCGCGGAGCCTGCCCGCTCGACGGCGGCCCGGCGCTCCTCCTCGGTCAGGTCCGGGTCGAAACGCCCTTCGAAGAGTCCGATCAGCGCGTGGGCCACGTCCGGGTTGGACAGCAGTGTGCCGGCGACGAAGCCGTAGGAGTTGGCCGTACCGACCTGGCGCATGTACTTGGCATACGCCCGCAGGATGACCACCTGGCGCCACTGCATTCCCTGCTGCAGGATCAACCGGTCGAAGGCGTCGGACTCGGCGGTTCCGGACAGCCCTGCACCGAAGGCGGCGGCCAGCAGGGAGCCGGTCTGCAGCGGATCGACGCCCGCCGGGTACACCAGGCCCAGGTCGTACAGGTAGAACCCGGTGCCGTCGCCCCGCCGGATCTCGAAGGGACGTTCGTCGAGCACTTCCAGGCCGAGGTTGTGCAGGAAGGGCAGGATCTGGGTCAGCGATTTCGGCTCGGTGAGGTAGAGCTTCAGCCGGGCGTCTTCGGGCCCGCCGCCGTCGGTTCCTGCCGGGACATAGACGAACAGTTCCGGTGCTGTGTCCGGACGGGCCAGCCGGGCTTCGAAGCGGGCAATGTCCTCCAGGGCATCCTCGACTTCGTAGGCCACGCGGTACGCGGCAGGGAAGGCGTCGGCCCACAGGGCCGACAGCCTCTCGGCCTCCGGACCGGAGAACTTCGTCCGGACCACCTCGTCAATGCCTTCGCTCCACGAGCGCGTGGCCTGCACGAGGCGGTCCTCGAGCGCGGCGGCGTCGACATCCGTAATTTCCGCACCCCGGGGAAGCCGGATCCGGAAGAAGAGCCTGGCCAGGGCGGATTCCGTCATCCGGGCTTCGAAGTCGATGGACTCCGCGTTGAAGGTGGCCCGGAGCTCGTCCTGGATCCGCAGCCGGACCGGCGTCGTGTAGCGGTCACGCGGCAGGAAGACGATGGCGGACATGAACCGGCCGTAGATATCGGGCCGGAGGAACAGCCGTGTCCGCCGCCGTTCCTGGAGGCGAAGGATAGCCAGCGAGGTATCCAGCAGCGTGGAGGGATCGATCTGGAAGAGCTCGTCCCGCGGATAGGTTTCCAGGATGGACAGCAGGTCCTTGCCCGAGTGCGAATCGGCAGGGAAGCCGCAGCTGCGCATGACATCGCGGACCTTGTCCCGGACAATCGGGATGCTGCGGACGGAGCCGGTGTAGGCGCCGGTGGCGAAGAGCCCGATGAAGCGGCGTTCGCCGTTGACGTTGCCCTGTTCGTCGAATCGCTTGACGCCGAGGTAGTCGAGGTAGGCAGGCCGGTGCACGGTGGACCGGGAGTTGGCCTTGGTAATGACGAGCGCGCGCTTTTCGCGGGCCTTGGCGCGGCCTGCACCGGTGAGGCGCTGGACCCTGCGGGTGGAGTGCAGCTGCAGCAGGCCCAGGCCGCTGCCTTCGGTGGGGCGGAGCGCATCTTCCCCGTCCTCGGTGATGAGGTCGTATTCGCGGTAGCCCAGGAACGTGAAGTTGCCGTTGTCCAGCCAGGTCAGCAGTTCACGGGCCTGCTGCAGGTCGGGAATGTCCCTGGCGCCCGGAACGGTCTCCAGGGAACGGGCGATCTCGTGTACCTTCGTCCGCATCGCGGGCCAGTCCGCTACCGCGATCCGGACATCGCCCAGGACTTTCCGCAGGCGCTCCACCAGTTCGGACCGCTTGTCCCCGTCGGCAATCCGGGCAACCTCGACGGCGATCCAGGACTCCACCTTGGTGGTGCCGCCGTTCCCGCCCAGGAGGTCGGCCAGGTTGGGAAGGGCTGCGGTGTCGCCGCTGGAGACGCCGGCAGCGGCGGGAACACGCTGGACCTGCTGCAGCTCACCCGTCCGGGGGTCGCGGGTGGCGAGGAAAATGGGGTGCACGACCAGCCGGATCGCATTGTTGCTGCGCACCACCTCCGCGGTAACGGAGTCCACGAGGAACGGCATGTCGTCAGTGACGATCAGGATGACGCTGGTATCGCCTTGGTCCACCACATCCACGGCGGCGGTGCCTTCGGCGCGGTCCAGCGCCAGCTCCATGTGCTTTTGCGCCCGCTCCCTCAGGACCGACGGCGCATAGGCCTGGGCATCTTCACGCGCCAGGTGCTCGTAGTAGTTCCCGATGAATTCATCCAGGGAAGTGTCCGAACTGAAAAGATCCGCTACGCGGGATCCTGACGACATGTAATACGCCTCCGATAGTACTTACGTCCGACTGCGCCGTTGCAGCCTGTTCCTACTGAGCCTAGCCGCGAATGCGCCAAAGGTCACTTTGCCCCCGTACGGCGTGTGCCGCGGCCCCGTCCCTGGACCGGCACCCCCGCCAACTCGGCTATGGAAATCCGCAGGGCGGAGGCCGGCGCCGTTTCCAGCAGCGCCGTCCCCGAGAGCAGGGAGGCGTCCGCAGCGTCATAGTCCGCCGGCAGGAAGGCGCTGATCTCCCCTCCCGGACCGAATCTTTCCCAGGCTCCGCGCAGTTGGCTTTCCGGCTGCCGTCCCACGGAGGAGGCCCGCACCTTGTTCAGCACGACGCGCGGCTGAAGCCCGGGAACCGCCCCCGCCAGCTCCGAGAGCGCGCGGACCAGGCGGGGTACTCCGACGGAGTCCGCCGCCCCCACGGCGTAGACCGCGTCAGCGGATTCAAGGACCGCGAGGGTGGACGCGTTGCGCCGCGGGGCGATGGTGTCGAAGCTCAGTTCCTCGTCCGTCTCGAGGGAGAATCCACAGTCGACGACGATCAGGTCGGCGATCCGTCGTGCCGCAGTGAGGACGCCCGACAATGCTGCCGGACGCAGCTCCACCCACCGGTCCGCGCGGGTGATACCGGTCAGGACCGACAACCGGTGCCCCCGAAGGGAGACGCCGGCCGAGATGCGGTGCAGCGCGGCGTCGTCGAGCAACCCCTGGTCGGCGAGGCGGCACGCCTGGGCCAGCCCGGCGGATTCATCGAGCAGGCCGAGGCTGACAGCCACGCTCGAACCGTAGGTATCGGCGTCGATAAGGAGCACTCCTGCCCCGGCGGCAGCTGCCTCGGCGGCCAGGTTGACCGCCAGCGTGGTCCTGCCCGGGGCGCCGGCCGGGCCCCACACTGCGGTGACCGTTCCCCTGCGGGCGTCCGGTTCCGCAGTATCTTCCGTCCCGGGGACTGCTGCCCCTGCACCGAAGGCCGCGGCCGGGTCCGCGAGACTGCTGCTGTTTGCCGTCCGCGTGCCGCCCGCGGGCAGGTCCAGCTCCTGTACCGCTGTGGAGATGAGGCCGGCGAGCGTCCCCGGATCCACGCCGCTGGGAGCATGCACGATCCGAAGGGTTTCAAGCCGCTGCCGTAGCACGGCATCGTCGGCGAGCGCCACGAGCGCAACCCCCGCCGCCGCCAGCCGTTCCGCCAGTGCTGCGGTGAGGTTCTCCGCCTCGTCGACGACGACGGCGGCGCGCACGATGCCGCTTTGCGAGACAGCTACCAGCTCAGTGAGTTCGGTGCACCTCCGCACCACGGTGACGGGTCCCTGCAGCCGCTCCAACCCATCGAGGACTCCGGCGGTGGCGGCTCCGACGGTAGCGACGGGGATGTTCACGACCCCGGCGAGGGATTGTGGACCACGGTGATCTTGGCCTGGTTGGACAAGGCTGTCAGCAGCAGCGGCAGATCGGCATCGTCCACCAGGACCAGCAGCTCTGTGCTGCGGCTGGCTCCCAGCGCGGACTCGGTGACGGCCAGCTCCGAGATTTCCGCGGCTTCGATCAGCTGTTTCGGCTCGTCAAAGCCATTCCGTGCGTTGGGCATGGCCGCCCAAATATCAACGCGTGATCCGGCGTCGGTGCTGGCAGGCAACGGGTCCTCCACCCGCAGTCCCACCGGTTTGCGGTCCAGCGCGTCGGGCTCGACCAGCGAGGACCGGGCCACCAGTTCGCCTTTGCGCAGTGCCGCGCCCGCGACGGCGTTCTCCGGCAGGCCGCCGGCGACCGGGAGGTACAGGTTCTCGGCATTGCCCAGCCGGACCGGCGCCGCCAGCAGGTCTTCGGCACGGAGGGGCGTCCCCGGAGGAACGTCGCGGTTTACCGCATACACCTCAGTGGTCCGGTCGGCGCTGCTTACCAGGGTGACCACCCCGGCAACGGAGCCAAGTACCAGCAGGATTCCCAGCAGAAGCCTCGGATCCCGCCACGACGGTTTGCGCAGCCGTGCCGCCGGCGGTTCTCCACCCGTTGCGCGGTCAGTTAGGTGCAGGCTCATGCTCCCCCGTTTCTGTTCCCAGTTGCCCCGCACCGGGGAACTGGCTGGGGCCATTGTGGAGGAACCGCCGGGGGAAGCAAACGGTGGTTTCCGGGGAAAGTGGAATCTGTGGATAACCGCCGGCCCGATCCTGCTGGTGTCACACTGGTGCTGCTGGTATACAACGGGTGCAAACCGCTGGAGTGCGGTGCGAAAGGTGAGTGGCGTGGGCGATAAGAGATTCCTGACGCTGGCCGATGTCGCCGAGGTGCTGAACATATCCTCCTCGCAGACGTACGCCCTTGTTCGCAGCGGCGAACTTCCAGCCATCCAGATCGGAGGCAGGGGCCAGTGGCGGGTCGAATCGCAGCAGCTTGAAGATTACATTTCGCGCGCCTACCGGAAATCGGCTGCCGCCGTACGGCAGGGCATACCGATGGAGGAAAACGCCGGAAACTAAACCGGGAACTCCGGCTGCCTGCAGGCGCAGGACCGGGTCACTCCCAGCCGTTACGATCCGAAAACACGGCAGCCACCGACTCCGTCGGCAGGACATAGACCCCCGTGACGTTTATGTTGCGCCGGGGCTGGTCGGACGGTACGACCGCGAGCTCCAGGAAGTCGCTGCCTACCCGGTCGATGGTACCGGACAGGGAACCCCCTGCTCCCACGGAGTGGACAACGACGGCGCTGCGGTCCCTGGCGATGCTGCGCAGCGCAGATGCCACTCCCAACCGCACTTTTCCCGCCGGCCGGCTCGCGAAACGATCCATGCCCCGGATGGCAACCACGTGGGACAACACTGCCAAGGCTGCACCCCGGTCCTGTTCCAGCGCCACCCATCCCTCTCCTACGTGCCGCAGGATTCCCCGCGCCATCCCTGCCTTACCGAGATCGAACGCGAGCTGCCGGCCGCTCTGGCTGCGCAGCCTGTCCTGAAGGCTGATCCCCTGCAGTTCCGTCCGCACGCGGTCGGAAATCTCGCTGTCCGCTGCCGCCCCGGCAGCTGCGGCAAGCTGTGCCTCCATGTCCCTGAACAGGGCGTCCCATCGCATCGCCCAAGGCTAGCGTCCACGTAGGCCGCCGACCACTCTGGACACTGACCGAGGCGAAGTGTAGACACGGGCACCAGATGGGCTATCCAGCACCAAAGACACGGAAACCCACCTAAGGGCATCAATCGATGCCAAGGTCCACCAAACGGACCTAAATGACAGATTCAATGCCTACTTCTCGGAGAATGCCATGACCGGAGACACGTCCCGCGGGCTGGCGGCAGATGCACTCGCCACGGTGCTCATAGCGGCCGTCGGCCTGATCCTGCTGTGGTGCGGGACGCTGATGCTGCCGGCGGCAGAAGCCGCCGGTGCGACGCTGCTGTCCCCCGACCCGCTGTCCGGGGCGGTGTTTTCCCAGGCCTCGCTGGCACAGGTGGCAGGGCTGGCCGCTGCTGCTGCAGGCGTCCTGCTGACCGCGTGGTGGGTTGCGGGATTCGCCTGCGCACTGACAGGCTGCATTCTCCACCGTTTCGGCTTCCGGGCCGGAGCCAGGCGGATGCTGGCCCTGGCGCCCGGGCCGCTTCGCCGGCTGGCATCGGCTGCGCTGGGACTTTCCCTGGTTGCCGGGGGCACGCTGGGAGCCGTACCCGGGGCAGCTGCATCCGCCGCGGTCGTCTCACGGACGTCGGAGGCCGGTACGCCCGGCCCCGGAGCGGGGCCCGCTCCTGCGGGGTCCGCACTTGGAGCCATGGCAGCCGCCCTGCCGACCGGCGGACAGGCGGGGTCCGCGGCTGCCGATCCTCCGGAGCACCAGGGGCCCGGAGAAGATGTTTCTCCCCTGTGGCGTCCTGCACCTCCGCCTGCTGACGGCAGCCTGCTGACCGGTGTTCCGCGAAGCGATGAACGGGAGGTTGTGGTTGCGGCGGGAGACACGCTCTGGTCGCTGGCCGCATCCCGCCTCGGGCCGCAGGCCACGGATGCAGAGACCGCCGCGCAATGGCCCCGCTGGTACGAACTGAACAGGGATGTGATCGGTCCGGACCCGGGCCTGATTCATCCGGGCCAGGTCCTGGCGGTTCCACCCCCGTGAACGCAGCGGCCCCTCCCCGTCAGCACGCCGCCTGCAGCACCGGAACACAGCACATCCGCGATTGGAAAGGATGCACCATGACCAGCGTGATATTCCTCCCCGCTCCCGATGCCCCGCCTGCGCCGCCGGGCGACCCCGCTGACGGAACCGCAGCGCCCATCGCGGTCTATCTGGCACCCTCCAGCGAGGTGCTTCCCGCTCCCGTTCCGGCTGCCCCGCGGGAGCGGCACAGCCGCACAGCGGATCCGTCTCCGGGTCCCGAAGCTGCCAACTGGACGTCGGCGCCGGAGGACGACGCCCGGGTGAAAGCCATCTGCCAATCGGTGGCGCTTGCGGCACTTGAAGTGCTGGGCGGTGTCCGTCCGCTGCAGCAGATGGCCCGCTGGCTGGACCCGGAGAACTATGAACGGCTGCAGATGCGTGCCAACCTCGTCCGCGGGCGGCAGCAGGACCCCCGTGCGCGGTCCGGAACGGCACCTGATCCGCAGCTGCTGCACAGGGGTGTACGCATCCGTTCCTGCCGGCTCTGCCCGGTTGCGGAGGGGATCTACGAGGCCACGGTCGTGGCCCTGGAACACGAAAGAGCCCGCGCCGTCGCACTGAGGGTGCAGCTGCGGCGCGGGCTCTGGAAAGTTACCGCCCTGGAGATCGGATAGGCCCGGCCGGTTCGGCCGGGCTTATCCGGTTACTTGCGTCGTTTGGCCTTCTTGGCCGGCGGCTTCTTGCCGGCCTGGGAAGCCTTTCCTGCGGCGGGAGCGGACGGACCCGCTGTGGTGCCGCGGGAAGCCGTGCGTTCCACCCTGGTTTCCACTCCGCCCTGGCTGTCCGGGGCGGTGAACTGCAGGCTGGCCGGCTGCCTCGGGGCTTCCAGCCCTGCTGCCTTGATGACCGGGGTGCCGACGATGCCGCGGGCGTCCTTGACGCCGGAGAGTCCGGTTGCTGCCGGGGCCGCCGGTTCGCTGACCTGCACGTCGGCATTGAAGAGGTATCCGACGCTTTCCTCGCGGATGGACTCCATCATTGTCTGGAACATGACGAATCCTTCGCGCTGGTACTCCACCAGGGGATCGCGCTGGGCCATGGCCCGCAGCCCGATGCCTTCCTTGAGGTAGTCCATCTCGTAAAGGTGTTCCTGCCACTTGCGCCCGATGACCGAGAGCACGACGCGGCGCTCCAGCTCCCGCATGGTCGCCGAACCAAGGGCTTCCTCGCGGGCCTGGTAGGCCAGTTTCGCGTCGGACAGGATTTCGTTGTGCAGGAACTCGCGGGAGAGTTTGGACCGGCCGCCCGCTTCCTCCACCACCTCGTCGATGGTCAGGCTGATCGGGTACAGCGTCTTGAGGTTGGTCCACAGCTGCTCGAGATCCCAGTCGTCGCCATGGCCCTCCGCTGTCGCTTCGTTGAGAACCGCAGTGACCACATCCTCCAGGAAGAAGCTGATCTTCTCCTGCAGGTCGTCGCCTTCCAGGATCCGGCGGCGGTCTCCGTAAATGGCTTCACGCTGGCGGTTCAGGACATCGTCGTATTTCAGGACGTTCTTGCGCTGTTCGGCGTTGCGTCCTTCGACCTGGCCCTGTGCGTTCTGGATCGCCTTCGACACCAGCTTGGATTCCAGCGCGACGTCGTCAGGCATGGACGAGCTGTTCATGATCCGTTCGGCGGCACCGGAATTGAACAGACGCATCAGGTCATCGGTCAGCGAGAGGTAGAACCGCGATTCGCCCGGGTCACCCTGGCGTCCGGACCGCCCGCGGAGCTGGTTATCGATGCGTCGGGATTCGTGGCGCTCGGTGCCCAGTACGTAGAGTCCGCCGAGTTCGACCACTTCCTGCTGCTCGGCGGCGACGGCCTGGCGCGCCTTTTCGAGGGCGTCCGGCCAGGCTGCTTCGTAATCCTCGGGATTTTCGTTCGGGTCCAGCCCCCGCCGCTCAAGTTCGGCAATAGCGTTGAACTCGGCGTTTCCGCCGAGCATGATGTCAGTGCCGCGGCCTGCCATGTTCGTCGCCACCGTGACGGCCCCCTTGCGGCCGGCCTGGGCAACAATAGCGGCTTCACGTGCGTGGTTCTTCGCGTTCAGCACCTCGTGCCGGATGCCGGCCTTGGCAAGCTGCTTGGAAAGGTACTCGCTCTTTTCCACGCTCGTGGTGCCCACGAGCACGGGCTGGCCGGAAGCGTGCCGCTCGGCAATGTCCTTCACCACGGCGTCGAACTTCGCCACTTCGTTCTTGTAGATCAGGTCGGACTGGTCAATGCGGGCCATGGGCTTGTTTGTCGGGATGGGCACCACGCCGAGCTTGTAGGTGCTCATGAACTCCGCGGCCTCGGTTTCCGCCGTGCCGGTCATTCCCGCGAGCTTTTCGTAGAGGCGGAAGTAATTCTGCAGGGTCACCGTGGCGAGGGTCTGGTTCTCGGCCTTGATGACCACCCCTTCCTTCGCCTCGATCGCCTGGTGCATGCCCTCGTTGTACCGGCGTCCGGCCAGGATGCGGCCCGTGTGCTCGTCAACGATCATGACTTCGCCGTTCAGGACCACGTAGTCCTTGTCCCGCTTGAACAGTTCCTTGGCCTTGATCGCGTTGTTCAGGAAGCCGATCAGGGGGGTGTTTGCCGCCTCGTAGAGGTTGGAGATGCCGAGGTAGTCCTCGACCTTCTCGATGCCCGGCTCGAGGATGCCGACGGTCCGCTTCTTCTCGTCCACCTCATAGTCGGTGTCCAGCGTCAGCCGCTGGACCACCTTGGAGAACTCGGTGTACCACCGGTTCACGTCGCCGCTCGCGGCACCGGAAATAATCAGCGGAGTACGGGCCTCGTCAATGAGGATGGAGTCCACTTCGTCGACAATGGCAAAGTGGTGGCCGCGCTGCACCAGCTCGGCCGCGCTCCAGGCCATGTTGTCGCGGAGGTAGTCGAAACCGAACTCGTTGTTCGTTCCGTAGGTGATATCGGCGGCGTACTGCTCGCGCCGGGTCGCGGGGTCCTGGTTGGAAAGGATGCAGCCGCTGGTCATCCCGAGGAAGCGGAAAACACGCCCCATCAGGTCCGACTGATATTCCGCCAGGTAGTCATTGACGGTCACGATATGGACGCCGCGGCCGGTCAGCGCATTCAGGTAGGCCGGGGCGGTTGCCACCAGGGTCTTGCCTTCACCGGTTTTCATTTCGGCAATGTTGCCCAGGTGCAGGGCGGCGCCGCCCATCAGCTGGACGTCGAAGTGCCGCATGCCGAGCGTACGTCCGGCAGCCTCACGGACAGCGGCAAACGCTTCGGGAAGGAGGTCATCCAGGGACTCACCGCCGTTGTAACGCTCCTTGAGGCGATCCGTTTCACCCCTGAGCTCGGCATCGGTCATGCCCTTGAACTCATCCTCGAGCACGTTGATCGCGTCGGCGTAGTTACGCAGTGTCTTCAGCGTCTTCTTGTCGCCGGTACGAAGAACTCGTTCGAGTAGTGATGCCACTGATTTGCTCCCAATCTAGTTGCCGAAATCTGGCGTCCTCAGTCTACGTGAGAGACGTACGGTGAAGGTCCGTGGTTCCCCACTAACCTTTATTCCCTGCATACTGCCAGCTTCAGGGCGGGAGCCAGGTCCCCCGCAGGCTTCACCATTATCTGTCCGAGCCCCAGCCACTGTGCCATGAGCCGCAGCTCCGCGGCGAGTTGGCGCGCCGTCTGCGGCGGTGCTTCCGGTTCCGCAAAGGCGGCCTGCACAAGGAGCATACCCGCGGCGCGGTCCGCTTTGAGGTCCACCCTGGCCACCAGTTCCTCTCCCAGCAGGAAGGGCAGCACGTAGTAGCCGAACCTGCGGGCCGCCGGCGGCGTATAGATTTCGATGCGGTAATGGAAGTTGAACAGCTCTTCGAGCCGCCGCCGCTCGAAGATGAGGGAATCGAACGGGCTCAGCAGCGCCTGGCCGGACACGGACCTCGGCACCGTGGCTTCCGCATGCAGATAGGCCGGCTGGATCCAGCCGGCCACATCGACCCGTTCGAGGATGCCCTTTGCGGCAAGTACCTCGGCGGCGGCGGCCGTCTCGCGCTGCTGCAGGCGGAAATAGTCGGCCAGTCCGCGGACCGTCGCGATGCCGTGGGCCCGCGCTGCAACCTCGGTCAGACGCAGCACGGCCTGCCCGGGATCTGATGGTTCCAGGGCTGCGGCCCCTGCGGGATGGACCGCCGGGGTAGGTGCGTACAGCCGCTCGAACTGCTGCGTGCGCCCGGCGGAAGCGATGTGCCCGGAGGCGAACAGATCCTCCAGCACCCGCTTACCGGCATTCCAGTTCCAGCCCCAGTGCGAGGTGTCCCGTACCGTGCTGTGGCCCAGGTGCTCGATGACCTGGCGCGAGGTCAGGGGTTTGCCGGCGGCCTCCAGGAGTTCGAGGATGCGTTGCCGAAGGTCCCCGGCAACCGCCGGCGGCAGGGAGTCGGCAGTCATCCAGGTGCGCCGCTGGACGGCACGCAGATCGGCGAACAATTCCGGGCGGATGAAACTTGCCTCGTGCGCCCAGTATTCGACCATGCGGCGCGGCCGCCGGGTCCCCAGCCGCTCCAGGTGTGCCCGGTCGTAGGGCCCCAACCGGGAGAACAGCGGCAGGTAATGACTGCGGGCAAGGACGTTGACGGAGTCAATCTGCAGCAGGGCGAGCCGCTCAAAGGTACGGCCCACCTGCCTTGCGTTAACAAGGCCGGCGGGCCGTACCCGGGCCAGTCCCTGAGCCGCCAGCGCCGTACGGCGGGCCTGGCGGAGCGAGAGCCGAGTTGTCATCCCCTTATCCTAGGGGCCGGACGCTGTGTGCTCAGGCGGTGGCGCGGCCGTCCGCGGGGCTTTCCGCCACCCGGTAACCGCGGATTTCCTCCCGTGGATCTTCTGCGCCTTCGGCGCACTTGGAGTCCAGGGTGATGACTCCGTAAGTCCAGCCGCGGCGGCGGTACACCACCGAGGGCGCACCGGTGGCGGAATCCACAAAGAGGTAGAAGTCGTGGCCGACCAGCTCCATATTGTCCACGGCGTCGTCAAGGCTCATGGGGGCACCCGGGAAAACCTTGCGCCGGATCACTACGGGGCACTCGCCCGTGGCTTCCTCTGCTGCCGCGTCCTCGGCATCGTTGTCCTGTTCTTCGGCCGCGGCTGCCACCTGTGCGTAGAGCGGCTCGGAGGTACTCACGGGACCAAGATCAGCAGTGGCAACCCGGACGGGCGTGGGTGCGTGGCGGCCGTGGTGCACCTTGCGCCTGTCACTGGCCCGACGCAGCCGTTCCAGCAGCTTCCCGTACGCGAGGTCGAACGCCGCGAACTTGTCCGAGGATGTTGCCTCTGCACGGACCACGGGGCCGCGTCCGGTGACCGTGATTTCCACGGTGAGGGCGCTGTCTGCGTCCCGGACGTTACCCTGCTTCGTGACCCTGGCCTCCACCCGCTGGACCTTGTCGCCGAGCGCCTCCACTTTGCCGATCTTCTCTTCGGCGTACTCGCGGAACCGGTCTGACACTGCAACGTTACGTCCGCTGATCATGAATTCCATGGTGCCCTCCAATAGATTTCGGTGACACAACAACGGCCGCTGCCAGTTTCCTTCGCGGCCGTTGCCGCAGGATAGCCCCGCTACTTGAAGCTATCCATACTCAACACGTTAGATCACCGCCGGGCTTTATTCACGTCCCGCGATTCCGTTTACGGCACCTGCACGAAGCGCCCCCGGAACGGCAGCGATTGCGGGGCCAGTGTTACGTGACGGTGCTGGTGTTGCTGCAATGACGGCCGCGCCGAGGACCTCCGCCCCGGCCGCGCGCAGTGCCCGCACGGCCTCCGCGATGGTGGCTCCCGTGGTCAGCACGTCGTCCAGGACCAGGCAGTGGACCCCGGCAAGTCCCCCGGGCGGGCCAGCCGTCATGGTGCCTTGTACGTTCCGCCGGGCACGGCGGCCGAGGCCCTTCTGCGGCCCCGGGAGCCGTGCCCCGGACCCCAGCCGCCGCAGGAGCGCCTCCGGACCGTGTGCTTTTGCCGAGACCAGCGGCCGCACCGTGCAGCCGGCAGGCAGCAGCCGCCGTCGCCGGATCCACTTCAGCAGCAGGACCAACGGCACATAGCCGCGTTTCCGGCGAGAGGCTCCGGTGCCCGGAACGGGAACCAGGACCAGGAAGTGGACCCCGCCCCTGACCCGTGCCTGAAGCACCGCCGCCTGCACGGCACCGGCCAGCACCGGAGCCAGGACGGCGGCCAGATCGGTGTGGCCCCGGTTCTTGAAGGCCAGCAGCGCACGCGCAAGCACCCCTGCATATGCTCCGGCGGCCGTCACCGGGAGCGGACTAAAGGATTCGGTCTCCGTGGCGGCGGCTTCCGGACCGGGCGGAGCCTGCCCCCGGGGCGATACTGCCGGGTTCCCTGCCGGCAGGAGCAACACCGGCTCCGCGGCAGGAAGCGCACCCGCCCCCTCCTGTGCGGAGTACGGATGCAGCGTGCTGCGGCGGATCCGTGCAGCACATGCGGCGCACAGCGAATGATCCGGGGCTCCGCACCCCACGCACAAGACCGGGGCCAGCACAGCGGCCAGCCCGGCCGCCGCCGCCGCGATCCGTTGTCCGGTACGGGAATACACCAGCCGGTCCAGCTGGGCGAGTGGCCTGTCCATCCGCCCATAGTGGACCCGGGCGGTCGGCCGCGGGCCTTCCGGCGGGGCCGTTGGCTGCTGGAACGGCTGCGGATCACCCTGTGGAGGAAAGGAGGACCTCCGGCATCAGCCCGGGAACGCCGGGTCCCGTGTTCCCTCGGTCCGCAGGGACCAGCTGCTCCCGACTTTGTTGAAGATGCCTTCGTCCGTCTGGATAAAGATGTCCTCCACGCCGTTTCCGGCGCTCAGTCCCGCAATGCCCTCCTTCGGGGACAAGAGCTCGGATTCACGGGCGGTGCCCAGGATTACCGGGGCTGCTTCCTCCGCCCCTGCCTGCACGGCAACCACCGTATCTTCAGAAGCCCACTTCGCGCGGTTCACTGCCCCGGCCTTGGAAGGAACCTGGAGGGTCATCGGTACCGTGAGTGACATCGGTGCACCTTCAGGCGACCGGACGACGCCGGCGATCCTCACCTCGCTGCCTCCGCTTCCGTTCACCACGACGAGCGCCCGGGTGCCGTCACGGGAAATCCGCAGCTCGGTCACCGTCAACCCGTCCAGCCAAGGTGCCGTGAGCACCGCGGCAGAGCTACGGTCCCCTCCGGGCGGTACGGCAACGACCTGTGAACCGGTGCCCGAAGGCCTGGCGGTCCAGACCCACCGCAGTGGATCCACGCTTGGCGGGGTGAACTTTCCGCCGTCGGCCGCCACCCTGACGTCCTGCCCGTCCCCCGTGACCAGCAGGGTGTCCGCCTCGCTGTCCAGGAACGCAATCACCGATCCGTCCGCAGACATGGCCGGGTCCCGGGGGCCGTACTCCGCGACCGAAGGAACATTCCCGATGGGTTCGGGTCCGTCGGCGTAGTACGCCAGTTCGCCCTGGTCGACCACAATCTGGGTGGCACCGGCTGAAGGGTCCTCCACGGCGGACTGCAGCTCTCCGCTGCCCTTGCCGAGATCCACGTCCCGCTGGTCCACCGTCATGCTGACGGACGTCACGTTGTTCAGGCCGCGGAGGTTCTGTTCAAGCTGCTTCACCATCTGCTGACGGTTCAGGTCGCTTGAATCCCGCAGCGACTCGGCAGCGAAATCCACGACAGCCTCCCCGGAGGCGACAGGCACGGCGTCCCGGGCCAGCGCGGTTCCGGCGGGAAAAGCGCTCACGACGGCGCCCTGCAGGTACGGGGCGGGGCCGACGAGGAGTTCCTTGACGATATTGGCCGCAATGCCGGCCCGCTGAATGAACCAACGGGTATCCGGCACCCAGTACTGGTAGTCACCCGAATAGAAGTACAGGTTGTGGGCAATGAAGAGCGCGGGGAAACTCGCCAGGGACACGATGATTCCGTCAGGGACGGCGGAAAGCCTCCACTGTCCCTCTACCTGTACGAGCTGCACGGGGAATGTTTCGGTGCTGCCGTCCGGAGCATCGGTCCGGATCCCCCGGGAATCCACGCTTCCATGGACTTCCAGCTGGATCTGGAACTGGTCCGGTTCCGGCATGGCCACAATGCGTGAGGACCGGTAAATGGTTACCCGTTCCGTTGGCGACCAGGTATTCGCCAGCTCCGGGGCCAGGAACTGCCGGGCCACGCTGTAGTCATCCGCCGCCCCCTTGCCCGCGTCCATGAAGCCGCGGATGATGTCCTGCGGCGAAGCATCCTCGGCCGGACCTTCCGGGGAAAACACCGCGTCTTCCCCGGTCTCGCCGTTCTGTTCAGCCGAAGCCGTGCCGACCGGCCCGACAGTGGGTATCGATGAGCACCCGCTCAGGACAAGGACAGCGCCGAGCAGCACAACCAGCGTCCGCCGGAGTCCCTGCCGTGGCCCGGACAGCATGTTCCCTCTAGGCATCAGGTTCCTCTCCCCCGACCGGTGCCGCAGCGGCAATCGCACGGGGCACGCTGCCGCCGTCGCGGGGTGACAGCGGCACCGGAGATGTCTCAAACGGCACACCGTGGCGGCGCGGAAGCGTCAGGCGGAAGCACGAGCCGTTGCCCGGCTCGCCCCAGGCTTCGAGCCATCCACTGTGAAGGCGCGTGTCTTCGGTGGCGATCGACAGGCCCAGTCCGCTGCCGCCCGTGGTCCGCGCCCGCGCCGGATCCGCCCTCCAGAACCGGTCGAAGACGTGGCCGGCGGCCTCCTCCGTCATTCCGATACCGTGGTCGCGGACCGCTATGCCTACGGCGTCCTCGGAGGCGGCGATGGCAATTTCGATGGGTTCCCCTTCACCGTGTTCCAGCGCATTCACCAACAGGTTACGCAGGATCCGTTCGATCCGGCGCGGATCAGCGTCCACTACGCAGCTGGATTCCTTCGACACCACAACCACCTCGGACCCGCAGTTGTTGGCGAGCGGTTCGGTCGCGTCGATCACGTCGCGGACAATATGGAAAACATCGGTGGGTTCCAGGTCGAGGGCCGCCGCACCGGCGTCGAACCGGGAGATTTCCAGGAGGTCGGCCAGGAGCGCCTGGAACCGCTCCACCTGGTGGTAGAGCAGTTCGGTGGAGCGCCGGTACATCGGATCGAAGGTGTCCCGCGCGTCGTACAGCACTTCCGCGGCCATCCGCACCGTGGTAAGCGGCGTCCGAAGCTCGTGGGAAACGTCGGAGACAAAGACCTGCTGCATCCGTGAAAGGGTTGCCAGCTGCGTGATCTGGTCCTGCAGGGTACCCGCCATGTGGTTGAACGAGGCGGCAAGCCGCGCCACTTCGTCCTCACCCTTGACTTCCATGCGTTCCTGCAGTTCGCCGGCGGCCAGCTTCTCCGACACGGACGCCGCGTCGCTGACTGCGCCCAGGCCGGCCTTGGCCACGATCCATGCGATGGTGCCGCTGATGGCGAGGAGGAGGAAACCGGCAATCCAGAGCGTGCGGTGGATATCGTCGAGGGTTTCCTGCATCGACTGCAGGTCGTAGATCAGGTAGAGGGCATATTCGGAGCTGTCCGGGGGCAGCGTCACCTTGGTTCCAAACGCGATGCCCGGTTCACCGTTGGCGAGTTCGAGCGGAGACCAGAACACGTAATCCGTTTCAGACTCCGAGGCTTCACTGGCGATAACGGCATCGCTGAGGGCCACCGGGATGCCGTTTGCCGTGATGTTGCCGCTGTTTACGGAGGACGTGATGTACAGGGGTTCTTCCGTGGGCAGCGGGGTGAGCAGATATGTGCGCTGCGCGTCCGCTCCCTGTCCTTCCAGGAGCGGAAGGGTGTCCATGACCAGCCGGTCGGTACTTTCCCGGTCACTGGCGGCGGTGTTCCGGAAGTTGTCCTTGACGTTGGACAGACCCGCCGTCGCTTCGGTCCGGAACTGGGCCAGCCGCTCTTCATACAGCGAACCGGCAATCTGGTGCGAAAGGAAAGCACCGATACCGGCGCCGGCCAAGGCCACAAGGAGCAGGGTCGAAACAACCGTCTTGAACTGCAGGGACCGCCGCCACTGGCGGGCTATGCGGTGGAAAGTGGCACGCCGCAAAGCGTCGCGCAGGCGCACCAGGGCCTGCAGCGACGAGGATACCTTCGGGTTCCCGGCCATCCCGGCCAGGAATCCCGGCACCTTAACTCTGGCCGGCTTTGTATCCGACACCGCGCACCGTCAGTACAATCTCGGGTGCCTCGGGGTCTCGTTCAATCTTGGAGCGGAGCCTCTGCACATGCACATTTACCAGCCGCGTGTCCGCGGCGTGGCGGTATCCCCAGACCTGCTCCAGCAGCATCTCGCGGGTGAAAACCTGCCAAGGCTTGCGGGCAAGGGCTACAAGGAGGTCGAATTCCAGCGGCGTCAGCGAAATGCTGTCCCCGCCCCGCGCCACGGAGTGGCCTGCAACGTCGATGGATACTTCGCCGATCCGGAGGGTCTCCGGCGACTTCTGGTCGCCCGGCCGCAGCCTCGCACGGACCCGCGCCACCAGTTCTGCGGGCTTGAAGGGCTTGGGTACGTAGTCGTCCGCGCCGGATTCCAGACCGCGCACGACGTCGGAGGTATCCGACTTGGCGGTGAGCATCACAATGGGGGTGTCGGACTCGCCGCGGATCTGCCGGCACACTTCAATGCCGTCGATGCCGGGGAGCATCAGGTCAAGCAGGACGAGGTCCGGCTTGCTGCTGCGGAAGACTTCGAGCGCGGAGGAACCGTCAGCACAGAACACGGGGTCAAACCCGTCGTTACGCAGCACGATGCCAATCATCTCGGCGAGTGCTTCGTCGTCGTCTACGACCAGTATGCGTGCCTTCATAGCTCCCTGTTCCGCTGCCTGTTTCCACACCCGCCGTTGCGCGCGTGCCGCAGCAGACCTGGCGGCTGCCGCTCCCCCACGGCGTACCAATGCCGCCTAAGTTAATCACTATCATCCTAAGGGACTCAGATGCCGCCACGGCTCGCCGGGTGGCGTTTGCGCGGACCGTCACTATAGTCGAGGTAACGAACGCTAGTGCCTGCGGGGGAAACGGGTGAAGATGAGCGAGGAAGAACACAGGGACCGGGAACTCACCGGCCGGGACGACGGCGCGGGTCCGCCCGCGCCCGGAACGCCGCTGCCCGCCGCCCAATGGGGAGGGCAGCATTCCGCCCCGCCCGCGCCCGGGGCACCGCCCCCGCCTGCCAACCCCTGGGCCGCGCAGGGCAACCCCTGGGGACAGCACTCCGCGGGGCAGGGAACCGGCTGGGGCCAGCCGAATCCTTCTCCGGGCGGCGGCTTCCCCGGGCAGGGCTACACACCGCCGCCCAAGCCGGGCATCATTCCGCTGCGACCTCTGGGACTGGGCGAAATCATGGACGGCGCTTTCCAGGCATGCCGCCGGAATGCGCTTGCTGCCTTCGGCAATGCGTTTGTCGTCCAGGCCGTGATGACCCTGCTGCTGATCGCGCTGGGTGCCGGCCTGGTCGCCTCGATTGACGGCTGGCTGCAGAGCGATGCCTTCAGCGGAGAAGTCACCGGCTCGCTGGTCGGAGTGGTGGCAGGATCCGTTTCGACTCTGGGTGGGCTGTCCCTGGCCGGGGTCCTGCTTGTGCAGGGCCTGCTGGTGCTGCCCGTGGTGCGGTCCACCCTGAACCTCAAAACCGGCTTCGGCCAGGTCTGGCAGCTGGCCCGAGGCACCCTCGCTCCGTTGGCGGGCCTTGCACTGCTGATGCTCGCCGGTGCCGCCGTGGGCATCACGGTCCTTTTCCTGCTCGGGTACCTGATTATCGACTCCTTCGGCGGCCTGGGACTTATCGTCGTGATCCCGGCCCTGTTTGCCGTGATCGCCGCCGCCGCCTGGGTCTCGGTGAAGCTGTCCCTGGCGCCGGCCGCGCTGGTGCTGGAACGAATCGGTGTTTTCGCCGCCGTCAGGCGGTCCTGGCAGCTGACGGGACGGAACTGGTGGCGGACCTTCGGGATCCTGGCGCTCACCAGCCTGATCGTCAACTTCCTGACGCAGATCCTTTCCATCCCGCTCACCTTCGGCATCAGCATGCTGACCCTGGTGGACAACGCCGCCTTCACCGTGGTCAGCGTGATCCTGCTCTTCGCAGTGTCGCTGCTGCTGGCGGCCGTCGCCGTCGCCTTCCAGAGTGCCGTCACTGCGCTGCTGTATATCGATCTCCGGATCCGCCGCGAAGGTTTCGATCTGGCCCTGATGAAGGAGCAGGAGAACCCGCAGGCCTCCGATCCGGGCTTCCTGCCCGGCCGGAAAGCCATGCCGCCGGCATACGGGCCGTACGGCCCTGCTGCAGGCACGCAGTAGGCGTGCAGTCCATGGATGCCCCTGTGGAACCGGACGCAGACCAGGCACGGGAATGGGCCCGGGACGAACTGGCGAAGCGGGTCTATGAAGACGCGAAACCCGGACTGCTTGACCGTCTCTGGGAACGCGTGAGCGCCTGGCTGAACGATCTGCTCGAGAACGCGGACGGCCTCGGCGCCGGGCCAGGAGTCCTGATACTGGTCCTCGCCGCCGTCGTCCTCCTCGCAGTTGCCGTTCTCATCATCCGGCCCCGGCTCAATGCCTCAGCGAAGAAGCGGAGCCAGGTTTTCCTGGCGGACGTCGTCGAACAGGCTTCCGACCACCGTGCACGCGCGGAACGGGCCGCCGCCGGGCGGCGCTGGAACGACGCCGTGGCGGAGAGTTTCCGGGCCATGGTCCGTTCGGCCGAGGAACGCGTCATCTTTGAGCCCCGTCCCGCCCGGACCGCAGCCGAAGCCGCCGCCCGCCTTGCTGCGGCCTTCCCGGCACACCGTCCGGAGATCATGGACCTCCGGCGGGTCTTCGACGAAGTGCTCTACGGCAAGGGGATTGCCGAGGAAGCCGATTACCGGCGCGCGCAGAGCCTTGACGCCGCGCTGGAAGCAGCCCTCCCGTCGACGTCCGAACCAGACGAGACCCTGCTGGCGGTGCCGAGATGACCGTGCCTGTCGGGGCAAAGGAAAGAACCCGCGAAGGAGCGAACGGGACGGACGGGGACGAACTGCGTGCCCCGGCGTCCCGCAGCCGGGTGACGGGGTGGCTTCGCCGGCACCGGGTGCTGCTCCTGCTTCTCGTACTCCTGTGCGCGGTGGCCCTTGCTTCGGCCTGGGGACGCACGGACCAGGACAAGGGCGCGCTTTCGCCCGCCAATCCCGCCCCGGACGGTGCCATGGCCACCGCCGAAATCCTGCGGGACCGCGGCGTGGACGTGCAGTACCACGAGCAGCTGGCCGAGGCGCAGGCGGCTCTGGAGGAGCACCCCGGCGCCACCCTGCTGTTCCGTGACCCGGCCGGGTTCCTCACCGGAGAACAACGGCAGGACCTGGCCGGCGCCGCCGGCAGGGTGGTGCTGGTGGAACCCTCCCTGGATCAGCTGACCGACTTTGCCTCGCAGATCCTCTCCGCCGGGGTCCTCCCCGAGGAACCCGCCCGCCACCGGATCGAGGCCGGGTGCAGCAACGCCGACGCGGAGGCCGCCGGCACCATCGAGGCCGGCGGGAAGACCTACCGGGGTCCGGTGACCTGCTTCCCCGCCCCCGGCAGCGAGGGTGCCGATGCAGCAGGTTCGTACGCGGCCACCCGGGACGGGTCCGCAGTGGTGCTGGGCAGCACCGGTCTGCTCTCCAACGAAAACCTTGCCCTCGAGGGCAACGCAGCGCTGGCCCTTCGCACCCTCGGCGTGGACGAAACACTGGTGTGGTACCAGGCCGGTCCCCTCGACATTCCCCCGTCCGAAGCCCCCGCCGATCCTTTCGCACTGTTGCCGCCGTGGGTGAATCCGCTGCTCTTCTGGCTCCTGCTGGTCGCAGCCCTGGCCGCGTTCTGGCGCGGCCGCAGACTGGGTCCGCTGGTCGAGGAGCCCCTGCCCGTGATCGTCCACGCCGCGGAAACCGCCGAGGGCAGGGCCCGCCTGTACCAGGACAGCCAGGCTGTCGGCCATGCAGCGGCGACCCTGCGGGCCGCGGCCATGACCCGGCTGGCGGCGCACCTGCGCCTGGGGCCGGGAGCCGGTTCCGACGACGTCACCCGCGCGGCGGCGAGCGCCTCCGGACGAAGTTATCCCGCAACCGATTACCTGCTCAACCACCGACTGCCCGGGACCGGCGCGGAGCTCGTGCGCTGGGCACAGGACGTGAAAGACCTAGAGGAAGAGGCCACTTCATCATGAGCCAGCAGTACGAGCCCTATGCACCCGCGACCCCCGGTGCCGGCAACGGCACCGCGCCGGCGCCCCCGCTTCCGCCGGAAGATGACCCCGTCCGTGCAGCCCTTGCCCAGGTGCGCCGGGAAGTGGCGAAGGCCGTCGTGGGGCAGGATGCGGCCGTGACCGGGTTGATCATTGCCCTGCTGGCCAGGGGACACGTACTGCTGGAAGGCGTGCCCGGCGTGGCTAAGACGCTGCTCGTCCGGAGCCTGTCCGCGGCGTTGGATCTTGACACCAAGCGTGTCCAGTTCACGCCGGACCTCATGCCCGGCGATGTCACCGGTTCCCTGATCTATGACAACAGGTCCTCCGAGTTCTCGTTCCGGGAGGGGCCGGTGTTCACCAACATCATGCTCGCGGACGAAATCAACCGCACCCCGCCCAAGACCCAGGCGTCGCTGCTCGAAGCCATGGAAGAACGGCAGGTGACCGTGGACGGCGTCACGCGCCCCCTGCCCGAACCGTTCATTGTCGCGGCGACGCAGAACCCGGTGGAGTACGAAGGCACCTACCCGCTCCCCGAGGCACAGTTGGACCGCTTCCTGCTGAAAATGACCCTTGACCTTCCCGGCCGGGAGGACGAAATCGAAGTGATCCGCCGGCACAGCAGCGGCTTTGATCCCCGGAACCTCGCCGCAGCCGGCGTCAGTGCCGTGGCCTCTGCCCAGGACCTGGAGCTGGCGCGCGAAGCCGTGGCCCGGGTGGCCGTTGCCCCCGAGGTCCTCGCCTACATCGTGGACCTGGTGCGCGCGACGCGTGCGGCGCCGTCGTTCCAGCTGGGAGTCTCACCCCGCGGTGCCACCGCCCTCCTGAATACTGCCCGGGCCTGGGCCTGGCTCTCGGGACGTGCCTTCGTTACCCCCGACGATGTCAAGGCGCTGACCCTCCCCGCCCTGCGGCACCGGGTGGCACTGCGCCCCGAGGCGCAGATGGACGGCGTCAACGTGGACGATGTGCTGGGAAGCATTCTCGCCACTGTGCCGGTCCCCCGGTAGCGCTGATGGCTGTCTCGGGCCGCTTGGTCCTGCTGGCGCTCCTGGGTTCCGTGGCCGTGGTCCTGTATCCCGGCACGGTGTCGATCCTGCTGTGGCTGGGGTTCATCGCAGCTGCCGCGGCCCTGGACCTGGTTTTGGCTGCCTCTCCGCGGCGGCTGCGGGTGGAGCGCCGCCTGCCGGAGAACATACGGCTGGGCGAAACCGCAGCGGGAACCCTGGTTATCCGCAATGACGCAGGCCGCCGGCTGCAGGCCGTGGTCCGCGACGGGTGGCAGCCTTCCGCCGGTGCCCGGAATCCGCAGCAGCACCTGACCGTCCCGCCCGGGGAGGCCCGCACCATTCACGTGGTGCTGGAACCGGCACGGCGCGGCATCCTGAAAAGCGGACATGCGGCGGTGCGCAGTTACGGACCCCTGGGGCTTGCGGCACGCCAACGGACGCATGCCGTGCCGGGGGAAATCCGGGTGCTGCCTCCGTTCCATTCCAAACGCCATCTGCCGTCCAAGCTGCGCAGGTTGAGGGAGCTGGACGGGAACACGTCGGTGCAGCTCCGCGGTGCCGGAACCGAGTTCGATTCCCTGCGTGAATACGTCCGCGGAGACGATGTCCGTTCCATCGACTGGCGGGCCACCGCCAGACGGCAGGACACCGTGGTCCGGACGTGGCGGCCGGAGCGCGACCGCCGGGTGGTCATTGCCCTGGATACCTCCCGGACATCCGCCGCCCGGATCCAGGACGAACCCCGCCTGGACACCGGGATCGAAGCCACCCTCCTCCTGGCGGTGCTTGCCCGCAGCGGCGGAGACCGGGTGGATTTCCTGGCCTTCGACCGGCGGATCCGGGCACGGGTTGACTCCGGCGGCCGGGAGAACCTGCTCAGCCGGCTGGTCACGGCCGCGGCTCCGCTGGAACCGGAGCTGATCGAAGCCGACTTCTCGCTGCTGCCCGGGGCGGTGCACGCCGTCACCTCGCACCGCTCCCTGGTGGTCATCATCTCCGCCCTGGATTCCGGAGCAGTGGAAGAGGGATTGGTGCAGGTCCTGCCGCGGCTGCTCCAAAAGCATGTAGTGGTGGTTGCCTCCGTACGGGACCCGGGCCTGGACGAGCTGCGCAGCGGCGGAGGAACAACCCCGGCGGTCTTCCGTGCCGCTGCCGCCGAGCGGGCCCTCCTGGACCGGGCAGCGGTCAGTGCACAGCTGCGGTCAATGGGCGCCGAAGTGGTGGACGAGCCGCCGCAGGAGCTGGCCCCGAAACTGGCAGACATGTACCTGCGGCTCAAGGCCACCGGAAGGCTGTAGCAGTGGACTCCGTCTACCGGCAGGTACTGGGGCGGGAGTTACTCCGCCTCCAGCCGGAACTGCAGCAGTATTTCAGCCTCGGCCCGGACTCCGGACGGTTCGGGGAAGGCACCGGCATCTTCCTCCGGGCCGGCTGTCCCCGGCCATGGCTGCGCCCGCTGCTGCCGCTGGTTCCGGTGTCCAACGCGTTCTTCCCGGACTACGGAACGTCGGTCCCCTTCACCATCCGCAACTATCCGCACCGGGACCCATGTGGCCGGCCGGCGCTGACGGCGGTGCGCCGGTTTGATTTTCCGGGCCGGCAGCGGACCTTCGAGGACACCACGGTGCTGACCGGTCCCGGGGTCCTGACGGATTATCTGGGCCGCCGCCGCAACCTGGCCACGGACCTGCAGCTGCGGGTTTCGGACGACGGCCACCTGCACATGAACTCCCCGGGAAGCCGGTTGTTCCTCGGTCCGCTGCGGCTGCCACTGCCGGAGGTCGCCGGTGCCGACGCGCAGGTGGAACAGTGGTGGGACGACGGGCAGGACCGGTTCCGGATCCGCACCAAAGTCGTCCAGCGGCAGGTCGGCACGGTTTTCGAGTATGACGGCGCGTTCACCTACGCCTACCGGGAGTGGGACGGTGTCCTGCCTGCCGACGTCGAACCGGCACGCTGGGAGCGCCGGACCTGAGCCGCCGTGGACCCTGTTGCCCGAGGGGTTTATCCCTCGGCCACCACCTGGTCCAGTGCAGACGCCGTCTGCGTGAGGCGGGCCAGGACCTTCCTCGCCGCCTCGGGGGACAGATCGGCGAGCCCTGCGGCAGGTGTCAGCCGAAGCGCCGGCAGGTCCTGAACCGCGAGTCCCAGTTTCCGCCAGGGCCGCAGCACCCGGTCCACCAGCTCGGTGACCTGGGGCAGCGCCGACGGGTCGGCAGGAACCGGAAGGATGCCCAGCCAGATCCGCCGTCCGCCTTCAACGGCTTCGGCAATGCCTTCCCAGTCGCGGGCATCCAGCCCGTCGGCAACGAGTGCTGCACCGTGGGCGCCGGCGCCGACCGCGAGCTCAAACGGTGACTGCGTGCCGGGCCGCAGCGGGCCCGCTCCCCCGGCCCGGGGCAGGGTGAAGACTACGTCCGCACCCACGGCCTCGACCGCCTCGCGGACCTGCTGCCAGGCACCGGACACCTCGGCGGACGGAACGGACCGCAGCGTGCGGTAGCCGCTGGCGGTGGGGATGCCCCCGGCCAGGACGGCGGCGGCGTCGGGCTCGTCCACCTGCACGGTGATCCGTGCACCCGGTGCCGACGACGACGCGCGGGCCACGTAGTCCCCCACGCCGGCGGTGAAGGACTGGAGAATGTCCCGGCGGGCGCCGGCGTCGGACAACGCCCGCTCGCCGTTATGCAGGTACAGGTTCGCGGCGAGGGAGAGCGGGCCACGCATGGAGATTTTCAACGCCTCCCCCGTGCGTTCCTCGACTCCGACGACGTCGGCGAGTGCGTTCAGGTCCTGGGTCAGCAGGGAGGCCGCGCGGCGGTGGTCCTTGCCCGGGCGCTCCACCAAACGCCAGCCGTGCGGCTGGATATCCACGAAAAGGTCCACGAGCAGTGCAGCGCTCCGGCCTATCGCGTCCGCACCGGGCCCGCGCTGCGGCAGTTCCACCAGGAAGGGCAGGTGCGGGTCCCCGAGCTCGCCCCGGACCACCCGGGTCGATTCGACCGGGTCGGTCCCCGGCCAGCTGCCCGGCGCCGTCGCCGTGACCACGCCGTTGCGGGCTTCGGGGCGGACGGGCTGTTCCGCAGGCGCCGACTCGCGGCGCCCGTCCTCAGGCCGAAGGGGCATCTGTTCCGCCGTTGCGGGTCTGGGAGATCGCCTGGTGGTGGCGGATCACTTCGCTGATGATGAAGTTCAGGAACTTCTCGGCGAAGGCCGGGTCCAGGTGGGCGTCAGCGGCAAGCCGGCGCAGGCGTGCAATCTGCGCAACTTCCCGTCCGGGGTCGGCCGCCGGCAAGTGGTGTTCCGCCTTCAGGTGGCCCACGCGCTGGGTGGCCTTGAAGCGCTCGGCAAGCAGGTACACAAGGGTGGCGTCAATGTTGTCGATGCTGCTGCGCACGGCTAGCAGCTCTTCCATGACGTCCTCGGCGACCTTCCCGGAGAGGGAACTTGCCCGCGGATTGAACTCTTGGTCCGGTGATTCGCTCATTGGTCCTGTCTGGCTCATTGGTCCAGTTTAGGTGGAGCGGCTCCCGGCCAGGAGCAGGTTACGCCCGGCTTCTGCCTGACGGCTGGTCCGGTGCCGGGAAACTGCAGCGAAAGCTACGAAACGGCTGCCGGGTTCCACTCCAGGGATCGTGCCGAGTCGATGGTTGCCTGGCCCAGTACACGGGTGCCCTGGTAGAGCACCATGGACTGGCCGGGGGCGACTCCGCGCAGGGGCTCAACCAGCCGGACCACAAGCTCTTCGCGGGATTCACCGGTCGATTCGTCCGCCGCTTCTTCCATCCAGCCGGTGGCGGCCACGGGGTCGCCGTGTGCCCGCACCTGGACCATGCAGTCGAACCGGGTCCGGGCGGCGATCTCGGGGATCGGGCGTCCGGCCCAGGAAATCTTGATGCCGCGCATCTGGTCGATGTTCAGCAGCTGCTCGGGGCCGACCACGACCTTGTTTTCCTTGGGTCGGATCTCCAGGACGAAGCGGGGCTTGCCGTCCGCGGCGGGCGTGCCGAGCTTCAGGCCGCGGCGCTGGCCCACGGTGAACGCGTTGGCACCGGGATGGGTGCCCAGCTTCTCCCCCGTCTCGTCCACGATGTCGCCCTCGGTCATGTTGATGCGCTCTTCGAGCCAGCCGCGGGTGTCGCCGTCGGGAATGAAGCAGATGTCGTGGCTGTCGGGCTTGTTGGCCACGGACAGCCCGCGGCGTTCGGCTTCGGCGCGGACCTCGGCCTTGGACGGGGTTTCGGCCAGCGGGAACATGCAGTGCCGCAGCTGCTCCTCCGTGAGCACGCCCAGCACGTAGGACTGGTCTTTCGCCCAGTCCGCCGCGCGGTGCAGCTCCGGGTTGCCCTCGGCGTTGGTGAGGACCTTGGCGTAGTGGCCGGTGCAGACGGCGTCGAAGCCCAGCGCCAGCGCCTTTTCCAGCAGGGCGGCGAACTTGATCCGCTCGTTGCAGCGCATGCAGGGGTTGGGGGTGCGGCCGGCGGCGTACTCAGCGACGAAGTCGTCCACCACGTCTTCCTTGAACCGCTCGGAGAAGTCCCAGACGTAGTACGGAATGCCCAGGATGTCGCAGGCGCGCCACGCGTCACGGGAATCTTCGATGGTGCAGCAGCCGCGGCTGCCGGTACGCAGGGTGCCCGGCATCCGGGACAGCGCAAGGTGGACGCCGACGACGTCGTGCCCTGCCTCCACTGCCCGTGCCGCGGCCACGGCGGAGTCCACTCCGCCACTCATTGCTGCCAAAACCTTCATGAAGTAAAACCTGTTCCTGCTGTCTGGATGCTGCTTACGTGTCCGGCCATGCCGGCTTTCTTCGCCCGCTCATATGCTTCGGGAAGGGCCTGCAACAAAGTGTCAACGTCTTCGGCGGTGGTTGTATGCCCGAGGCTGAACCGCTGCGCTCCGCGCGCCTCCGTTTCGGTCAGTCCCATCGCCAGGAGCACGTGCGAGGGGCGCGGCACGCCGGCGGTGCAGGCAGAGCCGGTGGAGGACTCCACTCCCGCCAAATCCAGGAGGAAAAGCAGGGAGTCCCCTTCACAGCCGGGGAAGGTGAAGTGGGCGTTGCCCGGCAGCCGGCGCCCGGCGCCGTCGTCGTCCCGCGCGCCCCGCAGGACGGCATCCGGAATGGCGCGCTCGACGCCGGTGATGAGGTAGTCCCGGAGCGTGCGCAGGCGTTCGGATTCGTCCTGCAGGTGCTCGGCTGCATCCTGTGCGGCTGCGGCGAAGGCTGCGATTCCGGCGGTGTCCAGGGTGCCGGAGCGGATGTCCCGTTCCTGCCCACCGCCGTGCTGCACGGGCGTGAGCTTGACCGAACGGCCTACCACCAGCGCGCCCACACCCACCGGACCGCCGATCTTGTGGGCACTGATGGCCATGGTGTCCAGCCCCGCGGCACGGAAGCCCACGGGGAGGGCACCGAAGGCCTGGACGGCGTCCGAATGGACGGGCACGCCGTATTCGTGGGCCAGGGCGGTGATGGCTGCGATGTCCTGCACGGTGCCGACCTCGTTGTTCGCCCACATCGCGGTGAGCAGGGCCGTGCTGTCAGCGTTGGCCTCCAGTTCCCGGCGGATGGCTTCGAGGGAAATCACGCCGTCGCGGTCCACCGGGATCCACACCGGCACCGCGCCTTCGTGCTTCTCCAGCCACTCGACGGCATCCAGCACGGCATGGTGTTCAATACCGGAGACCAGGATGCGGTCACGCACCGGCTCGGCATCCCGCCGGGCCCAGAAAAGGCCCTTGACGGCCAGGTTGTCGGCTTCCGTGCCGCCGGAGGTGAAAATAATCTCCGAGGGATGGCAGCCGGCGGCGGCGGCGAGGATTTCCCGGGAGTCCTCCACGACCATCCGGGCGCGGCGGCCCGAGCCGTGCAGGGACGACGGATTGCCGCTGCGGCTGAGTTCTGTGGTGAGTGCGGCGAGGGCCGAAGCCGAAATCGGCGTGGTCGCCGCGTGATCTAGATACACGGGCACCAGCCAATTCTAGCCGCCGGAGCGCCTGCTGCCGATTCCGGCGGCTGGGACTTTCCGAACGTTCCCGGCGGAGCGTGCCGTTTCACGGCGCAGCGTTTGCCTCCCCGCGCCGGGCGGTCGTGGCAGAATGGCCGCGATGGTGCTTCAACCGGCGGATTACCGGGCCTTCCCTCCGCGCCTTAGCCCGGGGGAACCTTTCGCGCGCGGCGCTTTTCTTGCCGGGCTGGCCGCCGTTCTACTCCCCCTGAGTCCTGGTTCGCGGCTCCTGGTGGCGGTCGACGGCGTCGACGGCGCCGGCAAAACGACTTTTGCCGACGATCTGGCGTGCGTTCTCCGCGGCGACGGCGGCGGCACGTATGGCAGCCAGGGACGGCACCGGGCCGGGGCCCCGGGAGTGCGGCCCTGCCGAGACAAACGCGCACCGGAAGCGGTATGTCGGCGGACAGCGGCTCTATTTCACAGCTGCTGATCCGGCGGCGCGGGCGGATCTGGTGCTGGACAACAGCCGGGCAGACACGCTGCGGGTTATCAACGGCAGCGAGGCCGGCTATCGGAACCACGGGTAACCGTCCGGACCTCCGAAGCAGCTCACGGCGGGCCTGAAGGATCGGTCGGTAGAATTGGCGCACTTGGCCCGGCGGCTCCGCCGGAACAGGCACCGATGTACGGCCCGCCCGCGGCGAGAGGAACCACTTTGAGCCCGTCAGACCCGACGCTCTACGACGTCCTGGGGCTGACCCGCTCAGCATCGGCAGCGGAGGTCAAAGCCGCCTACCGGAAGGCGGCCCGGAACGCCCATCCGGACCAGGGCGGCACGAGCGAGAGCTTCCACCGGGTCACGGAAGCGTACCGGGTGCTTTCGGATCCGCGGCAAAGGGCAGAGTACGATCTCCGGCTCGGCCGGGGCACGAACGCAGGCAGCCCCGGCAGCACTTCCGGCTCGGCGGCCCGCCGGGCCTCCGGGCCCCGGCCTGCCCCGGAAGGGGCCGCTGCGGACCTGAACCGTCCGCCGGCCTTCGTCCCGGACTTTTCCCCGAAGAATCTTCCCCTCATTCCCCTGGCCCTGGCCGGACAGCAGGTCCACGGCGAACCGCGCCGCCCGGGGTTCCTTGCCCGGATCGGCTCCAACGCCGCGGCACGCTTCGACGCGGAGAACCGGACCATCCGCCTGCTGGAACGTGAGCTGCTGGATGAATACCCGGCCGCACGCCTGGTCAACGGCCTGCACATTCCGGATGCGGGACCCCGCGGCGGCAACCTCGAGATCGGCCATGTGCTGCTCGGCGGCTACCGGATGGCGGTCCTGGGTTCGCTGATGGCCTCGCCGGGCAACTACCGGTGGGACGGGCAGCATCTCCTGCACCGCGGCCGGGACGTTTCCACCCTGCGCCTTGCGGACGCGGTGCGCACCCTCCAGGCCCGTTTTCCGGAATGCAACGTCTCGGGGTGGCTCGTCCTGAACAGCCCCAACGGCAATCCCTTCGAGCCCATCGTCGATTACCCGCCGAGGCTGAGCCGCTCGGCACCGGCGACGCTGCACGTCGCCAACCCGGGCGGCCTCTTGCGGGAGCTGCGCCGGTTCTTTGCCGAAGGCCCCTCTCCGAGCACCGTCCAGCTGCCGGTGCTGGCGCCGTTGATCGACGCCTCCGCCCGGTGACCGGTGCGTGGGGTCTCCGGCACCGGGCATAGGATGGAGCTGTGTTCCGTATCCTCTTCCATTCCCCTGAAATCCCCGGCAACACCGGAAACGCCATTCGCCTTGCCGCCATCACGGGAGCCGAGCTCCACCTGGTCGAGCCCCTGGGCTTCAGCCTGGAGGATTCCAAGCTGAAGCGCGCCGGCCTGGACTACCACGACCTCGCCGTCCTGCATGTCCATGCGAACCTGCAGGACGCCTGGGACGCCCTGAAACCCGAACGCGTCTACGCCTTCACCTCGGACGGTGACACGTCCTACACGGATATCGAGTATCGTGCCGGAGACGTCCTGATGTTCGGCCGCGAGTCGGTCGGGCTTTCGGACGAGGTGAAGAAGGACCCGCATGTCACCGCCCGGGTACGGCTGCCCATGCTGCCGACCCTGCGCTCCCTGAACCTTGCAAATTCCGCCTCCATAGCCGTTTACGAAGCCTGGCGCCAGCACGGTTTCGCCGGTGCCCAGCTCTAGCGAAGGACACATCCCATGCCAGAACTCCACATCGGCAACGCGTTCGACGACGGCGCCGCCGACTTCGAGCGGCTCGCCCCTTCGCTCTGGAATCCCATGGGAAACGCCCTCGTGGCAGCAGCGGACATCACGCTCGGCGACCGGGTCCTGGACGCCGGCTGCGGCACCGGTGCCACCACCATTCCGGCTGCGCAGTTCACCGGCCCCGACGGTGTGGTCGACGGGGTGGACCTCAGCGCAGAGATGCTGGCCCTGACCCAGGCCAAGGCAGACACGCTCTCACTGAACAATGTCTACCTTGCGCAGGCCGATCTCACCTCGTGGCAGACAGATGCCCCGTATGACGCGGTGGTCTGCGCGTACTCCCTGTTCTTCCTTCCGGATATGGATGCCGGCGCCGCCCACCTGGTCTCCCTGCTTCGCAGCGGCGGCCGCTTCGCCCTCAGCACGTGGGCCGAAGGGTCCTGGGAGCCGTTCCGGGAGCTGCTGTGGAAAGCCTGCCTGCAGGAACGGCCCGAGCTCGAGTCCCTCCCCTCATCGGGAGCAGACAACGCGCGGCGGCTTCAGACACCGGAGCAGCTCACGTCCTGGCTCGAGTCCCTCGGCCTCACGGAAACCACGGTGGTCCCCACCCCGGGACGGGTGCAGCTCAGTCCGTCCCTCGCCTGGGCCCTGGTGCTCGGCGGCGGCTACCGGATGCTGCTGCCCGAGGATCCGGCAGCCGTGGAGCGGGTCCGCACGGCATTCCTTGCAGAGCTGGGCGATGACTTCGAACTCAATGCCGACACGCTGATCGCCACCGCCGTCCGCCCCTAGCGCCGCACACGGCTGCAGCCGGCCGGCGGTGGCCGCGAACGGTTCCTAGAACCCGGCGATGGTCTCCGGCGTGTTCACGCCCACCGCGTGGAACGTTTCGGCGCTGGTGCCCGCCGGCAGTCCGTGGCGGCGGGCGTTTTCCTGTAGGAACCGGCGGACCGAGGCGTCCATGCCCTCGAGGTCCGGGTGTTGGCTCGCGTGCACACGGATGGCGGCAAGTTTGACGTCCACAGTGGAGCTGACGTCCACGGCGGTGTTTTCCCGTCCGCGCGGCGCACCGTAAAACCAGAGCCAGGGCACCTTGTACGCTTCCAGCCCCTGCTCCGCGAGTTCCGGATAGGCAAAAGGATTCTCGGCGGCCGGGTAGACCGCGCGGGTGACGATCTCGCCGCAGGCCAGGTGGTCGGGATGGCTCGCCTGGAGGCGGTCCCAGTTCCGCTCCGGGTGCATGGACAGCACGACGTCGGGCCGTACCCGGCGGATCTGTTCCACTACCCGGGCGATCACCGAGTGGTTAACCTCCAGGTAGCCGTCCCGCTCCCCCAAAAACACAATGTCCCGGACCCCCACCTGCCGGGCGGCTTCCCGCTGTTCCCCGCTTCGGAGTTCGCTGACGCCGTCCCGGTCGGACGGATCAAAGCCACCGGCATCGCCGGAGGTCATGATGCAGTAGGTGATCTCGGTACCCTCGCGGGCCCAGCGGGCCAAGGTGCCGGCCGCGCCGAAATCGATGTCGTCCGGATGGGCCGCGAAGGCCAGGACCCGGGCAGGTATCTGCTGCGCATCCATTTCAGGCCCTGCGCTTGCGGATCTCTTCGGCGGCCTGGGGCAGTACGGAGAACACGTCGCCGACAATGCCGAAGTCCGCGATCTCGAACACCGGAGCGTCGGCGTCCTTATTGACGGCGACAATCACCTTGGCGGTCTGCATGCCGGCCTTCTGCTGGATGGCACCGGAAATGCCGGCGGAAATGTACAACTGCGGGGAGACGGTCTTGCCGGTCTGGCCCACCTGCGCGGAATGTTCGATCCACCCGGCATCCGTCGCTGCACGCGAAGCGCCCACCGCTCCGCCAAGCAGGTCCGCCAGTTCCTCCACGGGACCGAAGTCCCCGTCCATGCCGCGGCCGCCGGCCACGATCACCCGTGCCTCGGCCAGTTCCGGGCGCCCGCTCACGCGCTTGCCGGAGCGTCCGGTGATCCGTGCCGCCGGGCCGGCGTCGGTAAGCGGCACCTCCACGCGCTGCGGAGCGGGGGCAGCCGGATCCGCCGCCGCGGGCTCAACGCTGTTGGCCTTGACGGTGATGACCGGGATTCCCGTCCGTACCCGGCAGGTCGACGTGTAGGACCCGGCCAGCACCGACTTGGTGACCGCAAGGTCGGGAGCCACGGCAACGGCATCGGTAATGACTCCGGAGCCCAGCTTGATCCCGGTGCGGGCGGCGATCTCCCGGTCTTCGAAGGAATTGCCCAGCAGGACCGCGGCGGGCTGTTCGAGCCGGGCAGCGTCCGCCAGGAAGGCTGCCTTGGCAGCCACCAGGACGCTGTCCAGTTCCCCTGCCGGTTCGTAGACCTTCACGGCGCCGTGGGAGGCCAGGGCCTCGAGCATGGCCGGATCCGCACTGTGCGCGGCGGCGACCACCGGTTCGCCCACGGTGCCGGCAAGGGTCAGCAGTTCGCGGGCAGCCCGCGGCAGGGGCAGTGCGGGGACATCAAGAAAAACCAGGACGGACGCCATGATGCGCTCCTTCGGGACGTAGGCGGCGGCGCCTGCGGAGCGCCGGTTTCGAGCAGGGAGAAGGCTTAGATCAGTTTCTGTGCGGCGAGGTAGTCCACCAGCTGCACGCCGGCGGTGCCGTCGTCGGTGACGATGGTTCCCTGCGAGCGCGGCGGCCGCGGAGCGGATGCGGCGACTGCCGTCCAGGCGCCGTCGAACCCGACCTGCGCCGGATCCACTCCGATCTCGGCGAGCGTGAGCACCGTGACGGGCTTCTTCTTGGCCGCCATGATCCCCTTGAAGTTCGGGTAGCGCGGGCTGTTGGCCTGGTCGGTCACCGAAACGAGGGCCGGCAGGGGTGCTTCCACGGTCTGGGTGAAGGAATCGCCGTCCCGGCGGGCCGTCACCACCGGAACGCCGTCGACGTCGGCCACTTCCAGTTCAGAGGCAAAGGTCACCTGGGCCACCTGCAGACGTTCGGCGAGCTGGGCGGGAACCAGCGAGGTTTCACCGTCCGTGGACGCCATCCCCGTGATGACCAGGTCCACCGGCCCCTGGATCTGCTCCACGGCACGCACGGCCGCGGCAAGGGCGAGTGAGGTACCGGCCGCATCGGAACCGGCGAGGGCGTCGTCCGCCAAATGCACGCCGGCATAGGCGCCGATCTGCAGGGATTTCTTCACCGCGTTCACGGCTGCGGCCGGACCCATCGCCAAGGCGGTCACCCGGTTCCCGGCTGCCTCCCCTCCGCGGGCCTCGGCCAGCTGCAGCGCAGCTTCGAGGGCGTACTCGTCCAGCTCGGAAAGAATGCTCTCGCTGCGGTCGAGGGTGTGCCCGGGACCGGTCAGATGCCGGTCGAACTGCGCGTCGGGGACATGCTTGACCAGAACAACAATGTTCAGCGGACGGGTGGCTGACTCCTGCATGCGGCGCCTTTCCGGTAGGAAATTCGGTTCCGGCGGCAAAGAAATGCTCCCGCCGACGCGCACCGCTCAGGAACGGTGCGTTTAAAGCTAATCACACCCTGGCCGGGCTTTCCCCTCGACGCGGAGGGAAGGCCCGGACACAGGAGAAGGGCCGCCCCGGGATCTTCCCGGAGACGGCCCTTCCCGCCGTGCTGCCCGCAGCTTCGATTAGCCCGGGCGTGCTGCTATTGATCCGCCGAATTGCCGAGCGTGACGTCGGCACTGTCCGCTTTGCCCCCGCGGGTGTAATCGATGGTCGCCTTGCCGCCGGCCGGCTGCATGCGGATCGCGGCGGTGAGCGACTGGGCATCGGTCACGGGGATGCCGTTCACCGATGTGACTACGTCCCCCTGGCGCAGGCCTGCCTTCTCACCGGGCGAACCCGGCACAACCTCGGCAACTTCGGCCCCCACGGTGAACGTCGACGCCGAGTCGGACGCGGTTGCCGGGGTGACCGACACGCCGAGGTAGCCGTGCGTAGCCGAACCGTTGTCGATGATTTCGTCAGCGACCCGTTCTGCGTAGCTCATGGGAACGGCGAAGCCGACGCCGATGTTGCCGCTGTCCTCACCCGCCGAACCCGAAGCCGCGGAGGCAATAGCCACGTTGACGCCGATCACTTCGCCCTCGCTGTTCACCAGCGCGCCACCGGAGTTGCCGTGGTTGATGGCGGCATCGGTCTGGATGACGTTAAGGAAGATCGAGCTCTCTGCAGTGCTCTGGTCCTGCGACGATCCGTCCGGCGGAGCGAAACGGAAGCCGAAACCGTTGTCCTCGGGCTCATCGGAATTCTCCGATTCCTCCGGTGCGGCTGAGGACTGCACGCTGATGGTGCGGTTCAGGGTGGAGACGATGCCGTCCGTGACGGTCCCGGACAGGCCAAGCGGAGCGCCGATGGCAATCACGGTGTCCCCGACGTTCAGCTTCCCGGAATCCCCCAGGGACGCGGGCGTGAGGTCATCGGCGTCCACCTTGATCACTGCCAGGTCCGACACGGGATCCGTGCCGACGATGGTCGCGGTGAGTACCCGCCCATCGGAGGTCTGGACTTCGACCGCGGGGTCCGCGGCGGTTCCTCCGAGCGTCACCACGTGCGTGTTCGTCAGGATGTGGCCGTCATCGTCAAGGATGATCCCGGACCCGGTGCCGGTGCTGCCCGAGGCTGCCACCTCAATGGTCACGACGCTCGGCGCGGCTTTCACTGCTGCCGCGGTGACTGCGTTGACGCTGTCTTTATCGTTCACCACGACGGTCTGCGGCTGGCTGGCCGAGCCCGCCGTACTGCTGTCCTCCATGAGGGTGTTGGCGCCCACGGCAACGCCGCCGCCCAGCAGTCCGGCCAGCACCATGCCGGCCACCAGCGTTCCGGCCCCGAACTTCCTCGTCCGGGATCCGCCCGCCGGCGCGGTTCCGGCCGGAGCGGAAAATGCCGTGCCCTGGCCAGCGGATGCATACGGTGAAGAACCGTGAACGGGACCGTAGGTGCCGGGACCGCCCGCCGCTTGTCCGTGCGCTTGCCCGGAGTCCGCCGACGGATTAACCGGTTCACCGGAAGGGGAGGTCTGGTCCCCCTGCGCCGTGCTCGGGAACGACGGCGGTGCGGGCGGCCGGGGAGGCAGCGGACGCTCGCCTGTTCCCCCGTTTTGCTCAGTCATGTGGGTTGTCCTTTCACCATTCGGTTTACCCATGGTCTAGCCACATCGTTGTTGTAACCACTATGACAGTGCAAGCTGGGACATACGAGGACAGTTGCTGGACATCTGCTGTGAACATCCCGAATATCGGCTACGGGCATCCTGCCGGGAACGCAGCGGCAAAGGTGCAGGTCAGGCGGCCGTGGCCGACACCGGAGGCCCGTTCTCCGACCTGCGGCCCGGTGGACGCAGCATAGGGCGGCCCCTAGAATCGGTACCAAGGTCCACGGCCGCACATGCTGCCTCCACGGCCAACGCCGAGCAGAAATAAACCGAAGGATGTTTTATGCGGTCACGGAACAGGTTGGCGGCCGTACTCGGCCTGAGCACGGTGACGGTCCTGGTTCCCGCCGCTGCGTTTGCCGGGTCTGCCGGCCCTTCCCAGGTCACAGCCGCACCGGCTGTCCGCATTCCGTTCGAATCCCCGGTACGGATACCGCCGGGCGAATACGTCGTTGACCCTGCCGATGTGCTGGGCAGCGATGCGTCCGACGTGGAAGATGCCATATCGGAGGTGCAGCGAAACACCGGATACACGCTCTACGTTGTCTATGTCGACTCCTTCACCTCCCCCTCGGATCCTGCCGCCTGGTCGGAACAGGTGGTCCGGGGCAAAGGCATGGGTGCCCGGGAAGCGCTCCTGAGCATTGCCACCGAGGATCGGAAAATCGAGGTTGCCACCGGCGACCAGAGCGTCCTGAACCAGGCACGCCGCAATGCCATTCTGGCAGCGGCCACCGATCCCCTGCTGGGCTCCCAGGACATTTCCTCCGCCCAGTGGGCCAACAGCGCAGTGAACGCTGCCGAGTCGCTGGAAGATATTGCCCGCGGCGGAAACGGAGAAGTTGCGGCCGCGGAAGAATCCGGCGGAGCCGACATAGCGCCCCTGCTGGTCGGCGGCGTCGTGGTGGCCGGCGGACTGGGAACAGCGCTCCTGATCCGCAGCCGGCGCCGCAAGTCCGCTGCAGCCGCACCTGTCCAACGGCAGGGCCCGGCGGCACCCGCGGACCCCCTGGACACCCTGAGCGTTCCGGACCTGCGCAAGCGCGCCGGCAGCCTGCTCGTGGCAGCTGACGACGCGATTAAGTCCAGCGAGCAGGAACTCGGCTTCGCCATGGCCGCCTACGGCGAAGACGCCGTCACCACGTTCTCCCAGGACCTGGCCGCTGCCCGCGCCCACATGGGCGAGTCCTTCAAACTGCAGCAGCAGCTCGACGACCATATTCCGGACACTGAACAGCAGCAGCGCACCTGGCTGAAGGACATCATCCGCCGCTGCGAGGCGGTAAACGAATCGCTGCAGGCACACAAGGAAGAGTTCGACTCCCTTCGAGAGCTCGAGAAGAACGCCCCTGCCGCTTTGGCGGCAGCCCAGGCTGCCGCTGACCAGACCGCCTCCCGCCTGAGCGCCGCGGCGGCGACCCTGGATTCGCTGCGTTCCCGCTATGCCGCCTCCGCGGTCAACCAGGTCAGCGACAACATCGACCAGGCCCATGAGCGCCTGGCGTTCGTATCCAATGCGGCCGCAACGGCGAATGAAAAACTGGCCGAAGGGGACACGTCTTCGGCAGTGGTTTCCGTCCGGGCGGCTGAGGAGTCCGTCCACCAGGCCAACGTGCTGCTGGACGCCATCGACAAGCGCAGCCGGGAACTCGATGCCGCGCGCCAGGAGCTCCAGCGCGCCGTGGCCGACGCCAACCAGGATCTGGCCTCCGCCGGTGCCATTGCCGCAGGCGGAACCGCACCCGGTCTCGCCGGGCCGGCAGCAGGGGTCCGGGCTGCCCTCGATGCCGTCAACCAGTCGATGCAGGCCGGTCCCTTCGACCCGGTGGACCTGCTCCGCCGCCTGGAGACGGCCAACAGCCAGCTTGATGCCGCCCTGGAGGGAATCCGGGACCGCCAGGACCAGGAGCGGCGGGCACGGGATTCCCTGCAGCACGCCATCATGGCCGCGCAGGCCCAGATTTCCGGCACCTCGGACTACATCCGCGCACGCCGGGGCGGGGTCGGCAGCGAGGCACGGACCCGGCTGGCGGAGGCTGAACGCAATCTCCAGCAGGCGGTCGCCATGCAGGCCGGCGATCCCGTCAGTGCACTCGCCTATGCCCAGCAGGCCAATGCGCTGGCCGCGCAGGCAGCGGACATGGCGCAGCAGGACGTTGACGGGTTCGGCGGCGGCTACGGCGGCGGCGGGTTCGGCGGCGGGGGCAACGGGCTGGGCGGCGCCATCCTAGGAGGCATCCTCATTGATTCCATTCTGCGCGGCGGTTCGCACGGCGGCGGTTGGGGCGGCGGCGGGTTTGGCGGCTTCGGGGGCGGCGGGTTCGGCGGCGGTGGAGGGTTTGACGGCGGCGGGTTCGGCTCATCCGGCGGAAACTTCTAGCCGGTACGGGCCAAAGACGCGAAAGTACACCAAGATGTACCCGTAACGCCCCCGGGCGGAGGCGGGATTTTTCCGAACACAGCAGATTGAAAGGCAGACACCGTGGTTAAGCAGTCGATTTTCGGACGTATTACCCAGTTGGCCAAGGCCAACATCAACGCCATCCTCGACCAGGCCGAGGATCCGCAGAAGATGCTCGACCAGATGGTGCGCGATTACAGCAACAACATCGCCGAAGCCGAGAGCGCCGTCGCGCAGACAATCGGCAACCTGCGGATGCTTCAGGACGACTACAACGAGGACATCCAGAACGCCCAGAACTGGGGCAACAAGGCTCTGGCAGCGTCCCGCAAGGCCGATGAATTCCGTGCCGCCGGCAACACCGCTGACGCCGAGAAATTCGACAACCTCGCCAAGGTGGCCCTTCAGCGCCAGATCGCCTCCGAGAATGAAGCCAAGGGCGCCCAGCCGACGATCGCTTCCCAGGAAGAAATCGTTGAACGTCTCAAGGCCGGGCTGAACCAGATGAAGGGCAAGCTGGATCAGCTCACCAGCAAGCGCGATGAATTGATCGCACGCGCCCGCAACGCCTCGGCCCAGACACAGATGCACGAGGCGATGAAGAGCATCGATGTCATGGATTCCACGTCCGAGGTTGGCCGTTTCGAAGAGAAGATCCGCCGCGAGGAAGCCCGCGTCCGCGGAGCCAACGAGCTCGCCGCCTCCAGCCTTGATGCACAGTTCGAGTCCCTCGAGGATCTCGGCGAGCAGACCGAGGTGGAAGCCCGTCTGGCGGCCCTGAAGTCGTCGGGCTCGAAGCAGTCCGCCATCGAGGACTGATAGACACAGCCGAAGGGCGGGCACCGGCAGCGGTGCCCGCCCTTCGGCTGTCCGGCCTACCTCTCCTGCTCCTGCGGTCCGGTCCGGTGCCGACCGTTACGCTGCTGCCGGGCGCGGCTTCGCAGCGCACGGCTTCGCAGCAGGAGAGGAAGCAGCAGCCAGAGCATCGCCACGAGCACGGCGACTACTGCAGCAGCTACGGCGCCGGCGGCACCGGAGAGCACGATATCGAACACGAGGCCGATGGTGCCGACCAGAATCAGGCCGACCAGGGCCAGGGTGACACGCAGCAGCAGGTCAGCGCTGTCCACCAGGTTCCGCTTGATCCGCCGGTGGAAGAAGGTCCGGTGCATCACCACCGTGGACAGCAGCAGCGCGGTGACAACTACCGACAGCACCACCAGGGACAGGTACACCCCCACCTGGACCGGGTTCAACTCCGTGAAGCGCTGCTGGAACGGCAGCGTCAGCAGGAACCCGGTCAGGATCTGGATTCCTGTCTGGAGCACCCGCAGTTCCTGCAGCAGGTCCGTCCAGTTCCGGTCCTGTTTCTGCAGCGGGGTTTCCCCGCGGTCCGGGTCCCGCTGCGCCGGGGTATCGCGCATACGGGGAGTCTAGTGTGCCCTCCGGCAGACAAAACAGAAGTCCCCCGAGGTTCCTGACGGATCCTCGGGGGACTTCCTTTGGTTGCGGGGGCAAGATTTGAACTTGCGACCTCTGGGTTATGAGCCCAGCGAGCTACCGAACTGCTCCACCCCGCGGCGCGATATTTAACTCTACCCGCTGCAGGACAAGGACGCAAACCGGCTCTCCTGTGCTTCTATCGTGGAGCCGGCCAGGCGGCGGAGCGCAGGTGCGCTCCGCCGCGGGCCGTTAGCTGCCTTCGCCGTCCTCCGCCGGCTCAGTGGACTCCGGTGCTTCGGCGTTATCTCCGCCCGCTGCACCCTCCATCTGCTCCTGGGCCTCGGTGGCGCGTGCAATGGCGTCCTGGAGCCGGTTCTGCGCCTCGCCGTACGCCGCGAAGTCACCGCGCCCCAAGGCGGCCTGGCCGTCCTGGATGGCCTGTCCGGCGTCGGAAAGCGCTGTTGCCAGATCCGACTGGGCCGTGGCGTCCGCCCCGCCCTCCGGAGCCGGCGGTGTGGCTCCGACATTGCCCGCGTCCCCGGTGTCCGCACCGGAGTCGCCGCCGAAGATCTGGTTCAGCGCTTCGTCCAGGGTCGGCGCGAAGCCGACCTTCTCGCCGAAATTCACCAGCACCCGCTGCAGCGTCGGATACGATGCCTCACCGGAGGACTGGACATAGACCGGCTGGACATACAGGATGCCGTCGCCGACCGGCAGCGTCAGCAGGTTGCCGTTGATGACTTCCGAGGCACCCTGGCGAAGCAGGTTCAACGCGTTGGAAACGGTGGGGTCGGAGTTGAACGTGTTCTGTGCCTGGCCCGGGCCGGGAACGGCCGTATCCGTGGGCAGGGACAGCAGCCGCAGCTTGCCGTAGTCCTCACTCTTGACCCCCTGCTCGCCCGTGCCTGCATCCGCTTCCGCCGACAGGAAGCCGTACAGGACGTTGCGCGGATCCCCGCCTTCGTTCACGAACGGAATAAACGGCGTGGTCAGGGAGAAGGTTGCTTCGTCCTGGCCGGGCATCTGCAGCGACAGGTAGTACGGCGGCTGCTTGATGTTGCCGTTGCCGCCCGTAGGATCGGCCGGAACACTCCACGCGTCGTCGTTCTGGTAGAAGGAATCCGGATCGGTCACGTGGTACTTGCCGAGCAGCTCACGCTGCACCTTGAACTGGTCTTCGGGGTAACGGACGTGGGCCATCAGATCCGCGGACATGTCGCTGTACTTTTTCAGGGTGGAGGGGAAGACGCTCTGCCAGGACTTCAGCAGCGGATCCTCGTCATCCCAGGCGTACAACTCGACCGAGCCGTCGTAGGCGTCGACCGTGGCCTTGACCGCGTTGCGGATGTAGTTCACCTGCTCCTGCGGCAGCGCCGCGGCACCGGGGGTCAGCGAGTCGGTCGTCGCGTCCTGCAGCTCCTGCTGGGTGGAGTACGGGAAGTACTTGCTGGTGGTGTATCCGTCCACGATCCACTTCACCCGGCCGTCGATGACGGCAGGGTAGGCATTGGAGTCAACAGTCAGGTACGGGGCAACCTTTTCCACGCGTTCGCGGGGGTCGCGGTCGTAGAGGATCTGCGATTCCTCGTTGATCGTATCCGCGAGGAGCATCTCGGTGGACTGGAACTTGATGGCGTAGACCAGCTGGTTGAAGAAGTTTCCAACACTGGGTCCGCCGTCGCCGGTGAAGGTGGTCTGGGATTCCTCTTCCGAGTTGCCCGTCTGCGGACGGTCGATTTCCACCGGGGCGGTGCCCTCCGGTGCGCCGACCACCGAGTACTGCGGCGAGTTTTCGCCGAAGTAGATCCGCGGTTCGTACTCGCCGCCGTCGGTAAGGACACCGGTGGAGGGGATGCCGGACTCCATGAAGCTCGGCTTTCCGTCCGCACCGACCGTCGAACCGCGCGCTGCCACCACGCCGTAGCCGTGGGTGTAGAGAATGTGTTCATTGACCCAGCCGGAGGGCACGCCGCCGACATTGAGTTCACGGACGGCGATGACCGTGTCCTGCACCTCGCCGTCGATCTCGTACCGGTCCACGTTCAGCGTCTGGGGGAACTGGTAGTACTGGCGGAACTGCTGCAGCTGGCCGAACGCGTCGGAGACGACGTTCGGGTCCAGGAGGCGGATATTCGCGGTGGTACCGGCGTCCTGCGCGAGGGCTCCGGCATTGGCATTCACCGTGGCGTCGTAGGGGATGACCTCGGTTTCGGTCAGGCCGTAGGCCTCCCGCGTGAGGTCGATGTTGCGCTGGATGTATTCGCGTTCAAGGCTCAGCTCCGACGGCTCCACCTGGTAACGCTGGACAATCCAGGGATAGACGCCGCCCGCCACAATGGCCGTGATGATCAGCATGGCGGTGCCGATGATGGGCAGCCGCCAGCGGCCGATCACTGCGGAGAGAATAAAGAGAATGGCAACGATCACCGAGGCGACAGCCAGGATGGCCTTCGTCGGGATGACGGCTTCAACGTCCGTGTAAAGGGCGCCGGTCCATTTTCCGGACGTGCTCAGCAGAGTGTCGTAGCGGTCAAGCCAGAAGTTGACGCCCTGCAGGATGAGGAACGCTGCGGCAATGACGGCCACATGGAGGCGGGCGGGGCGGCTCACGAACACGCCCTTCTCCTCCAGCCGGATGCCGCCGTAAAGGTAGTGGGTCAGCAGGCCGGCAATCCCGGCGATGACGACCACGCTGATCAGGAAGCTTACGAGGAACCCGATAAACGGCAGCGTATTCAGGTAGAAGCTGTAGTCCATGTTGAACTGCGGATCGGTCTGCCCGAAGTCACGCCGGTTGAAGAAGAGCAGCGTCTGCTGCCACATGGACATGGCAGCCGTGCCGGCAAAGCCGCCCACGACGACCGGGATGCCGATCATCAGCAGCTTGCGGATCGGTTCCAGCTGGGCCTGGTAGCGGTTCAGGTTGTCCTGCAGTGCGCTGTCGGGCGCGTAGATCGGCCTCGAGGTGTAAGCCACGCGGATGCTGGCGAACACTCCGGCGGCCATCACCAGGAAGGCGGCCAGGAACATGGAGATCCGGGTCAGGTTCTCCTTGATGAAGACTTCCAGGTAGCCCAGCTGGTCATACCAGAGGACATCTGCGTAGACCTGGGAGAAATACACAAAGCCAATAACCAGTACGGCAACGACAATCAGCGTCGCGACCAGCGGGCTGCGCCGCCGTCGCCTGCCGACGGCCGTGGCCGTACCGGGTCGGGAAAATGGGCCGTTTGGTCCGGAAGTCACAGTTACCTCATCGTTCGATGCGTCGGCTCGCGGCCTTCCCGGGATGCACCGGCGGGAGCCTTGCCGGGCCGCGTCTTCCGCCCTGTGTTCCCGCTGGATGGCCGGAAAGCCGTCCATAAGCCATTCTGCCTTGGATTGCTCTTTGGCTGCCACTTCCACCCGGTGCCGTAAACAACCTTGTCCCGATCGTAACTAGGCCGGGCCATCCACCACTAGGGGGTGCACTGAGGCAGGTCCGCCGCGCTTGTGCCGGCGGCAAGCTTTTCGACCGCCTGGACAGCCTCGTCCAGGGTGGACACCCGCACCACGTCCAGACCGTCGGGGATATGCCCGACAACTTCGCCGCAGTTATCCGCGGGTGCGAGGAAATACTCCGCACCGGCGTCGGAGGCGCCGATGAGTTTCTGCCGGATCCCGCCGATGGGACCGACGTTGCCTGCCGCATCGATGGTCCCGGTGCCGGCAAAGTGCCGTCCGCCCGTCAGCGGTTCCGGGGTGAGGCGGTCCACGATCCCCAGGGCAAACATCATTCCGGCAGAGGGGCCGCCCACCTGTTCCATTCCTGCGCCGATGCTGACGTCGAAGGGGAACTCAAAGGACGTCGCCAGTTCAATGCCCAGCTGGTAGACGCCCGAGTCGGACCGCCGGGGCGTCACGGTTTCCGTGACGTCGTTTCCGTCCCGCCGTACCGTGACCTCCGCGGCCGAGCCGGCGCCGTCGTTCAGTACCGAGCGCAGGCTGTCGATGCCCTCGATGGGGGTGTCCCCCACCGCGGTCACGGTGTCTCCGACCTGCAGCGCCCCCTCGGCCGGCGAACCCTCAACCACCGCTGCGACGGTAAGTTCCTGGGTAAAGCCGATGTCCAGCTGCGTCAGGGCGGCGGCCACCGCCGACTCCTGCGACGACGTCATGGCGGCGGCGTTTTCCTCGTCCACCTCTTCGCTGGTGGTCCCCGGGGCATAGAGGAACTCGGTGGGATAGACAACGTCGTCGTTGTCCGCCCAGCCGCCCACGGCCTGGAAGATGCTGATATTGGTGCTGGGCCCGCCGGACACGTAGACCGTGGTCAGGTCCAGCTCGCCGTCCGTGGGATAGCTCTGGCGCCCCTCGATCTCGATGATTTCGGCGTCCCCGGTGCTTCCCAGCGTGTTGAACGTCGGCCCGGGTGACTCGACGACGTACTGCGCGGGCAGCAGCAGGCCGGCGGCGCCGAGGACGACGGCGAGCGCTCCGGAGACGATGATCGCGCGGGAGCGGGCGGTGCGTTTCGCCGGCGCGGGGCGGCCGGGCCCCAGACCCTGGTAGGGGTACACGGAGTAGCTGCCGTCCGGCTGCGGGGCCGGGACGGGAGGCTCCCCGGATGCGGAAGTGCCCGGCACACCCTGCGCCGCGGTCCTGCTGTCGTCATGAGAGGGGCGCAACTGACCAACCTTTTCCTGCGCTCGTGTGCTGTGTACTCGTGTGCTGAATGAAACTCGTGTGCTGCATGAAGCCGGTGCTGCATGAAGCCGGTGCCCGCTGTGGGGCTGCCAACCCTGCAAGCCTACGCCCGGCGCCCGTTCCGGGCGTGCAGGGCAGGCTTTGCCTACAGCGAACGAAAACAGGCCGTGCGGGACATTGCTTGGCCGCTGCCGGTAACGTGGTGGGAATATGCTCGGCGGTGCCGGGCATCGACGCTAACGCAGTATTTTCCGCTTTATCTTCTTCCACAGGACCGGTGGTTATCCCATGAGCTCCAATCCATCCGACCGCGGGGACGACCCGCAGGATCCGCTGTCCGAAATGCTCGCGCGCCTGTTCGGCGCCGGCGGAGCGGGCGGCATGGACCCTTCCGAGCTGGCAAAGGCGGCCGGACTGCCCTCGGACCCCAACGCGATGGCGATGATCTTCCAGCAGGTCCAGGCCATGTTCAGCTCCTCCTCGGACGGCCCGGTGAACTGGCAGCTGGCCAAGGACAACGCCCGGCGGGTAGCGGCCACCGGCAGCGACCCGTCCACCAGCCCGGCCCAGGCCCGCGAGGTTGACGAAGCCCTGCATCTGGCCGAGCTGTGGCTGGATCCCGCCACTGATTTCGCCTCCACTGCGGGCCTCGGCCGTGCCTGGTCACGGGCGGAATGGGTGGAAGCCACCATGGACTCCTGGCGCCGCCTGACCGAGCCCGTGGCCGTGAGCATCTCGGAAGCACTGTCCAACGCCATCACCGCGCAGATGCCCGAGGAAATGAAGTCCATGATGGGCGGGGCGTCTTCCATGCTCGCCAACATGGGCGGGGCCATGTTCGGGATCCAGCTTGGCCAGGCAGTGGGAGCACTGTCCAAGGAAGTCGTCAGCTCCACCGATATCGGCCTGCCGCTGGCCGAAGGAACCATGGCCCTGCTGCCGGCCAACGTGGCCGCCTTCGGTGAAGGTTTGGATGTCCCGGAGGCCGAGATCCGCCTCTACCTCGCGGTCCGCGAAGCTGCGCACGCACGCCTCTTCGCGCGGGCCCCGTGGCTCGCGTCGCATCTGTTCGGCACCATCGAAAGCTACGCCCGCGGCATCCACATCGATGTGTCCAAGATCGAGGAAGCGGCCCGGGAGATCGACCCGTCGAATCCTGAGTCCATCCAGTCCGCCCTCTCCGGCGGGGTCTTCCAGCCCCAGCGCACGCCCGCGCAGGACGCCGCCCTCGAACGGCTCGAGAACGCGCTTGCCCTGGTCGAAGGCTGGGTGGACGAAGTCACCGCAGCGGCCACCGCGAACCTTCCCTCGGCGGGCGCCCTGCGTGAAATGATCCGCCGCCGCCGTGCCAGCGGTGGTCCGGCGGAGCACACCTTCGCCTCCTTGGTGGGACTGGAACTCCGTCCCCGCCGGCTGCGTGATGCCGCTGCGCTGTGGGCACACCTTACGGAGGAACGCGGTATCGAAGGCCGCGACGCCATTTGGGAGCACCCTGACCTGATGCCCACCTCCGAGGACCTGGACGATCCGCAGGGCTTCAGCCGGCGGCGCGAACTGCTCGAAGCTGCGGACTCCGATGTTGATGCCGCCCTGCAGCGGCTGCTCGAGGGCGGCTTCGATACCCCTGCGGAGGGATCGGAGGAATCCGCTCCCGAGGCCGGAAGCACCGGCGCGGACGAGGGAAGCGACGAAGGCGACACCGGCAACGGAACCGGCGGGGACGGCAGGCCCGGCGCCAACTGAGACCCGGACCCGACCGCTCCGCACAGCTACTCCAGAGGCAGCAGCCTCTGGAGTAGCTGCGTTAAGGACAGGTCAGTCCTCCCCCATCTCCCCTTTCAGGCCGCGGGCACTGGCGAAGGCAGCACCGGAGAGGAACGCCTTGGCCGTCTCCGTCTGCGGATAGCCTTCCAGCAGGCGCCAGAAGGCCGGTCCGTGTGAGGGTACAAGCAGATGGGCGAGCTCGTGAAGCAGCACGTAGTCGACCACCCATTGGGGCATGCCCTGCAGTTTGTCGGACAGCCGGATGGTTCCCCGGGCGGGAGTGGCCGAGCCCCAGCGGGAATTCTGGTTGCTGACCCAGCGGACGGACGCGGGCCGGGCCCGGCCGGAGAGATAGGTCCGGGACAGCTCCGCGGCACGCTGCATCAGGTCCCCCTCGCCGGCGTCCGGATCCGGTCCTGCCGCTACCCGGTCTTCAAGCCTCGCCGCCATTTTGCGCACCCATTCGGCCTCCTGTGCTGCGGAGAAATGTGCCGGAATCGAGATCAGGGCCACCCCGTCCCGGAAGACGGCATTGACGGTCCGCTTCCGCCGCGCCGACCGCCGTACCTGAATGGGTATCCCGGTGCTGGTGACGGCCGGAATGGAAGGATCAGCGGTTTGGTGCGGGGAAGGCATATTGCAAGCGTAGCCGCCCCTCCCGACAGTTCCGCAGCCTGTGGATAACACCGCCCCGTTGCCCCGGCCGTGCCAGCATGGTCTCCAGCCCGCAGAGCTGCCGCTCCGAACGGCACGCTTCGGACGGGAGGGAAGAACCAGACCACGGGAGCAGACCATGCGGATCAATCCTGGAATTCACGTTCTCGAAGTTGCACCGGGGGCCCGGCAGCTGGGCATCGGCCCGGGGTCGCTGCTGCTGAGGAATCTCCAGGATGCCGACGTCGCTTTCCTGGCGGCGCTGCGCCAGGGCATTCCGGACGGGGCCGAACCCGAAGCGGCAGCAGGACTGTCCCTGCCTCCGGACCGCGCAGCCTCGCTGCTCCAGGTGCTGGGGCCGCTGCTTGTACCGCATGACGTAACGACAGACCCCGTTCCTTCCCTCCGGTCCGAGCGGCTGCTGCCCGATGCGCAGCGCCTTTCGTCCGCTTACCGGGCCAACGGCGAAGAATCGATCCGCCGGCGGGCGGCTGCCGCCGTGTCCGTTGACGGGCTGGGACGTGCCGGGGCCCTGCTGGCCCGGACCCTTGCCTCCGCGGGTATCGGAACCCTCTTGCTGACGGACCCGGCAGTGGTGTCCCCGGCAGATGTCGGGGCAGCCTACGCCATGACCGATATCGGAATGAACCGGGCGGCCGCCGTCAAAAGGCACCTGTTCCGGGTGGACCCTACTGTCCAGGTGCTGGAGATGTCCGCCGGCCGCGGACGGCAGGTGCCGGCGGCGGTGGACCTCGCGGTCACCGTTCGTACGGTGGGCGCCGTTCCCTGGGCCCCGGACCGGCAGCCGGACCCCGGTGACGGCAGTGTTCCCCGGCTGGTGCTGACCGCCCAGGAAGGCGGATGGGACATTGGTCCGTTGGTGGTCCCCGGACTCACTCCGTGCCTGGAATGCCTCGACCGCCACCGCGCAGACTCCGATCCGGGATGGTACGCCGCAGCCGGGGCCCTCGCAAAAGGCGGGGAGGAGTTCCCTGCCGGAATCCCGCCTGGTCCCGACGGCGAGGAAACCGCCGGATCGGTACTTGCAGCCGGCGCCGCAGCCATGGCGGCGCTGGTCTTTCTCGACGGGATTCATCAGCCGGCCGTGATCTCCGCGGTCCTGAGGCTGCGGGCCTCGGATGGCTACCCGCAGCTGAGGAAGCTGGACTACCACCCCGCCTGCGGCTGCAGGCTGCAGCGCAGGGGCAACCGGGTGGCCTAGCGGACGCGAGAGCCCGGAGCTACGCCCCGGTGCTCTCGGCCAGCACCTTCAGGACCGCCTCGCCGTAGCGTTCCAGCTTGGACGGCCCTACCCCGGGGAGGGTGGCCAGCCGGTTCAGGGACGGCGGCCGGTCTTCGGCAATGGCAACGAGGGTGGCATCGGTGAACACCACGAAGGCGGGAATGCCGGCTTCGGAGGCCGCTTCCCGGCGCCATTCGCGCAGGGCCTCAAAGGTGGCTTCCTCATACGTGACCGGACAGTCTCCGCAGCGTCCCATCTTGCGTTCGGCACCGGTATTGAGCAGGGCACCGCAGCTGCGGCATTTGGCCGGCCCGGTAACCTTGCGCCGGGTCTGCCGGGCCGGTCCTGCTGTCCGTCCGGCATCCCGCTCGGTCCGGGGGCGCAGTCCGTCCAGGAACCGTGACGGTTTCCGGTTGGCCCGCCCGCCGGGTGTCCGGGCCGTGGACCAGGACAGGGCGAGGTGCTCCCGGGCACGGGTAATGCCGACGTACAGCAGCCGTCGTTCCTCATCGACGGCTTCGGGGGTGTCGGCGAAGGAGATGGGCATAAGGCCTTCACTCAGCCCCACCAGGAACACGGCATCCCACTCCAGGCCTTTCGCCGAGTGCAGGGACGCGAGGGTGACTCCCTGGACCCGGGGGGCATGCTGGGCGGCCGCCCGTTCTTCCAGTTCGGCTACGAAGTCCTGCATGGTGAAGATGCTGTCCGGGTCCCGGGTCCGGGTCACCTGCAGTTCTTCGGCCAGGGCCACAAGCGCGGCCAGGGATTCCCACCGTTCGCGGGTGGCCCCGCCGCCGGCCGGTGCCTCAGCGGTGTAGCCCAGCGAGGCCAGAATGTCCCGGACCAGCTGCGGCACGGGTTCGTTGCCCACGGAGCGGGACGCGGCGCGCAGCTGCAGCACTGCGTCCCGGACTTCACGCCGGGCGAAGAACCGTTCGCCGCCGCGCAGCTGGTAGCCGATACCGGCCGAGGCCAGTGCCTGCTCGTAGGCCTGCGACTGCCCGTTGGTGCGGAACAGGACGGCAATCTCGCTGGCCTGCACGCCCTGTTCCATCAGGGCCTTGATGGAGGACGCCACGTGTGCGGCTTCCGCTTCGTCGTCGGCGCACTCCGTGAAGGTCGGCTCCGGACCCGCGGGCCGCTGGGCCACCAGTTCCAGCGGGGCCGGCCATGCCGGTGCCATCCGGTTCCGTTCCCCTTCAGCGGTACGGGCGGCAAGGATCCGGTTCGCCAGGCCGACCACCTGCGGGGTGGAACGGTAGTCGCGGACCAGCTTGACGACGTCGGCGTTCGGGAACCGTTTGGTGAACTCGAGCAGGTGCCGCGGCGTGGCGCCGGTGAAGGAGTAAATGGTCTGGCTGGAATCGCCCACCACGCACAGTTCGTCGCGGGACCCCAGCCACAGGTCCAGGAGCCGCTGCTGCAGCGGCGACACGTCCTGGTACTCGTCCACCACAAAGTGGCGGTACTGGTCCCGCACCATGGCGGCCACCCGCTCATCTTCCTGCAGGATGCCCACCATGATCAGCAGGACATCCTCGAAGTCGATGATGTTGCGGTCCACCTTCACGTCCTCGTAGGACTGGAAGATCCGCGTAACGGCAGTCAGGTCGAAACCCGCCGGGGGCTCGCGGTCGGCCGCTGCCTTCGCGTAGCTGTCCGGGGTCAGCATGGACACTTTTGCCCACTCTATTTCAGCGGCGACGTCGCGGATGGCAGCCCGGTCCGTCGACAGCCGGAGCCGGCGTGCCGCTTCGGCAATCAGCTGCGCCTTATGGTCCAGCAGTCCGGGCATGGCTCCGCCCACCGTGTGCGGCCAGAAGTACTGGAGCTGCTTCAACGCGGCGGCGTGGAAGGTCTTCGCCTGCACGCCGCCGGAGCCGAGGTCCCGCAGCCGGGTCCGCATTTCCGCTGCCGCCCGTGCCGTAAACGTCACCGCCAGCACCTGCTGCGGCTTGTAGACGCCGGTTGCCACCCCGTAGGCCATCCGGTGCGTGATGGCCCGGGTCTTGCCGGTACCGGCTCCCGCCAGGACGCAGAGCGGGCCGGTGAGGGTGGTGGCTACTGCGCGCTGCTCGTCGTCGAGCCCGGCCAGGATTCGTGCTTCGGGTGATTCACTGCTCATGCGCGGGCGTTGGCCTCCGGTTCGATAATGGGTCCGCCGTACCAGCGCTCGATCAGGTTCCGGGCGATGGAGATGGGCCCTGCAATGGTGATCTCGCCGCTCGAAACGGCATCGGCAAGCTCGGCGCGGCTGAACCAGCGGACGTCGGACATTTCCACGCCGTCGGCGCGGGCCTCGGCATTCACTGCCCGGGCCGTGTAGCCCAGCATGAGCGAACAGGGGAAGGGCCACGGCTGTGAACCGAGGTACTGCGGGTTGTGGACAACCACCCCCGATTCCTCGGCCACTTCGCGGATGACAGCGGCCTCGAGCGACTCGCCGGGTTCAACGAAGCCGGCGAGGGTGGAATACCTGTTTCCCTCCCACGCAGCGGCCGAACCGAGCAGGATGCGGTCCTCCTCGTCCACAACGGCGACGATGATGGCCGGATCCGTGCGCGGAAAGTGGGAGCTGCCGTCCTCGGGGCAGCGGCGGACCCATCCCCCCTGTTCCGGCACGGTCCGTGCCCCGCAGCGCGGGCAGTGGGTATGCACGGCATGCCAGTTGGCTATCGCGGCCGCCTCGACAAACAGTCCGGCATCCAGTGCGCCCAGGTGCGTGGCCGACTCCCGCAGGCTCACCCAGGCGGCGCCGTCGACGGCGAGCGCCGGATCGGGTTCCGGCAAGGTCACCAGCACGACGTCGGTTCCCTGCGGCACCTGCGCATCTTCAAGGGTCCGGCCCAGATAGACGGGAACATCGCCGAAACCCGCCGCCGGCGGGTCCGGGAGCACCAGGACACCGTCACGGACCAGCGCCCGGCCGCCGGCCAGGTACATCACGCGGGTTCCGGCGTCGGCGCGGATGGTGTCGAAAATATCGGGGGCCACGCGGCGGTCGGACCCCCGGTCCACGGCCGTCCGGGCCAGCGGTAATAAACCCAGGGGAGATACTTCTGCTGCCGGTGCCGGAATACTCATACCACCTACCGTACTGACTCCCTCCCCCCAAACTGTAGTTGGCCCCCTGCCCCGCGTCCGGCCTGAGGTTTTCCTCACGGTTTAGGCGACTCGCCGCCCGGCAATGGTTATTCGGAGCACATCAGCCCATACGGTTGAAGATGTGAAAAGGACCCCCATGGAATTGGCTGCAATGGCCAGCGCTGCCGTCCCAGGGCTGACCCCTACCGGCGTTGCCGGTTCCCCGGACGACGCCGCGGATTTTGACGCGGCGCTGCTGATTGACGACGCTGGCCGCAGGTGGCGCGTCCGGTCCCCCAAACACCTCGAGGCCAGCATGCGCCTGGAGACAGAGCTGCTGGTCCTGCGCACTTTCGTGCCTGCGGTCCGGGCCGAACTGCCGTTCGCCCTCCCGTATGTGGCAGGCACGGTCCGCCAGGGCGACCTGTGCACCTTTGTCTACTCGCACCTGCCCGGCGCCACCCGCAGCATTGACGCGCTGGTGACTGCCGGAAGTTCCGTGGCTGCGGAGATCGGACGGGCGATGGCCGCGATCCACGCCATCCCCCGCGAACTGGTGACTTCCGCGGACCTGCCCAGCTACAGCGCGAACGAGTTCCGTCAGCGGCGCCTGAACGAACTGGACCAGGCAGCCACCACCGGCAAGATCCCCTCCGTCCTGCTGCGGCGCTGGGAACACGCGCTCGAGGACGTTTCGCTCTGGCGGTTCAAGCCCACCGTGGTCCACGGCGACCTGCACGAAGACAACATTCTCCTCACCGGCGAACGGGTCAGCGCGGTCACCGGCTGGACCGATCTCCGGGTCGGTGACCCTGCGGATGATTTTGCCTGGCTGATCGCCGCCAACGATCCCCGCTTCACCGAGACCGTGCACGGTGCCTACCTGGCCGCCAGCAAGGATCCCGAAGACCCGCACCTGATCCGCCGCGCAGCACTGTCCGCGGAATTCGCCCTCGCGCAGTGGCTCGTCCGCGGTGTTGCCGCCGGGAACTCCACCATGGTGGACGAAGCCGTGGAGATGCTCGCCACCCTCGAGGAGGATGTCCGGGCACAGGAGGCATCCGACCGGAGTGAAGGCCTGGCGCGCGCCGCCGAGGCCAGGGTTACGGCCGCTTCCGCAGCCGAGCCGGCCGGCGCCACTGCCGCCAAGGTTACCGTTGTGCCGATCGCTCCGGACAAGGCGCCCGCGGCGGGCGCAAACGACGACTCCGCCCCGGACACCGACGGCGCCAGTGTGGCCGGTACCGATGCAGAGCCGGACAAGGAAGCCGATACCGGCACCTCCACGGCAACCGGCACCGATGAACCCGGCGGGAAAACAGGAACCGAACCGGGTGAAGCCGAAGCCGCGGACCCGGAGGCTGACGCCGGGAACCATCCGGAAACCGGCACTGAACCTGACAGGGACAGTGCTTCCGGAACCGCGGACGGCGACGACGGACAACCCGACAAGAGTCAGCCGGATACCGCGACGACCGCCCTCCCGCTGGCTCCGGTCCCGGACAAGTAGCCGCCCTCCGGCACACTCCAGTGCCCCGCCGATTTTATCGGCGGGGCACTTTTCTTTTGGCAGCTATTGCGCCGACCCCCCATTCCCCCTTAGGTTAGTTACATCAGTAATTAACCAAGGAAGTAGCGAACCGGAACCCCGGCCCCCGGGGAAAGCCATAGGAGCCCCTTTGATAGATGACAGCAGGCCGATCTTCCAGCAGATCGCCGAACGCGTCGAAGGCGACATCCTTGACGAAACCCTCAAGGAGGAAAGCCAGGTGCCTTCCACCAATGAGTTCGCAGCCTTCTACCGGATCAACCCGGCAACGGCGGCCAAGGGCATCAACGTCCTCGTAGATGAGGGAATCCTCTATAAGCGCAGGGGCATCGGCATGTTCGTGGCACCCGGGGCCAGGGAAGCCGTCCTCAAGAAGAGGCGGGAACAGTTCTACGAGCAGTACGTCCGTCCGCTGACAATCGAAGCACGGAAGCTGGGTATTGACGGCACCCAGCTCGCCGGATTGATTCAGCGCAGCACCGTCGACACCGAAGGGAGCATGGCGCCATGACTGCCGGCACCACGAACGTGATAGAAACCCGGAACCTCACGCGCCGTTACCGGGACCAGCTAGCGCTCGACAACGTGACCCTGGACATCGCCGGCGGCCGCATTTACGGGCTGCTCGGACGCAACGGGGCAGGCAAGACAACCCTGATGTCCATCCTCACGGCCCAGGGCTTTGAGTCTTCCGGGGAGGTGCGGGTCTTCGGGGAACACCCCTTCGAGAATGACCGGGTGCTGAGCCGGATGTGCTTTGTCCGCGAATCGCAGAAGTACCCGGATGATTTCACCGCTGCCAACGCCTTCGCCTCGGCCGGACTCCTCTATCCGAACTGGGATGCCGGCTTCGCGGCCTCGCTGGCGGAGGAATTCCATCTCCCGGTCAATCGGCGGTTGAAGAAGCTTTCCCGCGGCCAGCTTTCCGCCGTCGGAGTGGTTCTCGGACTGGCATCGCGGGCGGAAATAACCTTCTTTGACGAGCCCTACCTGGGGCTCGACGCCGTGGCGCGGCAGATTTTCTATGACCGGCTGGTCGAAGACTTTGCAGAGCATCCGCGCACCATCGTGCTTTCCTCGCATCTGATCGACGAGGTCGCCCTTCTCCTGGAGCATGTGATCGTGATTGATAACGGCAGGATTGTCCTGGATGACGACGCAGAGAACATCAGGGGCAGTGCCATCACCGTCACCGGCGCTGCGGACGTCGTCGAGGCCTTCGTCGCCGGCTATCCGGTGCTGCACCGCGAATCCCTGGGGTCCCTGGCCTCGGTCACTGTGGAGTACCGGCTGGACGACGCCGGGCGACGGGAAGCCGCCGAGCTTGGGCTGCAGGTGGCACCTGTATCCCTGCAGCAATTCATTGTCCGCAAGACGCTGCATACTGACGGCGTAAAGAAGCCGTCCGGTGCTGCAGCAACAGAGGGCCTGGAGGCGTTCCGATGAACCGTGCAATAGCCGTCGCGAGAATGCAACTGACCAATAAATGGATCTACCTGTGGATTCCGCTGATCATCCTGGTCTTCTCCACGCTGGTATCACTGGCAATCTTCGCCCTGATCCCAGGTGACGCCTCGAACATCATTTCGGGTTCCGGGCAGGCCGTCATGTGGTACTTCTTCGCCCTGGGAATCCAGGCCATGACCCTGCTCTTCCCCTTCTCGCAGGCCCTCAGCGTCAGCCGGCGTGCTTTCTACATCGGCACCATCGGGTTGTTCTCCTTGGTCGCCCTGGCCCTCGCGGTCCTCTATTGGGTGCTGGGCCTGGTGGAACAGGCGACCGACGGCTGGGGCATGAAGGGCGCCATCTTCGCCATCCCGTGGATTGCCGAGGGAGCCTGGTACACCCAGATTCTCTTCTACTTCTCCGTCACCATCCTGCTGTTCCTGCTGGGCTTCTGGAGTTCGACCATTTACAAGCGGTGGCGCACGGTCGGGCTGACGGCGGCACTGGTAGGTATCGGCGCGGTACTCCTGGGGGTCATCGCAATGATCACCTGGCGGGATGCCTGGCCCTCCGTCGGCGCGTGGCTGGTGGAGCTCACGCCGCTGTCGCTGGCCGGCTGGGTGCTTGCCGCCGGCGCGCTGCTTGCCCTCACGTCCTACGCCACCCTGCGGCGTGCCGTTCCCTGATCTTCCCCGGCCGGTTCAGCCAGCCGAACCCCGTCCACCGCATCAGTAGCCGGCGGACGGGGTTTTTGCTGCCTCCCGGATGATCTCCTCGAGTTCGTCTTCGCCGGCCAGGTTGAACGGCCGGACCAGTTTGTCGGCCGCCACGTAATAGAAGGCAGCCCGCACCTGCTCCAGCGGCACCCCTTTGAGCCGGGCCCATGCCAGCCGGTAGACGGCGAGCTGCACGGACCGCACATCCAGCTTCTGCGAGGACGGCGGGGCGCCCGTCTTCCAGTCGATAAGGTCCCAGGTGCCGTCCGCGTCCTGGAACACGGCGTCAATGCGGCCACGGACGACGACGGTGTCCACCTTTGTTTCCACCGGCACCTCGATGAAGGCCGGCGTCCGCTGGGCCCAGTCAGAGGCCTCGAACGTGGCAATCATGTCCTCCAGCTGATAGGCCTCATCCACATAGGCGTCCGCGGCCCCGGGGTATTCATCGATGTCCAGCATGCCGCTGGACCCGAAGAATTCCTCGACCCAGGCGTGGAAGGCGGTGCCCTTGCGGGCGGCCATGCCCGGCTGCCGCGGCACGGGTCGGCGGAGCTGCCGGGTGACTTCCGCCGGGTTGTCCTTCAGATCCACCAGCATGGACGCCGAAATGTGGGCGGGCAGTTCCACCTGCACCACTTCGTTCGGCGGACGGTGCCGGGCCAGCACCAGTTCCGTTTCACGGCTCCAGCGCCCGGATGCCGGGTCCGTCTCCGTGTCCGGGGCAGGGCCCAGGTCCTCGCGTTCCGGATCCGGCGCATCCTCCCCGGTTCCTCCCTGGGTCCGGGCCTTGGCCGCCCGGCTGCCGGCCGATTCCAGCACGGCTTCCGCTGCAGCCTCCATGGCCTGCCGGCGCGGTCCGAGCGGATCGACCGGCCAGAGTGCCCGCTCCGCTTCGGCGTTGGCCGGGTTCTCGGTTCCCTCGTCTTCGGGCAGCACCCAGTGCAGGAGCCGGTAGCCCGAAGCCCCCGACTGCTCCAGGTCGTAGAGGTCCTGCAGGTAGCGCGACACTGCCAGCGGCTTGGACCGTCCCCCGCCCCAGGCGGAGGAGGTGCAGACCAGCACGGACTTCGCCCGGGTAAACGCCACATACGCGAGCCGGCGTTCCTCGCGTTCCGCGTGGCCCTTGGCATCTTCACTGAAGAGTTTTTCACTCTCCAGCCAGGACTTCTGATCCACTTGTTCCCAGTCCCATTGCGGCAGATCCAGGCTGTCGCCGCGAAGGGTCCACGGGATGGCGGCGTCTCCGCTGCTCCAGCGGGAATCCTTGTCGCTCGGGAAGGAGGCTTCGTTCAGGCCCGGCACCGCCACGATGTCCCATTCCAGGCCTTTGGAGGCGTGGACCGTCAGGAGCTGGACGGCTTCCCGGCTCGGCTCCAGGGGTGTCACCGGCAGCCCGTTTTCCTCGGCATTGGCAGCTTCCAGCCAGGCGAGGAATGCGGCCAGATCCACCCGTTCGGCCGACGAGCTGAAGGTGGCTGCGGCGTCGATAAAGGCGTCCAGGTTCCGCCGGGACTCATGCAGGGTGACGCCGGGTTTGGCGGCAACCTCGATGTCGAGCAGGATCCGGCGTTCCACTTCCCCGATCAGGGTGGTCAGGTCCTCCCCGACGAAACCGCGCAGGTCCCGCAGCTCGTTCCGCAGCTGGGTCAGGCGCCGCAGGCCTTCCTCGGAGAGGGACCGGCCTGCGTTGGACACCCAGCCGGGACGCGGCAGGGAGTCCACGGCCTCCACGAGGCTGCCTGCCTCCACCAGGTCCGCCTCCACCACCAGGTCCGGGCCTTCGTCCGGGCCGTGGATATCAGCTGCGTCGGCAACCCGGACGGCCCGTTCACGGACACGGACCAGGTGCCGGGACCAGTCCGCAAGCGCCATGAGGTCCGCCGGCCCAATCCGCCAGCGTGCTCCTGCCAGGATCCGCAGCATCGAATCGGAACGCCCGGGGTCACCGAGGACACGCAGGACGGCAAGCAGGTCCACCACTTCCGGGGTGGACAGCAGTCCGCCCAGCCCGACAATCTGGACCGGAATTCCGCGCAGCTCCAGTTCCTTGCGGATGGCTTCGAACTGCTTGCGCCCCCGGCACAGGACGGCCACGGTGGGCCGCACGGGCTGGTTACGCTCATCGCGTTCGAAAGCGCGGCTCCGGTGGAAGGCGATCTGCTCGGCGACGGCCTCGGCTTCCCCGAGGATCCGTTCCGGGGTGCCTTTGCCGGCTTCCACCGAGACGTCGCACAGGTACCGGCCCAGGTACACCTCGCCCACGGGGGCCTGGGGTTTGGCCTGCAGGGCGGGCACGTGCGGCAGGCGCTGGTGCTTGAGCCACGGGGCCGCCCCGTTCAGCGGCCTTGAGACGGTGTTGGCCGCTGCCAGGACGGAGGTGGAATTCCGCCAGGCCACGGACAGGTTGGCCAGCGGCGCCAGCTCCCGGCCGGTGTCGGTGAAGAGCGGGAATTTCTCCCGGAACGTGCCCAGCTGGCCCGCCGAGGCCCCCCGGAATCCGTAGATGGACTGGTGCGGGTCACCCACGGCGGTAACGGAGCGGCCGTCGCCGAACAGGTTGGAAAAGAGCACCATTTGGGCGTGGGAGGTGTCCTGGAACTCGTCCAGGAGCACCACCTTGTACTTGGCGCGTTCCATTTCCACGGCTTCGGGGATGGTGGCGGCAATCCGGGCAGCCAGTTCCACGAGGTCGCCGAAGTCCAGCTGCCGGCGCTCGGCCTTGGCCTGCCGGTAGGCTTCCACCAGTTCGGTCACGGAGATGCGCGTCCGCAGCCGGTTGATCAGCTTCCGCGCGGCCTGGGTGGGTTCCTTCGGTTTGCCGAACTGGTACGGCAGCGCCGAGACGGCGGCCACCTGGGTTTCGAGCTCGGCGCGTACTTCGGCGGGGGTCCGCAGGTGCTCGGAGCACTCGCCGGCCATCTGCAGCACCGCCCCGACCAGAGTGGATTTCGCTGCGGTGAAGTGTTCGTAGTCCCCGGAATAGGCCTCCACCACTTCGTTGGCCAGCTGCCAGGACTGCGCGCCGCCGAGCATCACGGAATCGCGTTCGACGCCGATGCGCAGGCCGTAGTCGTTGACGATCCCGTTGGCGTAGGAATGGTAGGTGGAAACACTCGGTTCCATCCGTTCCCCGCCGACGGCGGTGTCCGCGTCCGCCGTTCCGCCGGGTCCGGCGTCGAGCTGGGAGTACAGGAGATTCAGCCGCGCGCGGATGCGGGAGGCCAGTTCCCCGGCTGCCTTCCGGGTGAAGGTGACCCCGAGGATCTGTTCCGGCCGGACCAGTTCGTTGGCCACCAGCCAGACCACCCGGTCCGCCATGGTCTTGGTCTTACCCGACCCGGCACCGGCAATGACCAGCAGGGGTTCGAGGGGACCTTCGATGATCCCGGCCTGGTCATCGGTGGGGTACTGCACCGGAGTATGGGGATCGGTGTGCAGCAGTTCCGCCAGTTCCCGGGCGGAGTACTTCGGGACGGGCGCCGGTTCGGGCAGCTCCCCCGGTACCGTGACGGGCGCACTCACTCGGTGACCTGCTTTCCTTCAGCACAAATGGGACAGATTTCGGGCAGCCGGCAGCCGTTGCCGCCGAAACCGCTGCGGCCCGGGTCGTGGACCGTCTCGAAGAACGCGGCAGACATCAGGGCGGCCGCGTCGCGGACCATGTCCCGCGCCGTGGTGTCCCCGGGATCCAGCGCTGGCTGTTCCTGGACGGAAACACCCTTATTCGTGGTGCCCAGCTGCACCAGGGCGGCTCCGCCGGGTATTGGCTTGGCGTCCGGCAGTGCGCCTTCACGCACGGCCTCCTGGTAGGCGGCGAGCTGCGGATGTCCCTGCAGGTCATCCTTCTTCGGTGCGGACTTGCCGGTCTTCAAGTCCACGATGAACAGCCGGCCGTCCGCGTCGATTTCCAGCCGGTCGATCTGTCCGCGCAGCAGGGCGGTGCGGACGGCGCCGTCGATTTCCACCGGCAGCTCCACCTCGAAGTCCTTTTCGACCGCCACGAGGGACCGGCCGCTGCGGCGCATGGTGATGACGTATTCGGCCAGCTTGCGGACCATGGTTTCGGCCCGCTGGTAGTCCATCTGCCCCTCCCAGTTGTCCTTCATGCCCAGGGACGGCCAGCGTTTCTGCAGTTCCTGCACGTACTCGCTGCCGGCGGCGTCGGGCATGTCCTGCGCAATGGCATGCACCAGCGTGCCCAGCGACCGGGCGAAGTCAGTGGCCTGCTCCCCGCCCGCAGCGGAGACGAACCAGCTCAGGGGCGACTTCAGCACGGCGTCGACCTTGGAGGGCGACACCGGGATCCGCGCATCCGGGGGCAGGATGGGAGCGGTGGTGGACAGCGGAGCAAGCCCCCACCACTGTGCCGGGTGGGCTCCCGGGACCGGAACCGGATGGTTCACCATGGTGCCCAGGTGGTGGACGGCTTCGGCAGCCAGCTCGGGGTCTTCCCCCGGCTGCTGGGCATAACGCCGCAGTTCCGCCACCAGCGAGCGCAGTGTGTGCGGACGCAGCACCTCGGTTCGCTGGCGTTTTTCCGCCCCGGGCTCCAGCGGATCCACCAGGTCCAGGAAGGCCGAGGGCTGTTCGTCTTCGGAGGAAACAGCCGTGCAGATCAGCACTTCGCGGGCCCGGGAGATGGCCGTGGAGAAGCTGCGCAGCTCGTCGAAACGGATGGACTGCATCAAGGTCAACGGGCTGCGGTGGGCCCGGAAATTGTCCCCGTGCTCCACTGCCGCGACCAGCTCGCCGCTGCCCAGCAGCTCACCGCGCAGGCGCAGGTTGGGCCACACATCCTGCTGGATGCCGGCAACGATGACCATCGGCCACTCGCGGCCGGCGGCGCTGGCCGGGGTGAGCAGCTCCACTGCCTCGCGGCGCTGGGCACGCGCGGCCAGGGTATCCATGGGCAGTTCGGAACTGGTCAGGTAGTCCAGGAACTGCGCCGGGGTGGAGCCGGGCAGCTGATCGACGTACCGTTCGGCGGTCTGGAAAAGGGCCATGATCGCGTCCAGGTCCCGGTCCGCGCGGGAGGCACCCGGACCGCCGGCGAGGGCCGTCTCCGCCCACCGCTTGGACCAGCCGGAGACCGACCACAGGGCCCACAGGACCGTCTCCGCCGTGGCACCGGGCTCCCGGGCAGCGGCCCGGCCGGCGGCGAGCATGGCGGAGATGCGCTGGGCGGCCGGGCGCGCGTCCCAGCTCAGGCCAGCCAGCGCCCTCCCGGACTCCGACTCGGGATCCAGCAGCGATTCCACCAGCAGTGCGTCACTGGTGCGTCCGCCGCCGGCACTGAGCTCTTCCCGTCGCAGTGCCTGCCGCAGCCGGCGCAGTTCCAGCGTGCTCGCGCCGCCGATGCGGGAGGTCAGCAGGGACACGGCCAGCTCGGGAGTCAGCAGGGCCGGGTCCAGCACGACGGCGAACGCGTCCAGCAGGGGGCGGACCGCGGCTTCATCGCGGACCGCCCGCTCGGCGACGGGGACCTTGACCTCGATCCCCTGCCCGGTGAGGTATCGCTGGAGGGAAGCCAGCTGCGCGCCGGTCCGGACGATGACTGCAATATCCTCGAGCGAACGGCCCTGAAGCAGCTGGGCTTCCAGGATCCGCTGGGCCACATACCGCTGCTCATGCATGGGGGTGTCCACAACGTGGGCCTCGGCCGTGCCCGCTGCCTCCGGAGCGTCGGGGGCCTCGGGGTCCGTCTCCGGTGCCGTACCGTCTGCCGGGGCCCGTCCGATGAACCGGGCATCGGCCACGGCCGTGCGGTAGGACGGGAGCGAGGCGACCACGGAAATCCGTGAGGCCGTCCGGGTCCAGGCTCCGGCCAGCGAACCGGACAGCCGATGCGAGGTGGTCAGGACGCGGGTCTGGAAGCGGCCGTCAAAATGCCCGCCCAGCCGGCCCACCAGGTCCGGGCGGGCTCCGCGGAAGCCCTGCACCACGGTGTCGGGGCAGGCGGCGGCGATGGAGTCCCCGGTGCCGGCCAGCAGTGCGTACAGGCTGTGGATGGCCGGGTTGGCTTCCTGCAGGTCGTCCACCAGCACCAGTTGCTGGCGTTCCCGTTCGGCGGCCAGGAACTCCGGATCCGAGTGCAGGATGTTCAGTGCCGAGGTGATGATGCCTGCCGGGTCGAAGGACTCGGGCATGCGCAGGTCCAGGACGTCCCGGTATTCGGCGTAGAGATCTGCTGCGGCCGCCCAGTCCGGGCGGCCGTGCCGCTGTCCCAGGTCCCGCAGTTCCTCGGCGGAGATGCCGTATTCAATGACGCGGTCGAAGAGCTGGCGGATTTCCTGCCGGAAGCCGCGGGTGCCCAGGGCCAGGCCCAGGCTGTCCGGCCAGGGCAGTTCCGGCACCCCCTGCTGGCCGTGCCCGGCCAGCAGCTCCTTGATGATGACGTCCTGTTCGGCGCCGGAGAGCAATTTGGGTGCCCGCGTGAGGTAGGGCAGGCGGCCTTCGGTCTTGGCGCGCCGGATGAGGTCGAAGGCGTAGGAGGCCCAAGTGCGGGCGGGCGCGGTGCTGAGGGTTCCCTGCAGCCGTGCCGAGAGCGCGTCACGCAGGCCCGCGGCGGCCAGCCGCGAAGGGGCCAGCATCAGCAGGTGGGACGGATCCAGACCGTCGCGTTCAATGCGCGCGACGGCGGCTTCCACCAGGACGGTCGACTTGCCGGTTCCGGGAGCTCCGAGGACGAGGACGGGACCGCTGCCCGTGGGCAGGTCCACCACGGCCTGCTGGTCCGGGCTGAGCCGGGGCGCGGACGAGGCGCCGGCGGCCGGTCCTACGAGTTGGAGTTCAACGCTCATGGTTCCACTTCATCATGTCCCTCTGACATTCCTGATATCGGCCCCGGCACGCGGTTGCCGTTCCGTGGCCCCGGCGGATTACGGGCCTGCCGCAGGGAGTCCCGCAACTCATCGCGCAGGCTGTCCAGACGGCACCAGTCCGCCTCGTCGGGCTGCCACCGCGCCGCTTCCATCAGCACCCGGTAGCCTGCGCCGTCGTCGTCCGCCGTCCCGCGCACCGGCGTGCCCTCGAGGCGGTAGTGTTTCCAGGCCTGCCCCTCGTGGCAGCGGGGAGGCTGCCCCGAGGACCGCAGGACCCGCCACCAGCACACCTCGGAGCCGCGGGCGGACAGCACCGCACCCACCTGGCGCGGACCGCCGGCGTCGAGCAGTTCGGCAATGTCGCCGTAAGCGAGCACGCGTCCGGAAGGTATGAGATCGGCCACAGCCAGTACCGCGTCGGCGTAGTCCCTGCGCATATCCAGCAGGGTACCGACGCCGCGGGCCCGCCCGCCAATCCCGGGATTGTCACCGCCCGCGGATAGGTTTGTTGCATGAACAGCTGGCATCAACTTCCCCGGGCGGCCTTTGATCTGGAAACCACGGGACGGGATCCGCAGACCGCTCGGATCGTCACCGCATCCATCATCCTGGTCAACGGCCGGGGCGAAACCCTGCAGCACCATGAATGGCTGGCCTGCCCGGAAATCCCGATCCCCGACGAGGCGGCAGCCATCCACGGCATCAGCAATGAACGCGCCCAGGCAGAAGGAGGGGATCCGGCCGCCGTCACTGCCGAGGTGGCCGAGGTCCTGGCCGGCATGTTCGCCGCAGGCATTCCCGTCCTGGCGTTCAACGCCTGCTATGACTTCACGGTGCTGGCCCGCGAATGCGAGCGCTTCGGCCTGGCGGTTCCCCACCCGGTACCCGTGATCGATCCGTACATCCTGGATAAGCAGGTGGACCGGTACCGCCGCGGCAAGCGCACCCTTACCGCCATGGCCGAGCATTACGGCGTCGGCTTCGAGAACGCGCACACGTCGGCCGCCGACGTCGCGGCCACCCTGGACGTGGCAGCAGTCATGGCGGAAAAGTATCCCGAACTGCAGTGCGATGCCCGTACCCTGCACGACTCCCAGGTCAGCTGGGCCGCCGCCCAGGCCGCCAGCTTCCAGGAATACCTCCGGCGCCGGGACCCGGAGGCCGTCATTGACGGCAGCTGGCCGTTCCGTGCCGCGCCGGACCGCCAGCCCGGATCCGTCCTGGATCCTGCCTGAGGCCTTCCCGGGCTCCGGCCGCGTTCCTCCTTCACAGGCTGTCACTTTGGCCGGGGCGCCGCGGCCGCCATGCGATACTGGTAACTGTGTTTGGCGCTGATGGCGCCCCAGGCGTACCCGCGCGCAGTGAACGCGCGTGACGTCTCGCGCCACGAGATTGGCAGGCACCCTCCGTACGGCCGGCGTCCCGGCACGGCACTGAACCGTGCCCCGTTTCCCATGCCCCGGTCCGGCCATTCAACGCATATGACGAGGACGAATGATCACAGTTACCGACCTTCGCAAGGTCTACCGGCAGGGCGACCGCACGGTCACTGCACTGGACGGCGTCAGCCTCAGCGTGCCCAAGGGGTCCATCCACGGAATCATCGGCCACTCCGGTGCCGGAAAGTCCACCCTGGTCCGCTGCCTGACCCTGCTGGACCGGCCGACGTCGGGCTCGGTCACCATCGACGGCCGTGAACTCACCGCCGTCAAGGACTCTGAAATCCGTGCCGCCCGGCGCCGGATCGGCATGGTGTTCCAGCACGCGAACCTCATGGACTCGCGAACTGCGGCTGCCAACATTGCGCATCCGCTGGAACTGGTCGGTACCAAGAAGAGCGTCATCGAGGCCCGGGTGAAGGAACTGCTGGCCCTCGTGGGCCTCGAGGGCAGCGCCGGAGCCTACCCGGCCCAGCTTTCCGGCGGACAGAAGCAGCGCGTGGGCATCGCCCGGGCACTGGCAACGGACCCCGACGTGCTGCTGTGCGATGAACCCACCTCGGCCCTGGACCCCGGCACCACGGACGACATCCTGGACCTGATCTCCGATCTCACCCGCCGCCTGGACCTGACCGTCCTGATCATCACGCATGAGATGAACGTGGTGAAGCGGATCTGCGATTCGGTGTCCCTGCTGGAAGCCGGACGGGTGGTGGAACACGGTCCCCTGCGCGAGGTGGCCTCGGACCTGCGCGGCCGGCTGGCCAAACAGCTGATCCCGCTGCCCGCCACGCCGCCGTCGCCCGGCGGACCGGTCCTGGAACTGCTGTTCACCGGCCAGACCACGTCCGACCCGGTGCTTTCCGCCCTCACCCGCCGGTTCAACACCGACGTCAACGTCCTCGCCGGCAGTGTCGAACTGCTGGCCGGCACCCGCTTCGGACGGCTGCGCATCCAGTTGGACACGCACACCGACATGACCGCCGTCCATGAATACCTCGCCCTCCAGGGCGTCACCGTGGAGGTGGCAGCATGAATTTCCTGACCGGACTCTTCGACAACCCCGGGATCACCAAGGCCCTTCCCGAGGCCGTGGTGGAAACCCTCCAGATGGTCGGCATTTCCGGCTTCTTCACCCTGCTGATCGGCCTCCCGCTGGGAATCTTCCTGCACACCAGTGCACCCGGCGGGCTGCGCCCGCTGCGCGTGACCAACCGGATTGTCAGCGACATCATCGTCAACATCACCCGGTCGGTGCCCTTCGCCATCCTGGCCGTCACCCTGATCCCGCTGGCCCGGATCATCACCGGGACGTCCATCGGCCCGGTGGCCGCCTCGGTGTCCCTGAGCATCGCGACCATCCCGTTCTTCGCCCGCCTGGTCGAAAACGCGCTCCGGGACGTTTCCGGCGGCAAGATCGACGCCGCGCTGGTGATGGGCTCCACCAAGATGCAGGTGGTCACCAAGGTCCTGCTGCGCGAAGCCATGCCCGGCCTGGTGGCCGCGCTGACCACCACGCTGGTCACCCTGGTGGGCTACTCCGCCATGGCCGGCATCATCGGCGGCGGCGGCCTGGGCCGGCTGGCCTACAACTACGGCGTGCAGCGCTTTGACACCCAGGTCATGGTGGTCACGATCGTGATCATTGTGGCACTGGTGCAGATCATCCAGCTCGTGGGCGACTTCGCGTCCCGCCGCGTCGACCACCGGTCCGCCGCCGGCAGCGGCCGCCGGCGCCGCCCGGCCGCGGCAGCCGCGGAGACCGCCGCTGCAGCCGGACCCTCCGCCGCGCCGTCCGCCCGCCCCGCCGAACGGGACGATGCCACGGTCTAACTCCAGTTTTCCGGCGCCGGGGCCTGCCCCCCGCCGGACCTGCAGCCAGTAGCCGCTAGCTGCACCCCACCCGACCAGCGGAGTTCCGCCTCGGGTTACCCGAAAGGAACGCATTCGATGCGTAAAGCACTTACCCTCGTTGCCACCGGTGTGGCCACGGCTCTGGCGCTGACGGCTTGTGGTGGATCCGATTCCACCCCCAGCGCCGTGGAGAGCCTTGACCCCGCAGCCCCGGTAACCCTGACCGTGGGCGCGAGCCCCACCCCGCACGCCCGGATCCTCGAGTTCGTCCGCGACAACCTCGCCGAGGACGCCGGTCTGACGCTCGAGATCCAGGAGTTCGACGACTATGTCACGCCGAACATTTCCCTGAACGACGGCGACAGCGACGTTAACTACTACCAGCACCTGCCGTACTTGGAGTCCCAGATGGAGTCCCAGGGCTACGACTTCGAGCACGGTGCCGGCATCCACGTGGAGCCCTACGCCGCGTTCTCCGAAAAGCACGACGACGTCTCCTCCATCCAGGACGGCGCACGGGTGATGGTCACCAACGACCCGTCGAACCAGGCCCGTGCCCTGAAGATGCTCGAAGGCGAAGGCCTCGTGAAGGACATCGCCGACGATTCCTCGGTCCTCACCCTCACGGACGAACAGAACCCGAAGAACCTGGACTTCCAGGAGAACCAGCCTGAACTGCTGGTCAACGACCTCAGCGACCCGACGGTTGACCTGGCCATCATCAACGGCAACTACATCCTCGAAGCCGGGCTGAGCACCGACGACGCTTTGGTCGTGGAATCCGTCGAGGACAACCCGTACGCCAACTTCCTGGTCTGGAAGACCGGCAACAAGGACGCCCGGATCGACAAGCTGGAGGAGCTGCTGCACTCCCCCGAGACCAAGGCCTTCATTGAAGAGACCTGGCCCAACGGCGATGTGACCGCTGCGTTCTAGCCGGAACGGAACAAGCCCCGCACCTTCGCAGGTGCGGGGCTTGTTTTTTATCATCCCGGACCGGGTCCGCCCCCTCTCCGGAGCGGTACCATTCTGCGGTCGGGAAGCGGTACGGTCAGGAAGGGGCCGGGAAGATGACTGCAGCAGTCCACACCCAAAAACTCACGAAACGGTACGGTTCCGTATCGGCTGTCCAGTCGTTGGACCTGACGGTCGAAACGGGAACCGTCTACGGGCTGATCGGGCCCAACGGCTCCGGAAAGACCACCACCCTGCGGATGCTGCTGGACATTATCCGCCCGACGTCCGGCTCCGCGGTGGTCCTTGGGAGCACGCCGCGGGACGGCGGGCCGGAGCTGCGCCGCCGCATCGGCTATGTGCCGGGCGACCTGCGGCTTGGCGACCGGACCCGCGGAACCACGCTGCTGCAGCACTTCGCCGATATCGGCGCGCCGGTGCCCAAAGCACGGATCATGTCCCTCGCCGAACGGCTGGCCGTTGACCTGTCCCGCCCGGCCAGGAGCCTCTCCAAGGGAAACCGGCAGAAGCTCGGACTGATCCTGGCGTTTATGCATGAGCCTGAACTGCTGATCCTCGATGAGCCGACCAGCGGCCTGGACCGCTGGTCCAGCGCGAATTCCTGGCGATGGTGCGCGAGGCCCGGGATGAAGGGCGGACAGTCCTGCTCAGCTCCCACGTCCTGAGCGAAATCCAGCAGGCAGCGGACATGGTGGCCGTCCTGTCGCAGGGCCGGGTCGTAGCGGAAGGGGATGTCGCCTCCCTGCGGATCAACCGCATCCGCAGAATCCAGGCTTCCGTCACCGGTGCCGACCCTGCCCGGCTGCAGGGTGAGCTGGAACGCACCGGTTTTCGTGGCTCCGTGGCCGCGCAGTCCGGAACCGTGCACCTGGACGGCACCGTCGAAGGCGCCATCAATCCGTTCGTGAAGGTGCTGGCAGCCTATTCCGTCGCGGACCTCATCGCGGAGGAACCCGACCTGGAGGAATCCGTGCTGAGCCTGTACAGCGCCCCGCACAAGGCACCGGAAACGCCGGGCGGCCGGGCCGGCGGCACCCGTGCCGCCGTCGGACAGGGAGTACTGCAATGACCGCCGCGGCCGCCGTTATCCATCCCCGTCCGGCACCGGTCTTCCGCCGGGCCGTGGTGGACAGCTGGCGCTCCACCGCGGGGTGGAGCCTGGTACTCGCCGCCGCACTGTTCCTCTACCTTCCGCTGTACCGGTCGATGAGCAGTGAAAACATGCGCAGCCTGATCAACGGCCTGCCGCCCGAACTGGGCTATGCCGACATCGCTTCCGGTCCCGGCTATGTCCAGGCCACCTTTTTCGGCCTGCTCGGTTTCGTGTTCATGACGGTGGCGGCCGTTTCCTGGGGTTCGGCGGCCATCGGCGGCGCCGAGGAATCCGGCCGCCTGGAGATGGTCCTGTCCCGCGGGGTGGGCCGGGGGCAGTACGTCCTGGAATCTGCCCTGGGGCTATTCGCCCGGCTGCTCTGGCTCGCGGTCTTTACGGGGTTCCTGATCCTGCTGCTCAATGGCCCGTCCCGCCTGGGTCTGGACCCGGGAAACGTAGCCGCTGAGGAGGCAGCATGGCTGGGCCTGGGCTTCCTTACCGGTGCCGCCAGCCTGGCTGCAGGCGCGCTGACCGGGCGGCGTACCGCCGCCCTGGGTGCCGGTGCGGCAGTGGCCGCGTACGGGTTCGTGCTTAACGCCCTGGCTAACCAGGACGCTGATCTGGGCTGGCTGCGGAACATCTCGCCCTACTCCTGGGCCTACCGGCACACGCCCCTGGTGCAGGGAGCGGACTGGACCGGCCTGGCCCTGCTGGCCGGGACGGGCCTGGTCTTTACGTTCGTTGCGCTCTTTTCCCTCCGCCGCCGCGACATCCTGGGCTGAGGACCCCCAAATGCAGCAGCGGCCGGGTCCCGTTCGGGAACCCGGCCGCTGGCACTGCCGTTAGGGCACTGCCGTTACGGCTGGGCCGCGGCGGCGGCCTTCGCAGCCGCCGGCAGCGCCTCGTAGATCCGGTTCATCGCGGCGTCATCGTGCGCGCCGGAGAGGAACCAGGCTTCGAAGACCGACGGCGGCAAGTACACGCCGGCCTCCAGCATGGAGTGGAAGAACGGCTTGTAGCGGAAGGCTTCCTGCGCCTGGGCCTGCTCGTAGTTGTGCACGCCGGTAGCGGAGGTGCCGAACGCGACGCTGAACAGGCTGCCGGCGCGCTGGATGCTGTGGTCCACGCCGGCGTTCTCCAGTTCAGCGGACACGGCGGCGGAGAGCTCGGCCGAACGTGCGTCGATGGTGGCGTAGACCTCGGCGGTGGCAGCCTTCAGCGTAGCCACCCCGGCGGCCATGGCGATGGGGTTACCGGAGAGCGTTCCGGCCTGGTAGACCGGGCCCAGCGGCGCCAGGTAATCCATCACGTCCGCGCGGCCGCCAAGCGCGGCTACGGGCATGCCCCCGCCGATGACCTTTCCGAAGGTGAACAGATCCGGCGTCCAGCCTTCCTTGGCACCGGTCAGCCCCCAGTAGCCGGCAGGGCCGGTGCGGAACCCGGTGAGCACCTCGTCGAGGATCAGCAGGGCACCATGCGAGGCGGTGATCCGGGACAGGGCGGCGTTGAAGCCCTCGTCCGGGGTCACTACGCCCATGTTGGCCGGTGCGGCCTCGGTGATGACCGCGGCAATGTTCGCACCGTGTTCGGCGAACGCCTTTTCCACGGCGGCAATGTCGTTGTACGGCAGCACCAGGGTTTCGGCGGCGGTCGCTTCGGTGACGCCGGCCGAGCCGGGCAGGGCCAGGGTGGCCAGGCCTGAGCCGGCGGAGGCCAGCAGCCCGTCCAGGTGGCCGTGGTAGCAGCCGGCGAACTTGATGACCAGGTTCCGTCCGGTGAAGCCGCGGGCCAGCCGGATGGCGGTCATGGTGGCTTCGGTGCCGGTGGAGACCATGCGCAGGCGCTTCACGCCGGACACGCGGTCCATCACCAGCTGTGCCAGCTCGGCTTCGGCCGGGGTGGAGGCACCGAAGGACAACCCGTTGTCCACGGCAGCGTGCACGGCGGCGAGGACGTCCGGGTGGGAGTGGCCCACCAGGGCCGGCCCCCAGGAGCAGACCAGGTCCACGTAGTCGCGGCCCTCGGAGTCCGTGATGTACGGGCCCTTGGCGGAGACCATGAACTTCGGCGTGCCGCCGACGGAGCCGAAGGCCCGGACCGGGGAGTTCACGCCGCCGGGCATCAGGGCCCGCGCGCGGTCAAAGAGTGCTTCGTTGGAAGACGGTGAGACAGGTGAGGACATTACTTGCTTTCCTTCAGCCAGGCCGCCAGCTCGGTGGCCCAGTAGGTGAGAATCATGTTCGCGCCGGCCCGCTTGATGCCCAGCACGGACTCTTCGATGGCCCGGCGTCGGTCAATCCAGCCGTTGGCGGCGGCAGCTTCAATCATCGCGTACTCACCGGAGATCTGGTAAGCGCCCACCGGCACCGGGGACATGGCCGCAACGTCGGCCAGCACGTCCAGGTAGCTCATGGCCGGCTTGACCATCACCATGTCCGCACCTTCTTCGAGGTCCAGTTCGACCTCGAGGAGTGCCTCGCGGCGGTTCGAGGCGTCCATCTGGTAGGTCCTGCGGTCGCCCTTCAGCTGCGAGTCCACGGCTTCGCGGAAGGGGCCGTAGAACGCCGAGGCGTACTTCGCCGCGTAGGCGAACAGGGACACGTCGGTGAACCCGGCAGTGTCGAGGGCGTGGCGGATGACGGCGATCTGCCCGTCCATCATGCCGGACGGGCCCAGCACGTGGGCGCCGGCACGGGCCTGCTCCACGGCCATCCGGCCATAGATTTCCAGCGTGGCGTCATTGTCCACGACGCCGTTGTCATCCAGGACACCGCAGTGGCCGTGGTCGGTGAATTCGTCCAGGCAGACGTCGCTCATGATGACGAGCTCGTCCCCCACCTCCTCGCGGACCGCTGCGATGCCGCGGTTGAGGATGCCGTTGGGGTCGGTGCCGGCGCTGCCCACGGCATCACGCTCGGCGGGAATGCCGAAGAGCATAATGCCCCCGATACCCAGCTCGGCCGCTTCAGCGGCCGCCTTCTTCAGGCTGTCCATGGTGTGCTGGACGACGCCGGGCATGGAGGTGAGCGGGTTGGGCTCGGTGATGCCCTCGCGGACAAAGGCCGGAAGGATCAGCTCGGCGGGATCCAGGCGGAACTCTGCGGTAAGCCGCCGCATGGCGGGGGTGGTGCGGAGGCGGCGGGGGCGGTGCTGGGGGAAGCTCATGGAGGTAATTCTGCCTTCCGGTAAAAATGGGGAACTAGGAAGTAGGACCCGTAGACATAGCAACGGCGAGTGCCTGCGCTATTCCCTCCGGGGTTGGCTGCTTCGCCACGGCGTCCGGTCCCGCACCCAGCTCGTGCATCCGCGCCGCCGTGCTGTCTCCGATCGCCACCAGCAGCGTTCCGGATGGGAGCGGCGTGCAGCGCCGGATGAACCTGCGGGCGATGCTGGGGGATGTGAGGACGACGGCGCGGCGTCCCGCGGGTGCCGATGCGACAAACGTTTCCGGATCCAGCAGCCCTCCCCCGGTAACCTCCGGGGTGAAGCGCAGGCCGGTCGCCGGGTAGTCGACGGTGCAGTACGCGGTTACCGCGCGGACTTCCCACCCCTGGGAGGTCAGTGCCTCATACAGGGAGGGGTCGGCGATATCTGCCTGCGGCAGCAGCACCCGCAGGTCGCCGCCTTCCGGATCAGTGCCGGAGGGATCCGGCCAGGAGGCCGCCAGGCCCCGGGCCGACTGGTCGGTGTCCGGCAGGAAATCGATATCGAAGCCGATCTCCTCCAATGCCTGCCGGGTTCCCGTGCCGACCGCCGCGATCCGGGTATCCGCCGGCACCAGGGTGTCGGGTCGGATGCCCAGGGCTACGCAGCGGCGGGTCACGGCGCGCACGGTGGTGACACTGGTGAACACCACCCAGGCGAAACGCCCGGCCTTCAGGGTATTCAGGGCGCGGTCCAGCACGGCGGTGTCCGCGGGGAACTGGAAGTCGATCAGGGGCATCAATGTCACCGACGCCCCGCAGTCCTGCAGCACCCGGACCATCGCCGAAGCGCGGTCCGGGGTGCGTGCAAGGACAACGTTCAGTCCGGCGAGGTCCGGACCATCGTCTGTGGCCGCCATCTCAGCAGCTCCGGGTGCCGGCCATCAGCTGGCGGGCAGGTCCGTGAGCTGTCCGGCGCCGGCCGCCAGCAGCTCTTCGGCCACCTCGACACCCAGGGCACGGGCAGCGTCTTCGGTGCGTTCACCGGTGACGGCGGTGCGGCGCATCAGGCGCGTGCCGTCGTCACTGCAGACCACAGCCTCGAGCGTGATGCCGTCGGCGCCGACACGGGCCAGCGCGCCCACGGGAGCCGTGCAGCCGGCCTCGAGACGGCCCAGCATGGCCCGCTCCGCGGCAACGGTGAGGCGGCTGTCGGTGTGGTCGTAGGCGGCCAGGGCCTTGGCGAGCCCGCCTTCGTCGGCTGCGTCGGCGGCGCGGCATTCCACGGCGAGTGCTCCCTGCCCCGGGGCGGGAAGCATCACTGCGGGATCGATGTACTCGGTCACCATGTTCAGGCGGCCCAGCCGGGCCAGTCCGGCGGCGGCCAGCACCACGGCGTCGAGGTCTCCGGGTGCACCTTCCACCAGACCGGCAACCCGGCCGAGGCGGGTGTCCACGTTGCCGCGGATATCCACGATCTCAAGGTCCGGGCGGGCGGCCCGCAGCTGGGCGGCCCGGCGCGGCGAACCGGTGCCGATCTTCGCGCCGGCGGGAAGGCCGGCCAGGGTCAGTCCGTCCCGGGCGCACAGGACGTCGCGGACGTCCACGCGTTCCGGGATTGCGCCCAGGACCAGGCCGTCCGCCGGGGAGGTGGGCAGGTCCTTCAGTGAATGCACGGCAACGTCGCAGTCTCCGCGCAGCAGCGACTCCCGCAGGGCGGCCACGAACACACCCGTGCCGCCGATCTGCGACAGGGCGGCGCGGTTGACGTCACCTTCGGTACGCACGCGGACCAGTTCGACGTCGAAACCGCCCAGCCCGGACAGGGCCTGCGCCACCGTGGTGGTCTGGGTGACAGCGAGCGCGCTGCCTCGGGTGCCGATCAGGACAGGCGAGTGCGCCACTACTCGACGCCCACGGTGGAGTCGGCGCCCGCGATGGTCGGCTTTTCGCCGCGCAGGTTGGCGCAGCAGCCGGGGCGGCAGACGTCGTACCACGGGCCGAGTTCGGTCATGGCCGGACGGATGGCGATGTTGTTCTCCAGCGTGCGTTCCTGCAGCAGGTCCACCAGGCCGGACACGAAGGTCTCGTGGATGCCCGGGGTCGGCGTGCGGTCAGCCGCCAGCCCCAGTTCCCGGCAGGTGTCCATGGCCTCGGTGTCCAGGTCCCAGAGGACTTCCATGTGGTCGCTGACGAAGCCCAGCGGAACAATCACCACGCCGTCGACGCCCTTGGCGGGCAGTTCGGCAATCGCGTCGTTGATGTCCGGCTCCAGCCAGGGAATGTGCGGGGCACCGGAGCGGGACTGGTACACCAGCTGCCAGTCCATACCGGCCGCTTCGGGGACGCGGTCCATGATGGCACGGGCGTTGGCCAGGTGCTGGGCCACGTAGGCGCTGCCTTCTTCGAACTCCCGGTCGCGGGGTCCGGAGGCTTCGGCGTCGGCGGTGGGGATGGAGTGGGTGGAGAAGAGGATTTCGATCTTCCCGTTGTCCACGCCCTTGGCCGCCAGCTGCTCACGGACCTTCGCCACGGACTCGCGCACGCCTTCGACGAAGGGTTCCACGAAGCCCGGGTGGTCAAAGTACTGGCGGACCTTGTCCACCTGCAGCTTCTTGTCCAGGCCCGTCTTGAGCAGGTTCATGCCCAGGTCTTCGCGGTACTGGCGGCAGCTCGAGTACGAGGAGTAGACACTGGTGGTGACCATCAGGATGCGCCGGTAGCCGGTGTCGTAGGCGTCCTGGAGGACGTCCTTGATGTACGGCGCCCAGTTCCGGTTGCCCCAGAGGACGGGGAGTTCGACGCCGCGGCGTGCCAGCTCTGCTTCCAGGGCCGCCTTGAGCGCGCGGTTCTGCTCGTTGATCGGGCTGATTCCGCCGTTGGCGCGGTAGTGGGTGGCCACTTCCTCCAGCCGTTCATCGGGGATGCCGCGGCCCGCGGTGACGTTGCGCAGGAAGGGGATCACGTCTTCCTGCCCTTCCGGTCCGCCGAAGGAGGCCAGCAGGATGGCGTCGTAATGCTTCGGCGCCATGCGGCCGTTTTCGTCAACTCCCTCGAACGGATCGAAGGCGGGCTCGTTGGAAACAGCGGATGTCATTTCAGTACCTCGGCAACTTCGGCGGCCGGGATACGCCGGCCGGTATAGAACGGAACTTCTTCTCGGACGTGGTTACGGGCTTCAGTGGAGCGCAGGTGGCGCATCATGTCGACCAGGTCAACCAGGTTCGGAGCTTCAAGGCCCAGGATCCATTCCCAGTCGCCGAGGGCGAAGGAGGCCACGGTGTTGGCCAGGACCTGGGGGAATTCACGGCCGAGCATGCCGTGGTCGCGCAGCATCTTGCCGCGTTCCTCGGCGGGCAGCAGGTACCACTCGTAGGAGCGGACAAACGGGTAGACGCAGATCCAGGCCTCGGGGTCGATGCCGCGGGCGAAGGACGGCCAGTGGTTCTTGGAGAACTCCGCATCGCGGTGCACGCCCATGGCGGACCAGGCGATCTCGGTGCCGGCAAAAAGCTCCGTGCGGCGGATCTGCCGCAGTGCTGCCTGCAGTGCCTCCGGCTTGCTGCCGTGCAACCAGACCATGACGTCGGCGTCCACCCGCATCGCGGAGACGTCGTAGAGGCCGCGCACGGTGACGTTGTCGGCGGTCAGGTCCTTGGTGAGCGCCTCGAAGGCCTCAACGGCACCGTCGGCGACGGGCGCCTTGGGCGTGGCGGACCGCTTGAAAACGGTCCAAAGGGTAAAGAACTGCTCTTCGTTGCCGGCCGCTTCGGCGGCGCTGCGGTCCATCGTCTCACTCATGATTACCAGTCTGCCCTTTGCCTATAGGTAAGTCGAAACAACACAGTTCTACAAAGCGTAGAAAGTGCTTAAGCTCACAGCACTGCGTTCGAGAGTGCTGCCATCCGGGTGCGCGTATCGGCGGTCACCGCGGCCAGGCCGGTACCGGCCAGCCACGCCCCCACCGCTTCCAGCCCGGGCGACTCGGCCACGGCTGCGCGGACAGCGGCCACCCGGTCCCGGTGCCCGACGGCGGCGGAAGGCAAGGCCCCGACCCACCGGACAACGTCCCAGCCCACAACATCGTCGGAGTTGATGTGCACCTGGAGCAGGCCGGACGCGTCGGCCACGGCCTGCCGGAAGAGGTCATCGTCGGTTCGGTCGACATGTGCGGGCTCGCCTGCTGCGTCCTCCGGCGAGAGCGCCCGGCCGTAGGACAGGCGAAGCACATGGGTTCCGGGGCCGGTGGAATCCGCCAGCCACTGCCATTTGGCGGTGGCATGGGTCATGGCCTTCGCGTCGATGCCCTCCACATCCCGGGACACGAGGACGCCGGTGCCGCGCGGCATGGCGTCCAGTTCCGGCAGGTCCACCACCAGTGTCACCAGGGCGACCCCCGGTCCCGGCTGCGGCCGGTAGGCCTCAACCTCGGGCAGTGCGGTAGCCATCAGCTCCACGGCAGCCGGACCTTCCGCGGCGACCACCACGGCGTCGGCGGCGAGTTCCCCGCCGTCGCTGCAGCCGATCCGCCACCCGGCGTCGCGCCGGACCAGTGATTCGGCACGGACACCGGTCCGCAGGCGTGCACCGGAGGACTCCAGATCGGCGACCAGGGCCTCGGTCAGCCGGCCCATCCCACCCTCAAGTCCGGCCACTGCGGATCCGGCGGGGGCTGCGGCACGCATTGCTCCGACAGCTGCGGCCAGGGAGCCGTGCCGGGTAACGGCAGCACGCAGCCCCGGCGCAACGGAATCGACGTCAAGCATGTCGGGGTCGGCGGAATACACGCCGCCGACCACGGGGGTGACCAGGCGCCGAAGCACCGCATCGCCCATCCGGGTCCGCACCAGCTCGCCGAGGCTCATGGAGCCGCGCCGGCCCAGGGAGCCAACCGGCAGGACCTTGTCCATTGCCGCACGTGCCGCGCCCGCACGGCCCAGGGCCCGGACGATGTCCGGATGCCGCGGGTCGGCGGGGATGCCGAGCAGCCCGCTGGCCGGCATCTGCTGGGCCCCCGAGGACAGGTCTTCCGCTGCCAGCTGCAGCCATGATCCGGCCGGGTTCGGCAGGACCACCGCATCCGTCAGCCCCAGTTCCGCCAGCAGTTCCGGTACCGCCGGGGAGCGGGTAGCGAAGGATTCGGCGCCGCTGTCCAGTGCGATGCCTGCCACCTCGTGCCGGCCGACGCAGCCGCCGAACCGGTTCGATGCCTCCAGCACGGTGACGTTCAGCCCGGCACGCTGCAGGTCGCGTGCGGCGATCAGCCCCGAGATGCCGCCGCCGACGACGACGGCGGAGGGACCGGCCTGCACCCGGGCCGGCTGCTGCCCGCCGGGCGCGTCTGCCTTGGCGGCTCTCTCCTGCTTGGCGAGGAAACGGTGGGCCATGGTTACGGCTCCACCGAATGGATCAGTTCAACCACCCGCGTGAGCACGGCGGCGTCGGTGTCCGGCGGCACGCCGTGGCCCAGGTTGACGACATGGCCCGGGGCGGACGCACCGGCGGCCAGCACCTCACGGACGTGGGCTTCCAGGATCTCCCACGGGGCGCTGAGCAGCGCCGGATCGATATTGCCCTGCAGCGGCGTCGTTCCGCCGAGGCGGCGGTTGGCCTCGTCCAGCGGCAGCCGGTAGTCCACGCCGACCACGTCCACGCCGACGTCGCGCATGGCCACCAGCAGTTCGGAGGTGCCGGTACCGAAATGCACGAGCGGGGCGCCGAGGCCGCGCACATGGTCCAGGGCGCGGGCCGAGGCGGGCGCCACGTGCCGAACGTAGTCGGCCAGGCCCAGGGAACCGGCCCAGGAGTCAAAGAGCTGTCCCGCGCTGGCGCCGGCTTCGAGCTGAGCCCGCAGGAACATGCCGGAAGCGTCGGCGGCCCAGGCCGTCAGGGCCTGCCAGGCATCGGGATCGGCGTGCATCATGGTGCGCGGGCCGAGGTGGTCCCGGGACGGCTTGCCCTCCACCATGTAGGCGGCCAGGGTGAACGGTGCACCCGCGAACCCGATCAGCGGCTTGGTGCCGAGCTCCGCCACGGTCAGGCGGACAGCCTCGCGGATGGGTTCCAGCGCCTCTTCGGTCAGGCGGGGCAGGGCGGCGACGTCGGCGGCGGTCCGCACCGGGCTGCCCAGCACGGGGCCGACGCCGGGAACAATGTCCACATCCACGCCGGCCAGCTTCAGCGGAATCACGATGTCGGAGAAGAAGATGCCCGCATCGACATCGTGCCGGCGCACCGGCTGCAGGGTGATCTCCGCCGCCAGCTCCGGGCGCAGGCAGGATTCCAGCATGCCGGTCCCCTGCCTGGCTTTCAGGTATTCGGGCAGGGAGCGGCCGGCCTGACGCATGAACCACACCGGACGGCGGGCGGGAGTCCCGCCGCGGTAGGCGGTGATCAGGGGGGAATCGGCCGTGCGGCCATCCAGCAGCGGGTGAGTGGCGCTAAGAGTCATACCTTGATTCTCTCCAAAATCCGGGGCAAGCGATAACCGGGCCGCCCCGTGCGGCCGCAGTGGCCCTTCTCACACCCCTGAAGCGGAAAATCGGGGCACCCGATTGAAGGTATCCTCCCGGGCGTGGCTAGTATTGACCTACTGTGGTTCTACTTTCCCTCATTGCTACGCACACCGACGTAGACCTGGAGACTGTCGCCCGGCTCAGTGCCGGCGCATCCGAGGTCTCGTCTTCGCTGGTCGATTCCGGAAGCGCCGTCTCGGGCTCCGTGGTCCTCGCTACCTGCAACCGGCTGGAGGTGTATTGCGAAACCGGCTCGGATGCCGATATTGAAGCTGCCCGCTCCGCCGTGGTTGCCGAGATCAGCCGGAATTCCGGTATGAGCGAAGACCTGGTATCCCGCTCCTTTGCCACGAATACCGGTGAATCCGTTCCCCAGCACCTGTTTGCCGTCGGCGCCGGACTGGACTCCGCCGTCGTGGGCGAACGTGAAATCGCCGGCCAGGTGCGCCGGGCCCTGATCGAAGCGCAGGAAAAGGGCACCGCCAGCGGCGGCCTCACCCGATTATTCCAAACCGCATCCCGCACCGCCAAGGACGTTGGCGCCCTGACAGCCCTCGGCAAACGGGGGCTTTCCATTGTTTCCGTTGCCCTGGGCCTGGCAACCGATCTTTCCGAAAACCGAGACTGGTCGGGCAAGTCCGTGGTGGTTTTCGGTACGGGTGCCTACGCCGGAGCCACCATGGCCCTGCTCAAGGAGCGCGGCTGCACCGACATCAGCGTCTATTCCTCCTCCAACCGCGCGGAGTCTTTCGCAGCGTCCCGCGGCGGAAAGCCGCTGACCCGCGCGTCCCTGCCCGCCGCCCTGACCCGTGCCGACGTCGTCATCGGCTGCAGCGGCAGCGACAGCCAGGTCAGCGCCGAAGATGTCCGCCGCGTCCGCGCCGATGCCGGAAAGCCGCTGATCATCATTGACCTTGCCCTGACCCACGACTTCGATCCTGCGGTCCGCGAAATCGACGGCGTCGAACTGATCACCCTGGAATCCGTGCGCCTGGCTGCCCCGGCCGAGCAGGCCGAATCGCTGAAGCAGGCGAGCACCATCGTCGCCGACGCAGCAAAGAACTTCTCCAAGCAGCAGCTCAGCCGCGAAATGGACTCCGCAATCGTGGCCCTGCGCCGGCACACCCTCGACGTGCTCGAAACGGAACTGGAGAAGGTCCGCTCGCAGCACGGCTGCACCGGCGCCGCCCAGGAAGTGGAGTTCGCCATGCGCCGCATGGTCAAGCAGCTGCTCCACGTCCCCACCGTCCGTGCCCGGGAACTGGCCGCCAGCGGCCAGCAGGAGGACTACATCCGGGGCCTGGAAGCCCTGTACGGCATCACCGTGGACCGCGGCGAGACCGCTGCCCCCGCCAAGGGCCCACGCCCGGCTGCGGACGGCGACGCCGAACCAGGCGACGGCGCCGCCGAACCGAAATCCGCGTAGCGGACCTCAGTAGACCGGCTTCTGCGGCTCCACCCGGCGGACCCACTCCAGGATCCCGCCGGCGACGTTGTAGACCTCCGGGTAGCCCTCGCGGCGCAGGTAGGCCGCGACCTCCGCGGACCGCACACCGGATTTGCAGTGCACGTACACCGGCCGTTCCCGGTCCGGCCGGTACTCCCCCGCCAGCACCTCGGCCCGCGGCACCAGCCTGGCGCCGTCAATCCTGACGATTCCGTGTTCCCCCGGCTCGCGGACGTCCAGCAGCTCAAAGTCCAGCGCTCCTGCCGAACGTTCCGCCAGCAGGTCCCGCAGCCGGGTCACTTCGATTTCCGCTCCGGCCGGGGCCGGCTCCGCGGGTGCAATCCCGCAGAACGCCTGGTAGTCGCCCAGTTCGCGCACCGGCACTGCCTGCGGATCCCGCCGGACCCGGAGTTCGCGCCAGCTCATCTCGAGTGCATTGAATACCAGGACCCGGCCGAGCAGGGTCCGCCCCGTTCCGGTGATGAGTTTGATGGCCTCATTGACCATGATCGAGCCGATCTGTGCGCACAGCACCCCCAGCACTCCCCCTTCCGCACAGGAAGGAACCGACCCCGCCGGGGGCGCCTCCGGGAACAGGTCGCGGTAGGTGGGGCCGTGCTCACCCCAGAACACGCTGACCTGCCCGTCGTACCGCAGGATGGAGCCCCAGACATAGGGCTTGCCCAGGATTTCAGCCGCATCATTGACCAGGTACCGGGTGGCGAAATTGTCGGTCCCGTCCACTATCAGGTCATAGCCGGAGAAGATGTCCAGGACGTTGGAATTGTCCAGCCGTTCCCGGTGCAGGATCACGCGGACCAGCGGGTTCAGCTCCGCCACGGAACGGGCTGCGGACTCCGCCTTCGGAGTGCCGACGTCGGAGACGCCGTGGATGATCTGGCGCTGCAGGTTCGAAACGTCCACGTCGTCGTCGTCGACAATGCCCAGCGTGCCCACTCCCGCGGCCGCCAGGTACAGCAGCACCGGAGATCCGAGCCCGCCGGCGCCCACCACCAGTACCCGGGCGTTCTTCAGCCGGCGCTGGGCCTCAGCGCCGAAGCCGGGGATGATCAGGTGCCGGGAGTAGCGTTCGGTCTCGTCGCGGGTCAGGTCCTCGCCGGGCGCCACCAGGGCGGGTAGTTCACCGGAAGGGACGGATGCACTTGCTATGGTCATGAAGTCCAATCTAAGCCACGGGTATGGTGGTTGGCCCTGTCGCTTCGAATACCCGCGGGTAAACTAAGGGTCATTGTCCGTGCAGCTTCATGCTCCGGAACTGTTGAGAGGTCCATCAGTGAGTAACCAGGCAGCCGGCAAACCGGTTCGACTCCCGCGGGAGGAACGCCGCCGGCAGCTGCTCAGTGCAGCGCAGGAAGTGTTTGTCAGCAACGGCTTCCACGGTGCGGCCATGGACGAAATCGCCGAGGCGGCGCACGTCAGCAAACCCGTCCTGTACCAGCACTTCCCGGGCAAGCGCGAGCTGTACATGGCGCTGCTGGACAACCACTTGAACACCCTCACGGAATTCCTGCGAACCGCCCTGAACTCCACTACGGACAACAAGCTTCGGGTCCGGGAGACAATGCGGGCGTATTTCCGCTTTGTGGCGCAGGACAGCCAGGGCCACCGGATGGTGTTTGAATCCGACCTCACCAATGATGCCGAGGTCAGCGCCCGCATCGAGGAATTCAACGCCCGCTTCGCCAACAGCATTGCCGGGGTCATTGCCGAAGACACCAAGCTTTCCCACCTTGAAGCGACCCTGCTGGGCCGGGCCCTGGCCGGAATGGCGCAGGTCAGTGCGCGCTACTGGCTGGAAACGGACGGCGATTTGGACATCGATGCGGCCAGCGAGCTGGTCTACCGTTTAGCTTGGCGCGGAATCAGCCGGTTCCCCAAAGAAATCTAGAGTAGATTTTCGAGAAGTTCGTCATTCGTTAATCAGGAGGCACCACGGTGGAAGTAAAAATCGGCATTCAGAATGTAGCCCGCGAGATTGTCTTCGAATCCGGCCAGAGCGCCGATGAAGTTGCCGACGCGGTGGAGCAGTCCCTGGCCAGCGGCGCACTCCTGCGGCTCAAGGACATCAAGGGTCGGCTGATCGTTGTCCCCGGTGCGTCCATCGGCTACGTCGAAATCGGTGCCGAGGAAGTCCGCCGGGTCGGCTTCGGGGCACTCTAGCCGGACCCATGCTCAGTCTGATCCTGGTCACTCTGACCGCCGTTGCGGCCGGTTTCGCGGTGTGGGCCGCGGACCGGCGCCGCGCCCTCTACGGGGCACTGCTGCTGCCCGGCATTGCCGTGTGTGCTGCGCTGCTTACCTGGCTGGCACTGCGCGCGGCAGGAGCCGCTTCCTATGAAGCGGACTGGATCGGCTGGGCAGTTCCGGTTGCCGTGTCCGTGCTGGCGCCGATTGCGGCAGCGGTTCCGATCCGGCGCAGCCGCGCAAGGACTGATGCTGCACAGACAGAGCGCATCCTGCGCCTCTAGGCGGTTCGGCGGAACATCCGGTACCCGGATCCGCCGCAGACGCGGCAAGGGCGGTGCTTCGGCACCGCCCTTGCTGCGTTGCAGGCACCGCCCTTGCCGCGTTTCAGGCCCGGCCGCCGCCGTTCCCTGCGGTGTTACGGCACCGCATGGCGGGCAGGTTTCTGCGGGAGTGCGGGCGGTACCATCCGGATCAGTTCACGCGCAAACACGCCTGCCGCCAGCCGGTGTCCTTCCGGGCTCAGATGCTTCCCGTCCGGACGCAGCCCTCCGTTCAGTCCGTACCGGGCCCACCAGTCCCCCGGCGTCAGGAAGTCGATGCCCTGCTCCCGGGCCACGGCGGCGAGCACCCGGTCCACCTCGCTGCGCGGGCCCGTGCCGTCTCCGATGACGCCCACCATGACCATCCGGGCGGACGGAAAGCTTTGCCGCAGGTCCCCGATCAGCCGCAGCGCCCCGGCACGGATAACGGACGCGGGATAGGCGGTGTCGTTGCCGCCGCCCTGTAGCACAATCAACCGGGGCCTACCCCACGGGAGCAGCCATTGCTGGGATTCCAGCGCCCGGGCATATCCCGAGACCGAGCCGTTTCCCTGGACATAGCCTGTGCCGCCCGCACCCCGGATAATCACGCGGTAGCCGGCCTGTTCCAGCCCCTGCCCCACCCAGGTCTGCGGACCGGCCTGCGAATCGCCGATTACCAGGGCAGAGTCCTCAACTCCCGGAACCACGGAGACCATCCGGCCGGTCTGCGGCATGTACACCAGTGAGCCGGCGCCCGGGACGAGGGGACCGATGATGGCGTTGGCCGGCAGGGCAGGACGCTGGGCCGGCGGCAGGGCCTTGCCGTGGGCGGCGCTGCCCGGCGCTAGCGCTGCCGCGATGCCGCCGGGTCCGGTTTCTCCGGGAACAGGCTGCGCTCCGGCCAACACCGCGCACGCCAGGACGGTGGGCACCACGGAACGCACTGCCCTTGCTTTCCACCGCATTAGAGGCCCCCTCAGGTACGCGCCGGCTCCCCGTCGGCGCCGCCCTACGGGGAAGCGTAACCTGCAGCTAGGCCGTCAGGCCGAGAAGACTCATGCGTTTTGAGTGGTTTCGTGTCAGCTGCGCCGTGAGCAGCTTGATTTCGGCATCGACGTCGGCCTCGCTGCCGTCGCCGAACAGCCCGCCGAGGAAAGCCCGTTCGATCAGGACCCGCTGGGCCTGGGTCAGGGCTTCGCCCACCAGCCGCCTGCCCCAGAGCGCCAGCCGCGAGGCCAGCCGCGGATCGTCCGCGAGGGCTTCCTTCAGCCGTCCGAGCAGGATTTCGCCGGGCTGTTCCGTGGCCTTGAGGCTTTGGAAGAGGCTGTTCGTTTCGGCATCCAGCCGGGACGCCACCGCAGAGTAGAAATCGTCGGAAATCGCGTCCGTGACGTAGAACTTCATCAGCGACTCGTACCAGTCCGCAGGCCGCGTGCGGTCGTGAAATGCGTCCACCGAGGGCTGGAAAGGCCGCATGGCTTCTTCCGGGTCAACACCCATGCTGCTGAGCCGGGTACAGATCAGTTCAAAATGGGCATATTCATGCACCGCAAGGCGCCCCAGGGTCGCCCGGTCATGCAGTGTCGGGGAAAAACGGGCATCGGAAGACATGCGTTCGAACGCTGACAGCTCGCCGTAGGCGGTGGCTCCGAAAAGGTCCGTAAGGAACCGGTGGTAGGTCTCGCCGAAGTGCTGCGCGGCCGGACCGGAAGCAGCCGGATGATCGGAATGGTGCCCGTTAGTCATACCCGCCAGCGTACCCGCCGGCAGCGCCGCGGGCCGCGCCCCGCGGCCGGATGCGCGGTGATCAGCGGCTGGCGGGTAGACTGGGACAGTAGTAATTGGATGCCCGGTCGTCTGTCGTACGAATTGTTCTGTGTTGTGCCATTTATGTTGTATTGACCAGACCCGCAAAACCCTACGCGATCTTGAATTTTCGGCCGCCGCCGTGGCCAATGGAGCACAGGCGGCCCGCAGTTGTTAGCCCGCGATCGGCTTCCGCTGGACGCACCGCGTGCGTGCCATCCGCTCCGTAATGGGCTGTAACAGCCACTCGTCGAGCCTGGTACCCCCGCGCTGCCTAAACTGAACGGTATTTAATTGAACACTGAACTTTCCCAGGTTGATGACGATCGTCATCTCACTGCTGATGACAGCTCCGAAGAACTGACCGTTGCGGATACCCTGGCCACCCAGGCCCAGGCCCAGGAAATCCCCGAAATGACCTTCGCCGACTTCGGCGTCAGGGCCGACATCGTCGAGTCCCTCGCCGACGCGGGGATCACTCACCCCTTCCCCATCCAGTCAATGACCCTGCCCGTTGCGCTCAGCGGCCACGACATCATCGGCCAGGCGAAGACCGGTACCGGCAAGACCCTCGGCTTCGGCATTCCCGCACTTCAGCGGGTGGTGGGCCCCGAGGACAAGGGCTACGCCGAGCTCGCCGTCCCCGGCGCCCCGCAGGCCCTGATCGTGGTGCCCACCCGTGAACTGGCGGTCCAGGTGGCGGGTGACCTCACCACCGCTGCCCGCCGGCGCGGCGCCCGCATCGTGACGATCTACGGCGGCCGTGCCTACGAGCCGCAGACGGAGGCGCTGGCCGCCGGCGTCGAAATCGTGGTCGGCACCCCTGGGCGCCTGATCGACCTGTACAACAAGAAGCAGCTCTCGCTGAAGAACGTGCGGATTGTGGTCCTCGACGAAGCAGACGAGATGCTGGACCTCGGCTTCCTGCCCGACGTCGAAACACTGATGGCGGCCACGCCTGCCGTGCGCCAGACCCTGCTGTTCTCGGCGACCATGCCGGGCGCCGTCGTGTCCATGGCCCGCCGCTACATGACCAAGCCCACCCACATCCGGGCCGCGGACCCCGACGATGAAGGCCTGACCAAGAAGGACATCCGCCAGGTGGTCTACCGGGCGCACAACCTGGACAAGGCAGAGGTCGTCGCCCGCATCCTGCAGGCCCGCGGCCGCGGCCGGACCATCATCTTCACCAAGACCAAGCGCACCGCCGCGAAGCTGTCCGAGGAACTCGTGGACCGCGGTTTCGCGGTCGCCGCCATGCACGGCGACCTGGGCCAGGGCGCCCGCGAACAGGCCATGCGCGCCTTCCGCAATGAGAAGGTGGACGTGCTGGTGGCCACCGACGTCGCCGCCCGCGGCATCGACGTCGACGACGTCACGCACGTGATCAACTACCAGTGCCCCGAAGACGAGAAGACCTACCTGCACCGCGTCGGCCGCACCGGCCGGGCCGGGAACAAGGGCACTGCAGTGACGTTCGTGGACTGGGACGATGTTCCCCGCTGGGGCCTGATCAACAAGGCCCTGGGCATGGACCAGGCCGAGCCGGTGGAAACCTACTCCTCCTCGCCGCACCTGTACACGGACCTGGATATCCCCGAGGGCACCAAGGGCCGCCTGCCGCGCAGCAAGCGCACGCACGCCGGCATCGATGCCGAAAAGATCGAGGACCTGGGCGAGACCGGCAAGTCCGGCGGACGGGGCGCCTCCTCCTCCCGCGACGGCGGCCGCTCCCGTTCCGGGCGTCCGGAACGCAGCGGATCCGGCCGCGGCTCAGGGCGGACTTCCGACCGTGCCCGCAGCGGACAGCGCGACGGATCCCGGCGCAGCGAGGCCGGAACCGGGGAGTCCCGGACAGCAGACCGTCCCGCCGAAACCCGTGCGGCCGGAACCCGGACCCCGGCAGCTGACGGTGCAGCCGCGGACCGCCCGCGCCGCAGCCGGACCCGCCGCCGCAACGGCGAGGTTGTGCCCAAGACCGGCCCGGCCGCCGAATAGCAGCGGCGCAGGCCTGCATGAGCACCCCTTTGTGGACGCCGGACGGCGGGTCGCTGGTGGTACACGCGGATAACGCGGAGTACCTCCCGACCCTGCCGGACGGCTCCTTCACCATGATTTACGTGGACCCGCCCTTCAACACCGGGCGGTCCCAACGGCGGCAGCAGACCACCATGGTTCGCAGCGCCGACGGCAGCGGCGACCGGATCGGCTTCAAGGGCCGCAGCTACAGCACGGTCAAGGGCCTGCTCTCCAGCTACGACGACGCGTTCGAGGATTACTGGGCGTTCCTGGAGCCCCGGCTCGCGCAGGCCTGGCGGCTGCTGGCCGACGACGGCACCCTGTACGTGCACCTGGATTACCGCGAGGTGCACTACGCGAAGGTCATGCTGGACGCACTGTTCGGCCGGGACTGTTTCCTGAACGAGATCATCTGGGCGTATGACTACGGCGGACGGGCCAAGAACCGGTGGCCGGCCAAGCACGACAACATCCTGGTCTATGTCAAGAACCCGGATAAGTACCACTTCGACAACGCCGAGGTGGACCGGGAACCGTACATGGCCCCCGGCCTGGTGACACCCGAAAAGGTGGCCCTGGGCAAGCTGCCCACCGACGTCTGGTGGCACACCATCGTGTCCCCCACCGGACGGGAAAAAACCGGTTACCCCACGCAGAAACCCGAGGGGCTGCTGCGCCGTGCGGTCGCTGCCAGCAGCCGCGAGGGCGACTGGGTGCTGGACTTCTTTGCCGGGTCCGGCACGCTGGGCGCCGTTGCGGCCAAGCTGGGCCGGAAGTTCGTCTGCGTGGACGCCAACCCCCAGGCGATCGACGTCATGGCCCGGCGGCTGGGTTCGGCCGCAACGGTGGTGTCCGCCGCGGAGGATTCGCAGCTGCCGGCTGCCGGACTCTAGGCGGACCCGACGACGACGGAACTGCCGGTTCCCAGCGCGGCAATATGCTCCAGCACTGCCGGCTCCGTGGTGAATTCGCCCAGGAGGTTCGGTTTTCCGGCGCCGTGGTAGTCGCTGGAGCCGGTGACCAGCAGGTCATTCTCCTTGGCCAGCCGGCGGAGCCATTCCCTGCCCTGCTCGGGATTGTCCCGGTGGTTGACTTCAACGCCCAGCAGCCCGGCGTCGATCATTTCGGCAAAGGTGGCCTCGCCCACCACGCGTCCGCGCGAGGACGCGACGGGGTGCGCGAAGACCGGCACTCCGCCTGCTTCCCGGATCAATGCCACGGCCCGGGCCGGATCCGGTGCGTAGTGCGCCACGAAATACGGCGAGCGTGCGGTCAGGATGCCGCTAAAGGCCGCCGAACGGTCCGGCACGACGCCGGCAGCCACCAGGGCGTCGGCAATGTGCGGCCGGCCGATGGTGGCTCCCGGGGCCACCTGTTCCTGCACGGACGCCCAGTCGATGGGGAAATCCTCCGCCAGCCGCTGCACCATGAGTTCGGCCCGGGAGACGCGGGCTGCGCGCGACCGGGCAATTTCCTCCAGCAGGCCCGGGTGGGCCGGATCATGCAGGTAGGACAGCACGTGGACGCTGATCCCCTCGGCGCTGCGGCAGGAGACCTCCATCCCCGGCACAAATGTGATCCCGAGTTCCCGTGCGGCGGCAGCGGCGTCGTCCCAGCCGGCCGTCGTGTCGTGGTCGGTGAGGGCTATGGCATCCAGGCCGGTCGCCGCGGCGGAGGCGATCACGTCCGCCGGCGGCTCAGTGCCGTCGGACACACTGGAGTGGGTGTGCAGGTCGATTTTCACGCTATCAATCTACGCCCCCCCGGCGCGGTGTCCCGTTCCACCCCGGTGCGGGGGCACCCGCGGGTCTTCCGGGGTGTTTTGCCCGCCCGGGGGGCAGTGAGACGATGGAGGAGTGACTACTGAAGCGAATTCGACGACATCCCTGCCCGAGCCCTCCGAGGGCCAGCCGCTCGAAGACCGGGTCAACAACCGGTCCCAGCGCCCCTCCTCCGAAGCCTTCAAGAAGTTCATGTCTTCCGGCTGGGCCGCGGAATCCGGTGAGCTGCCCGAACCCGATGCCGTGGCGCCGTTCGCCGCGCGGCGCCGCCGTGCCCTCTCCGAGCGCTTCCCCGGCGAACGGCTGGTCATCCCGGCCGGCCCGCTGAAGGTCCGCTCCAATGACACCGACTACCGCTTCCGCGCGCACTCCGGCTTCGCCCACCTGACCGGCCTGGGCGTGGACCGTGAGCCGGATGCCGTGCTGGTGATGGAACCCACCGAGCCCGGTGCCGGTGACGACGGCGGCAACCACACTGCCGTCCTGTACTTCCGCCCGCTGGCGGGTACTGACAGCGACGAGTTCTACTCCAATGCCCGCTACGGCTCGTTCTGGATCGGGGACCGGCTCGGCCTCGCGGAGATCAGTGCGCTGATCAGCCTGCCCGCCCGGCACCTGGATGAGGCGGAAACCGCCATCACCAACAACGTGGGCGACCCGCAGTTCGGCGGCATTTCCGTCCGGCTGCTGCGCGGCGTTGATGAAATGGTCGACGCCCTGGTGGACACCGTCCGCTACAACACCGCCCTGGACCCGGAGAACGCCGATCTCAGTGCCCTGGACGCCCTCGACGGGGAACTGACCGAGGCCCTGTCCGAACTCCGTCTGGTCAAGGACGAGTGGGAGATTGAGCAGATGAAGTCGGCCGTCGCCGCCACGGTCAACGGCTTCACCGAAGTGGTTCGGGAACTCCCCCGCGCCATCTCCCACCCGCGCGGCGAACGCGTCGTCGAAGGTGCCTTCTTTGCCCGTGCCCGGGAAGAGGGCAATGACCTGGGCTACGACACCATCGCCGCGTCCGGCAACAACGCCACCGTCCTGCACTGGATCCGCAACAACGGCGCCGTCCATGCCGGTGACCTGCTGCTCCTCGACGGCGGCGTGGAGGCCGAAAGCCTCTACACCGCGGACATCACCCGCACGCTCCCAGTCAACGGCACCTACACGGAAGTCCAGCGCCGGGTGTACCAGGCGGTGCTCGACGCCGCCGACGCCGGCTTCGAAGCCGCCAAACCGGGCGCAAAGTTCCGCGACGTGCACGCCGCGGCCGTGAAGGTGCTGGCCGAGAACCTGGATGCCTGGGGCCTGCTGCCCGTGCCGCTGGAGGAAGCCCTGTCCCCCGAGGGCCAGCAGCACCGCCGCTGGATGCCGCACGGCGTCAGCCACCACCTGGGCATGGACGTGCACGACTGCGCCCAGGCCCGCGCCGAGCTGTACCTGGACGGCACCATCACCGAGGGCATGGTGTTCACCATCGAACCCGGTCTCTACTTCAAGGACACCGACCTGGCCGTGCCCGAGGAATACCGGGGCATCGGCGTCCGGATCGAGGATGACATCCTGATCACCGCCGACGGTCCCGTGAACCTCAGCGATGCGCTGCCGCGCAACCCGGGCGACGTCGAGGATTGGATGGCCGGAATCTACGCTGCGGAGTAACCTCCGGCCCGGCAGTTGAAGGTCCGCATTCCTGCAAGGGATGCGGACCTTCGTGCTTTTTGCCCCGGCCTGCCGGTCAGCTCCGGCAGCATCTCTGGTGCCTGATCCCCCGCGGCATGTCCGACTCCCTCCACTTTGTCCGGATCCCCGCTCCGCGCCACGCGGGAAACGGCACAAACCGCGCCGGCATCCGCACCGTCCCCGGGTCGCTTCCCCGGGGAACGCAAAAGGCCCGCACCCTTACGAAAGGGTGCGGGCCTCCGACCGGCCGGAGCCGTTGAAAGCTTACTGACGGGGCTTCTCGTCGCGGGCATCATCACTGCCCGCCTGCACGCCGTGGCTGCCGGACGCCCCGGGGGCCTGGCCCGGTCCCGGCTGCCCTGCTCCCGGCTGGGCCGGTTGCGCCGGACGGCGGACACCGTACTGCGGCCGGCCGTCGGGCAGGTCAGGGAACTGGCCGCGCGGCGTCGTTCCCTTTGCCCTTGGTTCGTCCTGTCCGGCGGGAACCTGTGCGCCCTGTCCGGCCGGATCGGCCTCCGGGGCGGGGCCACCGTAGGGGTTTGCCCAGCTTGAGGGCCGTTCCGGTGCCTGTGTGCCGTCGGCCGGCGGGCGCAGCACGTTGCCGGGCGCTCCGGATCCCGGCGCCTGCGGATGGCCGGCCTGGCCGACCATGGGCAGCCGGTGCAGCAGCTGACGGGCGTCGTTGGCGGCTTCGCGTGCCACAATAACGTCGTAGCTGGTGGCGATGACCTGGCTGGTGGAGGTGAAGTCCCTGCGCCCGCGCTGCAGCGCATAGGCCAGGACCCCGAAGAGCACCCAGAACACTGCACCAAGGGCCATCGACGGGATGAGGGAGATCGCCGCGGCGCTGCCGCCGAACAGCATCAGGGCAAGCCCGACAAAGAGTCCGAACCACGCACCGGTGGCGGCGCTGGAAAGCGCAACGCGGGGGTAGGTCAGGCGGCCCGTCACACGTTCCACGGACTTCAGTTCGTTGCCGACAATCGAGACCAGTTGGACCGGGAACTTGCTGTCAGCCAGGTAGTCCACTGCCTTCTGGGCGTCGAGGTAGGCCGTGTACCGGCCCACCGTTTCACCCTGGGGCAGGCTGCGGCCCGTGTCTCGCGGAGGGGTGGCACCAAATAGGTTCGACATTGTTCCATTCTCGCGCATCCCGGACCCGGACGGCGAACGTATCGCTGGCAGTGAACGGGCCGGCCCCCTGTCTACTCCTTAATACGGCGTTAGCAGCAGGCACAAAGTAGCCTAAGAATGTGAGCACAAATCCTACCCGAGTCTTTATAGCGCGCCTGCTCGGCCTTGACGTCTTCGACCCGCTGGGCGACCGTCTCGGCCGGCTGCGTGATGCGGTCGTGCTTGACCGCGGACCCGGCCGCCCGCCGCAGGCCGTGGGCATCGTCGTGGAGGTCCCCGGCAAGAAGCGCGTCTTCGTCCCCCTCACCCGCATCACCTCCATGGACCCAAGCCAGATCATCTGCACCGGGCTGGTCAACCTGCGCCGCTTCGAACAGCGCGGAGCCGAGATGCTGGTGGTCGCGGAACTCTTTGACCGCCGCGTCCAGCTGCGGGACGGCAGCGGCGAAGCCACCATTGAAGACATTGCCATTGAGCAGAACCGTGCCGGAGACTGGCATGTTTCCAGCCTCTTCGTCCGCCGCGGCGGTTCCCCCTCCCGCCTGCGTTCCCTGCGCCGGCGCGGGGAACAGATCATCCTCGACTGGAAGGACATTGCCCACTGGGACGCCACCGGCCCGCAGGCCGCCACGTCCTTCGTCGCCCAGAACGACGATCTCAAAGCAGCGGACTTCGCCGACGCGCTGCACGAAATGAGCGGCAAGCGCCGGATCGAAGTGGCCAGCGAACTGCAGGACGAACGCCTCGCAGACGTCCTGCAGGAGCTTCCCGACGACGACCAGGTCCAGATCCTGCAGTCCCTGGACGTGGAACGGGCCGCCGACGTGCTCGAGGAAATGGACCCCGACGACGCCGCGGACCTGCTCAACGAGCTGCCCGAGGAGCAGAAGGAAGAGCTCCTGGCCCTGATGGAGCCCGAAGACGCCCGCGACGTCCGGCGCCTGCTCACCTACGAGGAGGACACCGCAGGGTCGCTGATGACACCGGTGCCGGTCATCCTTCCGCCGGAGGCCACCGTGGCCGAGGCTCTGGCCCACGTGCGCCGCGAAGAGCTCACCCCTGCCCTTGCCTCGTCCATTTACGTCTGCCGGCCGCCGCTGGAAACCCCCACGGGGAAATACCTCGGCGTTGTGCACATCCAGCAGCTGCTGCGCTCGGCGCCGCCCGAAGCCCTGGGCAACATCCTGGACACGGACCTGGAACCGGTCCGCGACTACGCCACCATCAGCGAGGTATCGCGGATGCTGGCCACCTACAACTTGAACTCACTGCCGGTCATCAACGACGCCGGACGCCTGGTGGGTGCGGTCACGGTGGACGACGTACTGGACCACCTCCTGCCGGACGACTGGCGCATCTCCGACGAAACCGGCCCGATAACGCAGCAGGGAAGGACACATGGCTGAAAAGATCAAGTCAACAACCACCGGCCTCGACACTCCCCGCACTGCACGGACCCGATGGCTGCCGCGGCTCTCCCCGAACCCCGACGCCTTCGGCCACGCTACGGAGAACTTCGCCCGGTTCATGGGCACCCCGCAGTTCCTCGTCTATATGACCGTGTTCTGCGCCGTCTGGCTGATTTGGAATACGTGGGGGCCGGAGTCTGCCCGCTTCGACAGCGCCGCACTGGGCTTCACCGTCCTCACGCTCATGCTCTCCCTGCAGGCCTCCTACGCCGCTCCCCTGCTGCTGCTGGCGCAGAACCGGCAGGATGACCGGGACCGCGTCTCGGTCCGGCAGGACCGCGAACGTGCCGAGCGGAACCTGATGGATACCGAATACCTCACCCGGGAAATTGCCGAACTGCGCATTGCCCTCCGTGAGGTTGCCACCCGCGACTACGTCCGGTCGGAAATCCGCGGACTGCTGGAGGAACTCCTCGAGGCCAATGATGAAGACGGCGGGACGAGGCGGCGCCGCCGCAGTCCGGACGGCGCAGAGAGCATGCCCAAATTGAATCCCGGCGGGAGGGAACGCTAAAACCGTGCCAGTATCCGAATCCGCTTCCGCATTGGAGGCCCAGGTCCGCCGCGCGCTGGACACCGTCCAGGACCCGGAACTGCGCCGGCCCATCACCGAACTGGGGATGCTCAAGGACGTGGCCGTCGATGCCTCCGGCGCGGTGGCCGTGGACGTGCTGCTGACCATTGCCGGCTGCCCGCTGCGCGGCACCATTACGGCCGACGTCGAACGTGCGCTTGCCGCCGTACCGGGAGTGACCGCCGTGAGCGTGAACCTCGACGTGATGACCCCGGAGCAGCGCAATGCGCTCAAGGATCGGCTGCGCGGCGGCGACCCGGTGCGGACCATCCCCTTCAACCGCCCCGATTCGCTGACCCGCGTGTATGCCGTGGCCAGCGGCAAGGGAGGCGTGGGGAAGTCCAGCGTCACGGTCAACCTCGCCGCGGCCATGGCCTCGCTGGGACTGAGGGTGGGAATTGTCGACGCCGACGTGCACGGGTTCTCCGTTCCCGGCCTGCTCGGAATCACCCGTCCGCCCACCCGGGTGGATGAGATGATCCTCCCCCCGGTGGCCTACGGCATCAAAACCATTTCCATCGGAATGTTCGTGGACGGCAACCAGCCGGTGGCCTGGCGCGGCCCCATGCTGCACCGGGCGCTGGAGCAGTTCCTCACCGACGTGTACTTCGGGGACCTGGATGTCCTGTTCCTTGACCTTCCCCCGGGCACCGGGGATATCGCCATTTCCGTAGGCCAGCTCCTTCCCGGATCCGAAATCCTGCTGGTCACCACCCCGCAAAGCGCCGCGGCGGACGTCGCCGAACGCGCGGGCAGCGTGGCACGACAGACCGGGCAGAAGGTCGCCGGAGTCATCGAGAATATGTCCTGGCTGGCGCTGCCCGGCGGTGAACGCCTGGAAGTCTTCGGTTCCGGCGGCGGTGCCGCGGTCTCCGGCCGGCTCGGCGACGCCCTGGGCTATCCCGTTCCGCTGCTGGGAAGCATTCCCCTCGATGTTGCCCTGCGCGAGGGCGGCGACGGCGGCCTGCCTGTCGTCCTGGCCGACGCAGGCGCCCCGGCAGCCGGGACGGTCCCCGATGGCGGCGGCGCCGGTGAAGAGACTGCCGCAGCCGAGCTGCGCCGGATCGCGGGGGAACTGGCCCACCGGCCGCGCGGGTTGGCCGGGCGCAGCCTCGGCGTCAGCCCCGCCTAGCCTGCGGGCGAGGTGCAGCGGCCAGGCCTACGTGGCTTCGATGTCGAACGGCGCAGGCTCGCCCGCGCCTAGTCGTTCCAGGGGTTTCACCGCGGGCGGCCGGCTCGCTTCTGCCGCGGCGGCCGGGGCAGAAGCCCCGGCCGCGGCAGACGCAGCTGCAGGGCGCCCGGCGGACGGGGCCGGCGCCGGCCGTCCGCTGACCGCGCTGGCGGCGTCGTCGAAATCATCCATCAGCGCTTCCTTGATGATGCGCCGGGGATCGTACTGCCGCGGGTCCAGCTTTCGCCAGTCCACCTCGTCGATCTCGGGACCCACTTCTTCGCGCAGCTGTTCGCGTGCGCCCGAGGCCATGCGGCGGACTTCCCGCACCAGCCGGGCCAGCTGGGAAGCGTATTCGGGCAGGCGTTCGGGACCCAGTATCACCACGGCGATTATTGCCAGAAGGATGAACTCGTAACCGTTGATTCCTACCACTCTTGAAGAGTACCTTTTCCCGGGAGGGCGGAGCCACTTACAGGCATGCTAGAGGCTCCAGCCGCTGCGCGTGAACAGGGCAAGGCCTCGGACAATGCGTTCCATGGGTTCGGGATCGGCAGCGGCGCGCGCAAGCCGGGCCGATTCCAGCAGGGAAAGCTCCTCCACGGCGCGGGGAAGCGATTTCACCGGCAGGCTGGATTCGAAGGTGTAGGTGACGCTGCCTGCCGCCACCACCTTCTGCCCGGGATGCTCGTCCGACCCGAAGACTGCCGGCCCTGCCTTCGACCCTGCCGCCGAGAATCCGTCGGCCGCGACGGGGCGGCCGGTGGCCGCGTTTATGACGGGCTGGACCTCCTCGTCGTGGCGCGGATGCTGTTCTATGAGCAGCAGCCGTTCACCGTCCCCGGTGAAGGTCATCGCGACGGCGGGACGTCCCTGGACCTGGAGGGAACGGGCGGACTCCAGCTTCATCCCCAGGTCCTCCAGTTCCGGACAGGTCCAGCCGTGCGCACGCAGCAGCTGCAGCTGATCGGCTGTAAGGGCTTCATCTCCCGCCACCTCGTCCCATCCGGCGGCCAGGGCAGCGCCTGCGGCCCCCGTGCCTGTCTGCGCGGGCACCTCCAGGAGGCTCCCGGCGAAATAGGCACCGCCAAGCAGCACTGCGCCCGCTGCCGCCACCGCTCCGGCAGCCGCGAAGGCATGGCTGCGGCGGTCGAGCAGGGATCCCTCCCGGGCAGGGTGCTGCCGGCCGGATTCCGGGCGGGCGGTCGCCGCTTCGGGCAGCCTTCCCGCGATTTGGGCAGCGAACTCCGGCCCGGCCTCGGGCACCTTCAGGCACCGCAGCCGGCTGCGCAGCCTGCGCTCTTCTGCCATGGCAGCACGGCAGGAGGCACAGCGGGAAAGATGTTCCTTGATGGCCTCCCGACGCCGGGCAGTCGTTTCGCCGTCGAGATAACTCCTGAGATACCGGGTGGGGTGTCGCACGCTTCAGCTTGCTCCCGCGACTCGGGGCAGTTTCAGCCGCGGACGGGCAGCCGGGCGCAGCTGCGGGTCCCGGTGGGAAAGCTTTTCCTTCAGCATGGCGCGGCCGCGGTGGATCCGGGAACGCACGGTGCCCAGCTTGACGTCCAGGACCCGGGCAACTTCGTCGTAGGACAGGCCCTCCAGGTCACACAGGACGACGGCGGCACGGAAGTCGGGCGGGAGTTCCTCCAGTGCCCGGGCAATGTCTACGTCAAGGTTATTGAATTCGAAGCTTCGTTCCGGCCCGGGTCCGTTGCTTGGCAGCTTGCTGGAGGTTTCCTCGGTCATGCCGTCAAAACGGATCCGGCTGCGGCGCCGGGCCTGGTCCAGGAAGAGGTTGGTCGTGATGCGGTGCAGCCAGCCGTCGAGGGTGCCGGGCTGGAAGTTGGCGAGCGAACGGAAGACCCGGACGAAGACTTCCTGGGTCAGGTCCTCGGCATCGTGCTTGTTCCCCGTCAGCCGATAAGCGAGCCGGTATACCTTGGCCGAGTGAGCCTGGACCACTTCCTCCCACGTGGGACGCACCCATTCCGCGGCCATGTCCGCTGCTGTGTCCGGCGTCGTTGCCATAGTCTTCCTCCTTCCTTCCATCCTGCTCACCGGTCCCCCTCCGGCGGTTTCCTTCATGACGGCACACGGGGACGCCGGCCCGGCGTGCTGGCTGGGCGGTCCGGATCCCGTGGCGGTCTCCCGCGACGGCGGATATGCACTATCAATGTTTCCGCATCAATCTGGGAGTTGTCTGTTAGCACGCATTCAATATCGGGACAAGCCAACCCGGCAGTGCGTACCCGGTTCGGTGCTGCTTGGCCTTAAGCTTGTCTGAGCAGGAATTCCTCCGGACCGAAAGTGAAACCACCCATGCGCGCCGACAAGCAGACCAGTTGGTCCTACACGGAGGCCCTGCCTACCGAGGATGAGGTGCTGCTCCGCGCGCGTGAACGCTCCTATGAACTCGGGGTCAGCGCCGTCTCCAGCGGAGTGGGCGCGGCACTGACGGTCCTGGCCGCGGCGAGCAAGGCCACCACCGTCGTGGAGGTGGGCACCGGCGCCGGCGTTTCCGGTGTGTGCCTGCTGCGCGGTCTGGGCCGCAACGCCGTCCTGACCACCATTGACTCAGACGTCGACCATCTCCGGGCCGCCCGTGAGGCCTACGCGGAGGCGGGCATTCCGGGCAACCGGACCCGCACCATTTCCGGCCGGGCCGCCGAAGTCCTCCCCCGCCTGACGGATGCCGCCTACGACATGGTCTTCATCGACGCCGACAAGCCTTCGTTCCCGCTCTATGTCAACCAGGGGGTGCGCCTGCTCAAGCGCGGCGGGCTGCTGGTGGTCAATGACGCGCTCGATCACGGCAAGGTCGCGGATCCTGCTGTCCGTGAAGCCACCACCAACACCATGCGCAAGGTAGGCAAGGCGATCCGGGAAAACGAAGACCTTGCCTCGGCCCTGCTTCCCACGGGTGACGGCCTTCTTCTGGCCGTCAAAACGGCCTAGTCCGCTCCACTGAACATCCCCACGTACAGGGCCACCAGGAAAGGCACCACATGATCGAGATCCTCACTCCAGCCGAACTGTCCCGGGCACGGGAAACCGGCGCCCTGGTCGCCCATATCCTGCAGACGATCAAGGCCCGCACCACTGCAGGGACCAATCTGCTGGATATCGACCGGTGGGCGCGGACCATGATCCTCGAGGCCGGCGCAAAGTCCTGCTACGTCGACTACGCGCCGTCGTTCGGACGCGGACCGTTTGGCCACTACATCTGCACGTCCGTGAACGATGCCGTTCTGCACGGCCTCCCGCACGACTACGTGCTGGCCGACGGCGACCTGCTGACGCTGGACCTGGCCGTCTCGCTCCGCGGAATCGTCGCCGATTCCGCCGTCACGTTCGCCGTCGGCGGCGCGCCTTCCCCGGCCGACGCGGCCATGATCGACGCCACCGAACGCGCCCTGGCCGCAGGCATAGCCGCAGCCCGTCCCGGCGCCCGCGTCGGGGATATTTCATTTGCCATCGGCTCGGTCCTCGCTGCCGCAGGCTATCCGGTGAATACCGAGTTCGGCGGGCACGGCGTCGGCTCCACCATGCACCAGGATCCCCACATCGCCAATAACGGCCGGCCGGGACGCGGCTATAAGCTGCGCCCGGGGCTGCTGCTGGCCCTGGAACCGTGGGTCATGGCGGATACCGCCACCTTGGTCACCGACGCCGACGGGTGGACCCTCCGCAGCGCCACAGGCAGCCGGACAGCTCACACCGAGCACACGATCGCCGTCACGGCCGACGGAAATGAAATCCTCACCCTGCCGAAGACCGCCCCGGCGCGCGGATAGGCATCCGGCCTAGCGGTCCCCGGTCCGGCCCAGCCCGGCAAGATAGGACAGCAGCAGGCGTACGCCGAACCCGGTGGCACCCTTGGTCAGCTCGCGGCTGTCCTTGGACGCAAGGGAAGGCCCGGCAATGTCGACATGCGCCCACGGGACGCCGCCGGTGAATCTCTCCAGGAACAGGGCGGCAACAATGGCCCCGGCCCCGAACTTCTCCCGGACGGGGGCGATGTGGGAAACGTCGGCAATGTCGGAGTCCAGCACAAAGCCGTAGTCGGCCACCATCGGCAGCTGCCACACGGCGTCGCCCGAGTCCCGTCCTGCCTCTTCCAGCCGGGCCAGCAGTTCCTGGGCGTTGCCGAAGAGGGCCGCGTGGTGCATTCCCAGCCCTAGGGCCGCCGCGCCGGTCAGGGTGGCCACGTCCACGAGCACATCCGGGGCGAGCTCGGCGGCGGCGTACGCCAGGGCATCGGCGAGGACCATCCGGCCCTCCGCATCGGTGTTGCCGACTTCCACGGTGGTTCCGTCATACGTGGTCACGACGTCCGCGGGCCGGTACGAGGCGCCGCCGATGGCGTTTTCCGCCAAAGCCAGCACCGCCGTGACCCGTACGGGAAGCTTCAGTGCAGCCGCGGCCTCGGCCACCGCCAGGACGGCGGCGGCACCCGCCATGTCCGTCTTCATGGTCATCATGGCGTCCCGCGGCTTGAGCGAGATCCCGCCCGAGTCAAAGGTGATGCCCTTGCCCACGAGGACCACGTGGGGCAGATTTGCGCCGTCGGGCTCGTAGTAGACCTCAACGAGCCGCGGCGGATGCTCGGAGCCGGAGCCCACGGCAAGCAGCCCGCCGAACCCCTCTGCACGGAGCTCCTCTTCGCCGCGGACCCGGACCGTGAGTCCGCTGTTCCCGGCGATGGCCCGGGCCTGTCCGGCGATCCAGTCCGGGGTTGCCGTTTCCGCAGGAATGTTGGTGAGGTCGCGGGCCGTCCACACGGCGCGGGCGGTCACCGTGGCGCGGGCGGCCGCACCGGCGTCGAGTCCGGTCAGTTCAAGGTGCGCGGCAATGGGTGCCGGCGGGTCGGTGAGGCCGGCCCTGGGCGGACGGTAACCGCCCAGCAGGAAGCCTTCAAGGAAGGCCTCCTGCCGGTCCGGTTCCAGTCCGTCCACCACGCTGCCGCGGACCCGCCGGGCTCCCATGGTTGCGCGGGCAAGGGCGGCTCCGGCACGCCGAAGCGCCGCTGCCGACTCATCCCCGGCACCCACATAGATCAGTTTTCCGGGCAGGTCGGCAGCATCACGGGGCGGCTCGATGACGAGGATCTCGCCTGCCTTGCCCGTCACTTTGGCAGTGCGGGCGCGGGCGGCGACGTCGGCTCCGTAGCGTACTGCTGCTTCCACGGCGCCGCGGCGCGGCTGCGGAACGGGATGCGCTGTCTCGTCCGCGTCCTCCCGGTCCGTACCGGCCGGGGCAGGCGCCATGGCCACGGCGAGGACATCCACGCCTTCCTCCGGGGCCGGCTGCAGTCCGCTGCCGGACTCAGCCGTTCCGGTCCGCGGATTCAGCGCGGCCAGGGCAGTGACTCCCGGCAGTGCTGAGGTGGCGAAGGGCGATGCCGGAGCGGATCCGGCCCGGACTGGTGGCTTTGGAGGCAGCTGCATGGATTAAGGCTAGCCCGTGACGCCCAGAAGGCAGTCCTTGAGCTTGCCGGCTTCCTCCACATTCAGCTCAACCACCAGGCGGCCGCCGCCGTCTATCGGCACCCGCAAAATGAGGCTGCGCCCCTCCTTTGTAACCTCCATTGGACCGTCGCCCGTACGTGGTTTCATCGCAGCCATTTCGAGATTCCCCTTTCACAGCGCCCGGTTTACCCGGATCACCTGTAATCCGCTGCCTGCGAAAGTAAAATATCCGCCCGGCAATTGCTGTCATTATTCCGCACAAGTACCGGGCAAACGAAATTCCGTGTGTCGCGCGCCACAATCAGGGTGGGTAATCCCCTCCGCCCGGTAATTCCGTCCACCGCCAGAGCCAGACCACCCAGACAATCTGCAGCACCGCAAACGCCGCAATGACGGTTCCCCGGTACGCCCTGGAGCGGCTGAGCCACGCCGTGGAAAGCGCCAGGGGAAACAGCGGCAGCAGGAGCCGGAACGTGCTGGTCTGCGGATTGAGGAAGACCAGCAGATACAGCAGGTACGCCGCGCACCACAACTGCAGTTCCAGCCCCAGTTTCCGGGCCGGCGCGGACGTGAGGTAAAGCGCAGCGGCCCCAAGCAGCACCACCAGCGCCACCGGACCGAACAGCGGTCCGAAGAGGTATTCGGACATGCTTACCCAAGGCACAAACGGGACCAGGTCGCCGAAACGCCAGGCGCTTTCAGTATCCGTGTAAGCACGCAGGTCCCCCGTCGAAACCCAGGCGATCACCGGCCAGGCCAGCGCGGAGACTCCGGCGGCCGCGGCCAGGCCGGTGAGCTGCCACGCATCCCCGGCGGGGAACGGCACCCGGTGCCGGCGCAGGAACCTCACGGCCAGCACTACGCCTACGGTGAGCGCAAAGGGAACCCCCACGGGCCGGGAGAGGCACATCAGGGCAACCACCGGGATGGCGGCGAGGTAGCGGCCGGCAACAAACAGATACAGCGCCCCTGCCAGCAGAAGCAGGTTCAGCGACTCTGCGTACGGGATCTGCAGGATCGGTGACACGGGGAAGACTGCCACGAAGGCCACGGCCCACATCGCTGTGCCCTGCCCGGCGCGCAGCCGGAAGAGCCGGTAGAGGACAAGCGAGGCGGCGAAGCCTGCAACCGTGGCAACCGCCGGGGCCAGGACGGCCCAGCCCAGGCCCGTCACGGCGTCGAGCCCGCGCACCAGCAGCGGGAACAGCGCGTAGAAGGCCCATTCGTTTTCCCGGGCATTGCCTGCCGTGTCCCGCGGCACGCTGTCGGGGTACCCGTCGGCAAAGATCCGGAAATACCACTCGGCGTCCCAGGTGTTGATGAATTCCCCGTAGGACGGAGACGCCCCGCCCCACGGACCTGCGGGCTGGAACCTGCCCGTGGCGGCCAGCACCGCATAGGAAAAGAGCCGTGCAGCCAGCCACAGGGCCAGGACCTGGACGTACCAGGGCCAGCCCCGGACCGCTGTGCGGGCGCGCTGCACCGCGGCCTGCGCCAGGCCTGCGGACGCGCGCCGGGGTGCTTCAGTTTCCACGGCGGACCCAGCAGCCGGCGAGGTGGTCATTGACGTAGCCGGTCGCCTGCAGCATCGCATACGCGGTGACCGGACCCACGAACCGGAACCCGCGTTTTTTCAGGTCCTTGGCCAGCGCCGTGGATCCGGGGGTAGCTGCCGGGACGTCGTCCAGGGCCTGCGGTGCGGGCCGGTCCGCGGGTGCCCGGTACCGCTCCAGCAGGCTGCCAAGGCTTTCACCCTCCGGCAGGGCCAGGAGTGCGCGGGCGTTGCCGATCACGGCATCGATTTTCGCTGCGTTGCGCACAATACCGGCGTCGGCCAGGAGCCGCGTACGGTCGGCGTCGCCAAACGCCGCCACTGCCTGCGGGTCGAACCCGGCAAATGCTGCACGGAAGGCTTCGCGCTTGCGCAGGATGGTGATCCAGCTGAGGCCGGATTGGAAGGCCTCCAGGCTCAGCCGTTCGAAGAGTGCGTCCTCGCCCTCTACGGGACGCCCCCATTCGGTGTCGTGATAATGCTGGTAGTCCTCACTGGCCAGTGCCCAGCCGCAGCGCAGCCGGCCGTCGGCGCCGGGCACAGCACTCATTTCCCGCTCCCGCCGGGCAGGGTGTCCCCGCCCGCGGCTTCGAGGTCGCGGATCCGTGCATCGCGCTCTGCGAGCACTTCTGCCAACCGGTCCAGCACGGCGTCCACCTGATCCATCCGGTAGCCGCGGAAGGCCACCGGGAACCGGAGTCGGGCAACGTCGCCTGCTGACGGGTGCTCGGGCAGCAGCACGGGCGGCAGCCGGGGATCCGGCTCCGCCAGGCCCTGCACCGCGGTCAGGACTGTGGTGTCGGAGGACGCCGGACGCAGCCGGCCGATGCCGACCACCGTGGCCAGGCCCAGCACGGCAATGGCGAGGAAAACCAGGAGGAGTGTCACAGGACAATGGTGCCAGACGCGCCGCTTCCGGGTCCGGCGGCGGTTCCTACGGGGATACGTGTCCCGCGCTGTCCGCGACCATCAGCCGCACCGCCTCGGCCGGATCATCCACCACATGCAGCAGCTTGAGGTCCGCTTCCCCCACCATGCCTTCGGCGAGAAGGGTTTCACGGATCCATCCCAGCAGCGGGTTCCAGAATTCGGTGCCGATCAGCACGATCGGGAAGGACGTGACCTTCTGCGTCTGCACCAGCGTCATGGCTTCGAAGAGCTCATCCAGGGTTCCGAACCCGCCCGGCAGCACAATGAACCCCTGGGCGTACTTGACGAACATGGTCTTGCGGACGAAGAAGTACCGGAAATTGACCCCGAGATCCACCCATTCGTTCAAGCCGGTCTCGAAGGGAAGTTCAATGCCGAGGCCCACGGACAGTCCGTCGGCTCCCACGGCCCCCTTGTTCGCCGCTTCCATGGATCCCGGGCCTCCGCCGGTGATGACGGCCAGGCCCGCTTCGGCCAGCAGGCGGCCCACCTCTTCCCCGAGCTTGTAGTAGCGCGATCCGGGGACGCTGCGGGCGGAGCCGAACACGCTTACTGCCGGACCCAGTTCGGAAAGGGTCCCGAAACCCTCCACGAACTCGCTCTGGATCCGCAGGACCCGCCAGGGGTCGGTATGCGTGAAATGGGCGGCACCCGCAGAGTCCAGCAGGAACCGGTCCGACTGCGGTGTCAGGGCAGCGCCCCGGCGCAGCTCCACCGGACCCCGCTTCCGCGGAAGGTCGGCGGGCGTGGGACGGGGGTCATCGCTGATAGGCATGCCTCTAGGCTAGCCGTGATGACGCTGGTGGCAACGTGGCCGGCTGCCCGGCGAGGGGCCACAGGGCACAGGTTGCGCTTATGTCACAATTAGCTGCCCGGGTGGCCCATGACACACGCCGGCAATAATCAATGGTTAGATTTTCCTTATGACCAGTGACACATCCCCAGGTACATCCGTGCCTGAATCAGCTGCACCGCTTGTTTCACTGAAGAACGTGAACAAGCATTTCGGGGACCTCCATGTCCTGCAGAACATCAACCTCGACATTGCCCGCGGCGAGGTAGTGGTGGTGATCGGGCCTTCCGGGTCCGGTAAGTCGACCCTGTGCCGTGCCATCAACCGCCTCGAAACCATCGACGACGGCGAAATCACCGTTGACGGCGCCGTCCTGCCGTCCGAAGGCAGGGCCCTGGCGAAGCTGCGCGCCGACGTCGGCATGGTTTTCCAGTCGTTCAACCTGTTTGCCCACAAGTCCATCGTGGACAACGTCTCCCTGGGCCCGGTCAAGGTCCGCAAGTCCAAGCCGGCCGAGGCGAAGAAGCTCGCCATGTCGCTGCTGGAGCGCGTGGGAGTAGCCAACCAGGCCAACAAGCTTCCGGCTCAGCTCTCGGGCGGCCAGCAGCAGCGCGTGGCGATTGCCCGTGCGCTGGCGATGAAGCCGAAGGTCATGCTCTTCGACGAGCCCACCTCAGCCCTGGACCCGGAAATGATCAACGAGGTCCTGGACACCATGGTGGCCCTGGCGAAGGACGGCATGACCATGGTGGTGGTCACGCATGAGATGGGCTTCGCCCGCAAGGCCGCGGACCGGGTGATCTTCATGGCCGACGGCCAGATCGTCGAGCAGGCCACTCCCGAGGAGTTCTTCACGAACCCGAAGAGTGACCGCGCCAAGGACTTCCTGGGCAAGATCCTGTCCCACTAGCTCTGTTTCCAGCACCACCAGCAGTACCGCGGTTGCAGCAGTAGGCAGCAACCCTTATGAGGCTAGGAACTCCGGTTGCCGGAGGACCGCAATGCAAGGAGAAAACATGCGCAAGACCCGTTACGCCGCAGCGGCCATCGCCGCCGTGGCAGCACTGACCCTGTCCGCCTGCGGCGGCGATTCCGGTTCCGAGTCGGGCTCCGGCAGCACGGAAGGCGCCGGCGAGAAGATCCGCATCGGCATCAAGTTCGACCAGCCGGGCGTGGGCTTCAAGGACGGCAGCGAATACACCGGCTTCGACGTCGACGTTGCCAAGTACGTGGCCAATGAGCTCGGCTACTCCGAGGACGATATCGAGTTCATCTCGACGCCGTCCGCCCAGCGCGAAAACATGCTGGAAAACGACCAGGTGGACATGATCTTCGCGAGCTACTCCATCACGGACACGCGCAAGGAAAAGATTGCCTTCGCCGGACCGTACTTCGTCGCCGGCCAGGACCTGCTGGTCCCCTCCGACAGCGACATCGCCGGCCCCGAGGAACTGGACGGCAAGAACCTTTGCTCGGTGACCAGCTCCACCTCCGCGCAGAAGATCAAGGACAACTACGCCGCCGGAGTGAACCTGCTGGAGCAGCCCAGCTACGCCGAGTGCGTGACCGCCATGCAGGGCGGTTCCATTGACGCCGTCACCACCGATGACATCATCCTTGCCGGCCTGGCTTCCACGGACGCCAACAAGGGCAAGTTCAAGGTTGTCGGCAACACCTTCTCGGAGGAACGCTACGGTGTCGGCCTGCCGAAGGAAGAAGGGTTGGTCAAGTGCGAGGACATCAACGCAGCGATCACCCAGATGGTTGAAGACGGCGCCTGGGAAGAAGCCATCACGAAGAACACCGAAGGCGTGGACTACACCTTCAATGCAGAGCTGAACCCGCCGAAGACGGACGCCTGCGCCTAGCCAGTACCACCGGTGCTTCGGCACCGTCCGTTCCACCCCGCGGCCGGGAGAGCTACCCGCTCTCCCGGCCCGGGCTTCGTCCACCATAAAGAGGTGAAACATGGAGGGTTTTACTGCCCTCTTCGAGCAGTACGACGTCGTCGGCGCTTTCTGGGTCAACATCCAGCTGGCGTTCTGGGCGGCTCTCTGGTCGCTGATACTCGGTACCGTCCTGGCGCTGATGCGGATCTCTCCGATCCCCAGCCTGCAGTGGTTCGGTGCCGCCTACGTGAATATTTTCCGGAACACGCCGCTGACCATCATTATGGTGTTCGGTTCACTCGCCCTCTGGTCGCAGCTGAACGTCAGCCTGTCCTCGGACTTCAACACCAACTTCTTCCGCCTGGCGGTGCTCTCGCTGAGCGTCTACCACGCGGCCTTCGTCTGTGAAGCGATCCGCAGCGGCGTCAATACGGTTCCGCTGGGACAGGCCGAAGCGGCCCGGGCCATCGGCCTGGGCTTCCTTCCGGCGGCCCGGATCATCATCATGCCGCAGGCCTTCCGCGGCGCCATCGCGCCTATGGGCAATGTGCTGATCGCCCTGGTCAAGAACACCACCGTGGCCGCCACGGCCGGGGTTGCAGTGGAAACCTCCAGCACCATGAAGACCATGATCGAGTTCTACCCGAACCTGATGACCCAGATCTTCCTGACCTTCGCCATCGGCTACGTCATCATCGTCATCCCCATCGGCCTGCTCACCACCTGGGCCTCGAAGAAACTGGCGGTCGCACGATGAGCGCACAGAACGTCCTGTTTGACGCCCCCGGACCCAAGGCCCGCCGGAACATCAGAATCGGCAACATCCTGGGCGTCCTGCTGGTCCTGGCACTACTCTGGGTGGCCGTATCCGGGCTGGCCGAGAAGGGCCAGTTCGAGGCAGCCAAGTGGACGCCGTTCCTGGAATGGAGCACCTGGGAGTTCTACATCCTTCCCGGCCTGCTCTCCACCCTGAAGGCTGCCGCGCTTGCCGTGGTGACTTCCATTGCCTTCGGCCTGCTCTTCGGCATCGGCCGGTTGTCTGCCTTTAAGCCGATCAGCTGGGTCTGCGGGATCGTGGTGGAATTCTTCCGTGCGGTTCCGGTGCTGCTGATGATGGTGTTCTTCTACCAGTTCCTGTCCAAGTCCACGTCAGTGGATCCTGCACAGGTTCCGTTTTGGGCAGTAGTGATTGCCCTGACCCTGTACAACGGTTCGGTTATTGCTGAACTGGTGCGTTCCGGCGTCTTCGGCCTGCCCAAGGGCCAGCGGGAGGCCGGGCTGGCCATCGGCCTGACTCCCGGACAGTCCCTGCGCAGCATCGAGATGCCCCAGGCCCTGGTGGCCATGCTTCCGGCGTTGCTGAGCCAGTTCGTGGTGATCCTGAAGGACTCGGCCCTGGGTACCTTCATCGGTTACACCGAGCTGCTCGAGTACGCCCGCCGCCTCGCCAGCGGTGAAGGCAACATCCTGCCGGCGCTGCTGGTCACGGCGGCAATCTTCATTCTCCTGAACATGCTGCTCACCTTCGCTGCCCAGCGCCTTTCCCGGCGCCTGGGTGCACGTGCGGGCAAGGTCATGAAGATCGAAGACACGATCGAACCCGAGGGTGCCGAAGCTCCGGCACCGGCGGCCGCCCCCGGCAGGGGCGGGGCCGCATAGCTCAAGGCTGCATCAAAAGGAGGGGACCGGCACCGCCGGTCCCCTCCTTTTTGAGTTTCTCCCCGGCAACGTTCCGGGTCCGCCGTCCCCGGCGGAGCGCTGCCGTCCTAGCCGAGCCAGGACCGCAGGGCTGCGAGGCAGTCCCGGATGGCTGCGGCGGTGACGTGTTCGTTATCGGTATGGGCCAGCAGCGCGTCCCCGGGTCCGAAGTTCACCGCGGGGATCCCCAGGGCGCTGAACCGGGCGACGTCGGTCCAGCCGTATTTCGGTTTCGGTTCGGCGCCCACGGCGGCCACGAAGGATGCGGCAGCGGGCAGGGTCAGTCCCGGCCGGGCGCCGGCCGCTGCGTCGGTGCGGACGACGTCGAAGCCGGCCAACAGTTCCCGGACGTAGGCTTCGGCTTCTTCAATGCCCTTGTCCGGGGCGAAGCGGTAGTTGATTTCCACCGTGGCCGAATCCGGGATCACGTTGCCGGCCGTTCCGCCCCAGATCCGGACGGCGTTGAGGGATTCACGGAAGTCCAGTCCCTCCACGTTCACCGTGGCCGGTGAGTGGTCGCGCAGCCGCACCAGGATGTCCGCCGCAGCGTGGATGGCGTTCTCCCCCATCCAGGCCCTCGCGGAGTGTGCGGCGCGGCCGGTGGTGGTGGCGTGGAAGCGCATGGTGCCGTTGCAGCCGCCTTCCACGGTCCCGTTCGTCGGCTCGAGGAGGACGGCGAAGTCCGCCTGCAGCCAGTCCGGATGGCTGCGCTCCAACCGTCCGAGTCCGCTCAGGGAGGCTTCCACTTCTTCGTGGTCGTAGAAAACGTAGGTCACGTCCCGGGCCGGGTCGGTGAGCGAGGCCGCCAGCGCCAGCTGGACCGCCACTCCGCCCTTCATATCGGTGGCGCCGCGGCCGTACAGGACCTCGCCGTGCCAGGTGGAGGGTACGGTTCCGCGCGATCCCGGCACCGTCGGCAGCGGGACGGTGTCCAGGTGCCCGGCCAGGATGACGCGCTCGGCCCGGCCCAGCCGGGTTCGGGCTACGACGGAGTCGCCGTCCCGGGAGACTTCTAGGTGCGGGTAGCCGCGGAGGGCGGCCTCGACGGCGTCGGCGAGGGCGGTTTCGTTACCGGAAACGCTCTCGATATCCATCAGGACGGCGGTGAGCTCTGCCACGTCGCCGGTCAGGTCCAGGGTAGTCACAGGTGCATCAGTCACCGTCCCACAGTACCGCTCGGTAGACTGAGGACCATGACTTCACGCTCTACCCCTGCCCCCGCCGACACCGGCCGCACTGCCTCTGGCCTTGGCCTGGCCACCGTCACTTCCGACGGCGTTGTGCTGGATGTCTGGTTCCCCCGCCCGCTGCTTGGCGCCGCCGTTCCCGATTCGGAACTCCAGGGCGACCTCGATGCCGCCGCTGAAGCCATGATCGACGGTATCCGCGGCACCCACGGCGAAGTCCTGGCCACCGAGATCGACCTCGACGCCGCCCCCGCCGACACAGCCGATGCCTACCTCCGGCTGCACCTGCTCTCGGCGCGCCTGGTCCAGCCGAATACCATCAACCTCGACGGCATTTTCGCGGTCCTGCCCAACGTGGTCTGGACCAACCACGGCCCCTGCGCCGTCGCCGACTTCGAGGCCGTCCGGCTGCGGCTGCGCAGCCGCGGCACCGTAACCGTCTACGGTGTGGACAAGTTCCCCCGCATGGCCGATTACGTCCTGCCCTCCGGCGTACGCATTGCTGACGCCGGACGGGTCCGCCTCGGCGCCCACCTCGCCGAAGGCACCACCGTGATGCACGAGGGCTTCGTCAACTTCAACGCCGGGACCCTGGGCACCTCGATGGTTGAGGGCCGCATCTCCGCCGGCGTGGTGGTCGGCGACGGAACCGACGTCGGCGGCGGCGCCTCCATCATGGGCACCCTCTCCGGCGGCGGCAAGGAAAAGATCACCCTCGGTGAGCGTGTGCTCCTCGGCGCCAATTCCGGCGTCGGCATCAGCATCGGTGATGACAGCGTGGTGGAGGCCGGGCTCTACGTCACTGCCGGAACCCGCGTCAGCGTGCTGGACGGCGACGAACCCCGGCTGGTGAAGGCCGCCGAGCTCTCCGGCGTCCCGAACCTGCTGTTCCGCCGCAACTCGGCAACCGGCGCCGTGGAGGCCCTCCCCCGCAACGGACGCACCGTGGAGCTGAACTCCGCGCTGCACGCGAACTAGCGGCCCGGACGCCATGCAACTGGTCCGGCAGCATGAGACGCGCAGCTTTCGGGTGCTGCTCCTGCTGCTGGCGCTTTGCGTGGTTGCATTCGCCGCACTCTTTGCTATATCCGCGCTTACCGGTAAGAAGCCGGCACCGGTGATCGCTGAACGCTGCGTCGCCGTCGCGGGCGGTGCCGAATACCGGCTCACGCCGGAACAGGCGGCAAACGCGTCCACTATCTCCGGCGTGGCGGTGGCCCGCGGGCTGCCGCCACGCGCCGTCTCCATTGCACTGGCCACGGCCCTGCAGGAGTCCGGCCTGCGCAACCTGGACTACGGTGACGACGCCGGCCCGGACTCCCGGGGCCTCTTCCAGCAGCGTCCGTCCCAGGGCTGGGGCAGCACCGAACAGGTCATGGACCCCGTGTACGCCGCGAACGCCTTCTACAACGGGCTGGAGCAGGTCCCTGGCTACGCGGACCTTCCGATCACGGAGGCGGCGCAGACCGTCCAGCGCAGCGCCTTCCCCGACGCCTATGCCAAGCATGAAGGCCCTGCCCGCGCCTTCGCCTCCGCCCTCACCGGTCAGACCCCTGCAGCGCTTTCCTGCACCCTTCACGCCCCGACGGCAACCGCTGACCCCGCGCAGGGCGCTGCGGCCGCGGAGGCAATCTACGGGCCGCTCAACGGCTCCGTCATGGGCCCCCTGTACGTCGCCACGGTTGAGGGCGCCTTCGGCTGGTCCGCGTCCCAGTGGTTCGTGGCAAACGCCAAAGCCCTGGGCATCGAATCGGTGGCCTATGAGGGCAGGACCTGGCACCGCGGCTCCGCTGTCTGGGAAGAATCAGACGCCGCTGCAGGCCAGGTCGCGGTCACGTTCTTCAGCCTGCCCGCCGAATAGGCTGCCCGTCCCCCGGCGGTTTCCGCTGCGGATCCCGCAGCAGGAACGTTTAGGCTTAGGACCATGCGCATTCTTGTCACCGGTGGCACCGGCTATATCGGATCCCACACCACACTTGCCCTCCTCGAAGCGGGCCATGACGTGGTGGTCGTGGACAACCTCCTGAACTCAAGCAAGGAATCGCTCCGGCGGGTCCAGGAACTGACGGGCCGTGAGGCTGAGTTCATTGAGGCGGACCTGCTGGACCAGGCAGCGCTCGACGCGGCCTTCGAGGGCAGGTCTATTGACGCCGTCATCCACTTCGCCGGGCTGAAGGCCGTGGGTGAATCCGTGGCCAAGCCGCTGTACTACTACACCAACAACGTCGTCGGCACCATCAACCTGCTGCACGCCATGGACCGCCACGACGTGCGGACCATCGTCTTCAGCTCCTCAGCCACCGTCTACGGGGCGTCCGAGGAGGTTCCCCTCACCGAGGACTCCCCCATGGACGCGGTAAACCCGTACGGGCGCACCAAGGAGCAGATCGAAGACATCCTCAGTGACCTGGGGGCAGCGGACAGCCGCTGGAAGATTGCCCTGCTGCGCTACTTCAACCCCGCCGGGGCACACGAGTCCGGCCGCATCGGCGAGGACCCCACGGGGATCCCCAACAATCTGCTGCCCTTCGTGGCGCAGGTTGCCGTGGGCCGCCGGGACAAGGTGATGGTCTTCGGCAATGACTACCCCACGCCGGACGGCACCGGTGTCCGCGACTACATCCATGTCGTGGACCTGGCCGCCGGCCACCTGGCTGCCCTCAACTACCTGGGCGAAACCCCCGGCGTCCACCGCTGGAACCTGGGCACGGGCAACGGCTCCTCCGTCCTGGAGGTCCTGTCGGCTTTCTCCGCTGCCGCCGGCCGGGAAATCCCCTACGAGTTCACTGACCGGCGTCCCGGGGATGCCGCCGTCAGCTACGCCGACCCCGCCGCTGCGCACGCCGACCTGGGCTGGCGCGCAGAACGCAGCCTGGCAAGCATGTGTGAGGATCACTGGCGCTGGCAGAAGAACAACCCCGAGGGTTACGCCGCCCCGTAACTCCCAGGGCAGACGTTAAAAGGGAAGGTCCCCGGATTTCTCCGGGGACCTTCCCTTTTCCATACAAAGCAGATCAGCGCTGCGGGTAGTCCCGCTCCGGTGCGCCCGTGTAGAGCTGGCGCGGGCGGCCGATCTTCGTCTGCGGGTCCTGCATCATTTCGCGCCACTGGGCAATCCAGCCCGGCAGGCGGCCGATGGCGAACAGGACGGTGAACATCTTTTCCGGGAAGCCCATGGCCTTGTAGATCAGGCCGGTGTAGAAGTCCACGTTCGGGTACAGCTTGCGCTCGATGAAGTAATCGTCGGCGAGTGCCTTCTCTTCGAGGCGCATGGCGATATCCAGCAGCTCGTCGTTGCCGCCGAGCTTGGCCAGGATGTCATGGGCGGTCGCCTTGACGATCTTGGCACGCGGATCGTAGTTCTTGTAGACGCGGTGCCCGAAGCCCATGAGCTTCACGCCGTCTTCCTTGTTCTTGACCTTTTCCATGAAGGTTTCCGGGGCCATGCCGGTGGCCTTGATGTCGCGCAGCATGTTCAGGACCGCTTCGTTGGCGCCGCCGTGCAGCGGGCCGAAGAGGGCGCTGATGCCCGCCGAGACGGAGGCGAACATGTTGGCGTTGGAGCTGCCGACCAGGCGCACCGTGGAGGTGGAGCAGTTCTGCTCGTGGTCTGCGTGCAGGATCAGCAGCAGGTCCAGGGCCTTGACCAGGTCCGGGTCGATTTCGTACGGCTCGGCCGGCAGGCCGAAGGACAGCCGCATGAAGTTCTCCACCAGGTTCATGGAGTTGTCCGGGTAGAGCATCGGCTGGCCGATGCTCTTCTTGTGGGCGTAGGCGGCGATGACGGGCAGCTTGGCCATCAGGCGGACCGTAGAGAGCTCCACCTGTTCTTCGTCGAACGGGTCCAGGGAGTCCTGGTAGAAGGTGGAGAGCGCGCTGACCGCCGAGGAGAGCACGGGCATGGGGTGCGCATCGCGGGGGAATCCGCCGAAGAAGCCCTTGAGGTCTTCGTGGAGCAGGGTGTGGCGGCGGATCCGCTGGTCGAAATTCTCCAGCTCGGTGGGGGTGGGCAGTTCCCCGTAAATCAGCAGGTAGGAGGTCTCGAGGAAGCTCGAGTGCTTCGCCAGCTGCTCGATCGGATAGCCGCGGTAACGCAGGATGCCCTGGTCGCCGTCGATGTAGGTAATCGCGGACGTGGTGGCCGCCGTGTTCATGAAGCCGGGGTCAAAAGTGACGGTGCCGGTCTGCTTCAGCAGCTTGGAAACGTCGAATCCGTTGTTTCCCTCCGCTGCGGCAACGCGGGGCAGTACAAGCTCATCTTCGGGATTTGGCCCGTACTGGAGCTTGGCACTTGGTTGCTCAGTCATTAATTCTCCTTTAGGAGTTTTCGAAACCGCCGCTATGTACATCCGCTTCCGGCGGACATAGTGCATTCCACTAAACTATTTCGCTAAAACGCTACCGGTTTCAGTGCCCTTACCACTAATCGGGGCGGGCACTGTTGTACAAGCGCAACATGGCGGGGTGAGGTACTGCGGCGCGGTGCACGTTCCTCGTCCCTCCCGGTGCTACCTCAGGCGGGCGCTGTCGGACGTCGATGCTGCCTGCAGCCGCCCGGCAGCGGCTGCGATGCCCTCGTCGGTGCCCGTAAGCGCAATCCGCACAAAGCCGGCACCGGCGTCGCCGTAAAACACCCCGGGCCCCACTACTATGCCGAGCTCCGCGAAGCGTGCCACGGTTGCCCAGGTGTCCTCCCCTGCACTCGCCCACAGGTACAGCCCGGCCTCGGAGTGCTCGATTTTCAGGCCGAATCCCTCCAGCGCCGGAACCAGCAGGTCCCGACGGGAGCGGTAGAGGTCCTTCTGCGCCGCCACATGCGCGTCATCGCGCAGTGCGGCGGCCATTGCGGCCTGCACCGGCGCGGGAACAATCATTCCGGCGTGCTTGCGGCTGTTGACCAGATTCGCAATCACAGCAGGGTCCCCGGCGGTGAACGCGGCACGGTAGCCGGCCATGTTCGACTGTTTGCTCAACGAGTACACCGCCAGCAGCGACTCGGTGTTTCCGCCGCTGATGCGCGGATCCAGGATGCTGGGGACGGGTTCGCCGCCGCGGGCAGGATCCCACTGCCCCCAGCCAAGCTCGGCGTAGCATTCGTCGGAAGCGACCACGGCACCTACGGCGCGGGCCTCCTCCACGAGCCTGCGCAGTGATTGCGCCGAACGGACGATGCCGGTGGGGTTCCCCGGGGAATTCACCCAGACGAGCCGCACGCGCGAACGTGTCTGCTCATCCAGGTCCGACAGGGAATCCGCAGCGACCGCCGTCGCGCCGGCGAAAACCGCTCCCATGTCGTAGGTGGGGTAGGCCACCACCGGGCGGACGACGACGTCGCCCTCCCCCAGTCCGAGCAGCAGCGGCAGCCAGGCGACGAGTTCCTTGGAACCGACGGTCGGCAGCACAGCGGCCGGATCCAGTCCGGGAACGTTCCGGCGCCGGGCAAACCACTCCGTGACGGCAGTACGAAGGTCGGCGGTGCCGTGGGTGGTGGGATAGCCGGGGGCATCGGAGGCTGCTGCCAGCGCGTCACGGACGACGGCGGGCGTCGGGTCCACAGGGGTACCGATCGACAGGTTCACGGCCCCGTCCGGGTGTTCCGCTGCCCGGCGCTGGTAGGGCGCCATGGCGTCCCAGGGGTATTCGGGCAGGTCCAGGCCGAAGGCCCGGGGTCCTGCAGTGCTCATGACTGGTTCTGCGGGGGCAGGGCCGCGATGATCGGGTGGTCCTTGTGCGTGTTGCCTACCTTCGCGGCGCCGCCGGGCGAACCGAGATCGTCGAAGAACTCGACGTTGGCCTTGTAGTAGTCCGCCCATTCCTCGGGAGTGTCGTCCTCGTAGTAAATGGCTTCCACCGGGCAGACCGGCTCACAGGCGCCGCAGTCGACGCATTCGTCCGGGTGGATATAGAGGGAGCGTTCGCCTTCATAGATGCAGTCCACGGGGCACTCTTCAATACATGCCTTGTCTTTGACATCCACGCATGGCTGCGCAATTACGTACGTCACGTCCCTTGCCTTCCTGATCTGCGGGCCGTCGGCCGATAGGACGGCGGATCGCTGGGTGTTGGTTCCACGTTAGTAGCCTTGTCCATTATCTCCCAGCCGGAGCGTCCCGGTGACTACGACCCCGCCGTAGGATGGAGGCATGACCTCCGACGCCGCCGCACTGCTGCGCGCACTGCCGCCCGGCGTGCGGGTGGTGGTCCGCTACCGGATCGACGGCGGCTTCACCGATGCCCTCGGCACGCTCAGCGACGTCGGTGCCGACGGGTGCACGGTCGCTACCCGGCGCGGCGACGTCGTCATTCCGTATCCTCTGGTGACGGCGGCCAAAACCGTTCCGCCCGCTCCCCCGCGCCGCCCTGCGCGGATGCGCCCGCAGTAGACCACTGGAATTTAATGCAGAAGGGCCGCCGGAACGGTGTTCCGGCGGCCCTTTTACGTGCCCGAAAAGTTCGGCAGATGCCTAGGCGACGGCGCCTTCTGCCCGGTCCCGTCCCAGTATGCGCGCGCAGAGCAGTACGGCTGCCACAGTGGCAACCGCCTGCCCGAAGAGCCACACCAGTCCTGCGGTGACTACGGGCGGCTGCTCCGGTGCCGAGGAGCCGGTCACGATCAGCGGGACCTCGCTGACGAGGTCCAGTGAGAAGAGTCCCAGCACCAGGTACGTGACGACGCCGGTGACGGTGCTCAGCAGCGCGCTGCGCTGCCAGAGGCCGATCAGGAGCGCGACGGCGCCGCTGAACACGACGGCCAGCAAGGCGCCGACGGGCAGTCCGTTGTCACCGGCATACACGATGTGGCCGTGCAGGGAGGTGCCCAGCACGGCCGCCAGGATGCCGCCGGCCACGGCCGCAAGAGGCCCCCGCCAGCGCGGGGACCTCTTGCGGTTATCTGCCGAAGCGGAAATCGGACTAGGCCTTGGCACGGGCGCGGTTGGCCTTGGCGCGCTCGTTGGCGTCCAGGATCAGCTTGCGGATACGGATGGATTCCGGCGTGACCTCGACGCACTCGTCCTCGCGGGCGAATTCGAGGGACTCTTCCAGGGTGAGCTTCCGCGGCGGGGTGAGGTTTTCGAAGGTATCGGAGGAAGCGGCACGCATGTTGGTGAGCTTCTTTTCCTTCGTGATGTTCACGTCCATGTCATCGGCGCGGGAGTTCTCGCCCACGATCATGCCTTCGTAGACCTCGGAGGTGGGCTCCACGAAGAAGGAGCCGCGTTCCTGCAGGTTGATCATGGCGAACGGGGTGACCACACCGGCGCGGTCGGCGATCATCGAACCGTTGGTGCGGTATTCGATGGGGCCGGCCCACGGCTCGTAGCCTTCAGCGATGGATGCGGAGATGCCGGCGCCGCGGGTTTCCGTGAGGAACCGGGTACGGAAACCGATCAGGCCGCGGGCGGGAACAATGAATTCCATCCGGACCCAGCCGGTGCCGTGGTTGGCCATGTTCGTCATGCGGCCCTTGCGAGCAGCCATCAGCTGGGTCACGGCGCCGAGGTATTCCTCGGGCACGTCGATGGTCATGTGTTCCATCGGCTCGTGCACCTTGCCGTCGACCAGCTTGGTGACAACCTGCGGCTTGCCCACGGTCAGTTCGAAGCCTTCGCGGCGCATCTGCTCCACGAGGATGGCCAGGGCGAGCTCGCCGCGGCCCTGGACTTCCCAGGCATCCGGACGCTCGGTCGGAAGGACCTTGAGCGAAACGTTGCCGATAAGTTCCTTGTCGAGGCGGTCCTTGACCTGGCGGGCGGTGACCTTGGCGCCCTTGACCTTGCCGGCCAGCGGCGAGGTGTTGATACCGATGGTCATGGAGATCGCGGGATCGTCCACGGTGATCAGCGGCAGCGGCTTGGGGTTGTCGACGTCGGTCAGGGTTTCGCCGATGGTGATGTCCTCGATGCCGGCGACGGCGACGATCTCGCCGGGGCCTGCCGATTCGGCGGGAACACGCTCGAGTGCCTTGGTGGCGAGCAGCTCGGTGATCTTCACGGTCTTCATGGTGCCGTCGGCACGGGCCCAGGCGACCTGCTGGCCCTTGCGCAGGGTGCCGTTGAAGATGCGCAGCAGGGCGAGGCGGCCCAGGAACGGGGAGGCGTCCAGGTTGGTGACGTGCGCCTGGAGGACACCCTCGGGATCGTACGTGGGGGCCGGGATGTGGTCGATGATCGTCTGGAACAGCGGTTCCAGGTTGTCATTCGCGGGGGCCTCGCCGTCAGCGGGCTGCTCCAGGGACGCTGCACCGACGCGGGCGGCGGCGTAGACCACTGGAACGTTCAGGACCAGGTCAAGGTCAAGGTCGGGAACTTCGTCCGCGAGGTCGGAGGCCAGGCCCAGCAGCAGGTCCATGGACTCGCTGACTACCTCGTCGATCCGGGCATCGGGACGGTCGGTCTTGTTGACGAGAAGGACCACCGGAAGCTTCGCGGCCAGCGCCTTGCGCAGCACGAAACGGGTCTGGGGCAGCGGGCCTTCGGAAGCGTCGACCAGCAGGACGACACCGTCGACCATGGACAGGCCGCGCTCGACCTCGCCGCCGAAGTCGGCGTGGCCGGGGGTGTCGATGACGTTGATGGTGATGGTTTCACCCTTGGCAGCCGGGCCGTTGTAGAACACGGTGGTGTTCTTGGCCAGGATGGTGATGCCCTTTTCGCGCTCCAGGTCACCGGAGTCCATCACGCGTTCTTCCACGTCTCCGTGGGCGGCAAACGAGTTCGTCTGCTTCAGCATGGCGTCGACGAGGGTCGTCTTACCGTGGTCAACGTGGGCCACAATCGCAACGTTGCGGAGATCGCTCCGTACTGCGGTATTTACGGCCGTGTTGGTTTCTGACATGCGTGAGGACTCAATTCATAGGAGATCAGTTCGGGGGTGTATCTTATCGGCCGGATTGGTTCCGGCGTTTCCGGCTGTTCTGTACGAATGCTGATTCAATCGCTTGCTCAATCACCAGTCAGAATCCACCGAAGGCCCCGCCGTCAGCGGGCACGCTAACATTCTAGTCGCAATACCATACGATCCCTAATGCCGGCCCGCCGCGCCGGCAGCGCCGCCGGGTTCCGGCACACAATGCGGCCGCCGTGGAAGCGCAAACGCCGACGGCGGGGAACCCGGTCAGGTCCCCCGCCGTCGGCGGATGCGGTACGCGGATGCGGAAGCCGTTAGGCGACTTCCGGCGGCAACTCCAGCCGGGAACCGGGAATGGCTGCCAGCAGGGCCTGGGTGTAGGCCTGCTGCGGAGCATCGAACACCTCGTCGGTGGTGCCGGTCTCCACCAGCTTGCCCTTCTCCATCACGCAGACGAAGTCCGCGATCTGCCGGACCACCGCCAGGTCATGGGTAATGAACAGGTAGCTCAGGCCCAGTTCCGACTGCAGGTCCGCCAGCAGGTTCAGGATCTGTGCCTGCACCAGCACGTCCAGCGCGGATACTGCTTCGTCACAGATGACGACTTCGGGATCCAGTGCCAGTGCCCGTGCAATAGCCACGCGCTGGCGCTGGCCGCCGGAGAGCTCATTGGGGTAGCGGCGCATCACCGAGGACGGCAGTGCCACCTGGTCAAGGAGCTCGCGCACCTTGGCTTCCCGGCTCTTGGGCGTGCCGATCTTATGCACCCGAAGGGGTTCTTCGATGGTGCGGAAGATGTTGTACATCGGGTCCAGGGAACCGTACGGATCCTGGAAGATCGGCTGTACCCGGCGCCGGAACTCAAACAGGCGCTTGCTGTTCAGCGTGGTCATATCGACCCCGTTGAACAGGATGGATCCGCTGGTGGGCGTCTCCAGGTTCAGTACCATGCGTGCCACCGTGGACTTGCCCGAACCGGACTCCCCGACGACGGCGGTGGTGGTGCCGCGCTTGATGTTGAAGGAAACGTTGTCCACCGCGGTGAAGTCGGTGGACTTGCCGAGCCCGTTGCGGAGCTTGAAGACCTTGCTCAGGTCCTTTACCTCGATGACGTTGTCCGCGGCCTTCAGCTTGGCGCCGTCTTCGGAGGTGAGCAGGTCCGTGCTTTCGAGTCCCAGGCTCTTGGCGGAGTCGATGCGCTTGGAGGCCAGCGACGGCGCCGATTCCACGAGCTTGCGGGTGTAGGGGTGGCGCGGGTTGGTGAGGATTTCCAGGGCCGGCCCGGATTCCACCACGCGTCCCTTGTACATCACCACGACCTTCTGGGCGCGTTCAGCGGCGAGCCCGAGGTCGTGCGTGATCAGCAGCACCGCGGTGCCTAGCTCGTCGGTCAGGGTGCCCAGGTGGTCCAGGATCTGCCGCTGGACAGTGACGTCCAGGGCCGACGTCGGCTCATCCGCGATCAGCAGGCGCGGCCGGCAGGACAGGCCGATGGCGATCAGCGCACGCTGGCGCATACCGCCGGAGAACTCGTGCGGGAACTGCTTGGCACGGCGTTCCGCGTCCGGCAGGCCCGCCTGTTCCAGCACCTTGGTGATGTCCGCCGGGGAATGCGGCAGCCCGTTGGCGCGCAGCGTTTCCTTGACCTGGAATCCGATTTTCCACACCGGGTTCAGGTTGGACATCGGGTCCTGGGGAACCATGCCGATGGAATTACCGCGCAGTTCCTGGATCCGCTTGGCGCTGGCGTGGGAAATGTCCTCCCCGTCGAAGAGGATCTGTCCGCCGCTCACGCGCCCGTTGCCGGCCAGCAGGCCGATCGCTGCCAGCGCAGTGGTCGACTTGCCGGATCCCGATTCGCCCACAATGGCCACGGTTTCGCCGGGCATGATCGTGAGGTGTGCGTCCTTGACCGCTTCCACCTCGCCGTTCGCCGTGGCGAAGCTGATGGCGAGGTCGCGGATTTCGAGCAGCGGCTGGGCAGCCGCTGTTTCAGTGTGAATGGTCATCGTTTGCGCGCCTTCGGATCAAGAGCATCACGGACCGCGTCGCCGAGCATGATGAAGCTCAGCACGGTAATGGACAGGGCGCCTGCGGGCCAGAGCAGTGTTGACGGGTTGGTCCGCAGGGATGTCTGCGCGTCGGAGATGTCGTTACCCCAGGACATGACGCTCGGCGGCAGCCCGATGCCCAGGAAGGACAGCGTGGCTTCCGCAACAATGAACGTTCCCAGCGAAATGGTGGCGATGACGATGACCGGAGCCATGGCGTTGGGCAGCACGTGCTTGATGAGGGCCTTGGACTTGGACAGGCCCAGCGAACGCGAGGCAACCACGAAGTCCGAATTCCGTACGGAGATCACCGCACCGCGGGTAATGCGGGCCACCTGCGGCCAGCCAAAGACCAGGAGCGTAAACACCACTGTCAGGACTGTGCGGTTCTCACGGAAGGCCGGCAGCTGCATGATGATGATGGCGCCGAGGATGAGCGGAAGGGCGAAGAAGATATCGCCCAGGCGCGCGAGGACCGCGTCCAGCCAGCCGCCGTAGTAGCCGGCCAGGGCACCCAGGACGCCGCCGATGACGACGACGGCCAGGGTGGTCAGCAGTCCGACCAGGACCGAGGCGCGGGTTCCGTAGATTAGCCGGGCGTAGACGTCGCAGCCCTGAAAGGTAAAGCCGAGCGGATGGCCCGACGTCGGTCCGCCGTTGGAATCCGACAACGTGCAGCCTTCATCCGGAGACACGTTGGTGAACAGGCCGGGGAACGCTGCCACGGTGAGGATCAGCACGATGAGCAGTGCCGAGATAATGAACAGCGGCTGCCTGCGCAGGTTGCGCCAGGCCTCGCCCCAGAGGCTCAGCGGCTGGACGTCTTCCTTGACGCTGTCGGTCGCGGCCAGAGGGGTTTCCTCCAGCGGAGCGACGTAGTGCTCGATGTTTCTGATGTCTTTATTCATAACGGATCCTCGGATCAAGCCAGGCGTACAAGAGGTCTACGAGCAGGTTGGCCACTACGTAGACAAGGACAAGGACACTCACGATCGATACGATCGTGGCTCCCTCTCCCCTGACGATTGACTGGTAAAGCCGCTGCCCCACGCCGGGGACGTTGAAGATGCCTTCGGTGACAATCGCGCCGCCCATCAGGGCGCCGAGGTCGGCTCCGAGGAACGTCACCACGGGAATCAGCGAGTTGCGCAGGATGTGCACGGTGACCACCCGGGGACGGGACAGGCCCTTGGCCGTGGCGGTACGGACATAGTCGGCGTTCATGTTCTCGATCACCGAGGTGCGCGTCAGCCGCAGCACGTACGCGAAAGAGGCCAGGCCGAGGACGATTGCCGGCAGGATCAGGTCCGTCCAGCCGGCATCGCCGCCCACGGTGGGGGCTGTCCATTGGAGCTTCACGCCCACGATGAACTGGAGCAGGAAGCCCAGGACGAAGACGGGGATGGCAATGACCACCAGGGATACAACCAGGACGGTGCTGTCGAAGGCTTTGCCCTTCTTCAGACCGGCGATGAGGCCGAACACGATGCCGAACACGGCCTCGAAGAGCAAGGCGAGGATCGCAAGCCGGATGGTCACCGGGAAGGCCTGCGCCAGGACGGCCGAAACTTCCCGCCCGGAGAAGTCGACGCCGAGGTCGAAGGTGACGAGGTTCTTCAGGTACAGCAGGTACTGCACCAGGAAAGGCTGGTCCAGGTTGTACTGGGCACGCAGCTGCGCGGCGACTGCCTCATTGACGGGCTTGTCACCGAAGAGCGCTGCAATGGGGTCTCCGGGAAGGGAGAACACCAGGAAGTAGACAAGGAAAGTGGCCCCGAAGAACACGGGGATCATTTGAAGGAAGCGTCGAAGGACGTAGCCGGCCATTAGGAGTGGCCTCCCGGCAGCTGTGGGGGATTTAGGGCTCGCATTTTTGATATGCCTGTTCTTGGTAGAACCCGAAACAAGCCGGGGCCCGGCCTTGTGGCCGGGCCCTGGATTGGTCGGTCTAGATACTGCTTACTTGGCCGTTACGTTGTAGTACACGGGAACGCCGTTCCAGCCGGTTTCGACATTGTCCACCTGGGTGCTCCAGCCGGACTGCGCCACCTGGTACCACAGCGGGACAACGGGAAGATCCTGGAGCAGGATTTCCTGTGCCTGGTTGAACTTATCGATACCTTCCTCGGGCGAGGAGGCACCAAGGCCTTCGCTCAGGAGGGTGTCGAACTCTTCGTTGGAGTATCCGCCGTCGTTGGAGCCGCCGCCGGTGCCGTAGTTCGGGCCGAGGAAGTTGGCCAGCGACGGGTAGTCAGCCTGCCAGCCGGAGCGGATGGCACCGGTCAGGGTCTTGGCGGTTGCGTCTGCACGCAGTTCCTTGAACGTTGCGTAGGAACGTCCCTGCGCTTCGATGCCGAGGTTGTTCTTCAGGCCGTTGGCAACTGCGTCCACCCATTCCTGGTGGCCGCCGTCGGCGTTGTAGCCAATCTCGAAGGCCTTGTCGGCGGGCCACGGGGAGAGCTTTTCGGCTTCTTCCCACAGTTCCTTGGCCTTCTCGGGGTTGAACTCGAGCACCTCGTTGCCTTCGATGCTGTCGCTGTAGCCCTCGATGACCGGCGCGGTGAATTCGGTGGCCGGTTCACGGGAGCCGGAGAAGATCACCGAGGTGATTTCTTCCCGGTCGATGCTCATGGAGATCGCCTGGCGGCGGAGCTCGCCAGCCTCACCGGAGAACTCGGGCAGGTAGCCCGGGATGGTGATGGTCTGGTTGCCCGCGTACGCCTTTTCGGAGTAGCGGCCTTCGCCCAGGTCCGTCTTGAACGTCTTCAGCGCGCTGGGCGGCATGGTGTCCAGGATGTCCAGGTTGTCTGCCTGCAGGTCCGAGTAGGCAGCGTCGAAGGAGTTGTAGAACGTGAAGGTCACTCCACCGTTCTGCGGTACGCGCGTGCCGGTGTAATCCGGGTTCGCGACCAGATCGATCTTGACCTCATGCTCCCAGGCATCCTCGCCGTCGAGCATGTACGGGCCGTTACCGATCGGGTTCTCGCCGAACGCTGCCGGGTCCTCAAGGGCCTCGGCGGGAAGCGGGAAGAAGGCCGTGTAGCCGAGACGCTGCGGGAAGTCGGATTCCGGCTGGCTGAGCTTGACGGTGAACGTGTTGTCATCCACAACGGCCAGGCCGCTCATGGTCTCGACGGTTGCGCCTTCGGCACTAACCTCGTCGTAGCCTTCGATGCTCTCGAAGAAGTACGAGTTGAGCTGGGCGTTCTTGGCGGCTGCGCCAAAGTTCCAGGCATCAACGAAGGACTTGGCCGTGACGGCCTCGCCGTTGGTGAACTTCTGGTCAGCCTTCACCTTGATGGTGTAGGTCTGGGAATCTTCGGTCTCGATGGACTCGGCGAGTTCGTTGACCGTGCCGCCGTCGACGTCATAGCTGACGAGGCCCTCGAAGATCAGGTCCATGATGCGTCCGCCGCCAACTTCGTTGGTGTTGACCGGCATCAGCGGGTTCTGCGGTTCGGTGCCGTTGGCGGTGATGATCGCGGTGCTGTTGTCCGCGTTCTCACCTGAACCTTCGGCCGACTCGTCGGATCCTCCGCCGCAGGCGCTCAGCGCAAGAACGGCTACGGCCGCTACGCTCAGCATTTTGGAAGTGCGTGTGACGCGCATTCCGCCTCCTAGTTCTGTTTCGATGCCGGTGCTCACCCCGGCGCTGCGGCTCTGCCAAATGGTGAACCGACTCACAAAGCCAACAGCATAAGCCCACTTTGTTGCCCCCAGGTAACAATCACCGGAAGCACGCAGCTTCGGCGGTTCCGGCATGCTGCCGGGCAGGCTCAAAAGCCGCTTCTCACGTGCGTTTACAGCCCATGAAGCCACCGGGTAACAATTTGGTAACCCGGCCGCGTAATACATGCGATCGCATGTCACATTGAGGGGTTGTATGGGATGGATGCTCCTCCCCCGCGCGCCAGGGCTCCGTGAGCGCGACGCCGAGAAGCCGCCCGAAGAAGGGCAGGAGACTGGCCGGTGTTGCCGTTCCCGTGCCGAAGCAAAAGGCCGGCCCCTCGACGCGGTGCGGGCGGCCTGCGCTGCTGGTACCCGGGGCCCGGGCCCCTATTCTGCTAGAATCGTTGACGGCCTTTGGCCACCCCGGCATCGATGACACGACACGCGAGGTCCATACAAGAACCTTCTGACACGGCACGGTCGATAGCCTCCACACCGCCGACTGTCAGGAGATTCCATGGCGCCCCCTCAAAATTCCCGTCCCGATGTCAAGGGACGTGCAGGTGGAATGATCGCGGTCGCGGCAGCCGCCGCGTTCCTTGCCACGTTCAACGAAACGTTTCTCAACGTAGCCTTCACGCCGATCATGCAGGACTTCGGCGTCAATGTGGGTACCGTGCAGTGGCTCACCACCGGTTACCTGCTCGTCGCAGCAGTCTTCGTGCCTGTCGCGAACGTGCTGTACCACCGGTTCCCCACCCGGCCGCTGTTCGTCGCCGTCGTCGCGCTCATGACGCTGGGTTCAGTGGTGGGAGCCCTCGCCCCTAGCTTCGAAGTACTGCTTATCGCCCGTTTGCTGCAGGCCATCGGAACCGGCCTGCTCACCCCCATCGGCATGAACATCACCCTTGCCGTCTCTCCGCGGGAAAAGCTGGGGCTCAATATGGGCATCATGGCGGCAATGACCACGCTGGGCCCGTCACTGGCGATCGTCCTGTCCGGCGTCATTCTGACCGTTGCTCCCTGGACCACCCTGATGTGGGTCTTCGGTGCCCTCACCCTCGCCGTGCTGCTTGCCGGCGCGGTCATCCTGCGGAACGTTGCTGAACTGGGCCGTCCGGTTCTCGACATCCTGTCGTTCATTCTCGTAGCTGTCGGGCTGGTCGGTATCCTCTATGGCGTCTCTAGCGCGTTCGAGGGATCGGCCCTTTACGCAGGTATCGCCGGCGTCGTCGGACTGTTGGCAATGTGGCTGTTCGTCGTCCGCCAGCGCCGTATCGAGCACCCCCTGCTCGATCTGCGGCCGTTCTCCAACGCACCTTTCGTGTTCGGTGTGCTGATGACGATGCTGGGCCTGGTCTTCGTGTTCGCCATGAACGTCACCATCCCGCTGTTCCTCCAGGGCGCGCTCGACATGCCGCCGCTGGGTGCTTCGCTCACCCTCGCGCCCGGCATCCTGCTGACCGTGGGGATGGGGCCGATCGCCGGCCGCCTGTTCGACCGGCACGGCGGACGCTGGTCCATCCCGCTCGGGTTCCTCGTTATGGCCGTCTTCGTCACGCTCGTCGGCGTTGCCGCCGGACATTCCTCGGTCTGGATCTTCGGGCTGCTCTACGTTCCGGCAGTGCTCGCTACGGCCTTCGTCGTCGGGCCTGCACAGACGTTCGCGCTGTCCAACCTCGACCGTGAGACCAGCCCGCACGGCGTTACGGTGGTCTCCACCAGCTTCCAGATCGCCGGCTGCGTGGGCACTTCGCTCGCCACCGGTATCTACGGCGCCGTCATTGCGGCGAACGCCGGTGCCGGGCGCGGCGAAACCGATTCGCTGCTTGCGGGCTTCCACGGTTCCGTTGCCCTGGTGGTTGTCACCTCGATTATCGGCATTCTGCTCGCTTTCCTGGCCTACCGTTCGGTACGCTCGCGCCGCCCCGCTGAAAGCGTCCAGCTTCCGGCGGACAGTGTCCAAGCAATCATGAAGTCCGACGTGTATGCCCTGTCCTCGGACTCCACGGTGCTGGACGCCCTCCGGACCTTCGCTGAGCGCGGCATCTCGGGCGCACCGGTCCTCAACGCCGACGGCACGCTGGCGGGCTTCCTGTCCGACGGCGACGTCCTGCGCTATCTGTCTGCCACCCATCCGTCCTCGACGTCGATCTATTCCTATGCCATCGGGGCTGGGGACGACCTGGACCAGGCCATGTCCGATCTCGCGAACCTAAACGTCATGCGGCTCGCAACGCACGACGTCGTCACTCTCGACGCCGGCGCATCGATCAGTGACGCAGTGGCGGCGTTGTCGGACGCACGCCTGAAGAAGGTACCGGTGGTCGCTGGCAACGATTCCCGTCCCGTCGGCATCGTCAGCCGGTCCGCAATCAACCGCCTGGCGATCGCGACCTACCTGCGCTCCCGCGGTGAAGCCCTGCAGTCTGAAGGCAGCACGGTGTAATCCGCCGAATAGGCACGAAAGTTGTTAGTAGAAGCAGGCCGGGCCCGTTGGGTACGGCCTGCTTTTATTTCCCCCGGTGGACCTCAGTCAGCCCGCCGGTATTGTACGGAGATTGCACCGTTGCGCATCGGTTCCGCCGAGACGAGTTCGAGGCGGCGCGTGCTGTCGAGAAGACCCTGGTACAGAGTCGGGCCGTGGCCGGTGATCCTAGGGTGGACGAGGAACCTGTACTCGTCGATCAGGTCCAGCCGGTCCAGCCCTGCCGCCAGTTTCCCGCTGCCGACGAGCACCCCGTCCGGGGTCCGGTCCTTGAGCTCCTGCACCGCGGTGCGCAGGTCCCCTTCGATGCGGTGGCTGTTGTTCCACGGGAAGTCGCTGCGTGTCGCTGACACGACGTACTTGGGTTTTGCCTCCAGCGTGAGCGCCCACCCCCGCAGCGCCTCAGGCGCTTCGACCTCGCCTCGGGCAACCGCCGGCCAGGCGCTCTCCATCATCTCGTACGTGGTCCGCCCCCAGAGCATGGCGCCGGCCTCGTCCAGAAGGGCGGTGAAGTAGGCGTGCGTCTCGTCGTCGGCAATACCCTCCTGGTGGTCGATGCAGCCGTCCAGGGTGACGTTGATGCTGAAAGTCAGAAGGCCCATACGGCGATTCTCCGATTCGGCGGGGCCTGTCTGCAATGGGTTTGACCGTCTGGAGCCTGGAGCATCGCGATGTCGGCATGAATGAAGGACCGACGGCGCCGCGATGTGCCGGGGCAGGCTGGGATTGCTTCGTGGAGTTAGTGCGGGGGCTCTTCCTGAAGGACGAGGCCTTCGTCTCCCGGGAGGACTTTGCCCTGATCGCGCTCGGCACTGTCCTCCTCATTCAACGTAAACGCGTCGCCCGGCGAGCAGGGGGCAGTAGCCCCGATACTGTACGACTGTTCAGGTGCATCAGTATCGAATTCAGCCCGGAGGACGGGACCACCCTCGCCAAACACGACCGGGTCTTTTGTCGGGTTTATGGTGCGTACGGTCATGCCAAGGGACTCCCAATACTCGGCGACGCGCTGGGCGTCCTCAACATGGTCCGTTCCTTGAGGGGCCCAGCGGTCGTAGCTGTAACTGGCGGTGGCGTCCCCCCGTCCATGGCCGCTTTCGGGGGTGCACTCCTGCGCCCACGCTGACCCGTTGCGGGGCCACCACCCGGTGACGTCGAGCTGTTCGGCGGTAGTGAACACGAGTTCCACCACCCGGTCCCGCCCTTCCCTGGCACTGATTGTCGTAGTGGGATCCTTCTCGGCGCACGCGGTTAGTGTCGTTCCCACTAGGAGCACAGCAGCCGCGGCCGTGAACATCCTCATATGTGTCCTAAAGGCGGGCACTGTTCATTCCTTCCAGTAAGGCCTTCTGCAGCTCAGCTGGCCCCAACGGGGCATACTCGGTGCTCTTCTCCGGTAGTCCCATGATCGCCCAGGCTGTGTCTTTGAGGGATTCTGTTCTCTTGTCCAAGTATCCGGCCTGCCCAACGCACTTCTGGACCAAGGAGTTCTGCCCGGATAGGTCAGCGTAAACCTATCGACCCCGGTTACAAGAAATGCCGCCCTCAGCGTTTCCGGCGAGGGCGGCATTCTGATTGTTTCAGGCGATAAACCTAGACATTAAACCTAAACTCAACCACGTCGCCGTCGGCCATGACGTAGTCCTTGCCTTCGATCCGGACCTTGCCGCGGGACTTGGCCTCAGCCATGGACCCGGCCTCCACGAGGTCGTCGAAGGAGACCACTTCGGCCTTGATGAAGCCACGCTGGAAATCGGAGTGGATGACGCCGGCAGCCTGCGGCGCGGTGTCGCCCTGCTTGATGGTCCAGGCGCGGGTTTCCTTCGGGCCGGCCGTCAAGTAGGTCTGCAGGCCCAGGGTGTGGAAGCCGACACGGGCCAGCTGGTCCAGGCCGGATTCTTCCTGGCCGTTCATTTCCAGCATCTCGCGGGCTTCTTCTTCGTCCAGCTCCACCAGGTCGGCTTCGAGCTTGGCGTCCAGGAAGATGCAGTCGGCAGGAGCCACGAGTTCGCGCAGCTCGGCCTGGCGCTCCGGGTTGCCCAGGACGGCGTCGTCCACGTTGAACACGTAGATGAACGGCTTGGCGGTGAGCAGGCTCAGCTCGCGCAGGTGCTCCATGTCCAGCTTGTCCTTCTCCACCGAGGAGAAGATCGTATCGCCGCGCTCCAGCACAGCCTGCGCGGCCTGCATGGCAGCCAGCTGCGCGGCGTCGCGCTTCTTGATCTTGACTTCCTTCTCCACCCGCGGAATCGCCTTTTCCAGCGTCTGCAGGTCGGCCAGGATCAGCTCGGTGTTGATGGTCTCCATGTCCGAACGCGGATCGACCTTGCCGTCCACGTGGATGACGTCGGGGTCATCGAACACGCGGATAACCTGGGCAATGGCCTCGGCCTCACGGATGTTGGCCAGGAACTGGTTGCCCAGGCCTTCACCCTCGGAGGCGCCCTTGACGATCCCGGCGATGTCCACGAAGGACACCGTGGCCGGAAGGATGCGCGCCGAACCGTGGATTTCAGCCAGCTTGGCCAGCCGCGGGTCCGGAAGGGACACGACGCCGACATTCGGTTCGATGGTGGCGAACGGATAGTTCGCCGCCAGCACGTTGTTGCGGGTCAGCGCATTGAAAAGGGTTGATTTGCCGACGTTGGGCAGTCCGACGATGCCAATAGTAAGAGCCACGTTAGTAAATGATACCGGGCGCTAGGACTCGTCGGCACGGCGGCGGCCGCCCAGGCCGCGGGAAGAGTCCCCCATGGCCTTCAGCGTCGCGCGGATCTCCTTGGGCAGCGAGAAGATGATGTCTTCTTCGGCGGTCACTACCTCTTCGACGTCGCCGTAGCCGTACTGGGACAGCAGGTTCAGCACGTCCTGGACCAGGTTTTCCGGGACGGAGGCGCCGGAGGTCACTCCAACGGTGGCCACGCCCTCGAACCAGCTCTCGTCCACCTCGTTGGCGAAGTCCACGCGGTAGGACGCCTTGGCACCGTATTCCAGCGCCACCTCCACCAGCCGGACGGAGTTCGAGGAGTTCGCCGAACCGACCACGAGCACCAGGTCCGCTTCGGGGGCGATCTTCTTGATGGCGGCCTGGCGGTTGGACGTGGCATAGCAAATGTCGTCGCTGGGCGGATCCTGCAGGGTGGGGAAACGTTCGCGCAGCAGGTTCACGGTGTGCATGGCTTCATCCACGCTGAGCGTGGTCTGGGACAGCCAGATGACCTTGTCCGGATCCCTTACGGTGACCTTGTCCACGTCTTCGGGGCCGTTGACAATCTGCATGTGCTCCGGCGCCTCGCCGTAGGTGCCCTCGACCTCTTCGTGGCCCTCGTGCCCGATCAGCAGGATGTCGAAATCGTCGCGGGCAAACCGGACGGCCTCGCGGTGCACCTTGGTGACCAGCGGGCAGGTGGCGTCAATGGTCTGCAGGTTCCGGTCCTTCGCGGACTGGACGACGGCGGGGGAAACGCCGTGCGCGGAGAAGATCAGTCGGGCGCCCTCGGGCACCTCATCGGTCTCGTCCACGAAGATGGCACCCTTTTCCTCCAGCGTGGAGACCACGTGGAGGTTATGGACAATCTGCTTGCGGACGTAGACCGGCGGACCGTAGGCTTCCAGCGCCTTTTCGACGGCGATGACCGCCCGGTCCACTCCGGCGCAGTAGCCGCGCGGTGCCGCGAGCAGTACGCGCCGCGGACCGAAAACGGGAGCGGCAGCCGCCACGTCCTCAGGAGTGCGGCGCCGCCGGGGCACGGTGGGCATAGGCACGGAGATAACTGTGCTGGTCATGTCCCTATGCTATCGGGTGGGTCCTGCGATCCCGTCCCCGCGGGCTATGGGTACGCTCACAGCAGAGCTACCGCCGGTTGCCCCTCGCACTGCGTGCCACCAGTCCGGCCACCAGCACCGCGGCCCCGACGAGCATCAGGCCGATGGTCCACGCCTGCAGGCAATCAGCGGCCCGTGACGTGAAGGCGTCGGCGAAGCCGAAAGCCACCGGGGTATCCGTCAGACGGGCGGATACCAGGTTCGGGAGCATTCCGGCCGTCAGCCACAGCACTGCTCCCACCAGCGCCGCACCAAGGCCCATCAGCGCCAGGGTGGCGGACCGGCGTCGAGCGGTGAACAGGGCAAGGATGCCGGCCGCCGCGGCTGCGAGCGCAGCCACCGGCCACGACTCTCCGGCCCGTTCCACGTTCCGGATCAGCTCCGCATGTCCCGTCCCGCCGATTCCCACGGCAACCTGCCCGGGCGCCGGCACGGATACTCCCAGTTCGTTCCCCACTGTGTCGGTGACCAGCGCCACCAGCGGCGCGACGTCCAGCGTCACCGCCGAGCCGGCCTCCCCTTCGGCGTTGCCGAAGGTGAGCGCGTGCGAGCGGTGCAGTGTCTCGTTCCAGGCCTGCGGATACTCCGGCAGGGCCTGGACGCGTTCCACGGCCGAGGCGATCACGGGCTCCACAAATCCGTCCAGCGGTGCCGGTACCTCGACCGACTCAGCAACCTGCGCGGACAGGGACACGGCCACGTCGCGCTGGAAGGCTTCGTCCCGGGCCAGCGGTTCGCCCAGGGCGGCAAAGCCGCTTTCCGACACCACGTTCGCGTTCAGCCACGCCCCGCAGAATGCTGCAGCGGTAAGCAGGACGGCCAGCAGGCCAAAGACGGCTGAGGTGATTGTGCGCATGGAAAGTTCCTAGTTTCGTCGGGTTCTGCCTGCCGCTGGAGGGCCGGAGAGCCGGACCGGGGGAAGCACCTGATAGACATTAAGCTCAAGGCCGGTTCCTCCACCGGACCGGAAGCCAGTGCCAATCCACCGCGGGAGCATTCAGATGCAAGACGACAGCGGACCGTTGAGTCCCGAGAATACCCCGGAGCAGACCACCCTGCCCGCCACTGCCGCGCAGACGTCGCCGGAGAACCCGTGGCCCCTTGCCCTGCTTTCGAAGAACCTCAAGAGCTACATTGACCGTGCCCCGGCCACCTGGGTGGAGGGCCAGGTGATCGAGCTGAACCGCCGCGCCAACGCCTCCTACATCACCCTGCGCGACGTCGATGCCGAAGTCTCGCTCTCCCTGACGGCGTGGAGCACGGTCATGAACCGGCTGGAACTTCCGCTGGAACGCGGCGCCCGGGTGGTGGCGCTGGTGAAACCGGATTTCTGGGTCAAGACGGGGCGCCTGTCCATGCAGACCCGCGACATCCGGCCGGTGGGGCTGGGTGACCTGCTTGCCCGGATTGAACGGCTCCGGCATGCCCTGGCCGCTGAAGGCCTCTTCCGCGAGGACCGCAAGCTCCCGCTCCCGCTGCTGCCGGGCAGGATCGGACTGATTACCGGCCGGAACTCCGACGCCATGAAGGACGTGATGCGCAACGCCGCGCTCCGCTGGCCCGCCGTTGAGTTCGAAGTCCGCGAAGTGGCGGTCCAGGGCGTCAACGCGGTTGCCGAAGTGACCCGGGCCCTAGCGGAACTGGACGCCATGCCCGAAGTGGACGTGATCATCATTGCCCGCGGCGGCGGATCGCTGGAAGACCTGCTGGCCTTCAGCCACGAGGACCTGGTCCGTGCGGTCTCGGCCGCCGCAACACCGGTGGTCAGCGCCATCGGCCACGAAGCGGACCGCCCCCTGCTCGACGACGTGGCCGACCTGCGTGCCTCCACCCCCACGGATGCCGCGAAGCGCGTGGTGCCCGATGTCGGTGAGGAACTGGCGCGGATCCGGCAGTCACGTGCCCAGCTGCGGCGCATCCTCGCCACGGTGCTGGGCCGGGAAACGGACCGGCTGAACCATGTCCGGTCACGGCCGGCCCTGGCCGCCCCGCTGTCCATGGTGGAACGGCGCGAGGAAGAGATCTCCCGGCTCCGCTCACGCGCCATGTCCGCTGTGCGGGCCGAGCTCCGCCGCGACGCCGACCGGATCGGGCACCTGCGCGCCCAGGTCCGTGCGCTCTCGCCGCAGAACACCCTGGACCGAGGCTACGCCGTCGTCCAGCTCGAGGACGGCTCCGTGGTGCGCGACGCCGGCACCGTGCCCGCTGCTGCACAGCTGCGGATCCGCGTCGCCGTCGGCGAACTCACCGCCGTCGAAGGCACCCGGTAGCCCGGCCCGCTTCCCCTACCCCGACGATTACCCCAGACCGTAAGGACAAGAACATGAGTGAAACACCCGCAGTACCGGCAGTACCCGCCGACATCGAAGCCATGAGCTACGAGCAGGCCCGCGACGAGCTCCTGGCCGTGGTCGGCCGGCTCGAAACCGGGGGCGCCAGCCTGGAGGAATCCCTGGCCCTCTGGGAGCGCGGCGAGCACCTGAGCAACCGCTGTGAATCCTGGCTCGAAGGTGCCCGCCGGCGCCTGGACGCTGCCCGCGGGCAGGCCGCGGGCGAGTAGTGCCCCCTACGGCTTGTAGCTGGCCAGGAACTCGCCAAGCCGGGTCATGGCGTCCTCGATGTCCTCCACATTGGGCAGGGTCACCATCCGGAAGTGGTCCGGGCGCACCCAGTTGAACGCCGTCCCCACCGACACCAGGATCTTTTGCTGCTTGAGCAGGTCCATGGCGAACTGTTCGTCGTCCTTGATCGGATACACGTCCGGGTCCAGGCGCGGGAACAGGTAGAGGGCGCCCTGTGCCAGTTCACACGTGACTCCGGGAATGTCGTTGAGCATCTGGTGCGCCTTGTCGCGCTGCGCCCGCAGCCGCCCGCCGGGCAGGATCAGGTCATTGATGCTCTGGTAGCCGCCGAGCGCGGTCTGGATGGCGTGCTGCGCGGGAACGTTCGCGCACAAGCGCATGTTGGCCAGCAGGTTGATGCCCTCGATGTAGTCCGCTGCCTCGCGCTTGGGGCCGGAGATGGCCATCCAGCCGCTGCGGTAGCCAGCTATCCGGTAGGCCTTGGACAGGCCGCTGAAGGTCAGGCAGAGCACGTCGTCGCCGGTCACCGCGGCGGAGTTCACGTGCACGGCGTCGTCATAGAGGATCTTCTCGTAGATTTCGTCCGAAAAGATGATCAGGCCGTGTTTGCGCGCCAGGTCCACGATCGACTTCACCACGTGCTCGGGGTACACCGCGCCGGTCGGGTTGTTCGGGTTGATCAGGACAATGCCCTTGGTGCGGTCGGTGATCTTCGAGGCAAGGTCCTCCACGTCCGGCCACCAGTGCTCGGATTCGTCGCAGAGGTAGTGCACTGCAGTGCCGCCGGCCAGGGACACCGAAGCGGTCCACAGCGGGTAGTCGGGGGCGGGGACGAGGATTTCGTCCCCGTTGTTCAGCAGCGCCTGCATGGACAGGGTAATCAGTTCGCTGACCCCGTTGCCCAGGTACACGTCGTCGACGTCGATGTTGTTGATGCCCCGGCCCTGGTAGTACTGCACCACCGCGGTGCGGGCGGAGAAGATACCGCGGGAATCGCTGTAGCCCTGGGCCTTGGGCAGGTGCCGCATCATGTCGACCAGGATGGCTTCGGGCGCTTCAAAGCCGAACGGGGCGGGATTGCCGATATTCAGCTTCAGGATCCGGTGGCCTGCTGCTTCCATCCGCTGCGCGTGTTCGAGCAACGGTCCACGAATGTCATACAGGACGTTGTGGAGTTTGTGCGACTGCTTGAATTCTGCCATTTTCTTAGGATGCCACAGGCGGCGTCCGGAACAGCGCATGTTTCGCTCCCCCGGACACCGCCTGCAGCACTGCGGCAAGGTCAGGCCAGGCCCTTTTCCTCCAGCCAGTCCTGCGCCGCTTCAGCCGGGTCGAGCTTCTGGTCGCCGCTGACGGCCTGGTTCAGGGCAATGAGGTCCTCAGTGGTCAGCTGGGCGGACACCTCGTCCAGCACGTCCCGGGCCTCAGTGTCCACGCGGTCTTCGGCGATCAGCGGGATGACCTGCTGGGCCGGCCAGTTCTGCTTCGGGTCCTCCAGGACCACAAGCCCGTTTTCCTCGATGGCGGGGCTGGTGGTGTAAATGTCGGCCACCTGGACGTCGTCGTTCAGCAGGGCGTCAACGGTCAGCGGGCCGCCGCTGTCACCGATCGCCGTGAATTCCTGGAACGTGCAGCCGTACTTCTCCTGCAGGCCCGGCACGCCCTGGGTCCGCTCGGCGAATTCCGCCGGTGCTCCGAGGGTCAGTTCCCCGCAGACCTCCGCCAGGTCCTCGATGCTTTCGAGCTGGTACTTTTCCGCAGTGGCGGCCGTGACCACCATGGCGTCCTTGTCCTCGGCCTCGGAGGGCTCGAGGACCACCAGGTTTTCGGGCAGGTTTTCGCTGAGGGAATCCACGATCTCGCCGGCGTCCACCAGGTCGGTTTCCGGATCCACGTAGACCAGGAGCGCTCCGGTGTACTCGGGAATCACGTCGATGGAGCCGTCTTCGAGTGCGGGAACGTAGACCTCGCGGGAGCCGATGCCCAGCCGGGTCTCCGCCTCGATGCCGGCCGCATTGAGGGCACCGGCATAGATCTCGGCAATGGTGCTGCTCTCCGGGAAATCGGCCGATCCCACAACCAGCGCCTGTGAGGTGCTGCTGCCGGAAGCTTCAGGGGTGGCTTCATTCTCCAGCGGATCCCCACCTCCGCTGCAGCCGGCCAGGGCTAGGGCCATTCCACCGGCCAGGGCCGCCAGGGCCCTCCGCCGTGCATTGGGGCGCGGGTGCTGCATCATTGTTTTCCTCCTTGTGCGCCGGCAGCGGGTACTCCGCCGCCGGTCGATTTACCGGCCGCGCCGAGGCGGCCAAGTCCTGACGGAATCAGAAAGCGTGATCCCAACGCAATCACGGCATCCACGGCGAGCGCCAGCAGCGCAATGATCACTGCTCCGCCAAAGACCCGCCCGTAGTCCCCCACCGCCAGCCCGTCGATCAGGTAGCGGCCCAGCCCGCCGAGGTTGATCGTGGCCACGACGGCCGCCGTCGCCACCACCTGCAGGGCGGCGCCGCGCAGCCCGCCCAGGAGGACCCGCATGCCGTTGGGCACCTCCACCCGGAACAGTATCTGCGGCTCGTTCATGCCCAGGCTGCGGGCCGCGTCCACCACGCTGCGGTCCACCGACGCCACTCCCGCGTACGTGCCGGCCAGCAGCGGCGGAACGGCCAACAGGACCAGCGACCAGATGGGCGGCATCAGCCCCAGCCCGGCCAGGAGGACAAACAGGGTGAGCATGCCCAGGGTGGGCAGTGCCCGCAGCAGCCCGGAGACCGCCACCACCGCCACCTGGCCGCGGCCGGTGTGCCCGATGAACAGGCCCAGCGGCACGGCAATGACGGCAGCGATCAGCAGGGCGAGCCCGGTGTACTGCAGGTGCTCCAGGGTCCGGACCGGGATGCCCGCCGGTCCGCTCCAGTTGGCGGGGTCCATCAACCATTCGCGTCCCTGGCCGAGGGCGTTGGTGCTGGTGTAGTCGGTGCGCGGAATACCCACCATGCCTACGCCCCCTTCAGTGCGACGTCGGGGGCGGCTGCCACCGGAGCAGGCCGGACGGCCGGTGCCGGGCCTCCGCCGTCCGTGCCGCCGCTGCGCTTGGCGCTGCCCCGCGCAGCCCGGCCGGACTCGCCCGCGCGGGTCCAGGGCGTGAGCAGCCGCTGGACCAGGACCAGCAGCAGGTCCATGAGGAAGGCCAGGACCAGGGTGGCGATGATTCCGACCACGATCTCGGTCAGGAAATAGCGGCGCAGCCCGTCGCTGAAGAAGAACCCCAGGTTCTCCACCCCGATCAGGGCGCCGACGCTGACCATGGAGATGTTGCTGACCGAGACCACCCGCAGCCCGGCGATGAGGACCGGAACGGACAGCGGCAGGTCCACCGTGAGGAACCGGCGCAGCGGCCGGTAGCCCATGGCCACGGCGGCCTGCCGGACGCCGTCGTCCACGGAATCGAAGGCGTCGATGCCCACCCGGAGCATCAGGGCCACGGCATAGATGGTCAGGGCCACAATGATGTTCGCGAGGTCCAGGATGCGGGTCCCGAGAATGGCGGGCAGGGTGACGAACAGGGCCAGCGAGGGAATGGTGTACAGCAGGGAGCCGGCGGACAGCACGAAGCCGCGGATTTTCCGGCGGCCGCGCACCAGCTGCGCCAGCGGAAGGGCGATCAGGACACCGATGACCAGGGGCAGCACCGACTGGTAGAGGTGCAGCCCGCTGAGGCGGAGGACATCATCGGTGTGCGCAAGGAACCATTCCATGTCAGCTCCCGGCCCGCTGCAGGCGTGCGGCTTCGATCAGCGCCAGGATCTCCCCCGGCTTGACGACGCCGGTCACCCGGCCGGCGTCGTCCACGGCCACTCCCAGCCCCGCCGGAGAGGAGAGTGCCGCGTCAAGGGCCCGGCGCAGGCTCGTCCCTTCGGGATAGAGGGACCCGCCGGGGACCAGGTCCGCGGTGCCGGTGATGGAGTCCCTGCGCTCCGCCGGCACCCAGCCCAGCGGTGCGCCGTCGGAATCCACGCACAGGGCCCAGCCGCCGTCGACGGTTGCGGAGGGGTCCGGCAGCCGGTCGGCCGCGATGAGCTGCACCGGATGCAGGGGCACCGCGGTGCCGTCCTGGAAGGACAGGTGCCGGAAGCCGCGGTCACGCCCCACAAATCCGGCCACGAAGTCATCAACCGGTGCCCGGAGGATCTCCTCGGGAGCCGCGTACTGGGCGAGCCGTCCGCCGGTGGCGAAGACGGCCACCTTGTCCCCGAGAATGGTTGCTTCGTCTATGTCGTGGGTGACGAACACGATGGTCTTGGACAGTTCCTGCTGCAGGCGCAGCAGCTCTTCCTGCAGCTCGGCCCGCACCACGGGATCCACGGCGCTGAAGGGTTCGTCCATCAGCAGCACCGGCGGGTCCGCGGCCAGGGCACGCGCAACACCCACGCGCTGCTGCTGGCCGCCGGAAAGCTGGGCCGGATATCTGTCCCCCAGGGCGGATGCCAGCCCGACGACGTCGAGCAGCTCCGCGGCCCGGCGCCGTGCCTCACGCCGCGGGGTGCCGTTCAGGCGCGGGACCGTTGCCACGTTGTCCAGGACGGTGCGGTGCGGCAGCAGGCCGGAGGACTGCATGACGTAGCCCATGGAACGCCGCAGCTCCGCGGCCTTGACGGTGGAGATGTCCCGGCCGTCGACTTCGATGCTGCCCAGCGTCGGTTCCACCATCCGGTTGATCATCCGCAGTGAGGTGGTTTTTCCGCACCCGGAGGGACCAACGAAGACGGTGATGGAGCCGCGCGCGATGTCCAGGTCCAGGTTCCGGACCGCGGGCGCTGCATCACCGTAGGTCTTGGTCACTGCCCGGAACCGGATCATCGGTTGTCCTGCAGGGGCACCGGAGAGGGCGTCGGGCGAAGCGGTTTCTGGCGGCGGAGTCATTGGTGCATGCCTTCCGTGGGGGGGGGTGCCGGGGTGCCGGGCAGCTCGTGACGTGCCGTGAAGCCTCACGGTATTTCACACGTGCAACGCTAGTCCAGCGTCCCGGAGGTCCGGAATGGATAGGAACAGGACGCGGTGGTGTCTCAGGGTACCCGGTGTCCGTGCTGCGCAGCCGGGAGATCCGGGGATTGGCCGGCGTCGGATCCGTTCCCCGCTCCGGGAAGGCTGCCGGCACCGGATGCGAGCAGGCGCAGCCCCGTATCCACCAGCTCGGTCCGGTCCAGTGCCGGAACCTCGTCCAGGGGTACCCAGGCGGCCTCATCGGTGCTGCCGCCCTGCTCGTTGCGCAGGGCGCCGCCGGTAAGCGTGGCCCGGTAAATGATGCGCAGGGCATGCAGCATCCGGGGTTCGCCCCGCATGCGCTTCTGCGGGGGAATGAAAATGCTGTCCACTCCCAGCAGCTCCTCGAGCCGGGCGTCGTAGCCGGTCTCCTCCAGCACTTCGCGCAGGGCGGCGGCAGGAGCGTCCTCGCCCCGTTCCAATCCGCCGCCGGGCAGCGTCCAGCGGGAGTTGCCATGTTGGTTCCAGTGCGCCAGGACCAGCTTCCCCTCGCGGACAATTACTGCATACGCCCCGACCCGGACGTCGAAGTCAGCGGCCATTGCCGCCGCCGATCGGTTCGCTGCCCGGTGAGGCGGAAACCGGTGCCCCGGCGCCGAGCAGATAGGCAACCCCGTACACGGGATCGGCGGTCAGGAAACGGATATCCCTCAGCCCTGCCGCGGAGAGGCTCTCCCGCAGCAGGTCCTGCAGCTGGGGCTGGTGCATGCCCAGTCCCCCGCCTATCACCACGGGTCCCGTGACCCGGAGCAGTCCCGCCACGTCCAGGATGAGTCCGGCCAGGTGACCGGCTGCCTCGGCCACGATAGCTGCGGCGGACTGGTTCCCGTGCTCCGCCGCGGCAAAGACCAGCCCGGCCTTGGCCGCCCAGTACCGGCGGTCGGGGCGGCCGTGGAACAGGCCGATCAGCGACTCGGGGGCAGCCGCGCCGCACTCGTGCAGGAGGGCCTGGCCAAGCGCATCCGGTTCCAGTTCCAGGTTGCTGCGGCGGAGCGTGTGGCGGACGGCTTCGCGCCCGATCCAGTACGCGCTGCCTTCGTCACCGAGCAGGTAGCCCCAGCCGCCCGAGCGGGCCTGCCGGCCGGAACCGTCGATGCCCCAGGCCACGGACCCCGTGCCGGCAATGACGGCGATGCCTTCCGAGGCCTGGCCGGCCGCGAGGATGAGGCGGGTGTCGTGGACGACGTCGACGACGGCGCCGGGTACCTGTTCGGCGATCAGGCCGCGCAGTGCGTCCTCGTCCTGCGCTGTGTCCACTCCCCCGGAGCCGGCGATCACCCGGCCGACGCCGTCGGTTCCCAGCGCCGCGAAAACTGCCGCGAGCGATTCGCGTGCCGCCGCAACCGGGACGTTCTGTACGTTGGCGCTCCCGGCAATGAACTCGGCCGCGGCGGTGCCGCGGTGCAGCCGGATGCCGTGGGTCTTGGTTCCGCCGATGTCGAGGCCGATGGTGTCCGGACCGGCGGTACCGGGAGGCGATGCATGCATGTGTCCACCCTACGTTCCGGCAGGCGCAGGACGAACCTAACCCGCGAAGGTCCGGCGCCGGTTCCGCCGCAGGCTCAGCACGGCCAGGGCCAGGCACGCTGCCGTGATCAGCCCTGAGAACCAGGCCACCGCAACATCCAGCCCCCAGATGCCGCCGGCTGCACCGAGGCCCAGTACCGGGATGGCGCTGCCGAGGTAGGTGATGACGTAGACCGTGCTGATGATCCGGGCGTGCTCGGCCGCCTCCACGGCGGCGGCAACTTCGTTGAACACCACCCGGAACGCCATGCCTTGCCCGAAGCCGGCCATCAGGCAGGCAACGGCCAGGAGCACGAGGCTTCCGGTGGCACCTGCCACCGGAATCAGGGCGATGCCCGTGCCCATTGCGGCAAGTCCTACAGGTGCCGTGTAGCGGCCGCGGATGCCGGTCAGTTGGCTGACGGCCGAGGCACCCAGCGCCAGGGCTGCCAGCAGCCCGATGGCGGGCCGCCACGTGGTGCCGGCGATGGAGGAAAAGTAGGTGGGCGCCAGGGACAGGCAGAACCCGAAAGCCGCGAAGCTGAGGAACCCGGTGGTGGAAGCGATCCAGAACTGGGAACGGGCACGATGCGAGACAGCGGGTTTGCGCGGACGCAGCATGGCCAGCGGCCGGCCTTCCGGCAGGGAAATCGCCGGGCGGGCCTTCAGCAGGCACAGCGGAATCAGCAGTGCCGCCAGAACGGCCGAGTGGATGAGGAACGGCGTCAAGGTCGGCGCGGGCAGCAGCGACAAGAGCCCGCCGATCACGGGACCGGCCGCCACGCCGCCGGCCGAGACGAGCAGCGTGAACCGGGTGGCCCATTCGGGTTTATGCGGCAGCAGTTCGCGCAGGGCAGCCGAACTGGCACCGGTGGCCAGGGCCACCGAGGCTCCCTGGAGGGCGCGGCCGAGCATCAGGGCACCCACTCCGGTGGCGGTGCCGAAGATCAGCCCTCCGGCGAGGGAAACGACGCCGGCCACTACCAGCGCCGCGCGGCGGCCGATGTAGTCGGACCAGTGCCCCACCAGCAGCAGGCCGGCAACCAGCACCAGCACATAGGAGGTGAATGCCAGGGTGACGCCGAAGTACGACAGGCCCAGCGATTGGCCCAGCAGCGGATACAGCGGGGTCGCGAGGTTGGCACCGATCAGCAGCGTGCCCATGACGGCAATCGTGAGGACCAGCCGGGGCCGGATAGCGGCGTCCCACTCCTTCCGCCTTGTGCGGGCGGCGGGCTGCATACGCAGCTCACTGAGCACTGTCACGGGGCACATCCATCCTATTTGTAGCTAATGCCCCTATAGGATGAAGTATCGGCGAGCAGTGCCGCACACTTTAGGTGTTCTTTTGACTGATTCGCTCAATAAAGTCCTCAGTTGCTGACAGGAGCTGCGCTAGATGGCCAATCTGGATTCGCTGGACCGCCGGTTGCTGCTGGAACTGGTTCGGGACCCCCGCGCCCAGATCAGCGACCTGAGCGAGAAACTCGGTGTTGCCCGCAACACTGCCCAGAGCCACGTACGTCATCTGATGCGCAGCGGGGTGATCCGGAACAACGGCCGGGACGTTGACCTGGCCCAGCTCGGCTACGACGTCCAGGCGTTCGTCACCATCGAAGTGAACCACCGGGAACTCGACGGCGTGATTTCCGGGCTGCGGACCCTCCCCCAGGTGCTTGAAGTGCACGAGATTTCCGGACGCGGCGATGTCTGGTGCCGGCTCACTGCCACGGATACCCAGCAGCTGCAGCAGACCCTGCGCTCGGTCCTGAGGATCAAAGGAGTGATCCGGACGGAAACGGTCCTGGCCCTGCATGAACACATCCCGTACCGTACCGAACCCCTGCTGGGGAAACTGGTCCCGCCCACGGCCTGATCCTGCCGGGGACGGCCTGCCGCCGGTTACCCTCCGGCGTCGCGCAGCAGCCGCTGCGCCGTCTTCAGCCGGAGCGCGGCGTTCCGGGTCCGGCTTCCACCGTTCCCGGCGCGTGCACCGGCCACCAGGGTGAGTACGACGCCGGCCGCCCGCGCGTTCAGGGCCGCCGGGTCCACGGCGTCCTCAAAGACCCGGCGGTAGTCCGCCAGGGCACGGGCGAACTGGGCCTTGCCCGGATTGGCTGCGGCAAGGACGGCCAGATGCCCCACCAGGCAGGCCAGATCATCCACCCGCCGTCCCGGTCCCAGGCCGTCAACGTCCAGCATCCCGCTGACCGTTCCGTCGCTTAGCAGCACGTTGCCCTCGTGGAAGTCGCCGTGGACCGGTACCAGCGGTCCCGCCGGAGCGGATTCCACTGCTTCCCGGATGCTGCGGCCAAGGTCGAAAACGGCTGCCGCCTGCCCGGGGAGGACCGCTGCGGCGGCCGCGGCATAGTCCTCGGCGCGGTCCGCCCAGGACCGGCGCAGCGGCAGGTCCAAGGCGCCCTGCGGCAAGGCATCGAGCAGGTCCAGCAGGGCTTCCGGCCGGACCGGTGCGGGTCCGTCGCCGGCCAGTAGCCGGAACAGTGAGGTGCCGGGCAGTGCGCTGAGGATGGCAGCCCCGCGGGCTGCGGAACCCGGCAGCAGCTGCGGGGCCGGAACCCTGCTGTCCTCCAGCAGCCGGTGGCGCCGCCGCAGGGCGGGCAGCAGCGCCGGGGGGAGAAGCTTCAGATACACCGTGCGGCCGGGATGTTCGGCGCGGAGCACGGCCCGGCGCAGGGGCCGGTAGGCAACGAGGGAAAGCCGTACCGGGTCGTCTGCACCAAAGACGTCCCTGGCCACGGCGGTGCCGTCCGTTGCCCAGGGCAGGGATTCAAGCACCGGGTCATGGGGGTGGACCCATAGGTGCAGCTGCAGCCCGGCTATCCGTGCGGCGGAGGTTCCGGAACCGGCGGGAACAGTGCCGTCCGCAGTAGTGGCACCCAGATGCAGGGTGAGGTCCGCATCGCTCCGGCCTCCGCTGCTCCTCCCGGGCCGGCGGCACCGGACGCGGTACAGGGCGGAGACTGCCCCTCCGGGCCGGTGGTGGCTGCGCAGGTGTTCCCAGTGCTCAAGCTTCAGCCCGCGGGAACGGAGCACATCCTGCAGGGGTCCCCGCATCCCGGCGCTGCCGAGGACGGACACCGCGTCGGCTGCAGGCCGGGGGCGGCCCGGAAACCGGGTTGGCACGGACCCTGCCTTTGGTATCGCCTACGCCCGCCGGCGCTGCAGGACGTCGTCGAGGTTAATCTTGCCGGTCTCGGGACGTTCCTGCTGCACCGGCGCAGCCGGTGCAGCAGATGGACGCAGCGGAGTCTTCGCCAGGGGCCGCGGGGCTTCGGGCAGAATAATCGGCTCCGGTGCAGGCCGTTCGGCCTTGGGCGCATCGACGTACACCGGCTTGGGCAGCTCCACCGGCTGCCACGGGGTGGTGCTGGGCCGGGCGGGAAGGCGGACGGCGGGTGCCGTGGCGTTCACGTTTTTCTCCTCCGGTTCCGCCGCCGGGATGCGGGCCGGAACCGCGCCCGCCGCAGCAACGGTTTCCTCCGGTACAGGCGCGGACTCACGGTCGAAAAGAACCGTTTCGGGCTGCTGTCTGGTAACCGGCGCGTTGTCAACGGGCATCTCAGCCGGTACTTCGGCGGTGGCGCCGTCCTCCTCCTCGCGGGGGTCCGGGCCCATGGCGGCGCGGAACGCGTTGTCCACTCGGCGCCGGCGGTCACGGAGGGCCAGGGAACGGAGCGCCGCGACAACCGCGGCCGCTGCCAGCAGGCCGACGGCGGGGACGAACCAGGACACCGACGTGAAGGCTGCCAGGAACGTACCAATGACAACCGCCAGGACGGCGGCCAGACCGGCAGCTGCCAGGACGGTACGCCCGGTCCGGATGCGGAAGGCCGGTGCCGGCTGTGCCGGGGGTGCAGGGTGCTGACCGTAGACGTGCATAGACCCGCCCCCGCTGGGTGTGTTGCTGATGTTGTTCATGATGATCCTCTGGGACCCCTTGTCCGGTGAGGCGGGCGGGCGGATGGTAGTGGCGGACAGCTGATCTGCCGCGGGCGGTGCGGCTGCGGGCGGCGTCCGTGATGCTTTCCGTGCTGCGGAAGGTGTTGGCCGTCGGAGGAAAAACGGACCTACCCAGACCAGCCACAGCGCAACGGCAAGCGCCAGCACAAGCGAGCTGTTGAGCGAGCTGAAAATAGGGAAGTCCACACCTACGACGGTAGAAGCTCCGGGCCGCCGGTACCGGCATTGGGTCCGGTGTGTCGGCGTGTCCGGCGGGAAAATCGTCGGCTAGGCTTCGCGGCGGGATTTCCACCGGTTCAACAGGCCCTCCGGGACCTCCTCCGCGGTGAGCGCAAAGCTGCGGTGGTCGGCCCATTGGCCGTTGATATGCAGGTACCGCTCCCGTACGCCTTCATCCCGGAATCCAAGCTTTTCCACCACCCGCAGACTGGGTGCGTTCTCCGGCCGGATGTTGATTTCCATCCGGTGCAGGGCCAGGGCGGAGAAGCAGTGGTCGGTGGCCAATGCCACCGCCGTGGGCACGATTCCGCGGCCCGCCCTGCCCTGGTCCACCCAGTAGCCCAGCGTCGCCATCCGGGCCGATCCCCAGACAATCGTGGAGACGGTCAGCTGTCCCACAATCGCCGGCGGCCTGGACGGATCCTGCCGCTCCGTGATGAGGAACGGGAGAGCGGAATCCTGCCGTGCCTGGCGGTTGAGGCTGCGGACCATCTCGCCGTACGTCGGCGGTTCAGCGCCGGACACAGGATTACTGGCTTCCCACGGCCCCACCCAGGCGGCGTTGCGGGAACGGACTTCCGTCCATTCCCGCCGGTCCCGGTGCCGGATCGGCCGGAGGATGACGTCGTCACTCTCCAGGACCACCGGCCACCCCACCGATTCGCGCATCAGGAGTCAGTCTTCGAGCGTCCCGGTGAAGTCCTTGAGCCAGTCGCGCAGGGCCGGACCAAGATCTTCGCGCTCGGATGCCAGCGAAACCACTGCCTTCAGGTAGCTCAGCTTGTCGCCGGTGTCGTAGCGGCGGCCGCGGAAGACCACGCCGTAGACGCCGGAGCCTTCACCCTCGCCGGCAGCCAGCGTCTGCAGCGCATCCGTGAGCTGGATTTCCCCGCCCCTGCCCGGACCGGTTTCCTCGAGGACGCCGAAGACCGACGGGTGGAGGACGTAGCGTCCGATCACGGCCAGGTTGGAAGGCGCGTCGGCGACGTCGGGCTTTTCCACCAGCTTGTTGACGCGGACGTAGTCCTCGCCCTCAACCACGGAGATATCCGCACAGCCGTAGGCACTGATCTGTTCCGGATCAACCTCGATCAGGGCAACGACCGAACCGCCGGTCTTTGCCTGGACCGCGACCATTTCCTCCAGCAGATCGTCACGGGCATCGATCAGGTCGTCGCCGAGCAGGACCGCAAAGGGTTCGTCGCCGACGTGCAGCTTCGCCCGGAGCACGGCATGGCCCAGGCCCTTGGGGTCGCCCTGGCGGAGGTAGTGGATTTCGCCCAGCTCCGAGGCAGCCCGCACCATCGCGAGCTTTTCCAGGTCTCCCTTGTCCTCCAGGGTCTTTTCGATGAAGGGAACCCGGTCGAAGTGGTCCTCGAGGGAACGCTTGTTCCGCCCGGTGATCATAAGAATGTCCGGCATGCCCGCGTTAACGGCCTCTTCCACCACGTACTGGATGGCGGGCTTGTCCACCACCGGCAGCATTTCCTTCGGCATGGCCTTGGTGGCGGGGAGGAAGCGCGTACCCAGGCCGGCGGCGGGAATTACGGCTTTGGTTATGGAGGGGCGTGAGGTCGTCATAGTCGTAAGCGTACCTAAGAGGTCTCAGATTGCACCAAATAAGCATTCTTATAGGGACAATGGGCGTATGCGTGCACTAAACAAGGATCAGGCCAGAAAGGATTTCCTGCGCCTGCGCCGGGAAATGACGGCGGCCGAAAGAGCGGAAGCATCCAGCGCACTTGCCCGCACCGGACTGGCCAGGGTTCCGGAACTGGCGGCACCGGGCGGCACCGTTGCCGGGTACCTGTCCGTGGGGACCGAACCGGGAACCGAAGCATTGCTGGCGGGCCTGTGCAGCGCCGGCTACCGCGTTGTGGTTCCGGTCTGCGAACCGGATTACAGGCTGTCATGGGCTGACTGGACACCCGAAACCGCGCTGGTGCCGGGAATGTACGGCTCCCTCCGGGAACCGGCAGGACCCCGCTACGCCGCCGCCGAGCTGCCCGCACTCGGCCTCATATTGGTTCCGGCGCTGGCAGCGGATTCCGGCGGAGGCCGGATGGGCAAGGGCGGCGGCTACTACGACCGGTTCCTGGCGCAGCTGCGTGCGGACGGCAATCCCGCGCCCGCTGCCGCAGTGGTCTTTGACCACGAATTCGTACCGGCCGGCACCTTTGAAACCACTCCCCTCGATGCGGCAGTGGACGCCGTCCTCACACCCTCGGCCTGGCGGCAGGTGCCCCTGGACCCCATGTATACTTAGCACTCGAGGCTTGAGAGTGCCAGCCTGAGAGAGTGCCAAGGAGGATCACCAGAGTGCCCACGTATGCCTATGCCTGCAAGGACTGCTCCCATTCGTTCGATATCCAGCAGTCCTTCAGTGAAGATTCCCTGACGGTCTGCCCGGAGTGCGGCGGCCGCCTGCGGAAGAAGTTCAACAGCGTCGGAGTGGTCTTCAAGGGCTCCGGTTTCTACCGCACCGACTCCCGCGACTCCTCCTCCACCGTCCCGGCTGCTCCTGCCAAAACGGACGGCTCCGCCGCTGCGCCGGCCGGATCGTCTGCTTCTACGCCTTCCCCTGCTCCTGCCGCCGGTTCCGGCACCGCACAGTCCTGAGTCCAGGCACCGGCAGTTCCTCCCGGAGCCCGCTCACTGCTCTGGCCACCTTGCCTCCACACCGGCGTTTCCCGCTGCGCGCGGCTGACGCCTGAACGGATTCCTGAACCGCAGCCACTGCCGCGGAGGCATCCGCGGCTAGCGTGACGGCATGCCTTTCCCCCGCTTCGCCGCCCGGCAATTCGCCCATCAGGGCAGGCGCTCCGTTTTTGCGGACACCGCCTCAAGGCTCCGCCGCTTTGCAGTGCGCCATCGCCGCCTGCTGGCAGCCCTGGCGTGCTGCGCCGCCGCCGGATCCGCCGTCGAGGCGTTGGTCCCGGAGACCGCCGAACGGTCCGTCATGGTCCGCGCCGCCCGCGACCTGCCCGCCGGCGCGGTACTTGATGCCGCCTCCCTGGAGACGGTCCGCCTGCCCGCCGAGGCCATTCCACCGGGTGCGCACGAACAGCCGGAAGCCCTTACGGGCCGGCGTCTTGCTACCCCGCTGCTGAGGGGCAGCCCGGTCACGGAGGTCTCGCTGGCCGGCACCGGACTCCTGGCGGGTTCTCCTCCGGGTACCGTCGCCGTGCCCCTGCGTCCGGCGGATGCTTCCGTCCTCGACCTGCTCGGACCGGGGCAGCTGGTTACCGTTGTCGCGGGTGCAGACAGCACGTGGGGCGGCACCCCTGCAGGACCTTCGGAAGTGGACGGAAGCGGTGCGGGTGTCCTGGCCGCCTCGGTGCCGGTGCTGTGGGTATCCGGCGGCGACCCGGGCAGCGGCTGGCCCGCCAACGGGGGCGGCGAAGGCTTGGTGGTGGTGGCTGCCGGCGAGGACGACGCCGCACGCCTCACTGCGGCGTCCGGGGCCGCCGGGGTCTATCTGGTCCTGACGGACGGCTAGGTCCCGGCCTGTGCATAGGTCCCGGTCTGTTCGCAGGTCCCGGCCTGTGCGTGGAGTCCAGTGTTCGTGGAGTCCGGCCTGTGTGGAGTCCGGGCGGCCTAGCCCCAGTGCGGGGGCCGCTGTTCCCGCAGCCAGGCCTCGGTATCGTCGGGGCTGTCACCCCAGGCCCGGGGATCGTCCTCCTTGGCGGTCACCGGCAGGAGCCCGGCCGCACCGCCCCGACCGGCGGAAACAGCCCTGCGATTGCCCCGCCGCCGGGGGCTTCGCCGGGTGTCGACGGCGGAATTACTGTCCGCGGACCCGTGCTCCCCCGCCGCCGTGCCGGCGGATTCCCCGGCTGCGGCGGGTTTTTCCGCCGCAGCCTTCCCGGCCACCGGTTCTTCAGTCATCGGTCACTCTCCTGCAGTGTCCTCCGGGTGAGGTGCCGATCGGCGTTCACGTACCCTGCTGCTTCCATGCGGGGTCACCACCACGCGCTCGGATTCCCCGGCTGCTGCTGCACCGCTTTCGGCCGCGTCCGCACTGCGCGGCACCGGCTTCTGCCCCACGGGCGGATCCGGCAGCTCGAGGTATCGGCTGACGAGATCCGCACAGGCGGACGGGTCGCTGAAGACCTCGATGGTCCACAGCGGCATGTACCGCCAGCCGCGGCGTTCCAGCAGCTGCGGCCGGAGCCGGCTGCGTTCACGGACGGACATGGCCCGGTACCGTTCGGTACCGTCGGATTCAATGGCCAGGGGCGCCGGCGTGCCTGCCGGACCTGCGGAATGCGGGGCTGCGGCAACGATGTCGATCGCGCCGTCATAGTGGTCCCAGACCTTGGCCCCGCGCTCACGCAGGCGGCCCACCAGATCCGCGACCAGCGGATCCTCCTCCATGATGCCTCCAGCGGCGGGAGCTTCCTCCCGCACCGTTTCCGGATCGAGCTCACGCTTAATGAGTTCATAGAAGTCCAGGGCGCCGTAGCCCAGCCGCGTCCGATCCAGGTCCGCGGGCTGGAAGCAGGTCAGTACGTGCTGCTTGTAGCGCGCCCGGGTCATGGCCGTCACGAACTTCTTGCGTCCGTCGGGCGCCGACAGCGGGCCGAAGTTATGCAGCGCACGGCCATGCGGGGTGCGGCCGAAACCGAGCGAGAAGATCACGCAGTCCCGGACCATGCCCACGGCCCGGTCCACCGGGACAACCCGGAAGGATTCGGCCTTTGCCGTGAAGAAATCGGCGGCCCAGGGGAAGTTTGCCATCTGCACGCGGATCGCCTCGGCCACGCGTACGGCGTGGCGCGGGCTGGCGGTGATGACTCCGAGGGACTGGTGCGGGCGGCGGCGGATGTGCTCGAAGACAAGGTCAACCACGCGGTTGACCTCCGCCGCCACGCTTTCCACCCCTTCATGGTCGGCGCTGGGCATGCCGGTGCCGTCGGGCAGGTATTCCACGGAGAGCGCACGGTGGCCCGTGGTGACTTCCTCGGCGCTCGGGACCATGGAGAGGCGTCCGCCGTAGAAGGACTCGCTGAGCTGGCGCAGGAGCGCTTTGTCGGTGCCCCGGTACACGGTGGAGAGGGAACGTGTGGGCAGGACCCGTTCCAGTGCTTCGAAGGCACTGGGCAGTTCCACATGCTGGGCTGCAGCGCCGGCCGGTTCCACGCCGATCGTGAACGGCCGGGGTCCGCCCAGGCAGCTGTCACCGAAGGCAACCACCTGCGACGCGCGGGCCAGTGCCGGAACCGCCGACTGGAGGCTGGTGGACTCGGCGTCGAGCAGGACAACGGTGTCGAAGCGGCGGTGTTCCGGCAGCACCATCGGCAGCACCAGGGGGCTCGCCGCCCAGACCGGGAGCAGGGAGGACACGAGTTCCTCGGACTGCCGGCTCAGGCTCTCCAGGGACAGATCGCCGTCCTTGATCAGCTCGCGCAGGTCCTCGGCGGCACCCCGCGAGGCCTGGACCCCGGAACGCCAGCGCGAAGCCAGGCTCCAGCGCAGGCGGGCGGCACCGGAGGCAATATGGGCGTTGTCCGCCAGGCGGTACTCGGCTTCCAGCCGGCGCAGGCTGTTGCCGTCCGACATGGCCAGGTAGTCGTCCCCGCTGATCATGGCTTCGAGGGCGGACTGCCACCAGGCCAGTTCCAGCTCGTAGCCGACGTGGCGGGGCTGGACCTCGCGTGCGCTGAGGTCGTCGAGGAGTTCCCCGAGGCCCTGGGCTCGCATCTCGTCCAGGAGCAGGGTCCGCTCCGGCAGCGTTTCCAGGGTTTCCCGGTCGCCGGCCAGCTGGCTGAGCTGCTTCTCGAGCTCATCCAGCGGCAGGGACGCCAGATCGGGGTGGAGCGGGGTTTCGGCCAGGATGCCGGTAAGCGTGTCCAGCTGGCGCTTCACCAGCAGGTAGGAGCGGTTGATCTCGGCCAGGCCCGTGGGTACCGAGGGGTGGCGCTGCGTGGTGGCGTAACGCGTCCAGACGGCACGCTGCTGCTGGACTTCCGCCAGGGACGCATGCAGGTCCGAAATGTGCACGCCCGGCCGGACATATTCCTTGGCCACGCGCCGCAGGCGGGAGCGGGTCATGGAGCTCATGTCGATGCCGCGCTCGCGCCGCCAGGACGACGACGCCGTTGCGGAGATCAGGTCGGTTACCGGGCGGTCGAAAATGTCCGGGGTGAACTTATCCAGGCTCTCCCGCACGGCTACGAGCAGTTCCAGCTGCTCGCCCCACTGGGCAAACGTCTCACCGAGGCGGATTTCCGAATGCCCGGCCACGTCCTGCACCTTGGCGCGCAGCGCGGGCAGGTCGGCGGCAAGGGTCTGGGTCAGCGCATACGCTTCTTCCGTTTCCTTGCGGTTGAGCAGTTTGGCGCCGTACCACGGGCTGGTGGTTGCCGCCCGGCTGAAGCTGCCCAGTTCGGCGGCCCGGCGGAGCCGGCCGGTGAGTTCGGTGCGGTCGGTGATGCTGTCCAGGACGCTCCGCTTGAGCCGGACGGTGGTGGCCGGCGCAGGATTCATCGAGGTCAGCTCGGCCAGGGACTGCATCGCCTGGTAGGGCGAGCAGCCCCAGCGGCGGCGGACGTTATGCAGCGATTTGACGTGGTCGCGCAGCTGGTGGCGGTTTTCGAGCAGGACCTTGTGCAGGCTCTGCAGTTCCGGTGCCTGCGCCTTTTCGTTGCGCACGATGGCACGGACCAGCTGGTCCTTCAGCTGCTGCTGGGTCAGCCCGGCATTGACCTGCAGGATCAGGGAGCCGAGCTGCATCGCGTCCAGTTCGGAGACGAACTGGTTGAGCGTGCTGCGGCGTTCCGCCACTACCAGGACGGACTTGCCGGCGTTGGCCAGCGCCGCGACGGCGTTCAGCGCGGTCTGCGTCTGGCCGGTGCCGGCCGGCGCGGAGACCACCAGCGACTGGCCTGCATTGACCAGGTCCAGGACTTCCTGCTGCTGGCGGTCGGCGTCGAGGATGAGCAGTTCGTCCGCTGGGTCGCGCTCGTCCAGTGACGGCAGGTCCAGCGGCTCGGGCTCGGCGGGACCTGCTGACCCGTCCCGTGCAGCGTCAATCAGGGCACGGAGGATCGGGTGGGCGGGATCCAGGGCAGGATCCTCGCTGAGATCCGACAGATCGGCGAAGGTCGAGACCAGCAGCCGGTGTTCAATGTTGATGCCGCGGACGCTGCCGGTCACCGCACGGAGCTTCTCCAGCACCGGATGGGGATCGAAACGGGCGGTGCCGTACGCCAGGCGGGTGAGCGCCTCGACATCGATATCCAGGCCCTGCTCATTCTGCAGATGCCGGACCAGGGCCGGGTTAAGGGCCGCCTTCTCGGTCAGCTGCAGCTCGTAGTCGTCCTGCGAGGCGTGGACCGTCAGGGCGACGGGGGTCAGCAGCACCGGCGCGGTCAGGGACTCGGGCCGCAGTGCTTCATCGGAGGCGTAGCGCCAGGATGCCGTGCCCGCAGCCATGTAGCCGACGTCGATACCGCGGTCGGTGCCCAGCTCGTAGATTTTGGCGCGCAGCAGGCGCCCGGCCTTCATGGCGGCACCGTACTGGTCGGGATCGCGCAGGAGGGTGGACAGGCGGGTACGGCGGCCGGCCAGCAGCTGCGCCAGGCCGGAGGGATGCGCGTGCGTCAGGTCGATGCTGTTGGCTGCGGACGGCGTGAAATGGAGCAGTGTGTCCGTTCCGGCGTGCTGTCCCAATTGTCCCAGCCACGGCAGCAGGAAGTCCGAGGGATTCTCCCCGGTATTCTGCTCAGACACTAGTGCCCTCTTTTCTGCACTTCCGCGCGTTCTCGACCAAATTGGCATACCTTCAAAACTATCGCGTCGGAGCGGGTTTCCCGAACATAGCAACGCGGGGGGACGACACAGGGGACGGCCGCAACCGGCCGTCCCCTGTGTTCCTTACGCTATTCCCACTCGATTGTTCCCGGCGGCTTGGACGTGACGTCCAGCACCACGCGGTTGATTCCGTCCACTTCGTTCGTGATCCGGTTCGAAATGCGGGCCAGCAGGTCGTAGGGAAGCCGGGACCAGTCCGCGGTCATCGCGTCTTCGCTGGACACGGGCCGCAGCACGATCGGGTGCCCGTAGGTCCGGCCGTCACCCTGCACTCCGACGCTGCGCACATCCGCCAGGAGCACTACCGGCATCTGCCACACTTCGTCGTCGAGGCCTGCACTGGTCAGTTCAGCGCGGGCAATGGCGTCGGCACGGCGGAGCAGGTCGAGCCGCTCCTGCGTGACCTCGCCGACGATCCGGATACCCAGTCCGGGGCCGGGGAAGGGCTGCCGTCCGACGATCTCGGCAGGCAGTCCGAGCTCTGCGCCGACGGCACGGACCTCGTCCTTGAAGAGCGCCCGCAGGGGCTCCACGAGTTCGAACTTCATGTCTTCCGGAAGTCCGCCCACGTTATGGTGGCTCTTGATGTTGGCTGCGCCTTCACCGCCGCCGGATTCGACGACGTCCGGGTACAGTGTGCCCTGGACCAGGAAGCGGATGGGCTCGCCCTCGGCTTCGGCCTTGGCCATGATGGCCCGCTCGGCTTCTTCGAAGGCGCGGATGAATTCGCGGCCGATGATCTTGCGCTTGGTTTCCGGGTCGGAAACGCCGGCGAGGGCGGTCAGGAAGCGTTCCTGCTCGTTCGCGACGTAGAGGTTGACGCCGGTGGCGGCCACGAAGTCGCGTTCCACCTGCTCGGCTTCGCCTTCGCGGAGCAGCCCGTGGTCCACGAAGACACAGGTCAGCTGGTCTCCCACGGCGCGCTGCACCAGGGCGGCTGCGACGGCGGAGTCGACGCCGCCGGACAGGCCGCAGATCACGCGCGAGTTGCCGACCTGGGCACGGATGCGGGCAACCTGCTCTTCGACAATGTTGCCGGTGGTCCAGCTGCGTTCGAGCTTGGCTCCCTTGAAGAGGAAGTTCTCCAGCACGGCCTGGCCGTGGGCGGAGTGCTTGACCTCGGGGTGCCACTGCACGCCGTACAGGCCCTTTTCCTCGTTCGCAAAAGCGGCGACGGGTGCGCCGGCGGTGCTGGCCAGGACGTCGAAGCCTTCGGGTGCTTCCTGCACGCTGTCGCCGTGGCTCATCCAGGTGTTCTGCTCGTCGGGGGTGCCTTCGAGGATGGACCGGGCGCCGCCGACGACGCGTGCGTCGGTCGAGCCGTACTCGCGCAGCCCGGTCTTGGCGACCTTGCCGCCCATGGCCGCGGCCATCGCCTGGAAGCCGTAGCAGATACCGAAGACCGGAACGCCCGAGTCGAACAGGTCTGCATCGACTTTGGGTGCGCCTTCGGCGTACACGCTGGAGGGGCCGCCGGAGAGGATAATGGCAGCTGGGTTCTTCGCGAGCAGCTGCTCGGTGCTGTAGGTGTGGGGAACCACCTCGGAGTAGACGTCTGCTTCGCGCACCCGGCGGGCAATCAGCTGGGCGTACTGCGCTCCGTAGTCCACAACGAGGACGGGCCGCTCTTCAATGGGATCAGTCGCGGGATTAGTCACGTTTCAAGGATAGTCGGCCCGCCGCCGGCCGTGCACACCGGCCCGCGGCCGCCCGAAGTCCGGGCCGCCCCCGCTCCGCTCCCCTAGTAGCGTTTGGCCGCTTCAGGATGGGCTTCAAGCTCGGCCAGGACCTGCTGGTGGATCCGCCCTTCAACCACAAAGGAGAGGAACGGCACAACGCCGCCGAGGGCAATCAGGATGAACTTGGAGAACGGCCAGCGCATCAGCTGCCACAGCCGGAAATCCGAGAGCAGGTAGACCACGTACATCCAGCCGTGCAGGATGAGCACGCCGATGGAGAGGTTGATGCCCCCGACAATGATCTCGGTATCGAACCCGTACTTGGCGATCATCTCCACCACGAGGGCAAGCAGCAGGACGCCCGTGACGTAGGAAAAGACCTTGTAGAACTTCAGGGCAGAACGAATCTGGGCATGGGTACCGCCGAACCGGCGCTTCTTTTTCCTCGGTGCCTTGGCGGTGCTTGCGGATTCGCTCACTTGGTTACCTCGCTGCTGGGGTGTTCGTTGTCGGGTTCGGTTGCGTCAGGGAAATCCAGGTACTCGTCGTCGTCCTCGTACTCATCGTCCTCGAGGCTGCGCTGGTACTCGTCGGCCACCAGGCGCCACCACAGGAAGACGGAGAAGCCGGCGAAGACGATCCACTCGAGCGCGTAGAAGATGTTGAGCCAGTTGACCGGGGTCTCCTCGGGCTGGGCGTCAACCACCACGGTCTCCATGCTGCCCGGATCAACGGCGGCACCGTCCACGGTGATTTCCGTCGCCGTGACGAACGCCGAGTAGGCGGGCGCATCCCAGAGGTTGATCAGTTCCGCCGTGGAAAGTGCACTCACGCGGCCTTCCTTGGGCGTCGCGGGCAGCGGGGCCTCGGAAGGCAGCAGGCGCCCGACGACGGCGGCATCGCCCTCCGGCGCGGCCGTCACGTCCTCCGGGTCGGAGACCCAGCCGCGGACCACCGGAATGAATTCGCCCGAGGGGGCGCCGTCGACGGTGAAGGCGGTAACGGCCCAGTAGCCCAGCTCGCCGTCCTGGAGCCGCTGTTCCACGAGCACGGATTTCTCCGGGTCGAAGGAGCCGGAGAAGGAGACCATCTGGTCCGCTTCTGTCTCGTACATGGGCTTGCCCGGGGTGAAGGCCTCGGTCAGCGGCTGGACGTCCTCGGTGACCCGGGGCTCCCGGGATTCGTCGGTCTCGGCACTGGAGAACTGCCACTGGCTCAACAGCACAAACACTGTCGAGATGACGAGGGCAAAGAGCAGTCCGGCGATCCAGCGCGGCTGCAGGGCAGTTTTGAGCACGAGTTAACGGTACTTCGTCAAGCTGTAGAAAACCCAATGACGGGATGCGTCCGCGTCAGTGGTCGAAGAAGACCAGCGACGAATTGATCAGTTCGGAAATGACTTCGGCGTCGTTGGCGCGGCGCAGCGAATCGCGGAAGGCAGGCCGGAACAGGGACCGTGCCAGGGTGGCAAGGACTTCCAGGTGATGGGAGAAGGATGACGCGGGTGTGGCAACCAGCAGGACCACGGTGGCCGGCCCGTCCGCCGCACCGAAGTCCACGCTGTGCCCGTAGCGGGCAATGCCCACGGCAATGGAGGTTTCCTGCACATACTCGCTGCGCGCGTGGGGCAGGCCTATACCTCCGGGCAGCCCGGTGGCCATCTGGTGTTCCCGGGCCTGGACCTGCTCCAAAAACCTTTCCAGGTTGCTGATTCTTCCGGCACGGTAGAGCCGTTCCGCGAGCTGGCGTGCGGCGTCGTACCGGTCGGCTGCCTCCATGTCGAGGATCACCAGCCCGGGGTCGGTCAGTACCGCCCCGGCTTCGTTCAGGCTAAGTTCCCCGTCCCCGTGCGGCACCGGGGAATGCTGCACGGTCTGGTGTTCTTCGTTCAAGGAGTGTTCTTCATTCCATCCGTTAGGGCGCCCGCTAGATGCGCGGCGCGATGTCCTCGGCCGCCAGGCGGGCGGCGTCGGCGCTCTTGTCATCGGGCTGTTCCTGGCTGCGCCGTTCGGCATCGACCCGCGCCAGGTAGTGGGCAACTTCACTGTCTACCCGTTCCAAGTCCCAGCCCAGCAGCGGAGCCATCAGTTCGGCCACCACCGCTGCCGCCGAAACACCGCGGTCCCAGGACTCAATCGAAATCCGGGTCCGCCGGGCGAGGACGTCCTCGACGTGCCGGGCGCCTTCGTGCGTGGTGGCGTAGACAACTTCCGCGCGCAGGTAGTCGTCGGCGCCGGGCAGCGGTTCCGCCAGCGTCGGGTCCGCCTTGATGATCTCCAGCAGGTCCTCGGCCATGGACCCGTAGCGGTTGAGCAGGTGTTCCACCCGGACCACATGCACCCCGTATTCGTCGGCGGTCCGGTGCCGGCGGTTCCAGGCCGCCTTGTAGCCCACGGCCCCCAGCAGCGGGATGGTCTGGGTGCAGCTTTCGGGCACCTTCTCGTCCAGCGCCCTGGCCGCCTCGTCCACGGCGTCCTTGGCCATGACCCGGTAGGTGGTCCACTTGCCCCCGGCCACCACCACGAGCCCGGGTACCGGGTGGGCCACCACGTGTTCGCGCGAAAGCTTGGCCGTGGAATCGTTTTCCCCGGCCAGCAGCGGCCGCAGGCCGGCGTAGACCCCTTCGACGTCCTCCCGGGTCAGCGGCGTCTTCAGCACCAGGTTCACATGCTCGAGGATGTAGTCGATGTCCGCGGACGTGGCCGCCGGATGGGCCTTGTCCAGGTGCCAGTCCGTATCGGTGGTGCCGACAATCCAGTGCCTGCCCCACGGGATCACGAACAGCACGGATTTTTCCGTCCGCAGGATCATCCCGACCGTGGACTGGATCCGGTCCCGCGGCACCACCAGGTGGACGCCTTTGGAGGCGCGGACCTTCAGCTGCCCGCGTTCGGTGACCATCGCCTGGGTTTCATCGGTCCAGACGCCGGTTGCATTGACCACCTGGCTGGCGGCGATATCGAATTCGTCGCCGGTTTCCTGGTCCCGGACGCGGGCACCGACCACGCGTTCGCCCTCGCGCAGGAAGTCGACGACGGCGAGCCGGTTCACTACTGCGGCCCCGTAGTGCGAGGCGGTGCGGACCATGGTCGCGACGTACTTGGCATCATCCACCTGCCCGTCGTAGTACCGGATGGCGCCCACCATGGCGTCATCCTTCAGGCTCGGGGCCATGCGCAGCGTCTGCCGCCGGGTCAGGTGCTTCTGCATCGGCACGCCGCGGGAGTTTCCGGAGGTCATCCCCATCGTGTCGTACAGGAAGATACCGGCCCCCACGTACGGCCGTTCGATGAACCGCTTCGTCAGCGGGTACAGGAACGCCACCGGCTTCACCAGGTGCGGGGCGATCCGCTGCAGCAGCAGGCCGCGTTCCTTCAGGGCTTCCTGGACCAGCGCAAAATCCAGCATCTCCAGGTAGCGCAGGCCGCCGTGGATGAGCTTGGAGGAACGCGACGAGGTGCCCGACGCCCAGTCCCGGGCCTCCACCATGCCCACCTTCAGCCCGCGCGTCACGGCGTCCAGCGCGGCGCCGGCACCGACGACGCCGCCTCCGACAATCAGGATGTCCAGCTCGTTGCCCGGCGCGGTTGTGGCCCGAAGCCGGTCCATGGCCTCGATCCGGTACGCGGGGCTCAGGGCGTCTGCAGTCATGGTTCAGGTTCCTCTCTAGGGTCCTGCCGTAGCTGCGTCCACTCTAGGGGCTGCGCGCCGGTATTTACAGGCTGTACTGGTACGGCGAGACCAGCACTTCAATGCGCTGGAACGCCTTCAGGTCCGAGTAGCCGGTGGTGGCCATCGCCCGGCGCAGTGCACCCATGAGGTTGGAGGTGCCGTTGGTGTGGTGCGAGGGGCCCCACAGGACCTCCTTCAGCGGACCGACGGTGTCCAGCCGAACCCTGTCGCCGCGCGGCAGCTCGCTGTGATGTGCTTCCTGCCCCCAGTGCCAGCCGTGGCCCGGGGCCTCTTCGGCACGGGCCAGCGCGGATCCCAGCATGACTGCGTCGGCGCCCATGGCGAACGCCTTGATGATGTCGCCGCTGGTGCCCATGCCGCCGTCGGCAATCACGTGGACGTACCGGCCGCCGGACTCGTCCATGTAGTCCCGGCGCGCCTCGGCAATGTCGGAGATGGCGGTGGCCATGGGCGCGTGGATGCCCAGCGCCCGCCGGGTGGTGGTGGTCGCTCCCCCGCCGAAGCCGACGAGGACGCCGGCCGCGCCGGTGCGCATCAGGTGCAGGGCCGGGGTGTAGCCGGCGGCTCCGCCGACGATCACGGGGACGTCGAGTTCGTAGATGAACTGCTTCAGGTTCAGCGGTTCCACGGTCTTGGACACGTGTTCGGCCGAGACGGTGGTGCCGCGGATGACGAAGACGTCGACGCCGGCGGCGAGGACGGTCTTGTAGAACTCCTGGGTGCGCTGCGGGGTGAGTGAGCCTGCCACCGTGACGCCGGCGTCGCGCATTTCGGCCAGGCGGGAGCTGATCAGGTCCGCCTGGATCGGAGCGTTGTAGATTTCCTGCAGCCGGCGGGTGGCTTCGGGGCTGAAGTTCCGGCTGCTGAGGGCGGCGATTTCATCCAGCAGCGGCTCCGGATTCTCGTACCGGGTCCACAGGCCCTCGAGGTTCAGCACGCCGAGTCCGCCGAGCTTGCCCAGGGCAATCGCGGAGGCCGGGGACATCACCGAGTCCATCGGGGCACCGATGACCGGCATTTCGAACTGGTAGGCATCGATCTGCCAGTTGATGGACACATCCTGGGGGTCGCGGGTGCGCCGCGAGGGCACTATCGCCACATCGTCCAGGGAATAGGCTCTGCGCCCCTGCTTGCCACGGCCAATTTCTATCTCATTACTCACATCCCTAGGTTATCCCAGCAGACGGCTGCGGCCTTAAAGACGCCCGGCTTTAGGTCCGGCGGCTTCGCTGGGCTTTAACGCACAACGGCAGCCCGCTGCACATCGCAGGGGCTGCCGTTGCCAAGAAACCTAGCGGCGTCCGTAGTTCGGCGCCTCGGCCGTCATCATGATGTCGTGCGGATGGGATTCCTTCAGTCCGGCCGGAGTGATCCGGACAAACTTGCCCTTGGCCTTCAGCTCGGGGATGGTGCGCGCACCCGTGTAGAACATGGTCTGGCGCAGGCCGCCGACCAGCTGGTGCGCCACGGCGGAGAGCGGTCCGCGGTAGGGCACCTGGCCCTCGATGCCTTCCGGGATCAGCTTCTCGTCGCTGGGGACGTCGGCCTGGAAGTAGCGGTCCTTGGAGTAGGAGGTGTTCTTGCCCCGGGACTGCATGGCGCCCAGGGAACCCATGCCGCGGTAGGACTTGAACTGCTTGCCGTTGACGAAGACCAGCTCACCCGGGCTTTCCGCGGAGCCGGCCAGCAGGCCGCCCAGCATCACGGTGTCGGCGCCGGCGACGATGGCCTTGCCGATGTCGCCCGAGTACTGCAGTCCGCCGTCGGCGATCAGCGGAACGCCCGCCGGGATGGCCGCCTTGGAGGATTCGTAGATGGCCGTGATCTGCGGAACTCCGACGCCGGCAACTACGCGGGTGGTGCAGATGGAACCGGGTCCCACGCCGACCTTGATGGCGTCGGCACCGGCGTCAATGAGGGCCTGGGCCCCTTCGCGGGTGGCTGCCTGGCCGCCGATGATGTCCACGTGCGCGGCTGCCGGGTCCTTCTTGAGGCGGGCAATCATGTCCAGCACGCCCGCGCTGTGGCCGTTGGCGGTGTCCACCACCAGCAGGTCCACGCCGGCTTCGACCAAAGCCATGGCGCGTTCGTAGCCGTCGCCGAAGAAGCCGATGGCAGCACCGACCCGCAGGCGGCCCTCGTCGTCCTTGGTGGCCAGCGGGTACTGCTCGGCCTTGTCGAAGTCCTTGACCGTGATGAGTCCCTGCAGCTTGCCGGCGTCGTCCACCAGCGGCAGCTTCTCGATCCGGTTCTTACCCAGCAGCTCCATGGTCTCTTCGGCGCTGATGCCCACCCGGCCGGTGATGAGCGGCATGCGGGTCATGACCTCTTCGACCTTGCGGTTGGGGTATTCGGCACGCGGTATGAAGCGGGTGTCGCGGTTGGTGACAATGCCCAGCAGGGTGTTTTCGGTATCGACCACCGGCAGGCCCGACACGCGGAAATGCGCGCAGAGGTCGTCGAGTTCCTGCAGGGTGGCACCCGGGGAAATCGTCACCGGATTGGTGATCATGCCGGATTCGCTGCGCTTGACCCGGTCCACGTGTTCCGCCTGGTCGGCGATGGACAGGTTGCGGTGGATTACGCCGAGGCCGCCCTGGCGCGCCATGGCAATGGCCATGCGGGATTCGGTGACGGTGTCCATGGCGGCGGAAAGCAGCGGGGTCTGGACCGTGATGCGCTTGGAGAGGCGCGAGCTGGTGTCCGCCTCGGAGGGAATGACATCCGTGGGGCCGGGCAGCAGGAGGACGTCGTCGTAGGTCAGGCCGACGAAGCCGAACGGATCATGTTCTGGGTACTGCTGACTCAAAGCTGCGCCTCTTTCGGGGATGAGAGGAAGGAAAAGGCCCGATGTAGCCTGTACCCATCGTAAAACGAAAGCCCGCCCGCCCCTATTCCGCCCCGAAGGTCTCCGGCGCATGTGAGGGTTGACACGCCGAGGGCCCCGCCGCCGGAAGCATACTTCCGGCGGCGGGGCCCCTTATTCAGCGCAGTGGGCGCGGAGCGGCGGCTACCTAGTGCTGGTGACCGTGGTCGTCATCCTCTTCGGCCGGCTTGTCCACGACGAGCGCTTCGGTGGTGAGCACCAGCGAAGCGATCGAGGCGGCGTTGCGCAGGGCCGAGCGGGTGACCTTGACCGGGTCGATGATGCCGGCGGCAATGAGGTCTTCATACTCGCCGGTGGCGGCGTTGAAGCCGTTGTTGACTTCCAGCTCACCGACCTTGGCGACGACGACCATACCCTCGGAGCCGGCGTTCTCGGCGATCCAGCGCAGCGGCTGGGCCAGGGCGCGGCGCACCAGGGAAACGGCGGTGGCGGCGTCGCCTTCCAGCTTCGTCACCTCCGGGTCCGTGTCCAGGGCGCGGGCGGCGTGGACCAGTGCGGAACCGCCGCCGGCCACGATGCCCTCTTCGAGAGCGGCGCGGGTGGAGGACACGGCATCTTCGATGCGGTGCTTCTTTTCCTTCAGCTCCACCTCGGTGGCTGCGCCGACGCGGATGACGCCGATGCCGCCGGAGAGCTTGGCCAGGCGTTCCTGGAGCTTCTCGCGGTCCCAGTCCGAATCCGTGCGCTCGATCTCCGCACGGATCTGGGCCACGCGGTCGGCAACGTCGGCTTCGGAACCGGCACCGTCAACAATGGTGGTGTTGTCCTTGGTGACGGTGATCCGGCGGGCCGAGCCCAGGACCTCCAGGCCAACCTGGTCCAGCTTCAGGCCCAGATCGGGGCTGACCACCTGTGCGCCGGTGAGGGTCGCGATGTCCTGCATCATGGCCTTGCGGCGGTCGCCGAAGCCCGGAGCCTTGACGGCAACCACGTTCAGGGTGCCGCGGATCTTGTTGACCACCAGGGTGGACAGGGCTTCGCCGTCGACGTCTTCGGCAATGATGAACAGCGGCTTGGAGGCCTGCAGCGCCTTTTCCAGCAGCGGCAGGAACTCGGCCACCGAGGAGATCTTGCCGGAGTTGATCAGGATCAGCGCGTCTTCGAGGACGGCTTCCTGGCGCTCCGGATCCGTGACGAAGTAGGGCGAGAGGTAGCCCTTGTCGAACTGCATGCCTTCGGTGATGGCCAGTTCGGTCTGCGTGGAGGAGGACTCCTCGATGGTGATCACGCCGTCCTTGCCGACGGTGTCGAAGGCCTGCGCCAGCAGTTCACCGATCTCGGTGCTCTGGGCGGAGATGGCGGCAACGTGGGCCACCTGGTTGCCTTCAACGTCCTTGGCATTTTCCAGCAGGCGCCTGGCAACGGCGTCAACAGACACCTCGATGCCGCGCTTGAGCTGCCCGGGAGCGGCGCCGGCAGCAACGTTGCGCAGGCCTTCCTTGACCAGGGCCTGGGCCAGGACGGTTGCCGTAGTGGTGCCGTCACCGGCAACATCGTTGGTCTTGGTGGCAACTTCCTTGGCCAGCTGTGCGCCAAGGTTCTCGTACGGGTCATCGAGCTCGACTTCGCGGGCAATCGTGACGCCGTCGTTGGTGATGGTGGGAGCGCCCCAGGTCTTGGCCAGGACGACGTTGCGGCCGCGCGGGCCGAGGGTCACCTTGACCGTGTTGGCGAGCTTATCGACGCCGGCTTCCAGCGATCGACGGGCGGAGTCATTGAACTCCAACTGCTTTGCCATGTGTGTGTCCTTTCCGACAACTACATCTGCACCTACATCAGAAAACCCCGGCCAGGATGTGGCCGGGGTTTTCTCGGGGAACTACTTAACGACGACGGCCAGCACGTCGCGGGCGGACAGCACCAGGTATTCCTGGCCGCCGTGCTTGACTTCGGTTCCGCCGTACTTGGAGTAAATGACTACGTCGCCTTCGGCAACGTCAACCGGGATGCGGTTGCCGTTGTCATCAACGCGGCCGGGTCCAACTGCAACTACTTCACCCTCCTGGGGCTTTTCCTTTGCAGTGTCCGGGATAACGAGACCGGAAGCAGTGGTCTGCTCGGCTTCGAGCGGGCGGACAACAATACGATCCTCAAGGGGCTTAATAGAGACCGACACTCGGGCTCTCCTTTGCGTAGTTTCTAACGGAATGGGGCCGTTGGTCTGGCGCTGGCCGTCGTCGCGGTGCCGGTTCGCGCTTTCCCTTCGGGAGTTAGCACCCTCACGTTCGGAGTGCTAACTCAGACTTTATGCAACGGTTAGCACTCGGTCAAGGTGAGTGCCAGTGTCCTCAGCGGCCGGCAGTCCGTCAGCCCGCCTGCACGGCCCGAAGATGACGGCGGAATTTGCTTAGGCTCCCCTAACCGGGATAGTTTTCATCTGCGCGCGCATTAGAAAACATTTCTGTGACCTATTCCGAATAGGCGCAACGACTCTCACCGGAGCCCCCATGATCATTAAGTCCCGCCTGCTGGCCGGAACCGCCCTTGTGTCCCTCCTCGCGCTCAGCGCCTGCTCCACCGATGCAGCAGAAGCCGACGTCGAAGCGGCACAGGAATCGACCGTCACGGTCGAGCACGCCCAGGGCAGCACCGAGGTTCCGGTCAACCCCGAGACCGTCTACACCTTCGACCTCGGCGCCCTGGACACGATGGATGCCCTCGACATTGATGTCGACGGCGTGCCCGCTGCAAACTTCCCGGAAAGCCTCTCCCAGTACGGTGCAGAGGACATCACCAAGATCGGCAGCATGAAGGAACCCGACTTCGAGGCGATCAATGCCGGCGCACCGGACCTGATCATCATTTCCGGCCGGGTTGCCGATTCCTATGACGAGCTGAGCGAGATTGCGCCGACCATCGACCTGAGCGTCGACAACGCCGATGCCTGGAACTCCTTCAAGGAAAACACCACGACCCTCGGCTCGATCTTCCAGAAGGAAGACCTGGTGAAGGACAAGCTGGCCGCCCTCGAAGGCAAGGTGGAGGACACCAAGGAGCTCGCCGCCGACGCCGGCAAGGGCCTGATTGTGATGACGAGCGGCGGGGAAATGAGCGCCTACGGGCCGGGCTCCCGCTTCGGTATCATCCACGACATCCTCGGTGTCGAACCTGCGGCGGAAGTCCAGGGCGAGGGCAAGCACGGAGAAAAGGCCTCCTTTAACTACATCGCGGACACCAACCCGGACCACCTGTTCGTGATTGACCGCGACGTGGCCGTCGGCACCTCCGGTGAAGCCGCCTCCGCCGTGCTGGACAACGAACTGGTGAAGAGCACCAAGGCCGCGCAGAACGGCAACATCACCATGCTGGACTCCGCCAGCTGGTACCTGGTCGGGTACGGCCTGAACAACGTGGACACCATGGTCAACACCATCCACGACGCCCTCTAACCGCACCTCTGCGCTTCGCGGTCCGGCACCTGGCGTGCCGGACCGCGGAGGAACTGGATACCGATCTATGACCGCCCCCGCCGCGCCGGCGAAAAACCCGGCTCCCGCGTCCGCCGCCGCTCCCCCGGAACGGCGGCGCTTTCTGCGTTCCACCACCGGACTTGCCCTGGGGGCCGGCGCCGTTGTCCTGTTGGCGGCCGTGAGCCTGTTCGTCGGAGTCGGCGACCTTTCGCTGTCCTCGCTGCTGGCCGGGGACCCCACCACCCGCATGCTGTTCTGGGTCAGCCAGCTCCCCCGCACGCTCAGCATCATCCTCGCAGGAATGGCCCTGAGCGTGGCCGGCCTGATCATGCAGCTGATGGCGCGGAACAAGTTCGTGGAGCCCTCCACCGTCGGTACGGTGGAATCGGCGCAGCTGGGCATCCTGGCGGTGACCGTGCTGCTGCCCGGCGCCTCGATGTTTATGAAGATGTCGACGGCGTCCGTCTTCGCCGCCGCCGGCACCGCGCTTTTCCTGCTGGTGCTGCGCCGGATCCCGCTGCGCAACACCCTGATCGTTCCCCTGGTGGGCATCATGCTCGGCGGCGTCATTTCCGCCGTCACCACCTTTTTTGCCTACCGCACCGACCTGCTGCAGACCCTGAACAGCTGGATGGTCGGCGACTTTTCCGGCGTCCTGCGCGGCCGCTACGAACTGCTCTGGATCGTGGGTGCCCTGACCCTCATCGGCTACCTGGCCGCAGACCGGTTCACGGTCGCCGGCATGGGGGCCCACTTCACCACCAACCTCGGCCTGAACTACAACCGGGTCATGGCGCTCGGACTGGTCATTGTCTCGCTGATCAGCGCCGTGGTGGTGGTCAGTGTCGGCTCCATCCCCTTCCTCGGCCTCATCGTGCCCAACCTGGTGTCCCTGCTGATCGGTGACAATGTCCGCCGGGCAGTGCCCTGGGTTGCCGTCTTCGGCGCGGGCTTCGTCCTGCTCTGCGACATCATCGGGCGCACCATCCGCTACCCCTACGAAATCCCGGTCGGCGTAGTGGTCTCCGCCGTAGGCAGCGTCATCTTCCTGTACCTTCTCCTACGCAAGCGCGGTTCCCATGCCTGAGACGTCCGCCAGCGCACTGCCGGCAGCACTTACGGAACACCGCCGGCGTCCCGTCCGCTCCGTTCCGGCGAAGTTCTGGATCATCACGCTCGGCATCGTCGCCGCTGCCCTGATTGCGGTCTTCATGACCATCGAGCTGCGCGGCAACCTCGGGTACGCCCTGCCCCGCCGGGCAATCAAGGTGGGGTCGATGATCCTGGTTGCCTACGCCGTCGGGGTGTCGACCGTCCTGTTCCAGACCGTCACCGCCAACCGCATCCTCACGCCGTCGATCATGGGCTTCGACGCCCTCTATGTGCTGATCCAAACCGTCCTGGTGTTCGCCTTGGGCGGCGGCGCCCTGCTGTCGCTGGGAGCACCGGTCCGCTTCTGCCTTGAAGTGCTGCTAATGGTCGGGTTCTCGTTCCTGCTCTACCGCTGGCTGTTTACCGGCGGCGGGAAATCGCTGCACCTGATGCTGCTGGTCGGCATTGTCTTCGGCACCATGTTCCGCGGCTTTTCCTCGCTGCTGCAGGTGCTCATCGACCCCAGCGAATTCATCATCCTGCAGGACCTGTTCTTCGCCAGCTTCAACAATGTCGACGCCGCCCTGCTGGGGTACTCCGCCGTCGCCGTCGCAATCGTCAGTTCCCTGGCCTGGCGGATGCGCCACTCCTTCGATGTCCTGGCATTGGGCCGCGATACCGCCGTGAACCTCGGGGTGGACCACAAGCGGGCAGTGACGCTCACGCTGATCATCTGTTCGGTGCTCGTCGCGGTGTCCACTGCACTGGTGGGACCGGTGACCTTCTTCGGGCTGCTCGTGGCTTCGCTGGCCTATCAGCTGTGTGCCAACTTCCGCCATGCCGCGGTGCTGCCCATTGCCGTGCTGCTGGGAATCATCGCCCTGGTGGGCGGCCAGCTGGTGCTGGAGCGGATCTTCGATTTCGACACCGCGCTAAGCATCGTCATTGAATTCGTGGGCGGCATCGTGTTCCTCGTCCTGCTCCTGCGGGGAAAGGTGAAATGACCGTCCTCCCCGTGCACCGCTCGAAAGGCCCCGCATCATGATCTCCGTCAACGGCGTTACCAAACGCTACTCCTCCACGGTTGTAGTGGACGGGGTGAGCTGTGAGATCAAGGAAGGCGGCATCACCTCGATCATCGGACCCAACGGTGCCGGCAAGTCGACCCTGCTGTCCATGATCAGCCGCCTGCTCCCCATGGACTCCGGGTCGGCCTCCGTGGACGGGCTCGACGTCGTTGCCGCCCCCGGACGCGACCTTGCCCGGAAAATGGCCATTCTGCGCCAGGACAATTCCCTCACCGTCCGCCTGACGGTAAGGGACCTGGTCGGCTTCGGCCGGTACCCGCACAACGGCGGCCGCCCCGGCCCCGCGGACAAAATCCACATCGACCAGGCAATGGCCTACCTGGACCTGGCCGATCTGGCCGACAGGTTCGTGGACGAGCTCTCCGGCGGCCAGCGGCAGCGGGCGTTCATTGCCATGGTGCTCGCGCAGGATACCGACTATCTGCTGCTCGATGAGCCGCTGAATAACCTGGACATGAAGCACTCCGTGGAAATGATGCGGCTGCTGCGCCGGCTTACCGACGACTTCGGGAAGACCGTGGTCCTGGTCATCCACGACATCAACTTTGCCTCCTGCTATTCCGACGACATCATCGCCATGTGCAACGGCCGGCTGATCCACCAGGGGCCGCCGTCGGACATCATGCGTCCGGAGGTCCTGAAGGACATTTACGACATCGATATCCGCATCGAGGAAATCGACGGCAACCGGATCGGCGTCTACTTCGCCTGAGCCGCCGTTCCCGGCTGCCCCGTAAGAACGGCCATTTTGCTCCGGGCCCATTGCGCCCCGCCGGGGGCTGCTCCTACGTTGAAAGACCCCACTTATCCGGTCTTCACGGAAGGACCCGCCATGGAGTCCAAGCTGCGCGTCGCTGTCCGGTTCGACTTGGAAACACGGCAGGCACGCCTTGTGGTGCGCGGACGGGTCACGGCAGAAAACAGCGGTGTGCTGTATGTGCTGGCGCGGCGGGCCAATGCCGCCCTCCCCGGCCTGGACGTGGTCCTGGACCTGCAGAAGGCCAGCGTGGCCGGGGACGTCCTGGCGGGCCTGGTACGGAGCTCGGAAACGGGGTCCCTGCCGGTGCTGACGGGACGCCCGGTCCGGGAACCGTTTTCGCCCGGCCAGCTGCGCGTCCTGGCTCCGGCGGCCTAAAGCCCGCCGGCAGCAGCCAGGCGGGCCACAGCCTCCGTCAATACCTCCGGAGAGCAGGCGAAGTTCAGCCGTACGTATCCGGCGCCCTGGGGCCCGAACCTCAGGCCCGGTTCCAATGCCACCCGTGCCCGGTCCAGGGCTGCCGCCGCGGGATCGTCTCCCCAGCCCAGGGCGCGGAAATCCAGCCAGGCCAGGTACCCTGCCGACGGCGGACGGTAGGTCACGCCGGGCAGCCGGTCCGCCAGGAGCTCTCCCAGCAGTTGCCGGTTGGCGCTGAGGGACTCCATCACTCCGGCGAGCCAGGGGCCGCCGTCGTTGTAGGCCGCCGCCGTGGCATGCAGGCCGAGGATGCTCGTCCGCGCCGACACCTCCTCGGGCATGGACCCCAGCATCAGCCGGGTGCGCTCGCTTTGCGCCACCATCACGGCGCACTTGGTGCCGGCGATATTCCACCCCTTGCTCGCGGCGGTAACGCAGAGGCCGTAGTCGCGCGCATTCCCGGACACGGTCAGGTACGGGGTGAACTCCCCCGGCTCATAGGTCAGCGGGGCATGGATCTCGTCACTGATCACGGCCACGCCGTACTGTGCCGAGAGGTCTGCGAGCGCCCGGAGGGTGTCGGCTGAATGGACCAGCCCCAAGGGGTTGTGCGGGTTGCACAGCAGCAGGGCATCCGCGCCGCGGGCAAATGCCCGTTCCAGTCCCGCCAGGTCCAGTTCCCAACCCCCGCTGCCGGACAGCAGCGGCACCGGGACCACGGAGGCATCGGCTTCCAGGGGAAGTTCGAAGAACGGCGGATAGACCGGCGGCGTGATGACCACGCTGCCGTCCACGGGTACGGCCTGCCGCAGGCACTCCACAATCGCCACGCTCACGTCCGTGGTGCTCCGCACGTCCTCCGGATCAACCTCCCAGCCCCAGGTCCTGGCCGCGAAGCCGGCCAAGGCCTCCGCCACGGGTTCCGGCCCGGCAATGTACCCGGTGTCCGAGGCCAGTACCCGCCCGATGATGGCCTGCTGCACCGGCCCGGCCAGCGGATAATCCATTTCGGCCACGAACAGCGGCAGCACATCGGCGGGATAGGTCTGCCATTTGTAGCTGGTCCGGGCCCGCAGCGCTGCCAGCGGCTCGGCGGCGATCTTCGTCATGCCGCCCAACCTACAGCTAACGTGCCTGCAGGCAGAACAACTAGGCTGGAGGGCATGCCCGATACTTCCCTTGCCCATGTTCTGACCCCCGAGGGATGGCAGCTGCTGAACTCGCTCCCCCCGTATCTCGAATCCGAGTCCCTGAAGCTGAACACGGATCTACGCAAGGCCGGGCATGCCCCCGAGCTGGTCGCCGCCGTCCTCACCCAGGCGAAGCTGCGGATGAAGGCGCGGGGCAAGTTCGGCCCGTTCGCCGAGCACATGGTCTTCACCGCCCCCGGGCTGGAGCAGGCCACCCGGCTGAACGTGGCCGCCCTGCACGCGCGGCGCTACCAGGAGGCCGGACTGGAGAAGGTGGCGGACCTCGGCTGCGGGATCGGCGCCGATTCCCTCGCCCTGGCCACCCTGGACCGGCAGGTGACCGCCGTCGAACTGGATGAGATCACTGCCGCAGCCGCCACCATCAACCTCATGCCCTGGCCGGAGGCGACGGTGGTCCAGGGCCGGGCCGAGGACTTCGACCTGGCCGGGTTCGACGGCGTGTGGCTGGATCCGGCGCGCCGGACCACGTCGACGTCGGGCACCACCCGCATCTTCGATCCGGAGGCCTTCTCCCCTCCCCTGTCCTTCGTGCAGTCCCTGGCAGATGCCGGCCTGCCCGTCGGGGTGAAAATGGGCCCGGGCATCCCGCATGAGGCGCTGCCGGCGGACTGCGAAGTGCAGTGGGTTTCCGTGGACGGCGACGTCACCGAGGCGACCCTGTGGTTCAATGCGCTGCGCCGGGACGGCGTGCGGCGCGCCGCGCTGGTGATCGGTGCCGGCGGTGCAGCGGAACTCACCTCCCCGGTGGATTACGACGCCGGCACCCAGGACGTGGCCACGGGACCTGCGGAGGGTTACCTGTATGAACCGGACGGTGCCCTGATCCGGGCCGGCCTGGTGGCCGACGTCGCGGCCACCCTGGACGGGCACCTCCTGGATCCGCACATCGCGTACATCTGCGCCCCGGAACTGCGCGAAACCCCGTTTGCCCGGGCCTACCGGATCCTCGAGGTACGCCCCTACAACATCAGGGCGTTGAAGGCCTGGGTCCGGGAGAAGCGCATCGGTGTCCTGGACATCAAGAAGCGCGGCATGTCCGTGACGCCGGAGGAGGTCCGCAAGGCCTTGCTCACCGGCTCGGGGAAAGGCCCGAACAAGGCGACGCTGGTCCTCACCCGGATCGGTGAGGACCGCGTGGCCCTGGTGGTGGAACCGGTTCCGGCCTAGGACGCCCGGGAGAACTCGCTGGCTTCGCGGACCTGCTCCGGGGTCGGGCGTACCCCTGTGTAGAGCACGAACTGTTCCTCCGCCTGGATGGCAATGACTTCGGCGCCGGTGATCACCGGTTTCCCGGCGGCGCGGGCGGAGGTGATCAGCGGGGTTTCCGCGGGCAGCGCGACGACGTCGAACACTACCTTGGCAGCGGCTACGGCGCTGTCTCCGAAGGACTGCACGTCTTCGTCCGCCCCGGACATCCCCAGCGGGGTGACATTGATGAGCAGGTCCGCCGTGGACGTGCGGGGCTCCGCCTGCCAGGCGAAGTCGTACTGGTCGGCGAGCGCACGCCCGGCGGCTTCGTTCCGGGCAACCACCGTGACGTCGGAGAACCCCGCGTCCCGCAGGGCTGCGGCCACGGCCTTGGCCATGCCGCCGGAGCCGCGCAGCAGCACCGAGTGCGTGGCCGGGACCCGGTGGTCCCGCAGCAGCCGGGCGATGGCCAGGTAATCGGTGTTGTAGGCGGTGAGCACGCCGTCGTCGTTGACGATCGTGTTCACGGAATCGATGGCCTTCGCGGACGGGTCCATCCGGTCCACGAGGGCAATCACGTCTTCCTTGTACGGCATCGACACCGCACAGCCGCGGATGGGCAGGCCGCGCACCCCGGCAATGGCCTGCGCCAGGTCCGCCGGGGCAAAGGCTTTGTAGACGTAGTTCAGCCCCAGCTGGTCATACAGGTAGTTGTGGAAGCGCGTACCGATGTTGCTGGGCCGCGCGGCCAGGGAAATGCACAGGGTCATGTCTTTGTTCAGGATCGGCATCTACCCATTATGTCCGTGCGGGAGAACGGCCCCCGGTTTCGCAGCGGGCGCGGTGGCCGGGGCCCGGCCACCGCGCCTGCGGCTATAGGATTGGTACGGTTCTCAACGCAATAGATGCGGGTCCGGGTACTTCAGTCGCAGCGCATACAGCAGGAGACAGTTTGGAAATCGAGTTCGCCAAGTCGGCCCAGTCAACCTTGGGAGTCGAGTGGGAACTGGCCCTTGTGGACGGCACCACCGGAGACCTGGTCTCCGTGGCGGACGAGGTGCTGCGCGGCGTGAACATCAACGACCCCGCGCTCCATGTCGACGACGAGCACCCGCACATCAAGCAGGAACTGCTGGAGAACACCGTTGAACTGGTGACCGGCGTCTGCAGCACGGTGGCGGAGGCCAAAGCGGATCTTTCCCGCTCCCTCGCTGCGGTCCGGCGGGTGACCGATCCGATGGGCGTGGAACTGTTCTGCGCCGGGTCGCACCCGTTCAGCACCCCGCGTTCGCAGCCGGTCACGGACAAGGAACGCTACGCCAAGCTCATCGACCGGACGCAGTGGTGGGGCCAGCAGATGCTCATCTACGGGGTGCATGTCCATGTGGGGCTGGACAGCCGGGACAAGGTCCTGCCCGTCCTGGACGGACTGGTGAACTACTTCCCGCATTTCCAGGCATTGTCGGCTTCCTCCCCCTACTGGTCCGGCGAGGACACCGGCTACGCCTCCCAGCGTGCCCTGATGTTCCAGCAGCTTCCCACCGCGGGGCTGCCGTTCCAGTTCGGTTCCTGGACCGAGTACGAGTCCTATGTGGAGGACATGTTCACCACCGGGGTCATCGATTCGATCAGTGAAATCCGCTGGGACATCCGTCCCGTCCCCGGACTGGGCACCATCGAGATGCGGGTCTGCGACGGGCTGGCCGATATCCAGGACGTAGGCGCCATTGCCGCCCTGACCCAGTGCCTGGTACACGAGTTCTCCTCGATCATTGACGCCGGCGGCACCATCCCCACCATGCCGCCGTGGCACGTGCAGGAAAACAAGTGGCGGGCGGCCCGGTACGGGCTGGACGCCATCGTGATCCTTGATGCCGAGGGCAACGAGAAGCTGGTCACCGACCACCTGCTCGAAGACGTCCTGCCCCGGCTGGCGCCGATTGCCGCCGAGCTGGGCTGCAGTGCCGAACTGGCCGACGTCCGGACCATCATCGAGCGCGGCGCCGGCTACCAGCAGCAGCGCCGGGTGGCGGAAGAGAACGACGGCGACCTGCGCGCCGTCGTTATGGACGGTATCCGGCAGCTCCGCCGCGCCTGACCGGCCGGACATAGGAGGGCCCCGGCGGTATTCCGCCGGGGCCCTCCGGCGCCGGGGCCGGCTACGCGCCGGCCGGCGCCAGGTGGATGCTGGTGACCGGCAGTGACGGGTCCGTGCCGAAGCCGATCCCGGAGGGTTCGCCGCCGGCCATGACCACCTGCGCACCGAGGGCGGCCACCATCGCGCCGTTGTCGGTGCACAGGGAGATCGGCGGGACGCGCAGCGTGATGCCCGCCGCCGCGGAGCGTTCCCCGGTCAGGGCCCGGAGCCGTGAATTGGCGGCCACTCCCCCGCCCAGCAGCAGGTTGGTAATCCCGTGCTCGGTGCAGGCCAGCACTGCCTTGGCGGTGATCACGTCCACCACGGCCTCCTGGAAGGACGCGGCAATGTCCGCCACGGGCAGTTCCTGCCCGGCGGCCTCGTACTGCTCCACGCAGCGGGCCACCGCCGTTTTGAGGCCGGAGAAGGACCAGTCGTAACGGTGCGGTCCCGGCGCCTCTGCGGTGCCCATGTACTTGGGCTGGGTCAGGCCGCGCGGAAAGCGGATGGCTTTCGGGTTGCCGTCCCTGGCCAGCCGGTCGATTGCCGGTCCGCCGGGATAGCCCAGTCCGAGGATGCGGGCCACCTTGTCGTAAGCCTCGCCCGCGGCGTCGTCAATGGTGGAACCGAGCAGTTCCACGTCGCTTGTGAGGTTGGCTACGCGCAGGACCTCGGTGTGCCCGCCGGAGACCAGCAGTGCCCCGAGGTTTTCCGGCAGCTCGCCGCCGTCGAGCACGCCCACACCCACGTGCGCCACCAGGTGGTTGATCGCGTAGAGCGGTTTGCCGGTGGCCAGGGCCAGTGCCTTCGCTGCGCTGACCCCCACCATCAGGGCGCCGGAGAGGCCCGGGCCGGAGGTCACGGCAATGGCGTCGAGGTCGGCAAGCGTCACGCCCGCTTCGGCAAGGGCTGCCTGCAGCGCCGGAACCATGGCATCAAGGTGCGCGCGGGAGGCGATCTCGGGAATGACGCCGCCGAACCGGACATGTTCCTCCATCGAGGAAGAGACCGTGTTGGTCAGCAGTTCGGTCCCGCGGACAATGCCGATCCCGGTCTCATCGCAGGAGGATTCGATGCCAAGCACCAAGGGGTCGGTGCGGTTCATTTACTGTCCTTCGTTTCTGTTGCGGTCCCGGCCGGCACCGGAGAACCCGTCCACCCGGCCAGGGGCAGGCGCATGATCAGCGCTGAGGCGCCGTCGCGGTAGTAGCGCGGCCGGACATGGATCTGTTCAAAGCCGAACCAGCGGTACAGGCGCTGGGCACGCGGATTGTCGTCACGCACTTCCAGGAGCACGTCCTCCGCGCCGCGCTGCTTCGCTTCCTCCACCAGGGTGGTGAGCAGCCGCGAGCCGATGCCGGCTCCTTCGCTCTCGGGGACGACGGCGATGGTCTGGACATCAGCGATCGGCAGCACGCACATCAGGCCGGCATAGCCGATTACTGTTCCTGCCGGGTCCACCGCCACGTAGTAGGAGCGGGTTTCGGTCTGGGCCAGCTCGTCGTGGAACATCTGCAGCGGCCACGCGTCGACGGGAAACAGCCGTCGTTCCAGGGCATCGACGGCGGGGATGTCAGCGGCGTCCATGCGCCGGATGCGCACGGTCCCGGCGGCAGTCACAGTGCACGCTTCCGCGGGCCGGGGACCTTGGCGTCGGACTCGCGCAGGTACAGCGGGGTGCTGGGCAGCAGCGGCAGTCCCCGCACCAGGCGGACGACGGCGGTGCGTCCCAGTGCGGCGGCGGTGGGCTGCGCAGCGGCGAAGCCGTCCACCGCGTGCAGGGTCCCGGGGTACAGCCCGGCCCCTGCCCCGTAGACGGGCAGTGCGGGCACCTCGGCGGGGTCGGTCACGTGCGGGCCGTCCAGCAGCTCGGGGGTGCCGCCGGTGCTGCGGTAGGCAGCCCAGTAGACCTCTTTGCGGCGGGCATCGGTGGCGACGGCGAACTCGTCTATGCCGTGGCGCCACGCGTCCAGGGCAGCATCCACGGCGACGGCGTCCAGGCTCATCACCCCGTGCAGCGGCTTGTCCCAGGCGAAGGCGAGGGTCCGCGCGGTGGCGATCCCGGCGCGCAGCCCGGTGAAGGGACCTGGTCCGACCCCGACGACCAGGGCGTCCAGGTCCGGCCCGGCAACCCCGGCGTCGGCCAGCAGGTTGGCGATTGCGGGGGCCAGGACTTCGGCATGGGAGCGGGTGTCTTCGCTGGCGAAGGACGCCAGGACCTCTGACTCCCCGTTGAGCAGTGCCGCGCTGGCTATGGCGGAGGTATCAATGGAGAGAATCAGCACGGTTCCTATTCTACGGCGCGCTCCGCAGGGCGTTTTTCCCGGACGTCCCGGCGGTCAGCCCAGGTCCGGGGCCTGCTGCCAGCGCGGGCCGAAACCCGCCAGCCGGATGGTGCGCTCCTCATCGGCGTCTTCTGCAGAGAAGTCGGTGGACGGAGCCGCACCCGGACCGCCGCCGACGGCGCGGACCAGCGTGATCTCCAGCCGGCTGTCGGAGAGGTGCTCCACCAGCCCCCGGCCCCATTCGACCACGGTGACGGAACGGTCCATGGAGGCCTCGAGGTCGATGTCGTCGACCTCGCCTTCCGAGCCGAGCCGGTACGCATCCACGTGGATGAGGTCCGGCCCGGAGCCCAGGTTGGGGTGCTCGCGGACCAGGACGAAGGTGGGTGAGATGATGCCCGGACGCACACCGAGCCCGGCGCCGAGGCCCTGGGTGAAGGTGGTCTTGCCGGCGCCGAGTTCACCGGTGAGCAGCAGCAGGTCCCCCCGGCGCAGGACGCGGCCGAGCCGTTCGGCGAGCGTCTGGGTTTCTTCGGCGCCGGCCGTGCGGTACTCCGCTTCCCAGGCAGGTGTCGATGTCACTGTGCCTGCACCGCCTGTGCCTCGTCGGTGGTTTCGGCGGTGTCCGGTGCCGCGTCCAGGGCAATGGGCAGCGCTTCGGCGCCGTCCTCCGGGGCAAGCGGGGCGCTGTCGACGTACACGCGCGGGACGCGGCCGCTGATCCGGGAGATGATTTCGTAATTGATGCTCCCGGCGGCGGATGCCCATTCGTCCACGCTTGGCAGGCCCTCGCCGCCGAAGAGGATGGCTTCCCGCCCCTCGAAGGACTCCGGGGTGCCGGCAATGCCGGTGCGGTGCAGGTCGATGACCATCTGGTCCATTGCGACGCGTCCCACCACCGGGTAGGTCTGTCCGTCCACCTGGACGGGGCCGCCGGTGGCGACGCGCGGGATGCCGTCGGCATAGCCCAGCGGCACCAGGGCCAGCGTGGTCGGCTCCGCGGTCCGGTAGTGCAGCCCGTAGGAAACACCCTGGCCGGCCGGCACTTCCTTGCATGCGGCAATGGTGGTCTTCAGGCTCATGGCCGGGCGCAGGCCCAGCTCTGCGGCGGTCTGCCCCGCAAACGGGGACAGCCCGTACATGCCCAGCCCGATCCGGACCAGGTCAAAATGGGCGTCGGGGCGGGACAGCGCCCCGGGGGTATTGGCAATGTGCCGCACTTCGCGGTCTACGCCGGCATCTTCGGCTACGGCGACGGCTTCGCGGAACTTGCGCAGCTGCTCATCGGTTTCCGGGCGGTGCGGTTCGTCCGCGACGGCGAAGTGGGAGAAGATCCCGACCACCCGCAACAGGCCTTCCTCCTGGTAGGCCACGGCCCGGCCCACGAAGGCTTCCCAGAGGGCCTCCGGGCAGCCGTTGCGGCCCAGTCCCGTGTCTATCTTCAGGTGGACCCGGGCGGGCATTTCGAGTTCCCGGGCCGCCGCAACCACCGCGTCCAGGTCCCAGCCGGAGACGCCAAGGTCCACGTTGGCCCGGATTGCTTCGGCGAATTCGGCGTCCCTCGTGTGCAGCCAGGCAAGGACCGGTTCGGTGATGCCGGCGGCCCGGAGCGCCAGCGCTTCGCTGATGTGTGCCACGCCCAGCCAGGCGGCGCCTGCCGAGACCGCTGCCTTGGCGGTTTCCACCGCACCGTGGCCGTAGGCGTCGGCCTTGACCACTGCCATGACGCGGGCGGGGCTGACCACGTGGGCCAGGTGGCGGACGTTGTGCCGGATGGCAGCCAGGTCAATAACGGCAGAGCGCTCGGACGGGGGCCGGAATTCAGGGTAGTTCACGTACCTATTCTTTCACTCCCCTCCCCCTGAAGCGTGCGGTACATGATGTGCAGGCCGGTCAGCCCCTTGACCGGGTGCCGGAAGGCTTCGGGCACGGTCGCAAGGATGGAGAAACCCAGCGACTGCCAGAGCTGCACCGCACGGGTGTTCGTCTCCACCACGGCGTTGAACTGCATGGAGCGGTAGCCCCGGCGGGCCGCTTCGTCCAGCACATGTCCGGCCAGGGCCCGGGCAATGCCCCGGCCGCTGAACTGCGCAGCGGTCATGAAGGACGCGTTGGCTATGTGGCTGCCGTTGCCGGACTTATTGGGGTGCAGCTGCGCCGTCCCGACTACCCCGTTGTCGGTTTCAGCCACGAACACCACTGTGGGCGCGGGTTCCATCCACAGCTTCCGGGCCTGCTCCTCGCCGGTGTCGGTGTCCCAGCAGTAAGTGTCCCCGGCACGCACGATGGGTTCCATCAGGTTCCAGATGCCCGGCCAGTCACCCGGCCGGGCTTCCCGGATGGTTACTGCCGTCATTTACGCTTCGAGGGCTGCAGCCCAGAGGTTGATCTTGGAGTCGACGGCGTATTCGTCGATCCGGTGCAGTTCGTCCGGGGTGAATTCCAAGTTGTTCACGGCTGCCAGCGAGTCCTCCAGCTGCTTCACGCTCGAGGCGCCGATCAGCGCGGAGGTGATGGACTCGCCGTCCGGCCGGGTGCGCAGGACCCAGGCGATGGCCATCTGGGCCAGGCTCTGGCCGCGTGATTCGGCGATGCTGTTGAGCCCGCGGACCCGGTCCAGGTTTTCCTCCGAAAGCTGGGACTGGTCCAGGGACTTGCCGGCGGCGGCGCGGGAGTCTTCCGGCACGCCGCCCAGGTACTTGTTGGTGAGCAGGCCCTGGGCCAGCGGCGAGAAGGCAATGGATCCGGCGCCCACCTGGCGCAGTGCCTCGAACAGGTCGGGCTCCCCGTCCTCCACCCAGCGGTTGAGCATGGAATAGGACGGCTGGTGGATGAGCAGCGGCGTGCCCATTTCGCGCAGGATCCGGGCCGCTTCGATGGTCTTTTCGGGCGAGTAGGAGGAGATGCCGGCGTAGAGCGCGCGGCCGGAGCGCACGGCCGTGTCCAGGGCACCCATGGTTTCCTCTAAGGGAGTCTCCGGGTCGGGGCGGTGGCTGTAGAAGATGTCCACGTAATCCAGTCCCATGCGTTCGAGGGACTGGTCCAGGGAGGAAAGCAGGTACTTGCGCGATCCCCAGTTTCCGTAGGGGCCCGGCCACATGTCGTACCCGGCCTTGCTGGAAATCACCAGTTCGTCCCGGTACGGGCGGAAGTCGTCCCGGAAGTGGCGGCCGAAGTTGGTTTCGGCGGAGCCGTAGGGCGGTCCGTAGTTGTTGGCCAGATCGAAGTGGGTGACGCCGAGGTCGAAGGCACGGCGCAGGATGGCGCGCTGGGTCTCGAAGGGTTTGTCATCGCCAAAGTTGTGCCAGAGGCCCAGGGAAACCGCCGGGAGCTGGAGTCCGCTCTGTCCGACGCGCCGGTAGGGCATGGATTCGTATCGGTTATCCGCAGCAACGTAAGTCATGGGGACCATACTGCCACTGTTGCCGGGCTCACGCCGTCGTGCCGTTATCCGGCGCCGTGCCTGCCGTTATCCGGCGCCGGGACCTGCTTAACCGGCGGCAGCCGGCACCCGGCGGATAACTGCCTGCGGGTGCCGGCTGCGCGGAAGGCCTGGACGCTAGCCAGCCAGGATGGCCGCACCGTACGCCGGCAGCTGCACGGCATCCCCGTACAGCTCCACCGGTGCGGTCTCCAGCAGCACGTCGGCCTGCGTGCCGAACGGAAGCGGCACTTCACGCGGAGTGTCGGCAAAGTTCAGCGCCACCGCGGTGGAGCCGCGCTGCAGCACCAGCCAGCGGCCCACTTCGTCATAGTCCACCCGGACGTTGCGCAGGTCCGGGTCCATGAGGTCAGGGGTGTTCCGGCGCAGCTCCAACAGACGGCGGTACAGGTCCAGCAGCCGGCCGTGGTCCCCTTCTTCCACCTCGTCCCAGTCCAGCTTGGAGTTGGTGAACGTCGTCGGGTCCTGGGGGTTGGGAACCGTTGCCGGGTCCCAGCCCATCCGCTCGAATTCCTTCAGGCGGCCTTCGGCCGTGGCCTTCCCCAGTTCGGGTTCGGGATGGGAGGTGAAGAACTGCCAGGGCGTGGACGCGCCGAATTCCTCGCCCATGAACAGCATGGGAGTGAACGGCGAGGACAGGCTCAGCACCGCGCCGAGGGCCAGCTGCTCGAAGCCCAGGGTAGCGCTCAGCCGGTCGCCCGCGGCCCGGTTGCCGATCTGGTCGTGGTTCTGGATGGCCGTGACCAGCTGGCGTGCAGTCACCACCTCCTTGTCCAGCGGGCGGCCGTGGCCGCGTTCGCGGAAGGTCGAGAACGTTCCGTTGTGGAAGAACCCTTCCTGCAGGACCTTCGCCAACGCACCGACGGAGTCGAAGTCCTCGTAGTAGCCGCCGTTTTCGCCGGTGAGGTTCGTGTGGGCTGCGTGGTGGAAATCGTCGGACCACTGGCCCGCAAGGCCGTAGCCGTTGATGTTCCGCGGCGTAATCAGCCGGGGGTTGTTCAGGTCCGACTCCGCGATCAGGAACAGGGGCTTGCCCAGGGCTTCGGCGCATTCGTCCGTTGCCGCGGCCATCTCTTCGAGGATGTGCACGGCCCGTTCGTCATGCAGGGCGTGCACGGCATCGAGGCGCAGGCCGTCCACGTGGTAGTCGCGGAACCACATGAGGACGTTGTCCACGATGTACTCGCGGACCGTATCCGAGAGCGGCCCGTCCAGGTTGACTGAGTCCCCCCACGTGTTCGACTTACCTTCCGTGAGGTAGGGGCCGAACATGGGCAGGTAGTTGCCGCTGGGGCCGAGGTGGTTGTACACGACGTCCTGGATGACGCCGAGGCCGGCCTGGTGGGCGGCATCCACGAACCGCTGGTAGGCCTGAGGCCCGCCGTAGGTTTCCTGCACCGCGTACCACAGCACGCCGTCGTAGCCCCAGTTGTGCGTTCCGTTGAACGCGTTCACCGGCAGCAGCTCGATGTAGCGGACCCCCAGGTCCACCAGGTAGTCCAGCCGGCCGATCGCTGCGTCCAGGGTTCCCTCGGGGGTGAAGGTGCCCACGTGCATTTCGTAGATCGCGCTGCCGTCGAGCCCCGGGGAGGCCCAATTACCGTCCTGCCACTGGTGCAGGTCCGGGTCGAAGGTACGCGAGAGTGCGTGCACCCCTTCGGGCTGCCGCCGGGACCGGGGATCCGGCACCGGCGTTTCGGCATCGTCGATGAGGTAACCGTAGTCAATGTCCTCGGTGAGTTCGGCGTGCTGGACGTGCCACCAGCCGTTCTCGCCGCGGGTCATCGACAGGTGCCGGCCGTCGGCCAGCAGCGTCACCGTTTCCGCCTTGGGCGCCCAAACGTCGAAGTTGGTCCTCATTTGCCGTCCTCCCGAACAAGCAGCGCCACCGGATAGGTGCCGAACAGATCCGCAGCGGCCAGCCGGCCGCTGCTCTGGTGCGTTGTGCCGGTGACGACGTCCCGGTAGGTTCCCGGAGCCAGGACGACGGCGGTGTCCTGCCAGCCGCCGCGGCGCTCAAGCCCGAGCGGGAGACGGGTCACCAGCGTAACCGCGCCGCCGCGGTCGAATCCGAAGAGGTGTTCGGCCGCAGGTCCTTCCGCCGCTACGGGAACGTACCCCGTGAACAGCTCGGGACGTCCGCGCTTGAGCTGCAGCGCGCGGGTGGTGACCAGCAGCTTGGCTGCGGCATCCTCGTCCACGGCCGGCGCTCCGGAGCCGGTGAACGACGCCGTGACCTCGCGTCGGCGGGCGAAATCCACCGCGCGCCGGTTGTCCGGGTCCACCAGCGAGCGGTCCCAGAACTCGGTGCCCTGGTAGACGTCCGGCACTCCGGGCATGGTCAGCTGCAGCAGCTTGGCCGAGAGCGAATTGCTGTACCCCGCTTCGCGGATGCTTTCGACCAGCGCAGTGATCACACCGTTGACGTCCGGGTTGTCGAACGCCGCGTCAACGGCTGCATGCATGCGCTCTTCGAATTCCGCGTTGGGAGCCGTCCAGGTGGTGCTGCTGGCTGCTTCCCGGGAGGCCTTCTCCGCGTAGGCGTGTGCGCGTTCCCGGCTCAGCGGCCAGGCTCCGACAAAGGTCTGCCACAGCAGGTTCGCCATGGGCCCGTCATGCATGGGCGCCAGGGAATCGAGGCGCGTGAACGCTTCGGCCCACTGTTCCGGGATTTCTGCGAGCACGGAAATCCGGGCACGGGTGTCCTCGCTGCGCTTGGTGTCATGCGTGGTCAGGGCCGTCATGGCCGCCGGCTGTTCCAGCTGCCGGCGGAGCAGGCGGGTGTGCATCTCAAACGGCGCCACGGCGAAGTGGGCCGGGTCGGCACCCACTTCGTTGAGCGAGGTCAGCCGGGAGTAACGGTAGAACGCCGTGTCCTCGACCCCCTTGGCCATCACCATGCCGGAGGTCTGCTGGAAGCGCACCGCCAGCTCGCCCAGGCTGTCCAGGGACACTGCGTCCCCGGAGTCATTGCCCAGCAACGGGTTCAGCAGCGGATGAAGGATGTCGAGGGCACCGGCGAGATCCGGGCGGTGGACCTTGGCCGCAATCACGGCGTCGGTCAGGTATCCGGCGCCTTCGGGCAGGTAGCTGCGGTACACCGGGAAGCAGGCCAGCAACTCCGCGAGCGCATCCGCAGCCGTTGCCTGGTCCAGTCCGCTGTCCGCCGGGAGCAGCCGCACGAGGCGCTGCACCTCGGAGTGCAGCAGGCCGTCCGCGATGACCCGCTTGGTGCCGTGGATCATCTGCGCATACGGTTCCGTGGGTACCAGGGCGGTCAGCGCGTCGCTGCCCGCGGGATCCACGAACAACCGGTCGATGTCTGCCAGCGCGTCGTAGCCCGTGGTGCCTTCGGTTTCCCAGTCCGCGGCGAGTTTCTCGCCCGGTTCCAGGATCTTTTCCACCAGGATGTACGCGCCGCCGGTGATCTCCCGCAGCCGGGCGAGGTAGCCCTTGGGATCGGCGAGTCCGTCCGGATGGTCGATGCGCAGGCCGTCCACGAGGCCTTCGTCGAACCAGCGCTTGATTTCGGCGTGCGCCTCGTCAAAGACCCAGGGCTCTTCCACCCGGATCCCGGCGAGGGTGTTGACCCCGAAGAAGCGGCGGTAGTTCAGTTCGCTGTCGGCGCGGCGCCAGTTGACCAGCTCGTAGGACTGGCGGGCGTGCACATCCTGCGCACTGTCCCCTTCCGAAGCGGTGCCCTCGGCGACCGGGAAACGGTGGTCGTAGTAGTGCAGTTCGTTGCCCGCCAGCTTGAGCTGCTCGAGTTCGTTGCCGCCGTCGCCCAGCACGGGCAGCCGGAGCTTCCCGTTCCCGGCGTCCCAGTCAATGTCGAAGGCCTCGGCATACCGGGAGCTGCGGCCTTCCGCCAGCACGGACCACCACCATTTGTTCCGGGATGGGGTGGCGATGCCCATGTGGTTGGGCACGATGTCCACCAGGACACCGAGGCCGGCCGCATGGGCGGCGTCGGAAAGGACCTTCAGCCCCTCCGCTCCGCCGCGCGTCGGGTCGACTGCCGACGGGTCGGTGACGTCGTAGCCGTGGTCGGAGCCTTCTTCGGCCGTGAGGATGGGCGAGAGATAGACCCAGTCCACCCCCAGGTCGGCCAGGTACGGCACGAGCTCCGCGGCGTCGAACAGGGTGAAGGACGGGCGGATCTGCAGCCGGTACGTGGAAAGCGGTGTCCTCATTCGGCGGCCTCGGTGTTCTGGGCTGCCAGTGCCGCGAGGGACGCGGCCACGGAGTGGTCGTGCTCTTCTTCCTCTTCGTGCGCCCGCAGGACCACCATGGACTTGGCGGCGACGGTCAGCTGTCCGTCTGCGGCTACCGGCTCCGAGTCGGCGTATTCGCCCGCCGTATCGATGACCGTGTCCCACATGGGAGCGTATTCCTTGGACGGAAGGGTGATCTTCACGGCCTCGTCATGGGCGTTGAAGTACAGCAGGAAGTTCACGTCGGTGATCCGCTGTCCGCGCGCGTCCTTGCCCGAAATGCCCTGGCCGTTGAGGAACACGCCCAGCGAACGGGCCACCGGGGTGTCCCAGTCGTCCGGGGACATGGTGGATCCGTCCTCGGTCAGCCAGACAATGTCCGGCAGGGCTTCGCCCTCGCCGCGCCGCACGGGGCGGCCGTCGAAGAACCGGCGCCGGCGGAACGTCGGGTGCTCGGCGCGCAGGGTGTTCACCGCTGCGGTGAATTCCATCAGCGGCGCGTCCATCGCATCCCAGTTGATCCAGCTCAGCTCGGAGTCCTGGGCGTACGTGTTGTTGTTGCCCTGCTGTGTCCGGCCCAGCTCGTCGCCGTGGGCGATCATCGGCACGCCCTGGGAAAGGAGCAGCGTGGCGAGGAAGTTGCGCTGCTGGCGGGCACGCAGGGAGAGCACGGCGGGGTCATCCGTGGGACCTTCCACGCCGCAGTTCCAGGAGCGGTTGTGGGACTCGCCGTCGTTGTTGTCCTCGCCGTTGGCCTCGTTGTGCTTCTCGTTGTAGGACACCAGGTCATGCAGCGTGAAACCGTCGTGGGCGGTGACGAAGTTGATGGACGCCACCGGACGGCGGGCCGAGGACTCGTACAGGTCGGCGGAGCCGGTGATGCGGGAGGCGAACTCACCCAAGGTGGACGGCTCGCCGCGCCAGAAGTCGCGGACCGTGTCGCGGTACTTGCCGTTCCACTCGGTCCACTGGGGCGGGAAGTTGCCCACCTGGTAGCCGCCGGGTCCAACGTCCCACGGCTCGGCGATCAGCTTCACCTGGGACACTACCGGGTCCTGCTGGACCAGTTCGAAGAAGGCGGAGAGGCGGTCCACGTCGTAGAACTCGCGGGCCAGCGTCGAGGCCAGGTCGAAGCGGAAACCGTCCACGTGCATTTCGGTGACCCAGTACCGCAGCGAGTCCATCAGCAGCTGCAGGGCGTGCGGGTTGCCGACGTTGAGCGAGTTGCCCGTGCCGGTGTAGTCCATGTAGTACTTCTTGTCGTCTTCCACCAGCCGGTAGTAGGACGCATTGTCAATGCCGCGGAAGGACAGGGTGGGGCCCATGTGGTTGCCTTCGGCGGTGTGGTTGTACACCACGTCCAGGATCACTTCGATGCCGGCGAGGTGCAGTGCACGCACCATGGCCTTGAATTCCTGCACCTGCTGGCCCTGGTCGCCGGTGGCGCTGTAGGTGTTGTGCGGAGCGAAGAAGCCAATGGTGTTGTAGCCCCAGTAGTTCGACAGTCCCTTTTCCTGCAGGGTCGAGTCGTTCACGAACTGGTGCACCGGCATCAGTTCGATGGCGGTCACCCCGAGCTTCTGCAGGTGGGCGATGACGGAGGGATGGGCAACGCCGGCGTAGGTGCCGCGCTGGTCCTCGGGGACGTCGGGGTGCAGTTCGGTCAGGCCCTTGACGTGCGCTTCATAGATCACTGACTGGTGGTACGGGATCTTCGGCTTGCGGTCCCCGTCCCAGTCGAAGAACGGGTTGATCACGACGCCCATCATCATGTGCGGGGCGGAGTCTTCGTCGTTGCGCGAGTGTTCGTCACCGAAGTTGTAGCCGAACAGGGCCTGGTCCCAGTCGATCTCGCCGGCAACGGCCTTGGCGTAGGGATCCAGCAGCAGCTTGTTCGGGTTGCACCGGTTGCCGTTCTCCGGATCGTTTGGTCCGTCCACGCGGTAGCCGTACTTCTGCCCGGGCATGACCTGCGGCAGGTAGCAGTGCCAGACATACCCGTCGACCTCGCTCAGGCGGACCTGGTGCTCGGTACCGTCTTCATCGAACAGGCACAGGGTTACGGAATCTGCCACCTCGCTGTACAGAGCAAAGTTGGTGCCGTTTCCGTCGTAGGTTGCGCCCAGCGGATAGGCATCTCCCGGCCAAACTTCCATGTAGTGCTCCTGACTAGTTCCCTGACAACACGAAATTGATATGTCTACTTACTTTTTTACCCCAGAGTTGGAGCTTACTTGAATTTGCCGCCCGGCCGTGCCGTGAGATCCGCCACCAGTGACCGGATCTGCGGTCCCAGCTGTGAGGGCAGGACCGGTCCGGCGGCGGCGGCAAGCACTCCGGCGCGGCCGTGCAGGTGGGCGGCGGCTGCCGCCAGGCGGGCATAGTGTCCGGGCGCCCGCTCGCCCGCCGGGGTGCGGTCGGTGGCCAGCAGCGCACCTAGGATTCCGGCAAGCGTGTCGCCGCTTCCCGCGGTCGCCAGCCAGGGCGTCGCCTCGGCCTGGCTGTACAGTTCCCCGGTGGGCGCCGCGGCCAGCGTGGCCCAGCCCTTGAGCAGGACGGTGGCGCCGGTGCGTTCCGCCGCCAGCCGTGCATAGCGGATGGGGTCGGCTTCCACGCCGGTCCGTTCGGCGTCTTCGCCCAGGGTACGCAGCAGGGCGGTGAGTTCACCGGCGTGCGGGGTCAGGACGACGCCGGGGTGCAGGCCTGCGCCGGCGGCACCGATGGCGTCGGCGTCGATTACTGCCGGCAGCCCCGATGCCATGGCGTCACGGGCCCGCCGGCGCTGGTCTTCGTCGTTGCCGGCACCGGGTCCGGCAAGCCAGGCCTGGACGTGGACGTCGCTGACCGTCCCCGCACTGCAGACGGCTTCGGGATGCGCGGCATTGACCAGCCGGGCAACGCCGGCGGGGCCCAGGTAGCGGACCATGCCGACGCCGGTGGCAAGCGCCGCTCCCGTGGCCATCAGCGCGGCGCCGGGATAGGTCTCCGACCCGGCGGCAATGCCGAGCACACCGCGGCTGTATTTGTGGTCCGCGGGGGCAGGGACCGGCAACAGTTCCGCCAGGTCCTCCGGCTGCAGGCGGTGGGCGGCCGGGCCGGGGAGGTACGGACCGAGGCCGATGTCGACGCAGTGGATCCCACCGGCCGCCGCTGCCCCGGGGCCGGCCAGCAGGCCCGTCTTGACGGCACCGAAAGTGACCGTGAGGTCCGCGTGCAGGCAGGTTCCCTCCACGCGGCCCGAATCGGCATCGACGCCGCTGGGCAGGTCGCAGGCCACGACCAGCGGTGCCCGCCCCTGGGTCCGTGCCGCGTTCAGTGCTTCCGCAAGGAGCCGGACCGGTCCGCGGAGGCCGCCCCTGCCGCCGGTGCCCAGGACGCCGTCCAGCACGGCATCTGCGGCCAGTGCGGTCCGGGTGAGGTCAGCGGCGGTGGAATCGGTGAGGACCAAGGTCTTTCCCCCCTGTGCCAGGAAGGCTTCCAGCGCTTCGGGGTGTGCCGCGGCGGAGGTAAGCACCGCCGTCACGGCTGCTCCGCGGCGGGCGAGCCGGGCGGCGGCGTACAGGGCATCGCCGCCGTTGTTGCCGGCACCGGCAAGCACGGTAACACTCGAGCCGTAGATCCGGCCCCGGCGGGCGGCCAGCCGGTCTGCGGCGGCGGCGTACAGCCCGTAAGCTGCACGCCGCATCAATTCGGCTCCCTGCCCCGCGGCCAGCAACGGCTCCTCGGCCCTGCGGACGGCGGACCCGGTATACGCACTGATCATGCGCTACACCTTAGCCCTCGGCGACGACCATCGCCGTGGCGACGTCGCCGTCGTGGCTGAGGGACAGGTGCCAGGTCTGCACACCCTTGCCTTCCGCCACGGCGGCCACAGTGCCGTCGATCTGCAGCTGCGGCGCCCCGGCGGGATCCAGCCGGACCTGGCAGTCCTGCCAGTTCATGCCGGCAGGGGCGCCGAGCGCCTTGGCTACGGCTTCCTTCGCCGCGAAGCGCGCAGCGAGGGAACGCAGGTTCAGCTCCCGTTCCGCCGGGGTGAACAGCCGGGCGCGGAGCCCGGGGGTGCGCTCGAGCTGGCGGCCGAACCGCGGCACGTCCACCACGTCGATGCCGATTCCGATGATCACCGAATAACGCTCCTTACTCCACTGTGACGGACTTGGCGAGGTTGCGAGGCTGGTCGACATCGAAGCCCTTGGCCGTAGCCAGTTCGCAGGCGAAGATCTGCAGCGGCACGGTGGTCAGCAGCGGCGCCAGCAGCGTCGGGGTTTCCGGCACATAGAAGATGTGCTCGGCGTAGGCCTTGACGGCGTCGTCCCCCTCTTCGGCGATCACGATCGTCTTGGCGCCGCGCGCACGGATTTCCTGGATGTTGGAGACCACCTTGGCGTGCAGCGAATCCCGCCCGCGCGGCGAGGGGACCACCACGAACACGGGCTGGCCTTCCTCGATAAGGGCAATCGGGCCGTGCTTGAGCTCGCCGGCGGCGAAACCCTCGGCGTGGATGTACGCCAGCTCCTTCAGCTTCAGCGCGCCCTCCATGGCCACCGGGTAGCCGACGTGGCGGCCGAGGAAGAGCACCGAACGGGTGTCCTTCATGAGCTGTGCCAGTTCCTTGATCTGTCCGGAGTTGTCCAGGACCTGCTGGATCTTGTCCGGCACCTTGGCCAGGTCCGCGAGGATGTCCTTGATTTCGCCCTGGAACTTGTTGCCGCGGATCTGCGCCAGGTAGAGACCGAGCAGGTAGGCGGCGGTGATCTGGGCCAGGAACGCCTTCGTGGAGGCGACGGCGATTTCCGGTCCCGCGTGCGTGTACAGGACAGCGTCCGATTCGCGCGGGATCGTCGAACCGTTGGTGTTGCAGATGGCCAGGATCTTCGCGCCCTGTTCCTTCGCGTACCGCACCGCCATCAGCGTGTCCATGGTTTCGCCCGACTGGGAGATGGCCACGACGAGGGTGTTGGAGTCCACGATCGGATCACGGTAGCGGAACTCGTGGCTGAGCTCGACCTCGACCGGCAGCCGGCACCAGTGTTCGATGGCGTACTTGGCCACCTGGCCGGCGTAGGCCGAGGTGCCGCAGGCCAGCACCATGATCTTGTTGATGTTCTTGAGTTCCTCGGGGCTGACCCGCAACTCATCGAGGGTGAGGCGTCCGTCGACGTCGGACCGTCCGAGCAGGGTGTCCCCTACTGCCTGGGGCTGGTCGTTGATTTCCTTCTCCATGAAGGATTCGTAGCCGCCCTTTTCGGCAGCTGCGGCGTCCCAGTTCACGTGGAACTCGGTGCCCTCGGCGGGCTCCCCGAAGAAGTCGGTGATGTCGACCGAATCCGGAGTGATGGTTACTACCTGGTCCTGGCCCAGTTCCACGGCGCGGCGGGTGAAGTCGATGAAGCCCGAAACATCCGAGCCCAGGAAGTTCTCGCCTTCCCCCAGCCCCACGACCAGCGGGGAGTTGCGGCGGGCGGCAACCACGGTGCCGGGGGAATCGGTGTGGACGGCCAGCAGGGTGAAGGCGCCCTCGAGCTGCTGGCAGGCGAGCTGCATGGACTTCGCCAGGTCTGCGTTGCCCTCGCCGCGGTAGATGGAGGCCAGCAGCGCTGCGGCCACCTCGGTGTCGGTCTCCGAAACGAAGACGGTTCCTGCGTCCAGCAGTTCGGCCTTCAGTTCGGCGAAGTTCTCGATGATGCCGTTGTGGATCACGGCCAGACGCCCGTTGTCCGCCAGGTGGGGGTGGGCGTTTTCGTCGGTGGGTCCGCCGTGCGTGGCCCAGCGGGTGTGGCCGATGCCGGTGGTGGCAGGCGTCAGCGGGGCGGATGCCAGTTCGGCCACCAGGTTGGCCAGCTTGCCGGACTTCTTGCGGTACTCAATACCGAGGGGGGTGAGGACGGCGACACCGGCAGAGTCATAGCCCCGGTATTCCAGCCGCCGAAGGCCTTCCATCACGACGTCGAGGGCGCCGTGCCCGCCTGCGCCTACACCCGGAACGGCGTCCGGACGGCCTGCATATCCAATAATTCCACACATAGCACTAAGCGTACCGGCCACCGCACCGGATGCCGAAAGCACAGGGGGCAAGGCGCTTTCGGCGGGTCTTGGCGCAGTTCGGGCCGTTTGGGTTTGCCTTGTGTTCAGGGCAGAATTCCTAAGGTGACCGAACGCCATGGAAAGTCCTCGGGGGCCCAGCCGCCCGAGAGCAGTTTCACCCCCTTCGTCGAACTGGACCGCCAGACCTGGTCGCGGCTGTCACATGAGATCCGTTCCCCGCTCAACCAGGAGGACATCCTTCGGCTGCGGGGCCTCGGCGAGCAGCTGAACCTCGACGAGATTCGGGAGGTCTACCTCCCGCTCTCCCGCCTGCTGAACCTGTATGTGGCAGCGGCCGGCCGCCTGCACAGTGCCACCACCACGTTCCTGGGCGAGAAGACCACCCGCACTCCCTTTGTGATCGGGGTGGCGGGGTCCGTGGCGGTGGGCAAGTCCACCACCGCCCGGGTGCTGCGCGAAATGCTGCGGCGCTGGCCGGACACCCCAAACGTGGAACTGATCACCACCGACGGTTTCCTCTACCCCAATGCGGAGCTGGAACGCCGCGGGCTGATGCAGCGCAAGGGCTTCCCGGAATCCTATGACCGGCGCCGGTTGCTGCGCTTCGTCAGCGAGGTCAAGAGCGGCGCCGAAGAGGTCCGGGCACCTAAGTACTCCCATCTGACCTACGACATTGTCCCGGGCGAGGAAGTGGTGGTGCGCCGCCCGGACGTGCTGATTGTCGAGGGACTGAATGTCCTGGCTCCGGCCCGGACGCGCGCCGACGGGCGTTCCGGCCTGGCGCTGAGCGATTTCTTCGACTTCTCCATTTACGTGGACGCCCGGACCTCTTACATCGAGGAATGGTACGTCCAGCGCTTCCAGTCGCTGCGCACCGGAGCCTTCGCCGATCCGGCGTCGTACTTCCACCGGTATGCGGACCTGACGGATGACGAGGCGCGGGATACGGCGCTCGGCATCTGGAAGCGGATCAACGAGCCAAACCTCATCACCAACGTGCTGCCCACAAGGGGCCGCGCCCAGCTGGTGCTGACCAAGGACGCGGACCACTCCGTGACGCGGATGCTCCTGCGCAAGACCTGAGCCGGGGCAGGGTCCGCTAGACCGCCGCGCCGGCGTTGAGGGCCAGGTTCGCCTCCACGGTTTCGGCAAGCCGGCGGGCGGTGCCGGCGGCCGTTTCCATGTCGGCTGCCTCGACCATCACCCGGACCACCGGTTCGGTGCCCGAGGGGCGCAGCAGCACGCGGCCGGTTTCGCCCAGCTCCTGTCCTGCCTGCTCGACGGCGAGCCGCACCGGCTCGTTGGTCTCGACGGCGGACTTGTCCACGCCCTTGACGTTGATGAGCACCTGCGGAAGCTTCTGCATGACACCGGCAAGCTCTTTCAGGCTCTGCCCCGTCCGCGCCACGCGGGCCGCCAGCTGCAGTCCGGTGAGGACGCCGTCGCCGGTCGTCGCATATTCGGAGAAGATGACGTGCCCGGACTGTTCCCCGCCGAGGCTGTAGCCTCCGCTGCGCATCCCTTCGAGCACGTAGCGGTCCCCCACCCCGGTTTCGACGACCTCGATGCCGGCCTCGCGCAGGGCGAGCTTCAGGCCGAGGTTGCTCATGACCGTGGCCACCAGCGCGTTGTCCTTGAGCTTGCCGGCTTCCTTCATGGCAACGGCCATGATCGCCATGATCTGGTCGCCGTCCACCACCGTGCCCTCGTGGTCCACGGCAAGGCAGCGGTCGGCGTCGCCGTCGTGGGCAATGCCCAGATCGGCGCCGTGCGCGGTGACTGCGGCCTGCAGCTGTTCGAGGTGGGTGGAACCGTAGCCGTCGTTGATGTTGATGCCGTCCGGCTCTGCGCCGATAACCACCACTTCGGCACCGGCGTCGGCGAAGACCTGGGGCGAGCAGCCGCTGGCGGCCCCGTGGGCACAGTCCAGGACGACTTTCAGTCCGTCGAGGCGGTTGGGGAGCGTCTGCAGGAGGTGGACCACGTAACGGTCTTCGGCGTCCGCGAAGCGGTGGATCCGGCCCACGTCGCTTCCCGTGGGGCGCATGCTGGGGCGTGCCATTTCCGCTTCGATGGCGTCCTCGACAGCGTCATCCAGCTTCTGCCCGCCGCGGGCCAGGAACTTGATGCCGTTGTCGGGGGCGGCATTGTGGGAAGCGGAGATGACGACGCCGAAGTCGGCCCCGAGGTCGGCGACCAGGTACGCGGCGGCCGGGGTCGGCAGCACTCCGGCGTCGTAGACATCAATGCCGGAACTGGCCAGCCCGGCCTCCATGGCTGCCGAGATGAAATCGCCGCTGATCCTGGGGTCCCGTGCAACCACGGCCACCGGACGGCGGCCCGGTTCCACCCGGCGGTGGCCGAGCACCACCGCGGCGGCCTGGGCGAGTCCGAGGGCTACCTCGGCGGTGATCAGCCCGTTGGCCAGCCCACGGACGCCGTCCGTTCCAAACAATCTAGTCATTACGTATCCTCAAGCAGGTTGTAGCCACAGCGGGAGCCACTCCGGCAACTTACTGGCCCATTCTGCCACCGGTGTACCCCCGTCTCCGAAACGGGAAAGCCCAAAGTCGCCGGCGGACCGGAAAATACCGGCCTCGTGTGTCCAATCCGACCTCCTGCGGCGCGCCTTAACGCCGGAAGGCAGCCGCCGTAGCGACTGCCTTCCGGTGAAACCCCCGGTGCTGAATCAGCTCTTGTCCAACCAAGCGCCAAACCGGCGCTTGTCGAGCGCAACCGGCGCTTGTGGAGCCAAGCGCCAAAAAGCGCCGAGGGCCCCAAGGGATATTCGCTCCAGCGAATATCCCTTGGATAGGCGCTTTTTAGCGCTTGGAGTACTGCGGAGCCTTGCGGGCCTTCTTGAGACCGGCCTTCTTGCGCTCGATGACGCGGGCGTCACGAGTCAGGAAGCCTGCCTTCTTCAGGGCCGGGCGGTTGTTCTCGCGGTCGATCTCGTTCAGCGAGCGGGCGACGCCCAGACGCAGCGCGCCGGCCTGGCCGGAGGCGCCGCCGCCGTGGATGCGGGCGATGACGTCGTAGGCACCTTCGAGGTCAAGAAGCTTGAACGGCTCGTTGACCTCCTGCTGGTGCAGCTTGTTCGGGAAGTAATCCTCGAGCTCGCGGTCGTTGACGATCCACTTGCCGGTACCCGGAACAACGCGCACGCGGGCGATGGCCTGCTTGCGGCGGCCGACGGCGGAGCCGGCGACGGTCAGGGCGGGGCGTTCCTTGACTGCGGTCTGGACCGAGTCAGAGGATTCCGAGGTGTAGCTCGTAAGCTCCTCGGTGTTGTCATTCAGCTCTTCAGTGTTCTGAGCCACGATTCTCCTTGAATTAATTTCTTAGTTGGCGGGCCAGAACTACTGGGCGACCTGGTTGATTTCGAAGGTCTTGGGCTGCTGTGCGGCGTGCGGGTGCTCGGCACCGCGGTAGACCTTCAGCTTGCTGATCTGGTCAGCAGCCAGGGAGTTCTTGGGCAGCATGCCGCGGATGGCCTTCTCAACTGCACGTACCGGGTTCTTTTCCAGCAGTTCGGCGTAGTTGACGGAGGACAGACCGCCCGGGTAACCCGAGTGGCGGTAGGCACGCTTCTGTTCGAGCTTGGCGCCGGTCAGGGCAACCTTCTCAGCGTTGATGATGATGACGAAATCGCCCATGTCCATGTGGGGAGCAAAGGTCGGCTTGTGCTTTCCGCGCAGCAGTGTTGCGGTCTGGCTGGCAAGACGGCCTAGGACAACGTCGGTGGCGTCAATGACGTGCCACTGGCGGTTGATGTCGCCGGGCTTCGGGGTGTACGTACGCACGGTGTTTGCCTTCGTTTCTTCTTCTTAGGTGGCGCGCCGCCCATGGATGCCATGGACAGTGCAGCTTCTCTATGCGTTACCGGATGGTCAGGTGAGGACTGAATTAACCAGTGGTCCTGATATCTCGGCTATTTCCCCGGGGCCAGGTGGCTCTGCAACTGAGCCGCTCCCGTGGGCATAGGCCTATCGAGGTAGGACACGCACAACGACTATAAACAATAGCCTGCTTACGTAGTCAGGTCAAAAGCTGCCGCAGCGCCCGGATATGGGATTTGCCCCTATTTTACGATGCCGGCCCGCTGATCCGCTATTCGCGGTGCGCCCGGGTCAGTTCGGCCCGGCCGCCCAGTTCCGCAGCCGCAGGGTAGCGGACCTCTTCGAGCACCAGCGGATGGGGCGGGGCCAGGAGCGACTTGGAGTCCCGGACCATGGCGGCAAGGCGGTCTGCCAGCCACTGGGGACGCCGCTCCCCCGATCCCACCAGCAGGGAACCGCCCACGAGGGAGCGGACCATGTTGTGGCAGAAGGCGTCGGCCTGGATGTGGGTGGTGATCATCCCGTCGACGCCGCGGCGGAAGGAGAACTCCTGGAGTTCGCGGATGGTGGTGGATCCGGTCCGTGGCTTGCAGAAGGAGAGGAAATCCCGCAGGCCCAGCACGCCTTCGGCTGCTTCATTCATCAGCCCGGTGTCCAGGGGCGCCTTGAACCACAGCGTGGTGTGCCGGGACAGCGGGTCCCGGTTCTCGGGCAGGTCGCAGATGCGGTAGCTGTAGCGCCGCCACAGGGCCGAGAAGCGGGCGTCGAACCCGGCCGGCGCGGGCGCTGCGGAGAGCACTTCGACGGCGCCTGCCAGGGCATCCACGGTGCGCCGCTGCATGCCTGCTTCCCGCGCCGCCATGGTGAGCTCCTTGTTGAGCACCCCGTGCAGCCGGCGCCGCAGGGAGACCCCCGGATCCAGGTCCCGTCCCCGGGCCAGCCCGTTCCATTCGGAGGCAGTGAGATCAAAGTGCACCACCTGCCCGCGGGCGTGGACACCGGCGTCGGTCCGCCCCGCAACGGTGACACGGACCGGACGGCGCAGCAGCACCGCCAGCGCATCCTCCAGCAGGCCCTGGACGGTCAGCAGGCCGGGCTGGGCGGCCCACCCGGAGAACGGTGCCCCGTCGTAGGCGAGGTCCATCCGGACGCGGAAAGGCCCGCCGTCCATTTCGGGGACGGCGGGCCTTTCGATAGTCATAGCACCCATATTAAGGGCACCGGGACGTCAGGGAAGAATTACTTCTTCTCTTCGGTCTCTTCGACTGCCTCGTCAGCGGAGTCAGCAGACTCAGCGGAGTCAGCGGATTCGGCGGAGTCAGCGGAATCTGCCGAATCAGCGGACTCGACCGGAGCCGGAGCGGCGGCGGCTGCAGCAGTGCTGGCCTCGGCCACAACCGACTGCTTGGCGGACAGCGGTTCCAGGACCAGCTCGATGACGGCCATGGGAGCGTTGTCGCCCTTGCGGTTGCCGATCTTGGTGATACGGGTGTAACCGCCGTCGCGCTTCTCGACTGCCGGAGCAATGTCGGTGAAGAGCTCGTGGACGATGCCCTTATCGGTGATCAGGGCCAGGACGCGGCGGCGGGAGGACAGGTCCCCGCGCTTGGCGAACGTGATCAGGCGCTCTGCGTAGGGACGCAGACGCTTGGCCTTGGTCACCGTGGTGGTGATCTGCTTGTGCTCGAACAGCTGCGCGGCAAGGTTGGCCAGCATCAGGCGCTGGTGTGCCGGGCTGCCTCCGAGGCGCTTACCCTTGGTGGGTGTAGGCATTACTTTTTCTCCTCAAACGGTGCCGCGCGGTGCTCAATAGCCCGAACGGCAAGAATTTGCTTCAGTTAGAGCTCGTCGTCCGAGTATTCGGACTCGTCCTCTTCAATAGCTGCGGCACGGGCGGCCAGGTCGAACCCGGGAGGGGAATCCTTCAGGGACAGACCCAGTTCGACCAGCTTTGCCTTCACCTCGTCGATGGACTTCGCGCCGAAGTTGCGGATGTCCATCAGGTCAGCCTCGGAGCGGGCTACGAGTTCACCCACGGTGTGGATGCCTTCGCGCTTGAGGCAGTTGTACGAACGCACGGTCAGCTCGAGGTCTTCGATCGGCAGTGCCATGTCGGCTGCCAGTGCGGCATCCGTGGGGCTCGGACCGATTTCGATACCTTCAGCGGCAGTGTTGAGTTCACGTGCCAGGCCGAACAGTTCAACCAGGGTGGTACCGGCAGAGGCGACGGCGTCGCGCGGTGCAATGGCATCCTTGGTCTCGACGTCGACGATCAGGCGGTCGAAGTCGGTGCGCTGCTCGACACGGGTGGCCTCCACGCGGAAGGTCACCTTCAGGACCGGCGAGTAGATGGAGTCAACCGGGATACGGCCGATCTCCTGGTCGCCGGACTTGTTCTGGCTGGCCGACACGTAGCCGCGGCCGCGCTCGATGGTCAGTTCGAGTTCGAACTTGCCCTTCGAGTTCAGCGTGGCAATGTGCAGGTCGGGGTTGTGGAACTCCACGCCGGCCGGCGGAGCGATGTCCGCAGCCGTCACCACGCCGGGGCCCTGCTTGCGCAGGTACGCCACAACGGGCTCGTCATGCTCGGAGGAAACCGAGAGGTTCTTGACGTTCAGGATGATCTCAGTGACATCTTCCTTGACGCCGGGAACCGTCGTGAACTCGTGCAGCACGCCTTCGATGCGGATGCTGGTTACAGCGGCACCGGGAATGGAGGACAGCAGGGTACGACGGAGGGAGTTACCAAGGGTGTAACCGAAACCGGGCTCCAGGGGTTCAATGATGAACCGTGAGCGGTTGTCGGCTACGACTTCTTCAGTGAGGGTGGGGCGCTGTGCAATGAGCACTTGCATTTCCTTTCAGCGAGCATCCGCTATATGACGCAACACAAATGGTGGAAACGACGACGACGGGTCTTCCGCGGGCGTCTTGGACGGCTTACAGCCAGCCCGGGACCGGCGCCCTCCGGCGGGCAGGCCACTTGCTGAAAGTGGCCTGCCCGCCGGGGTAACCGGAACCGCAGTGCTGCTTATACGCGGCGGCGCTTCGGGGGACGGCAACCGTTGTGTGCGCTCGGAGTGACGTCCTGGATGGAGCCAACCTCCAGGCCGGTGGCCTGCAGCGAACGGATGGCGGTCTCGCGACCGGAGCCCGGACCCTTCACGAAGACGTCGACCTTGCGGACGCCGTGCTCCTGTGCGCGCTTTGCGGCAGCTTCAGCAGCCATCTGAGCAGCGAACGGGGTGGACTTACGGGAGCCCTTGAAGCCAACCTCACCGGCGGAAGCCCATGAGATAACAGCACCGGACGGGTCCGTGATGGACACGATGGTGTTGTTAAAGGTGCTCTTGATATGCGCCTGGCCGAGCGCGATATTCTTCTTATCCTTGCGACGCGGCTTGCGGACCGCTCCACGAGTCTTGGGGGGCATTACTTCTCCTACAAAGAGTTTGGTTTAGGTGGCCCGGATTCGGGCCTGGCCGTAAGACCGCTTATTTAGCGGCCGGCCTTCTTCTTACCGGCAACGGTGCGCTTCGGGCCCTTGCGGGTACGAGCGTTGGTCTTCGTGCGCTGACCGTGGACGGGCATGCCGCGGCGGTGCCGGATGCCCTGGTAGCTGCCGATCTCGACCTTGCGGCGGATGTCGGCGGCCACCTCACGGCGGAGGTCACCCTCAACCTTGAAGTTGCCCTCGATGTAGTCACGCAGCTGAACGAGTTCAGCGTCGGTGAGGTCCTTGACGCGAGTATCCGGGCTGATGCCGGTCTCTACAAGGGTCTGCTCTGCACGGGTCTTGCCCACGCCGTAGATGTAGGTAAGCGCAATCACTACCCGCTTTTCGCGGGGAATGTCAACGCCAGCGAGACGTGCCATATCGGCGGTTCTCCTTTGGTTATTACCGGAGGTCTGAAGCAGTGCGTCCCTGTTGCCAGGTCCCCGGCCTCCGTACCGGGGGTATGCGTCACGCGTATAGACGCTGCACTGCCTTATTGAATTAACTACGCGTGGGCTGAATCCCTGATAAAGGGGCCCTCTTACCGGTGCCCTTGCGGACCTCGGAGCTAGAGAGGCTGATTAGCCCTGGCGCTGCTTGTGGCGCGGGTTCTCGCAGATCACCATGACTCGACCGTTACGGCGAATCACCTTGCACTTATCGCAGATCTGCTTGACGCTCGGCTGGACCTTCATGGTTTTCCTTTGCGTGGTTGCAGGGTTGAGCTTGAACTGTCAGCGGGCCGGCATGCCGGTGCGCTGACTGTCTTGGCAGCGGTTTATTTGTAGCGGTAGACGATGCGACCCCGGGTGAGGTCGTACGGGCTAAGTTCCACCACAACGCGGTCTCCGGGGAGGATGCGAATGTAGTGTTGACGCATCTTTCCCGAGATGTGTGCGAGCACAATGTGGCCGTTGGCCAGCTCAACGCGGAACATCGCGTTGGGCAGGGCTTCGTTTACCGAGCCCTCGATCTCAATGACGCCGTCTTTCTTGGCCATATCCTCCGCTAACGTCTGTGTTCCCGGCTGTGACGCCGGCAACGGTTTTTCGAATGTGGCCGTCCCTGCCCGCTTCCGGCCTCCGCATCGGCGCACAAGGCATCGAAAACGGTCAATCCGGGCACGAATGTAGAGACAACCAACAGATAACTCTACGGGAAGAGCCCCCATAAGTTAAATCGCCCGTGCTGTCCAGTTTCCGGCCCGGGTGTTTCCCAACGCAGCAGGCCCCGTTCCGGAAGGAACGGGGCCTGCTGCCGCGGTTCACGGCTGCTAGGGAATCGGAACCGGCGTGACACCCAGGGGCTCCAGGCGGGACGCCCCGCCGTCGGGCGCCGTGAGCACCCAGATGCCCTTTTCGTGGATCGCCACGGAGTGCTCCCACTGGCTGGACCGGCTGCCGTCCTCGGTGACGACGGTCCAGTCGTCGTCGAGCGTGCGGGTGAGGATCTTGCCGCGCACCAGCATCGGCTCGATGGCCAGGCACAGGCCCGGCCGCAGCTTGGGACCGCGGTGCCCGGTCCGGTAGTTCAGCACGTCCGGTGCCTGGTGCATTTCGGTGCCGATGCCGTGGCCGACGTAGTCCTCGAGGATTCCCAGCTTCGGGCCCGGGACGCTGGTGACGTAGTCGTCCACTGCGTCGCCGATATCGCCTACGAACCTGCCCTTGGCGGCAGCGGCAATGCCGTGCCACATGGCGTTTTCGGTGACCTCCGACAACCGCTGGTCCGCCGGGTCCGGCGTACCCACGATCACGGTACGGGCGGAATCCGAATGCCAGCCGTTCACGACCGCACCCCCGTCAATGGAAATGATGTCGCCGTCCTGCAGGACCCGGTTCCCGGGGATGCCGTGGACAACTTCCTCGTTCACTGACGTGCAGACCGTGGCCGGATAGCCGTGGTAGCCCAGGAAGTTGGATGTTGCTCCAGCTTCCTTGAGCACCCGGGCAAACACTGCGTCGATCTCCCGTGTGCTGACTCCGACGTCGGCGGCCTTCACTGCTGCGTCAAGAGCGGAAATCAGCACAAGGCCGGCTTCGCGCATGGTGCGCATCTGCTCGTTGGTCTTGTATTCGATTCGAGGCTGGCCGAACATGTGTCTTCTAACTTCCTAGCGGGATAACTTTGTGCGCGGACCGGCTTTAGCGCAGGTCCTGCAGTGCTTCCATGACGCGCTCGGTGACGTCGTCGATGGCTCCGAGGCCGTCCACCCGGGTCACGATGCCGCGGTCCTCGTAACGGGCGACGACGTCGCCCGTCTGCTGCTTGTAGAGGTCCAGGCGGTGCCGGATGACGTCTTCGGTGTCATCGCTGCGGCCTTCGAGTTCCGCACGCCGAAGCAGGCGGGCAACGAGTTCGTCGTCGTCGGCCGTCAGCAGGAGCACGGCGTCGAGCTTCTGGCCGTTGCCGGCGAGGATATCGTCCAGCTCCTCGACCTGCGCCACGGTGCGCGGATAGCCGTCGAGCAGGAAGCCCGATTCGACGTCGCCCTCGGCCAGCCGGCTCCGGACCATGTCATTGGTGACGGAATCCGGAACGAAGTTGCCGGCGTCGATGTACTTCTTGGCCTCCACTCCCAGGGGAGTCTGCTCCTTGACGTTGAAACGGAAAATGTCTCCGGTCGATATTGCCGTGACACCGAGGCGGTCCGAGATCCGGGCCGCCTGAGTTCCTTTACCGGCGCCGGGAGGCCCGATAATGAGCATTCTTGTCATCGCAATAACCCTTCGTAGTGACGTTGCTGGAGCTGCGCGTCAATCTGTTTGACCGTTTCCAGTCCCACACCAACCATGATGAGGATTGACGTTCCGCCGAACGGGAAGTTCTGGTTAGCTCCAACCAACACCAGAGCAATCAGCGGGATCAGGGCGACAAAGCCCAGGTAAAGGGCGCCGGGCAGCGTGATCCGGGAGAGCACATACTGCAGGTATTCGGCGGTGGGGCGGCCGGCCCGGATGCCGGGGATGAAGCCGCCGTATTTCTTCATGTTCTCCGAGACCTCGTCCGGGTTGAACGTGATGGAGACGTAGAAGTACGTGAAGAAGACAATCAGCAGGAAGTACACCAGCATGTAGAGCGGGTGGTCGCCGCTGACGAGGTAGTTGTTGATCCACACCACCCATCCCGGCGGGGTGCCCTGGCTCGGCGTATTGAACTGCGCGAGGAGGCTGGGCAGGTAGAGCATGGAGGACGCGAAGATCACGGGGATCACGCCGGCCATGTTCACCTTGATCGGGATGTAGGTGTTGGTGCCGCCCACGGTCCGCCGGCCGACCATCCGCTTGGCGTACTGCACCGGAATGCGCCGCTGGGACTGTTCCACGAAGATGACCAGGGCAACCGTCAGGACGCCCACGGCGATCACGGCCAGGAAGATGGTCCAGCCCTGCGCGTTGAGGATGGCGCCGAGGGAGCTGGGGAAGGACGCCGCGATGGAGGTGAAGATGAGCAGCGACATTCCGTTGCCCACGCCCTTTTCCGTCACGAGTTCGCCCATCCACATGATGACGCCGGTACCGGCGGTCAGTGTGACGATCAGCAGCAGGATCGTCACCAGGTTGTCATCCGGAATGATGGGCAGGGCGCATTGGTTGTTGAAGAGCGCACCGGAGCGGGCCAGGGACACGACCGTTGTTGCGTTGAGCAGGCCCAGCGCAATGGTGAGGTAGCGCGTGTACTGGGTCAGCTTCGACTGGCCCTGCTGGCCTTCGTCGTAGAGCGCCTGGAAGCGCGGGATCACGACGCGCAGCAGCTGAACAATGATGCTGGCGGTGATGTAGGGCATGATGCCGAGGGCAAAGATGGAGACCTGCAGCAGCGCACCGCCGCTGAAAAGATTGACGAACTGGTAAATACCACCCGAGGTGGCACCCAGATTCAAGCACTGCTGCACATTGCCGTAGTCAACACCCGGGGCCGGGATAAAAGCACCCATGCGGAAGATAGTGATGATTCCCAGCGTAAACAACAGCTTGCGTCGCAGATCTGGTGTCCGGAAAGCCCGGCCAATAGCGCTAAGCAAGCGTCCTCCTGAAGTTTGGAAAGTCCGATCCGGACTTGTGACAGAAACAGAGTCTAGCCGCTCGCGGCCCGTACTGCGTTAACGCCGTACGGGGCGCGGTAGTTGCCTTAAACGAAACTGAACTCCCGGCAGACCGGGTGGGGTCCGCCAGGAGTTCAGTGGTGAAGCATTGGATCTTCCGCCCCTCTCCCGCCGGACGCCCAATGCGTCCGGACGAAGGAGGGAGGCAGACCCGCCACGAGGTCTTAGACCGTGGTGGTGGATCCGCCGGCTGCGGCGATCTTTTCTGCAGCGCTGGCGGAGAAGGCGTTCGCAGTGACATCAACCTTGACGGTGATGTCGCCGGAGCCGAGCACCTTGACGGGCTGGTTCTTGCGAACCGCGCCCTTGGCAACCAGTGCTTCGATGCTCACGGTGCCGCCTTCGGGGAACAGCTCCGAGATCTTGTCCAGGTTGACAACCTGGAACTCGACCCGGAACGGGTTCTTGAAGCCGCGCAGCTTCGGCAGGCGCATGTGCAGCGGAAGCTGCCCGCCTGCGAAACCGGCCTTGACCTGGTAGCGGGCAGCCGTACCCTTGGTACCGCGGCCTGCCGTCTTACCCTTGGAACCTTCACCGCGGCCTACGCGGGTCTTGGCCGTCTTGGCACCGGGTGCCGGACGCAGGTGATGGACCTTGAGAGTTGTGTTTTCTTCGGGCATGTTACTTCGCCTCCTCAACCTTCACGAGGTGCGGAACCGTGTTGATCATGCCAACGGTCACTGCGTCAGCAGTACGGACGACGGAGTCGCCGATGTGCTTCAGGCCCAGTGAACGCAGCGTGTCGCGCTGATTCTGCTTACCACCGATGGTGGACTTGATCTGAGTGATTTCCAGCCGAGCCGTGCTAACGGCAACGTTCTTCGGAGTCGACATCAGGCACCTGCCTTCTGCATGTTGCGGAGCATCGCGGCGGGAACAACCTGGTCGAGCGGAAGGCCGCGGCGTGCTGCCACTGCCTGGGGCTCTTCGAGGCGCTTCAGCGCGTCAATCGTGGCGTGCACGATGTTGATCGCGTTGGAGGACCCGAGCGACTTGGACAGCACGTCGTGGATACCGGCGCACTCGAGGATGGCACGGACCGGACCACCGGCGATAACACCGGTACCGGGGGAAGCCGGACGCAGCAGGACAACGCCTGCGGCAGCTTCGCCCTGGACGAGGTGCGGGACGGTTCCACCGATGCGCGGGACGCGGAAGAAGGACTTCTTGGCTTCTTCAACGGCCTTTGCGATAGCGGAGGGAACTTCCTTTGCCTTGCCGTAGCCAACGCCGACCATGCCGTTGCCGTCACCGACAACAACGAGGGCGGTGAAGCTGAAGCGACGGCCACCCTTGACCACCTTGGCAACGCGGTTGATGGTCACGACGCGTTCAATGAACTTGTCCTTCTCATCGTTGCGTCCGCCGTCGCGGCCACCGCGGCCACCGCGTTCGCCGCGGCCTCCACGGTCGGAGCGCTGCTCGCCGCGACGTCCGCCGCGGCGGTCGTCGGTACCGGTGGCTGCGGCTTCCTTGGTCTCAGTTGCCTCAGCAGCTGTAGCTTCAGTCACCTGATTTTCCTTTTCCTTGTTTACCTCGGTCACAGTGCCAGCCCACCTTCACGTGCGCCGTCTGCAACTGCAGCAATACGGCCGTGGTAGCGGTTACCACCGCGGTCAAAGACAACGGCTTCGATGCCGGCGGCCTTGGACCGCTCAGCAACGAGTTCGCCGACGCGCTTGGCCTTGGCGGTCTTGTCGCCGTCCAGTGCACGCAGATCCGCTTCCATGGTGGAGGCGGAAGCCACGGTTACGCCGCGGGTGTCATCGACAACCTGGACGAAGATGTGGCGGGCAGAGCGGTTGACCACGAGGCGCGGGCGAGCCGCGGTTCCGGAAATCCGCTTGCGGATACGCAGCTGGCGACGGCTGCGCAGGGCAGACTTGCTCTTGCTGTTTCGCTTCTTATTAATGCTGATGGCCATGGTTACTTACCAGCCTTTCCGACCTTGCGGCGGACAATCTCGCCGGCGTAACGAATACCCTTGCCCTTGTAGGGGTCGGGCTTACGCAGCTTGCGGATGTTGGCGGAAACCTCGCCCACCTGCTGCTTGTCGATACCGGACACGGTGACCTTCGTCGGGCCGACCACGGTAAGCGTGATGCCTTCGGGGGCCGCGACGGGGACCGGGTGGCTGTAGCCCAGGGCGAACTCGAGGTCCGAACCCTTTGCAACTACGCGGTAACCGGTACCAACGATTTCCAGATCCTTCTTGTAGCCCTCGGTCACGCCGGTGATCATGTTGCTGATCAGCGTGCGGGTCAGGCCGTGGAGGGAGCGGGATTCACGCTCGTCGTTCGGGCGGGTAACGGTGATGATGCCGTCTTCAAGCGTGGCCGTGATCGGGCTGGGCACGGTGTGGCTCAGCTCGCCCTTGGCACCCTTGACGGATACAACGTTGCCGTTGATGGCGATATCTACTCCGGCAGGAACCGGGATGGGCAGACGTCCAATACGTGACATTTTTCTTTCCCTTCCCTGCTACCAGACGTAGGCGAGGACTTCCCCACCTACACCCTTCTTGGCGGCCTGGCGATCGGTCAGGAGACCTGACGACGTCGACAGGATTGCGATACCCAGACCACCCAGCACGTGCGGCAGGTTGGTGGACTTCGCGTAAACGCGCAGACCGGGCTTGGAGATGCGGCGAACACCGGCGATGGAACGCTCGCGGTTCGGACCGAACTTGAGATCCAGGGTCAGCTTCTTGCCGACCTCGGCCTCTTCTTCCTTCCAGCCGGCAATGTAGCCTTCGGCCTTCAGGATGTCAGCAACGCGCGCCTTGAGCTTGCTGTAGGGCATGGACACGGAATCGTGGTATGCCGAGTTTGCGTTGCGCAGACGCGTGAGCATATCTGCGACAGGATCTGTCATTGTCATTTGGGCTCTTGCCCTCCCTCGTAACGGTTTCCTGCAGGAGCCCCGTGCGGCCGTGCCTCACGGTTTTCCGTCGGACCTGTTACGTAGTAATTAATCTTCGGATTTGAACGGGAAGCCGAGCGCCTTCAGCAGCGCGCGTCCCTCGTCATCGGTCTTTGCGGTGGTAACCACGGTGATGTCCATGCCGCGTACGCGGTCGATCTTGTCCTGATCGATTTCGTGGAACATCGACTGTTCGGTCAGACCGAACGTGTAGTTGCCGTTGCCGTCGAACTGCTTGCCGTTCAGGCCGCGGAAGTCACGGATACGGGGCAGAGCCAGGGTGACCAGACGGTCCACGAATTCCCACATGCGGTCGCCGCGCAGCGTAACGTGCGCACCGATCGGCATGCCTTCGCGCAGCTTGAACTGTGCGATGGACTTGCGTGCCTTGGTGACCTGGGGCTTCTGGCCCGTGATCTGGGTGAGGTCCCGGACCGCACCGTCAATGAGCTTGGAGTCCTTGGCGGCATCTCCAACACCCATGTTCACAACCACCTTGACAAGGCGGGGAACCTGGTTGACGTTTGCGTAGTTGAATTCGTCCTGCAGGGTCTGCTTGATCTCCGCTGCGTAGCGGGTCTTCAGACGGGGAACGATCTTGGTGACAGTCTCAGTCATTAGAGGTCCTTCCCAGAGCCCTTGGCCACGCGGATACGCACAGTGCGCTCACGGCCATCTTTCTCGACGGTTTCGGTGCGGAAGCCAACGCGGGTCGGCTTCTTGGTTTCCGGGTCGACGACGGCGACGTTGGAAACGTGGATCGGGGCTTCGACAACTTCGATGCCGCCGGTGTTGGAACCGCGGGAGGTCTGGCCAACCTTGGTGTGCTTGGTGACGCGGTTGATGCCTTCAACGAGAACGCGGTTGCTCTCGGGGAAAACCTTCAGAACCTTGCCCTGCTTGCCGCGGTCTCCGCCGCGCTCAGCCTTTGCACCGGTGATGACCTGAACGAGGTCACCCTTCTTGATCTTTGCCATGGACTACAGCACCTCCGGAGCCAGCGAAATGATCTTCATGAACTTCTTGTCGCGAAGTTCGCGGCCGACCGGCCCGAAGATACGGGTACCGCGGGGGTCGCCGTCGTTCTTCAAGATCACTGCAGCGTTCTCATCGAACTTGATGTAGGAACCGTCCTGGCGGCGGCGTTCCTTCTTGGTACGGACGATGACGGCCTTGACCACGTCGCCCTTCTTGACGTTGCCGCCGGGAATTGCATCCTTGACGGTGGCAACAATGGTGTCGCCAATGCCTGCGTAGCGACGGCCGGATCCACCGAGAACGCGGATGGTCAAGATTTCCTTGGCACCCGTGTTGTCGGCGACCTTCAGTCGCGACTCCTGCTGAATCACTTATTACTCCTGTCGTCGCGCCGGTTCTCAGATTTGAGCCTTGCGGAACGGATATGGGTGGACCCCGTAATACTGGTACTCAACGCCGGCCGGCATGCTGCACGCCAGTGCAGCCGCTCCGCGGAGTCGAACAAGATTATCGGGCTTTTGTCTCATTCGGCGGTGAGGAGAACTGGTCGGAATCCGGACCTGAAACAGGCCGTACTCCGGACACACTTCCGCACCACACAGACAAGATTTCAAGTTTATCGCGGAAAGGCCCCGGATGCGAAATCGAACATGATAACGCGGCCGGGGCCCTCACGCTGTGGACGGTGCCGGTGTGTTCTCCGCTTGCCGCGGGGAACACACCGGCGGGCCGGCCGGTACTTCTTACTACTAGGTTACTTGGCCTTTTCGAGGATCTCGACCAGGCGCCACCGCTTGGTAGCGGACAGCGGCCGGGTCTCGGCGATCAGCACGAGGTCACCGATGCCGGCAGAGTTCTGCTCGTCATGGGCCTTGCGCTTCTCGGTCCGGCGGATAACCTTGCCGTAAAGGGCGTGCTTTACGCGGTCCTCAACCTGGACAACGATGGTCTTGTCCATCTTGTCCGAGACCACGTAGCCGCGTGCGGTCTTCCGGTACCCGCGGGCATCAGCGCCGTTTGCGTCAGTTGTCACTGCTGCCTCATTCTTGTTTTCGCTCACTTGGCATCATCCTCAGCGACCTTGGCTTCAGCTTCAGACTTGTCAGCCTTCTTCTTTGACTTCTTCGGTGCCTCGGGTGCTGCTTCCTCGACGGGAGCGGCAACCTCGGGACGAATGCCCAGCTCGCGCTCACGCAGCACCGTGTAGATGCGGGCGATGTCGCGCTTGACTGCACGCAGACGACCGTGGTTTTCCAGCTGGCCGGTGGCCGACTGGAAGCGGAGGTTGAACAGCTCCTCCTTGGCCTTGGCCAGTTCCTCTACGAGACGGTCCTTATCGAAGCCGTCCAGCTGCTCAGTTGTCAGCTCTTTTGATCCAACTGCCATTTCTATTCACCACCCTCGCGACGCACAATGCGTGCCTTCAACGGCAGCTTATGGATCGCCAGGCGCAGGGCCTCACGAGCTACCTCTTCGGAAACACCGGAGAGTTCGAAGAGAACCCGTCCCGGCTTGACGTTTGCAACCCACCACTCCGGAGAACCCTTACCGGAACCCATACGGGTTTCGGCAGGCTTCTTCGTCAGCGGACGGTCCGGGTAGATGTTGATCCAGACCTTGCCGCCACGCTTGATGTGGCGCGTCATGGCAATACGCGCAGCTTCAATCTGGCGGTTGGTGACGTACGCAGGCGTCAAAGCCTGGATACCCCACTCGCCGAAGCTGACGGCAGTGCCGCCGGTTGCAGCGCCGGAGCGACCCGGGTGGTGCTGCTTACGGAACTTGACTCGACGTGGGATAAGCATTTAAGCCTGTCCTCCTTCTGCTGCGGGGGCAGCTGCCTCAGCGGCCGGAGCCTCTGCAGCAGCAGGCGCGGCGGCTTTGTCGCCGCGCTCGGGACGACGACGGCGGTCGCCGCCGCGGTCGCCGCGGTCGGCCGGGCCACGGCCCGGGCGGTCGTTGGAACGTCCGCGGGACGGTGCAGCAGCCTGCTGTGCAGCCAGTTCCTTGGAGGTGACATCGCCCTTGTAGATCCAGACCTTCACGCCGATGCGGCCGAAGGTGGTCTTGGCTTCGAAGAAGCCGTAGTCGATGTTCGCACGCAGGGTGTGCAGGGGCACACGGCCTTCGCGGTAGAACTCCGAACGGCTCATTTCAGCGCCGCCCAGGCGGCCGGAGCACTGGATACGGATACCCTTGGCGCCTGCACGCTGTGCGGACTGGATGGCCTTCTTCATCGCACGGCGGAAAGCCACGCGGGAAGAGAGCTGCTCAGCGACACCCTGGGCAACCAGCTGTGCTTCCATCTCGGGGTTCTTGACCTCGAGGATGTTCAGCTGGACCTGCTTGCCGGTGAGCTTTTCGAGCTCGCCGCGGATGCGGTCGGCTTCGGCGCCGCGGCGGCCGATCACGATGCCCGGACGTGCAGTGTGGATATCCACACGGACACGGTCACGGGTGCGCTCGATCTCAACCTTGGCGATGCCGGCGCGGTCCATGCCGGTGGACATCAGCTGACGGATCTTGATGTCCTCGCGGACGAAGTCCTTGTAACGCTGGCCCGGCTTGTTGCTGTCGGCAAACCAGTGCGAAACGTGGTCAGTGGTGATGCCGAGTCGGAACCCGTGCGGGTTTACCTTCTGTCCCACTTAACGGTCCTCCTCGTTCTTCGGGGTTGCGACAACCACGGTGACGTGGCTGGTGCGCTTGTTGATGCGGTAGGCGCGGCCCTGGGCACGCGGCTGGAACCGCTTCATGGTGGGTCCTTCGTCAACGAATGCTTCGCTGATGTAGAGGTCACCTTCGTCGAAGGCCACGCCGTCACGGTCCGCGAGGACACGTGCATTGGCCATAGCCGACTGAACTACCTTGAATACCGGCTCCGAAGCTGCCTGGGGGGCAAACTTCAGAATTGCCAGAGCCTCATTCGCTTGCTTGCCACGAACAAGGTTGACGACGCGCCGGGCCTTCATAGGCGTTACGCGGATATGACGCGCAATTGCCTTGGCTTCCATTGCTTTCCTTCTCTCGTCTTCTGCCGAAAGAGCAGCGCCTAGCGGCGCTTGCCCTTGCGGTCGTCCTTCACATGGCCGCGGAATGTCCGCGTCAGAGCGAATTCGCCGAGCTTGTGCCCGACCATCGACTCGGTGACAAACACCGGAATGTGCTTACGTCCGTCGTGTACGGCGATCGTGTGCCCGAGCATGTCGGGGATGATCATCGAACGGCGGGACCACGTCTTGATGACGTTCTTGGTGCCCTTTTCGTTTTCGGCAGCTACCTTCAGGAACAGGTGCTGGTCGACGAAGGGGCCTTTCTTCAGGCTGCGTGGCATGTTTCCAGGCTCCTATCGCTTGTTCTTGCCGGAACGACGGCGACGCACAATGAGGTTGTCGCTCTCTTTATTGGGGCGGCGGGTACGGCCTTCAGGCTTACCGTTCGGGTTGACCGGGTGGCGTCCACCGGAGGTCTTGCCTTCGCCACCACCATGCGGGTGGTCGACCGGGTTCATGGCGACACCGCGGACGGTCGGGCGAACGCCCTTCCAGCGCATACGGCCGGCCTTGCCCCAGTTGATGTTGGACTGCTCGGCGTTGCCGACCTCGCCGATGGTGGCGCGGCAGCGGACGTCGACGTTGCGGATTTCACCGGAGGGCAGACGCAGCTGGGCGAAGCGGCCTTCCTTGGCAACGAGCTGAACAGAGGCACCGGCGGAGCGGGCCATCTTGGCGCCGCCGCCCGGACGCAGTTCAACTGCGTGGATGACGGTACCCACGGGGATGTTGCGCAGCGGCAGGTTGTTGCCGGGCTTGATATCAGCGCCGGCGCCGGCCTCTACGAAGTCGCCCTGCTTGAGCTTGTTCGGAGCAATGATGTAACGCTTGGTGCCATCAACGTAGTGCAGCAGCGCAATGCGGGCGGTACGGTTCGGATCGTATTCGATCTCGGCAACGCGAGCGTTGACGCCGTCCTTGTCGTGGCGACGGAAGTCGATCAGACGGTACTGGCGCTTGTGTCCACCACCCTTGTGCCTGGTCGTGATCTTACCGGTGTTGTTACGGCCGCCCTTCTTGGGCAGCGGACGTACCAACGACTTTTCCGGCGTCGACCGCGTGATTTCGGTGAAGTCGGCTACGCTCGAGCCGCGACGGCCCGGGGTAGTCGGCTTGTATTTACGGATTCCCATTATTTATTCCTCGTTAAAGTGGTCTCCGCCCTAGCTGAGCGGACCGCCGAAGATGTCGATTGTGCCGTCCTTGAGGGTGACAATGGCGCGCTTGGTGCTCTTGCGCTGTCCCCATCCGAACTTGGTGCGCTTACGCTTACCGGCACGGTTGATGGTGTTGATCGAGTCGACCTTGACGGAGAAAATCTTCTCCACGGCCAGCTTGATCTCGGTCTTGTTCGAGCGGGGGTCGACCAGGAAGGTGTACTTACCTTCGTCGATCAGGCCGTAGCTCTTTTCCGAAACGACGGGTGCAAGCACTACGTCGCGCGGGTCCTTAGCGGTGGTCGCGCTCACTTGGCGTCCTCCTTGACAGTGTTCTTGCCGACGAACTCGTCGTAGGCAGCCTTGGTGAAGACCACGTCGTCGGAAACCAGCACGTCGTAGGTGTTCAGCTGATCTACGTAGATCACGTGAACTTCCGGGACGTTGCGCACGGACAGTGCAGCAACATCGTTGGCGCGCTCGATAACAACGAGCAGGTTCTTGCGGTCGGAAACCGAACGCAGGGCGCTCAGTGCGTCCTTGGTGGAAGGCTTGGTGCCTTCAACCAGGGATTCGAGGACGTGGATACGGCCGTTGCGTGCCCGGTCGGACAGGGCGCCGCGCAGTGCAGCAGCCTTCATCTTCTTGGGGGTGCGCTGGCTGTAATCGCGGGGCGTCGGTCCGTGGACCACGCCGCCACCCGTCATGTGAGGCGCACGGATGGAACCCTGGCGGGCCCGGCCGGTGCCCTTCTGCTTGAAGGGCTTGCGGCCTGCACCGCTCACCTCGGCGCGGGTCTTCGTCTTGTGCGTACCCTGGCGGGCGGCTGCAAGCTGAGCAACTACCACCTGGTGGAGCAGCGGTACGTTCGTCTGAACGTCGAAGATCTCTGCGGGGAATTCAACAGTGGTTTCGTTAGCCATGAGACTAAGCTCCCTTCACGGCGGTGCGTACGAGGACGACCTGGCCGCGGGCGCCGGGAACGGCACCCTTGATCAGCAGGAGCGACTTCTCGGCGTCCACACCGTGAACCGTGAGGTTCATCGTGGTGTGACGGACGGCGCCCATGCGGCCAGCCATCCGAACGCCCTTGAAGACGCGGCCCGGGGTGGATGCGCCACCGATGGAACCCGGCTTACGGTGGTTCTTGTGTGCACCGTGGGAGGCACCGACGCCGTGGAAGCCGTGACGCTTCATGACACCGGCAAAGCCCTTGCCCTTGGAGGTTCCGACGACGTCGACCTTCTGGCCGGCAGCGAACATCTCAACGGAGAGTTCCTGGCCCAGCTCGTAGGTGTCGGCGTCTGCGGTGCGCAGTTCAACTACGTGGCGGCGCGGCGTGACGCCGGCCTTTTCAAAGTGGCCGGCCAGCGGCTTGGTCACCTTGCGCGGGTCGATCTGGCCGTAGCCGATCTGAACGGCGGTGTAGCCGTCCTTTTCCGCGTTGCGCAGCTGCGTGATGACGTTGGAGTCAGCCTGGACGACGGTTACGGGGATGAGCTTGTTGTTCTCGTCCCAAACCTGGGTCATGCCGAGCTTGGTGCCCAGCAGTCCCTTTACCTGGCGTGTAAGTGAAGTAGACATATTATCCGCTCCCCCCCTACAGCTTGATTTCGATGTTCACGTCTGCAGGCAGGTCAAGACGCATCAGCGAGTCAACGGCCTTAGGCGTGGGGTCAATGATGTCGATCAGGCGCTTGTGCGTGCGCATTTCAAAGTGCTCGCGGCTGTCCTTGTACTTGTGCGGCGAACGGATAACAACGTAAACGTTCTTTTCCGTGGGCAGCGGCACGGGGCCTACTACCGTTGCGCCTGCACGCGTGACCGTCTCAACGATCTTCCGTGCTGATACGTCGATGACCTCGTGGTCGTACGACTTCAGCCGGATGCGGATTTTTTGTCCCGCCATGGCGTCGTGCCTCTTTCTTCGAGTAATGCTCTCTGTACAGTTTTTGCGCCGAACTGCCTTACGGCCTGGCGCCCCTCCAACAGACTGAATCCGGATGAATCCGGGTTCCTCACCCTGCCGAGGCTCCGACCCCCGCGCTCGGGCGTGTCGCGGTGTTGACACCAATGACGCCGAACAAGAATAGGGGCGGGTTATATATGGGCTCTTCCCCTGAAGGATCCGACCCTGCATCAGGCATTATCCTGACCGGGACGCAATCTCACCACTTCCCCATCCCTGCTGTTCGCAGGAATACGGCGTGTGTGGGCACAAAAGCGCTTGAACAACTTCTCTAGTCTGCCAGACTCGGGCACGGATGGCCAATCAGGCATCCTTCACCGATGGTCCGCTCCGGGTTCCGGGGCGGGGTCCGAGTCCGTGCACGCCGCTCCCCCGAGTAGTCCCTTGAGTGGACGGCGTGTCAGTTTCACCCATTCTAACGCACTGCCAGGTGGCGTCCCTACCGCACTGCCAGGTGGGTGCTCTTTTGCGCTGTGGGGTGGCGGCGCTCCTGCAGTGCCAGGCGGCAGGTCTCCTGCGCTGTCAGGTGACGGAAGAGTCAGGGCCTGCCGTCCCGGTTGGCCCGGCGGATACGCTTCGCCCGTTCGATCTCGGGGCGGAACCGTTTACGGGACCATCCGACACCCGCTGCCACTGCGGCCACGATCACCAAGAGGATAAGCAATTCCATGTTCCGAGCCTAGCCGAGCAGGGGTCCGCACGTCAGTGGACCCGGCACTCCCCCTTAGCCTGTTGCTGTTCCGGATCCGGATCCGGTGTCATCGTCCGGTCCCGAAGGGCCGGCCTCCGCGCCCCCGGTTCTCCCCGGCGCCGGATTCACGGTGGCCGGGTTCGCCGGGGCCGGCGGGAGCGGAGGTGCGGACGCTGGCGCCTCCGGGAACGCAGACCCCGGGGCCGGCGACTGCGCCGGCGCTGGGGCGGGCGGGAACGGAGGTGAGGATACGGGCGCCTGCGGGAACGGAGAGGCGGACACGGGGACCGGCGGCTGCGCACCCTCAGGCATGCCGCGAACAGGCGCCTCCGCGGATGGGTTCCCGGGCTCCTCAGTCCGCACGCGGGTGAGCCGCCAGACTGCCAGGGCTATCAGCCCGATGCCCAGCAGGGCCAGGAGAAGGAACGTGTAGCCGCGCAGGTACCAAAGCACCGCCAGCACAACGCCCGCTGCACCCCACAGGGTGAACAACCTCCTGCTCGCCAGGAGCCCGAAGGCCAGGAGCCCGGCATGTGCCACCAGCGCCCAGAGCTGCTTGCCGCCGCCGCCGAAAACCACCGTCGAGAGACCACTGGCGGAAAGAATGACGGCCGCAACCGTCAGAACCGCGGTTCCTCGCCTCTCACGTTGGCGAAGGAACTCGAAAGCGGCCAATCCGGCCAGAATTACGGCCCAGTACTGCAGGGACCAGAATCCGCTGACGCTGCCAAGGGCAAGCCACCCCATTCGTTGTACGGCCAGTGCAGCCACCAGCACCGCAGCCTGTGCGGCCGGCTCGCGGAACCGGCCGGGAACTTCGATGAGGGCCAGTGCCAAGGCGGCCATTACCGTCAGCGAACCCGCAACGGCGGAGGTGTCCATGGCCATCGCGGGGATGCCGGCCATAACCGGTATAAGGGCCGAGGCCGAGCCCAGGATGCGCCGTTGGAGCCGGGAAGGTGAAATGCCGGCGGCATCGCCATACCGGGAGGGTGAAACGCCAGCCGCTGCATCCCCGTACCGGGAAGTCGGGAGCGGGTTCAACCGGGTGAGGAGACGCAGTGCCTGGAGAACGGCGGCCGCAGCCCAGAACGGCAACAGCGATGCGAAGCCGGCCTCTGCACTGCCGGCAAGGACCGTATCGAAGAGCCTCCCGAACAGGAACATCATTCCTGCCGTTAGCAGGACCGGAGTTCCCAGGACCAGCCACGGGCGGCTGCGGGTATGGGACAGCACCAGGAAGATGCCGGCCCCCAGGGCAAAGGCCGCTGCCGACAGGAAGCGGTTCCCTGTTTGCAGGCTGATCACGAGCACGGCGGCGGTGTAGCCGATGGCCGCCGTCAGCAGTGCAGTTCGGGTCGGCAGGTCCAGGGACCGGCGCGCCTCCCCCGCCAATGCCGCCGCGGCGAGGACAAGCAGGACCGCCCCCGGGGCACCGGCCACGAGGAAGGGTTCCGGAAGCAGTCCCCTGCCGCTGAACTCCGGCAGGCCGCTAAGGACCAGCACAAGGGCTCCCAGGGCTACGCCGGAGGGATAGAGAACCCAAGCCGACCTGGGATGATCCTCCTTGCGCCGACGCGTGAACTCTGCCGAGGCGGTCACGAGCAGCAGGAGCAGGACTGCGGCCGCCACGTCCCGTTGGGCTGCCGTCTCCGCAACGAAACCGTAAAAGACGGGAAGCAGTCCCAGCAATGCGATGCTCAGCCACTGCGCCGTTTCCGAGTCTCCGGACACATCGAGGCGGTGCTCCAGCAGGTTGCGGAGCAACTGCGCCAGCGTCAGGGCCACCGCCCCTGCAAGGAACAGGCCATGCACGCCGGCTCCAAGGTCGGCAGCCACGAGTACCGTCTGGATCACCAGCAGGCCCTGCACGCCCAGCAGGTAGGAACCGCGGTCGGGCATTCCGGCCTTCCGTGCACGGTAGGCACAATAGGCCAGCGCGCTCAGAACCAGCAGCTCATAGCCGCGCACCCCCAGCACCCCAGCTCCTACCCCAGCTGCAGCAGCAAATCCAGCCAACGCCGCAGCTGCATACCGTTCGGGCAGCAGCAGCGAAGTGGCAACATTGGCGGCCAGCGCAGTCCAGATCAGTGCCAGCGTCCAGCCGGTCCCCTGCCCCTCAATTCCGCGGGTAGCGAGAGTAGCCAGCAGCGCCGCCAGTATGGCCGTTGCGAGGAACTGGTCTGCGAACTCCGGCGGGGTCCCCTTCCGCACCCGGAAGGCGGCGGCCAGCTGGCTGAACAGCGCCACCGCCGCCGCGCACAGGACCAGGAACATCAGCATGCCGCTCCGCACTGCCGGGTCCTGCAGGACGACATATGCCAAGGGAACTCCGGCCGCTGCAGCCAGTCCGCCCCATTGCGCCCAGGCCGCCAGCCCCAGCGGTTCCAGCTTTCGGGCCAGCAGGGTCCGCAGCAGCATTCCGGCGGCGATGCTGACGGCCACCGCAGCGAAGACCCAGTGCACATCCCCGGTCAGGTCCATCGCCACCAGCCCGGACAGGACAATCCCCAAGATGTGGGCAGCCAGGAGATAACCGCCGCGGAGGGGGTTGTTCCGTCCCATGATGAGGTACGTGCAGAACGCGAGGGCTGCCAGCACCAGGATCCCGTACCCGCGAATCCCCAGGACGCCGGCGCCGACGACGGCGGCAGCCGCGAAGCCTGCCGGCGCGGTCAGCGCCGGCCAGCTGCGGCGAAGCATCAGCGCCGTGAACACATTCGCACTGAGCGCTGCTGCAAGGACAGCCACGGTAGCAACTGAGCCGTTGACCTCCGCCGCCCGTATACCGGTGACCAGCAGCAGCACCAGTCCTGCCGCGGTGACGGCAGCTATGGAAGCATTCGGACCCGGGGCCCCATCGAAGCGGGTCCGGCCTGCCGCCGCCAGCGTGTAGGCGCCTTGGGTGAGGACTGCCGGGAAGACACCGGCAAGCAGCAGGACGACTCCGGTATCCGGGTCGGCAGACGTGTAGGTCAGGATGTAATAAAGCGGCGCCAGCGCAGCGAGCACGGTAAGGGTTGCCCACAGGAGTGCTCGGGACAGGCCGAGTCCGCGCAGTTTCCGGTCCAGGAGGATCCGCAGGAGGTGCTGGACGGCCAGGCAGGCCGCCATGGCAGTGAAGATTCCCTGCACCCCGGCTCCTAGGTCTGCGGCTACCAAGGCGGCCAGCGCCGTCAGGTGGATCTGTCCTGCCGCGAGGTAATAGGTCCGGTGCGTCCGGGGGGCAAGTTTCCACGCAAGGACGGCACAGTAGCCAAGCGCAGCGGCCGTGAGCAGTTCATAGCCCCGGATGCCCAAGATGCCGGCACCCATCAGCGCAGCGGCAGTGAATCCCGCCGGTGCGGCAAGGAGGTACCTTCCGGCGGGCCGCAGCACGGCGGTCAGGACGTTCCCGGCCACAACCGCCCACAGTGCCACCACGGTCAGTACCGGCTCCGGGGATTCCTCACCACGGAGCAGCAGGGTCAGGGCGGCTGCTGCGCCGGCGGCACCGGTGATGACGGCAGCCGAAAAACGTTCGCCCTCGGCACGCCGGGCCCGTACAGCCGAAACGGCCTGGTTGACCGTCAACGCGACTACTGCAGTTACCAGGGCCCAGGCTACCGCCCCTGCCCCGGGCCCTCCCGTAAGGGCTGCAAAGACCGTCAGGGACACCAGCAGGACGGCAGCAGCGCGCGCGGCGAGCACGAATACCGTGCGTTCCGCGGCGCTGCCCCGCAGCGCGCGGACCACCAGGTAGCCCTCTAGGACCGCGGTGGCCGCAACCCCGGGCCACAGTGCTCCCCCGGGAATCAGCGCATTGGGCACAAAGGCGAGGACGGCGGGCACCAGCACGGTGTGTTCAAGCCGTCCGCCCAGTTTCCACGCGGTAGTCAGATACGTCACCAGGGCCACAAGGGCGGTTGCGGTGAAAACAGTGGAACTTCCCGATGACTGCCACTCATCGACCACGTACCAGAGTCCGGCTGCCAGTGAGGTGCAGGCTTGAAGAACCAACAAGGCTGCCACATCCGCCCGGAAGAATCTGCGTGCTGCATCTTCGGGGGCGACCCCTGGTTTTTTCTTGAGGCTGACGGCTTCCGCCGGCGGGGCGGGCGGGACCAGTCGTCCGCGTGTGTCCAGTGGTCCCGGCGGGACCACTGGACCGGAAGTCGCCGGTGGGGCGGGCGGAGCCGGGGGTCGTGGCATGGACTTTTCACCGCGTCCTGCGGCCCGGATACCGGGGTGTCCCGCCGATACCGTTCCTGCCGGGACCGCGGACCCATCGAGGTCCCGGTCCAGCGGCAACCCGCTGGTCCGTGCTGCGACCTGCAGCAATGCTGCGGCACCGTACGCGGGGCGGCGGACCAGGACTCCTGCGGTCTGGGCTGCGACCTGCACCGCGAATGCGAACAGCGTCAGCTGGGTGCTGTCGGTGAAGGAATAGAACAGGGATGTGAGGCCGACCGTGCCGGCTGCCCGCAGCCCGTAGCCGTTGACCAACTGGTGGCGGGCCGGTCCCTGCCAGAGCATTACGGCGTAGTAGAGGGCGAAGGCCAGGAACAGGACACCAAGCTGTGCCGCGCTCAGCTGGCCGGACATCTGAACGGATGCGGCGGCCGTCGCCGGCACAAGATAGCGGTGGGAGCGGACAAACGCCTCAACGTAGAGATTGTTCAACCAGGCCGGACGCCGCAGCGCGGCAACACTGATCAGGGTCGCGAGGATGACCGTGGAAAGGAAATACCAGACGATCCCCCAGCGCAGGGCCGCACCGGTTGCGAGGCCCGAGGACAACAGGAAAGTCAGGGCGAGATACGTGACCACCCGGCTCTCGATCCTGGCCGCTGCGTAGGCAAACGCCGCGGTTCCGGCCACCGAGGTCACCAGCCAGGCCCAAGGTCCGTCCGGAAGCACGAAGTTGAACAGGGCGAGTCCGACCACCGGGATCAGGGCCAGGCCCGTTCCCGTAAAAGCTACGGCCGCGGGCCGCAGACGGGTGCTCCGGCCGTGGATGACCAGCCCCGAGACATAGAACAGCGCCGTGACGGCGACGACGCCGAAGAAGCGGGCCTCCGCCGGGATGGCCAGGCCAATGAACAATGCCGCGGCAGCCACCAGCAGGAGGCTCGCAGAGTAAAGCGTGATGTTGATGTTCCGCAGGTCGCGACGGCGTTTTTCCTCCTTTAGCTCGGCCTCGGTCTTGACCGGCGGAGCCGGTTTCGGCGGTACGAGCCGTGACGGAGCCGGTTTCCGCGGAACGGGACCTCCGGACACCCATGAAACAACCGGCTGAGCGGCAAACGGAGCGGCCGGCGGGACGCCTCCCGGTCCAGCGGAGGGGGACGCCGGGGCCGGAGCAGGAGATGGAGAGGGAGAGGGAGACGAGGGCGCCGCGTAGGTGGACACATATGAAGCGGCAGGTGCAGGTGGAGCCGGTGCCGCGGGAGCCGGAGTCGCAGCCGTTGCGGCTGCGGGAGCGGGAGTCGAAACGGGTGGAGCGGCGGGAGCCGGAAAGGATGCCGGAGCCGCGGGGGCCTGCAGAGCCGACAGCGCCTGCTCCGGGGAACGATCCGATGCACTGGATGCCGGGGACTGCTGGAGGCGTGTGGAGGCGTCCCGGTATCCCGCCTGGTATCCCTCTTCATAGATCTGGGCGGGAGGCGGCAGCGGCCGGCCTTGGCTGTCCACCGGTCGGGCCGCTTTCCTGCCCGTCGACCGCCCGATGGCGAAGCTGGCTGCGACGGCCGCCAGGAAAAGAAGAAAGACCCCCATGAAACCGCTACCTTCCGGTGTGAGTTCGACTGGAGACCATCCTAGGGTGTGCCAGCGCACACTTCCGTAACAGCGTGATTCCGCTGTGTATACCGTTCCCCGGCTGCCGCCCACCGGAACGGTGTGGAGGAAGAGTGGACTCCCCCGCAGCCGGGGATGCTCGTGGCCGTGCCCGAAGGCCGCGTATGTGTAAGGCCCCGGCGTCCCGTGGTTAAAGGCGGCGTTAAAAGCAGCAGGACCCCGCTGCCGAAACAACGGGGCCCTGCTGAGAACCGAAACGGTTCAGGCTAAATCATCAAATTACTTGATGATCTTGGTGACGCGGCCTGATCCAACGGTGCGGCCGCCTTCGCGGATAGCGAAGCCGAGGCCCTCTTCCATAGCGATCGGCTGGATGAGCTCAACGGTCATCTCAGTGTTGTCGCCGGGCATAACCATTTCAGTGCCCTCGGGGAGGGTGATGACGCCGGTTACGTCCGTGGTACGGAAGTAGAACTGCGGGCGGTAGTTCGAGTAGAACGGGTTGTGGCGTCCGCCTTCATCCTTGGACAGGATGTAGACGTTGGCTTCGAAGTCGGTGTGCGGGGTGATGGAACCCGGCTTCACGACAACCTGGCCACGCTCTACGTCTTCGCGCTTGATGCCGCGGAGCAGCAGGCCACAGTTCTCGCCGGCCCATGCTTCGTCAAGCTGCTTGTGGAACATCTCGATACCGGTAACCGTGGTCTTCTGGACCGGACGGATGCCGACGATCTCGACCTCGGAGTTGATGGCGAGGGTACCGCGCTCGGCGCGGCCCGTGACAACGGTTCCACGACCGGTGATCGTGAAGACGTCCTCGATCGGCATCAGGAACGGCTTGTCCTTGTCGCGAACGGGGTCCGGCACGTTGTTGTCAACGGCTTCCATGAGCTCCTCAACGGAAGCAACCCACTTGGGGTCGCCTTCCAGAGCCTTGAGGCCGGAAACGCGGACGACGGGAGCGTTGTCGCCGTCGAAGTCCTGGGAGCTCAGCAGTTCGCGAACTTCCATTTCCACGAGGTCGAGCAGTTCTTCGTCGTCAACCATGTCGGACTTGTTCAGTGCGACCAGCAGGTAGGGAACGCCTACCTGGCGGGCGAGCAGAACGTGCTCGCGGGTCTGGGCCATCGGACCGTCGGTAGCGGCAACCACGAGGATTGCGCCGTCCATCTGAGCTGCACCAGTGATCATGTTCTTGATGTAGTCAGCGTGGCCGGGGGCGTCTACGTGTGCGTAGTGGCGCTTCTCGGTCTGGTACTCGATGTGCGAGATGTTGATGGTGATACCGCGCTGGCGCTCTTCAGGTGCAGAGTCGATAGCAGCGAAATCGCGCTTTTCGTTCAGATCAGGGTACTTGTCAGCAAGCACCTTCGAAATGGCAGCGGTCAGCGTCGTCTTTCCATGGTCAACGTGACCAATGGTGCCGATGTTGACGTGCGGCTTAGTCCGCTCGAACTTTGCCTTCGCCACGGGTTCCTCCTAGAGAGTTAGAAGACTCAATCTCCAGCCGCGCTTTTCGCAACTGAAACTGATGTAAGTCTACTGGGGGCTGTTTATTTGATGAAATTGCCGATTTCCGCAGCAGCCTGGCGAGGCCGCTCAGTTTGGCTATGCGCCCGGTCCGGGCCGAAACCCGGACCAGGCACACACGGCGGGTGTCGCGGGATAAACCGTTCCACCCTCCAAGTTTTACTCGCCGCGCGTCTTCTGGATGATCTCGTCGGCAACTGCCTTCGGGACCTCGGCGTAGCTGTTGAAGGACATGGAGTACACGGCGCGGCCCTGGGTCTTGGACCGCAGGTCGCCGATGTAACCGAACATGCCGGACAGCGGGACGTGTGCCCGGATGACCTTTACGCCGGCTGCATCTTCCATGGACTGCATCTGGCCGCGACGGGAGTTGATGTCACCGATAACTTCACCCATGTATTCCTCAGGGGTGCGGACTTCAACATCCATCAGCGGTTCGAGCAGGACCGGGCTTGCCATACGTGCGGCTTCCTTGAAGGCCTGACGTCCGGCAATCTTGAACGCCATTTCCGAGGAGTCGACGTCGTGGTAAGCGCCGTCAAGCAGCGTCGCCTTGATGCCGACAACCGGGTAACCGGCGAGCACACCGTCAGTAAGGGCGCTCTGGATACCCTGGTCAACGCTGGGGATGTATTCGCGCGGAACGCGACCACCGGTGACCTTGTTCTCGAATTCGTAGAACGTGCCGTCGGACGTATCCAGCGGCTCGATGGCGATCTGGATCTTAGCGAACTGACCCGAACCACCGGTCTGCTTCTTGTGCGTGTAGTCGTGCTTGGCGACTGCACGGCGGATCGTTTCACGGTAGGCAACCTGGGGCTTGCCCACGTTTGCCTCGACGCGGAACTCGCGGCGCATGCGGTCCACCAGGATGTCCAGGTGGAGCTCGCCCATGCCGGCGATGATCGTCTGGCCGGTGTCTTCGTCGAGGGAAACCTGGAAGGTCGGATCCTCTTCGGAGAGCTTCTGGATGGCCGTGGAGAGCTTCTCCTGGTCACCCTTGGTCTTCGGCTCGATGGCCACGGAAATCACGGGCTCCGGGAAGCTCATGGATTCCAGCACGATCGGGTCCTGCAGGTCGCACAGGGTATCACCCGTGGTCGTATCCTTCAGGCCGATGGCGGCGTAAATGTGGCCCGTCGTAATTTCCTCGACCGGGTTTTCCTTGTTGGCGTGCATCTGGAAGAGCTTTCCGATGCGCTCCTTCTTCTGCTTGGTCGCGTTCATGACCTGGGCGCCGGAAGCAGCGTGACCGGAGTACACGCGGATGTAGGTCAGACGACCGAAGAACGGGTGCGTCACAACCTTGAAGGCCAGAGCGGAGAACGGAGCGTTGGCGTCAGCGGCGCGTTCGAGGATGACCTCTTCGTCGCGGATGTCGTGGCCCTTGATGTTCGGCACGTCCAACGGGCTGGGCAGGTAGTCGACGACGGCGTCCAGCATCGGCTGCACACCGCGGTTCTTGAAGGCAGAACCACACAGAACCGGGTAGACCTCGGAGTTGATGGTCAGCTTGCGGATGCCGGCCTTAAGCTCGGCAATGCTGAGCTCTTCGCCCTCGAGGTACTTGTTCATCAGTTCGTCACTGGCTTCAGCAACGGTCTCGACCAGCTGTGCGCGGTACTCTTCAGCCTTTTCCTGCAGGTCTGCGGGGATCGGCTCGATTTCGTACTTGGCGCCCATGGTCACGTCACCCTTGGCGTCGCCGCGCCAGGTGAGTGCACGCATTTCGAGGAGGTCAACAACGCCCTCGAACTCGCTCTCGGAGCCGATCGGCAGCTGGAGAACCAGCGGCTTGGCACCCAAGCGGTTGATGATCGTATCTACGGTGAAGTAGAAGTCGGCGCCGAGCTTGTCCATCTTGTTGACGAAGCAGATACGCGGCACATCGTACTTATCGGCCTGGCGCCAGACAGTCTCGGACTGCGGCTCAACGCCTTCCTTGCCGTCGAAGACAGCGACAGCGCCGTCGAGGACGCGCAGGGACCGCTCAACCTCGACAGTGAAGTCAACGTGACCCGGGGTGTCGATGATGTTGATCTGGTTGTCGTCCCAGTAGCACGTGGTAGCTGCGGAGGTAATGGTGATACCCCGCTCCTGCTCCTGTGCCATCCAGTCCATGGTGGACGCGCCGTCGTGCGTCTCGCCGATCTTGTGGTTGACACCCGTGTAGAACAGGATGCGCTCGGTTGTAGTCGTCTTGCCAGCATCGATGTGGGCCATGATGCCGATATTGCGGACCTTGTTCAGGTCGGTAAGCACGTCAAGTGCCACGGTTTCTCCCTATTTTGGTTGCTTCCGCCAACGGTGCTTATCCGGCTCAAGCCCTGCGGCCCGCATCTGCGGGCAGCAGGGCCGTCACCGGCTGCCGCCGTTGGCTTGGCGTTTTACCAGCGGTAGTGGGCGAAGGCCTTGTTGGACTCGGCCATCTTGTGGGTGTCCTCGCGGCGCTTCACAGCTGCACCAAGACCGTTGGAAGCGTCCAGGATTTCGTTGCGCAGACGCTCGGTCATCGTCTTCTCGCGGCGGGCCTTGGAGTAGCCGACGAGCCAGCGCAGTGCCAGTGCAGTTGCACGGCCCGGCTTGACCTCGACGGGAACCTGGTAGGTGGCGCCGCCGACGCGGCGGGACTTGACCTCAAGGCTCGGCTTGATGTTGTCCATGGCCTTCTTCAGGGCTGCAACCGGATCCTGTCCGGTCTTCTCCTGGGCGCCTGCAAGTGCACCGTAAACGATGCGCTCTGCGGTGGACTTCTTGCCGTCTACCAGAACCTTGTTGATCAGCTGCGTGACCAGCGGGGAGCCGTAGACGGGATCCAGTACGAGCGGCCGCTTGGGGGCCGGACCCTTGCGGGGCATATTACTTCTTCTCCATCTTCGCGCCGTAGCGGCTGCGAGCCTGCTTGCGGTTCTTGACACCCTGGGTATCGAGGGCACCGCGGACAATCTTGTAGCGGACACCGGGAAGGTCCTTCACACGACCGCCGCGCACCAGCACGATGGAGTGTTCCTGAAGGTTGTGACCCACACCGGGGATGTAAGCGGTTACTTCGACGCCGCCGTTGAGGCGGACACGTGCAACCTTACGCAGAGCCGAGTTCGGCTTCTTCGGGGTGGTGGTGTAAACGCGGGTGCAGACACCACGGCGCATCGGGCTGCCCTTAAGGGCAGGAGCCTTGGTCTTGGAGACCTTGGGTGAGCGGCCCTTGCGGACCAGCTGCTGAATCGTAGGCACTTTCGTGTTCTCCGTTTTTTCTCGAGATAATTCTCTGGTTGCCTCGTCCCGCTGCCGGCTGGAAGCCAACTACAGGGGCGACGCGCTTCAAGTCGTTGCCGCAATGCCCCGAGAAGTTCCGATATTCTCGCCGAAAGCGACCGTAGGCGTGCAAAAGTGTGGCATTCGTTGCGCAAGGACCCCGCAACCCGGAAACAGGCCCGCCCATTCCTTTCGGAATGCATTCCTCCGAGTATCTCTCCACGGAGGGCACGCGAGCGGCCTTCATCCACTGCCACACAAACAATTGGTTTTCAGTCTAGCAGACTTAACGCCTACCGGCGGAAAGTGCGAGGAGCGTCACTAACTCCTGGCGCTCAGCGCCGCGGTGATGGTGGCCGAAGCCTGCAACAGGTGCGGCAGCACGCGGGCAGCTGCCTCTTCCAGCGTAAGCCCCGGGGTCGCCTGCATGGACGTGTTCAAAGCTGCCACCACGGTGCCCTGCGGATCCAGCACGGGAACGGCCACGGAGCGCAGTCCCAGTTCCAGTTCCTGGTCCACGAGGGCCCAGCCCTGTTCCCGCGTCCGCGCCACGAGGGCGCGCAGGCGGTCCGGGTCGGTGACCGTGCGCTCGGTCAGCGGCCGCAGCTGCGCCGTGGAGACGTAGTCCTCGAAGCGCTCTTCCGGAAGCCCGGCCAGCAGGACCCTGCCCATGGAGGTGGCATAGGCGGGGAAGCGGGTGCCCACGCTGATCCCGACCGTCATCAGCCGGCGGGTATGGATACGTGCGATGTAGACAATCTCGTCTCCGTCCAGCACGGACGCCGAGGTCGATTCGGAGATTTCCCGGGAAAGGTCCTCGAGCACCGGCTGGGTGAGCTGGGGCAGTGACTGCCCCGAAAGGTAGGAGTATCCGAGCTGTAGGACCAGGGCCGTCAGTTCGAAGGTCCGCCCGTCGGTCCGCACGTAGCCCAGTGCACCCAGGGTGAGCAGGAAGCGCCGGGCCGTGGCCCGCGTCAGCCCGGTGCGGCGGGAAACCTCGCTCAGGGTCATCCGGACGTGCTCGGCGTCAAAGGCCCGGATGACCGTAAGGCCGCGGGCCAGCGACTGTACGAACTGGTCGCTGGCCGGTGCCGTCCCGCTCATCTGTCCCCCAAGTGGTGTGTTACTGCCTGCCGTCTGCCGCAGCGCGGATCAGCGGGATTTCCATTCTGGCGGCCAGGTCTTCGAACGTGGTGCCGAAGGTTTCACGGACGTGGACGCCCTCCTCCTTCAGGAGGAAGACCGCTTCACTAGTGTAGACGCGGGTAACGCACCCCACCCCCGTGAGCGGGTAGCTGCATTCCTTCACCAATTTGCTGAGGCCGTCCTTGGTGAACAGGGACATCATCACGTACACGTCCTTTGCACCGGTCGCCAGGTCCATCGCCCCGCCCACGGCGGGAATGGCATCCGGGGCACCGGTGTGCCAGTTCGCCAGGTCGCCGGAGGCGGAGACCTGGAAGGCGCCCAGGACGCAGACATCCAGATGTCCTCCGCGCATGATGGCAAAAGAGTCTGCGTGGTGGAAGTAGGATGCCCCGGGCAGCTCCGTCACCGGGATCTTGCCCGCGTTGATCAGGTCCGGGTCGACCTCGTCGCCGGTGGCCTCGGGTCCCATGCCGAGCATTCCGTTTTCGGTGTGCAGGGTGACGTGCTGCTCGGGCCGGAGGTAGTTGGAGACCAGGGTCGGCTGGCCGATGCCCAGGTTCACGAAGGATCCGGGGGCGATATCGGCCGCCACGAGGGCGGCGAGCTCGTTCTTTCCCAGCTTTTCGGTTCCGTTGCTCATGCTGCAGCCGGCGCTTTCTCCCGGTCCACGCGGACCAGGGTGTTGACGTAGATTCCGGGGGTGACCACGTTTTCGGGGTCCATGTCGCCGATCTCGACAATGTCGCGGACCTGCACGATCGCAGTCTTCGCCGCGGCGGCCATGATCGGCCCGAAATTCCGGGCGGTCTTGCGGTAGACCAGGTTGCCTGCCTTGTCTGCGCGCAGTGCCTTCACCAGGGCGAAGTCCGCGTGCAGCGGCGTTTCGAAGACATAGCCTCGGCCGTCGATCATGCGGGTCTCCTTGCCTTCGGCCAGCGGGGTGCCGTAAGCCGTGGGCGTGAAGAATCCGCCGATGCCGGCACCGGCGGCGCGGATGCGCTCGGCCAGGTTGCCCTGGGGCACCAGCTCCAGTTCGATCTCCCCGGCACGGTACTTGGCGTCGAAAATCTGCGAGTCCGACTGCCGGGGGAATGAACAAATGATCTTCTTCACCTGCCCGGCGCCGATCAGGGCCGCCAGGCCCTGTTCGCCGTTGCCGGCGTTGTTGTTGACGACGGTCAGGTCCCTGGCGCCCTGGCGCAGCAGCGCCTCAATGAGCTCCACCGGCTGCCCGGCCCGGCCGAACCCGCCGATCATGACGGTGGCACCGTCGTGGATGGGCGCGACTGCCTCATCGACGTCCTGCACAATGTTGAGCACGATATTCCTTACCTGTGGATTCCTAGTTGGCGTTTTCGAGCACGACGGCGAGGCCCTGCCCCACGCCGATGCAGATGGCGGCCACACCCCACCGCTCCCCCGAATCCTGCAGCCGGCGGGCCAGCGTGCCCAGGATGCGGGTACCGGATGCGCCGAGCGGATGGCCGATGGCGACGGCGCCGCCCCAGGCGTTGACGATGCCGGGGTCTACGTCCCAGGCATCCAGGCAGGCCAGGGACTGGGCCGCGAAGGCCTCGTTCAGTTCGACGGCGCCGACGTCGCCCCAGCTGATGCCCGCACGCTTCAGTGCCGTGTTGGCCGCTTCCACCGGGGCGTAGCCGAAGAACTGCGGCTCGTTGGCGGCGGCGCCGCGGCCGGCGATCCGTGCCAGCGGTGCCAGGCCGAGCAGGTCGGCGGCGTTTTCGCTTCCCAGCCACGCTGCGGAGGCTCCGTCGTTCAGGGGCGAGGCGTTGCCGGCGGTGACGGTGCCGCCCGAAGCGTCCTCGGACACAGGCCGGAACACAGTGCGCAGCGTGGCGAGCTTCTCCACCGTGGACCCGGCGCGGATGCTTTCGTCGCGGTCCAGGTCCACGCCGTCGACGGCGACGGTCAGGTTCGCATACTTGCCCTCGTCCCACGCCTGTGCCGCCGATGCGTGGGACGCGGCCGCGAACTCGTCCTGGCGTTCGCGCGTAATGCCGTACTTCTCGCGCAGCTGCTCGGTGGCCTCGCCCAGGGAGACGGTCCATTCCTTGGGCATGGCCGGGTTGACCAGCCGCCAGCCCAGCGTGGTGGAGGCCAGGGTGGCATCTCCTGCCGGATACGGCTTCTCGTTCTTGGGCAGCACCCAGGGGGCGCGGCTCATGGACTCGACGCCGCCGATGAGCATCAGGTCCGCCTCTCCGGTGTTGATCTGCCGTGAGGCAATCAGCGCCGCATCGAGCGAGGAACCGCACAGCCGGTTGACCGTGGTGCCCGGGATGGAGGTGGGCAGGCCGGCCAGCAGGGTGGCCATCCGGGCAACATTGCGGTTTTCCTCGCCTGCTCCGTTGGCGTTGCCGAAGACCACTTCGTCGATCCGTTCGAGGTCCAGGCCGGGCGCCCGGGCCACGGAGGCCTTCAGGACCTGGGCGGCCAGGTCGTCCGGGCGGACGCCGGCGAGGGCTCCGCCGAATTTGCCGAAGGGGGTGCGGACTGCGTCGTAGATATAGGCCTGGTTCACCGGTGCTCCTTGAACGTGAAAGCGGAAACTGGATGTGGGAGGGAAACGCGCCGCGGCTCAGGCCGCGGCGTCGATCTCGCGGAAAACGCCCTGGGCCACCTTGAAGGCGGAGTTGGCGGCAGGGACGCCGCAGTAGATGGCGGACTGCAGGACGATCTCCTTGATCTCGTTCCGGTCGAGGCCGTTGCGCAGTGCGGCCTTCACGTGCATGGCGAACTCCTCCAGGTGGCCGTGGGCGATCAGTGCCGTCAGCGTGATGGCACTGCGCATGGTGCGCGGCAGGCCCGGCCGGGTCCAGATGGTGCCCCAGGCGTACTGGGTGATCAGGTCCTGGAAGTCGGTGGTGAATTCGTCCTTGCCCGCATTGGCCCGGTCCACATGCTCGGCGCCGAGGACCTCGCGGCGCACCGCCATGCCCTCGTTGTAGACGTCCTGGCGGCTCTTGTTAGCATCTGCGATCACTGCGTCATTTCCCTTCGAGGTACTGGGCGCCGAAGAAGTCCTTCAGCAGTTGTGCGGTCATGCCCGGCTGCTCCACCGGAACCAGGTGCGCGGCGTCGTCGACGACGGCGGCGGTTCCGTTGGTGACCCGGTCGGCGATGAGCTGCGCAAACGACGGCGGGGTGACCGCGTCATCGGCGCCGGCGACGGCGAGGACGGGAACCGTGATGTCCGCCAGCCGGCCCCGGACGTCAAAGTCCGCCAATGCACGGCAGCACAGGGCATAGGAGAAGCGGTCCGCGTCCTGCAGGGAGTGGAGCAGGGCGGCGGCGGCAGCCGGTTCCCGGTCCATGAAGCCGGGCGCGAACCATCGCTGCCCGGAGCCGACGACCTGCGTGGGCGTGCCCTGGCGGCGCACCGTTTCGGCGCGTTCCTCCCACGCCCCGGCCTCGCCGATCTTGGCCCCTGAACAAAGGACTGCCACGCCGCTGAACAGCGGCCCGTGGTCCAGGCCCAGCTGCAGTCCGACGGCCCCGCCCAGCGATACTCCGGCGTAGAAGACGGGTGCGTCGGCGGCAATGTCTCCGCTGCTCCGGGCGCCGGTGACCATCGCGGCGACGGCGGCTGCCAGCTCCGCGACGGTGAACGGCTCCCCTGCCGCGGGGCTGGCGCCGTGGCCGGGCAGATCCCAGGCGATGACCGTGAAGGTGTCCAGGGCGGCCGCCGCCCGGCTCCACAGCGGCAGGGCCGCAGTGCCCAGCGACGGACCGGCGATCAGGACGGGGGCCGCGGGGCCGGCATTGGAAAGGCGGGTCGCCTTGATGGCGGGGATGCTCATGCTGAGTGCTTTCCGGGGTAGGCGGTGATGATCCGCTCAATGAGTGCGGCTGCCTCCCCTAGGTATTCGGCGGGGTCGAGGACGCTCTGAAGCCCGGCGTCGGAGAGGATCTCCGCGGGGACCGAGCGGCGCAGCAGCTCTTCGAAGGGTTCGCCCGAGGACAGCGACCGGGAGACCGCGTCGGCGATGATGTCCTTGCCGCGTCCGGGGACGCCGTTGTCGAGCAGCGGGGCGACGACGGCCATGATTTTCTCGCTGACCACCAGCGGTCCGGCGGATTCGAGGTTCCGGGCCAGCGCCTCCGTATGCACCTGCAGGCCTTCGGCCAGCTCGGCAAGCTTCGATGCCGCTCCCCCGGCCAGGCGCAGCAGGGAGCGCAGGGCCTGCCATTCCACGTGCCAGGAGCCGCTGGGGCGTTCGTCGTCCGCGGCCGCGGCAGCTGCGTTGAGCTGCAGGCCGTAGCCCGGTGCTGCCAGGGCGGCGCTGCGGATCAGCACGGACAGGACGGGGTTCTGCTTCTGCGGCATGGCGGAGGAACCCCCGCGGCCGGCGGCGCGGGGTTCGGAAACCTCGCCGATTTCCGGCCTGCTGAGCAGCAGGACGTCATTGGCGACCTTGCCGGCCGCTGCGGTGAAGTCCTGCAGGGCAGCCCCGAGGGAGGTCACGGGCAGCCGGTTGGTCTGCCACGGCGCCACGGGGTCCGCCAGGCCCAGGCCGTCGGCCAGGCGTGCGGTGAGGTCGAAGGCCGTCCTTGTCTCGCCGTCGGACGCGGCACCGGCAGCCAGGGTGAGCGCCGCCAGCGTTCCGGAAGCGCCGCCCCACTGCAGCTGGAGCCCCTCGGCGGCCGTGCGGAGCCCCCGGGCGGCGGAGCCGACGCCGTGCAGCCACTGGGCCGCGCGCAGGCCGAAGGTGGAGGGCAGGGAATGCTGGGTCAGGGTGCGGGCCACGCAGAGGGTTGCCGCGTGGCGCCGGGCCAGGTCCCCCAGCGCAGCCGCTGCCCGGTCGGCGTCCGCCAGGATGGTGTCCAGGGCACGGCGGGTCAGCAGCATCAGGGCCGTGTCCATGATGTCCTGGCTGGTAGCCGCGCGGTGGATGGCGGCGGCCGCTTTCGGCGACTGCTCCCGCACCTGGGCCCGCAGGTCCGCGAGCAGCGGGATGACCGGGTTCCCGCCACCCTGCGCCCGCTCGGCGAGGGACGCGGCGTCGTACCGGGCGGCGTCACTCACGGCGGCCACCGCGGCAGGAGCCTCCGGATCGGCCAGGCCGGCCGAGGCAAGCACGCGCACCCATTCCAGTTCCACGTCCAGGAGGGCCTGGAGCAGCTGGCGGTCTCCGGTCAGTTCCGCAACCCGGGTTCCCGCCCAGGCCGGGGAGAGCAGTCCGTAGTCCGCACTGTCAGCTGCACCCACGGCTACGCCCCGGGAAAGGCGAGGAAGACGGTCTCGTCCTCGCCCTGCAGGCAGATGTTCCAGCGCAGTCCGCCGTCGGCTTCGCGGGTCGCGATCAGGGTGCGCCGGCGTTCCTCGGGCAGCGAGGACAGCAGTGCGTCGCGGGCCAGCGCGTCTTCGTCATCCGGCAGGTACATGCGGGTGTGCAGCTTGTTCAGCAGGCCGCGGGCAAAGACGACGAAGGAAATGAAGGGCGCCGACCCTTCTTCGGTCGGACCCGGATTCACGGTGGTGAAGGTGTAGTTGCCGGCATTGTCGACGGCGGTGCGGCCCCAGCCGGTAAAGGTGTAGCCGTCGCGGACCAGGGAACCGGTGCGCTGCGGGATATTCCCGTCAGCGTCGGCCTGCCAGATTTCCAGCAGTGCGTCCGGAATCGTGTCTCCGGCCCCGTCGGTCACGGTGCCCTGCAGGCGGACGCTGCCGGGCATGCCCGGGGGCAGCAGCTGGTTGTCCTTCTCGAAGGGGAGCGCATAGCCGTAGAACGGGCCGATGGTCTGTCCGGGGGTGGCGGTGAGTTTCTGCTCGCTCATTACTCTGCGTCCTCGTCTTCCATCCAGGTGCGGTTGCTGCCGGTGAGCACAATGTCCCAGTTGTAGCCCGTGGCCCATTCGTGTGCGGTGATGTTGTGGTCGTAGGTCGCTACGAGGCGCTCGCGTGCCTTGGGGTCGGTGATCGACTGGTAGATCGGATCCAAGGCAAAAAGCGGATCCCCGGGGAAGTACATCTGGGTGATCATGCGCTGGGTGAAATCGGTGCCGAAGAGCGAGAAGTGGATGTGCGCCGGCCGCCACGCGTTGTAGTGGTTCTTCCACGGGTACGGGCCGGGCTTGATGGTCGTGAACTCATAGGAGCCGTCGTTGCCGGTGATGCAGCGGCCGACCCCGGTGAAGTTCGGATCCAGCGGGGCAGGGTGCTGGTCGCGCTTGTGGATGTAGCGCCCGGCGGAGTTGGCCTGCCAGATTTCCACCAGCTGGTTGCGGACCGGGTGTCCGTCGCCGTCGAGGATGCGTCCGCGGACGATGATCCGTTCCCCCATCGGCTCGCCGTTGTGCTGGATGGTCAGGTCGCTCTCGAGCGCGTGGACATCCTGGTGGCCGAAGGCCGGCGACCACAGTTCAATGGTTTCGGGGTCCACGTGGTGCGGATCCTTGGTGGGGTGGCGCAGGAGGGAGCTGCGGTAGGGGGAGAAATCGATGCGGGGCTGGGTTTCCTCCGCGGCGCCGTCGTCCACCCCCTTGGAGTAGTCAGCGTGGACTGCGGCAATTTCAGCGGAGATCTGGTCCTGCGACGCTTCGGCCGCATCCAGCTTTTCGATGACATGGCTGTTCGAGAAAAGGTTCTCTTCCATTTCCATGGGTCTTCCTTTCGATGGAGCGCTCCCTCGCGCTCCGGCTTTCCAAGCATCCACGTGGTCGAGACCACAGTACACGGCTTGTTCATTATATGTACAGGTGTTCGCGATACGAACACTTAGGTATTCGGCCACCCCGTGTAGGCCTCGGCCAGATAGGCGCTGCCGTGCCGGGAAGCGACGACGCCGCTCAGCTCGCCCAGCGCCCGCTTGCGTTCGAAGGGGCTGGCATCGGCGCGGGTATGCAGCATCGAGGTCATCCAGTAGGAGAAGTTCTGCGCCCGCCAGACCCGCTTCAGCGCCTTGTCGCTGTATCCGTCCAGCAGGTCCGCGGAGCGGGTGGCGTAGAACGAGTCAATCGCCTCGAACAGCACCTGCACATCGGCCAGGGCGAGGTTCAGTCCTTTGGCTCCCGTGGGCGGCACGGTGTGCCCGGCGTCGCCGGCGAGGAACAGGTTGCCGTACCGCAGGGGCTCGCAGACATAGCTGCGGAACTTCAGGACGGTCTTTTCAAAGATCGGACCGCGGGTGAGTTCGAAGCCGTCCGGGCCGTCCACCCGGGCCTGCAGCTCGTCCCAGATGCGGTCCTCGCTCCACGCATCGGGATCCTCGTTCGGATCGGCCTGGAAGTACATCCGCTGCACCTCGTCGTTGCGCTGGCTGATCAGGGCAAAGCCGCGGTCGGAATTGGCGTAGATGAGTTCGGGCGCACTGGGAGCGGCCCGGGTGAGGATACCGAACCAGGCGAAGGGATATTCGATGAAGTTGTCCATACGGGCGTCCTTGGGGATGGAGCGCTTGCAGATGCCGGCGGAACCGTCCGTGCCGACCAGGATCTCGCAGTGGACCTCGAACTCCTTCCCGGAGCTGTCGGTGAAGAGGATCTTCGGAGTGCCGGTCGCCAGGTCCGCCACGGCGGTGTCGCTGACCCCGTAGCGGACATCGCCGTGGTCCCGTTTCCGGGCGGCGGCAAGGTCGGTGAAAACTTCATTCTGCGGGTACAGCCACACGGACTCGCCGACCAGGTCGTCAAAGTCGATGCGGTGGCTCTCGCCGCCGAAGCGCAGGTCAATCCCCTCGTGCCGGTACCCGTCCGTCAGCACCCGGTTGCTGACGCCGGTCTCGGTCAGCATCCGGACGCTGCCGTGCTCCAGGATCCCGGCCCGGTGCGTGGTGCGGATCGTTTCGTGGTCCCGTTTTTCGACCACGATGTTCTCGATGCCCGATGTGGACAAAAGGTGCGAAAGCATGAGTCCGGCCGGACCGCCGCCGACAATGCCGACCTGCGTCGTGAGGATTGTGCGCTGTGCACCCATCTGTTGCTCCCTTGAGAATTATGTAGCGGACACTACTCCCCAGTGTGACTGCCGGCACACGGGGAGCCGCAAAGGGATTCTCATTCATTGGGAAATCGGCTCAGCCCGGGTAGTGGGGGCCTGCCGCTTCGGCGCGGACTCCCAGCCCGCGGGAAATGCCCCTGGCTGCCGTCATGAGGGCCGGAACAGTCGCGGGGATGCACTCGCTGCCGGTGGGCACCACGACGCCGATCGCTGCTACGGCAGTACTGCCCGCTCCAAAGACGGGGACCGCTATCCCCGTGGTATCCGGTACGACGGCGCCGGGCAGGCTGGCGCTGCCTTCCAGCCGCATCTTCGCCCACGCAGCCCGCAGCTCCCTCTCCCCCGCCGGATCGAGGTTCCGTCGCTGCAGATAGGCCTCCTGCACATGCCGGGGCGAGTGGGCCATCATCACCATCCCCGAAGAGGAGACGTGGACGGGTAGCCGCCCGGCGACCTTGGCGTGGTTCAGCACCGACCCATGGCTGGAGAGCCGTTCAATGAACAGGACCTCGTCCCCGCGCAGAACCGAGAGCTGGGTGTGCTGCCGGACCACTGCCTGGATGTCCTCCATGAAGGGCATGGCGATCTGCTTCAGGCCCAGGGCGGCAGAGCTGCGGTTGGCCAGTTCCCACAGGCGCAGGCCGAGGCGTATGCCGCCGTCGGACTCCCGCTGCAGGAAACCGTGTCCGGTGAGGTCCTTGACGATGCGGTGCGCCGTGGACAGGGGCAGGTCCGCGCGGCGGGCCAGGACGGTCACGGGCATGGACTGGTGGGCTTCGTCGAACGCGCTGATGATCTTCACGATCCGGCTGGCCATCGATTCGCCGGTCGGGGAATTCGCCATGTTCCCAGTCTGGCACAGCCGTTAAACGCGGCAGGTCCCGCACCACGAGGGTGCGGGACCTGCCGTTGGTTGCGCTTTCCTTAGCGGAAGTCGCTGCCCATGTCGTAGTCATCCAGCGGGATGGCGTGGAACTCGGGGCTCAGACCGCCGTCAACGCCGGCGTAGTCGAAGTCGCTGAAGGCGCTCGGGCCGGTGAACAGGTTGGCCTTTGCTTCTTCGGTCGGCTCCACAGTGACCTCGGTGTAACGGGGCAGGCCCGTTCCGGCCGGGATCAGCTTACCGATGATGACGTTCTCCTTGAGGCCGAGCAGCGGATCGCTCTTGCCTTCCATGGCCGCCTGCGTCAGGACGCGGGTGGTCTCCTGGAAGGAAGCTGCGGACAGCCAGGACTCGGTGGCCAGGGACGCCTTGGTGATGCCCATCAGTTCCGGACGGCCCGAAGCGGGCTTCTTGCCTTCCGAAACCACGCGGCGGTTCTCGCTCTCGAAGCGGCGGCGTTCGGTGAGCTCACCCGGAAGCAGCTCGGAATCGCCGGACTCGATCACGGTCACGCGGCGCAGCATCTGGCGGACAATAACCTCGACGTGCTTGTCGTGGATACCCACACCCTGGCTGCGGTACACGCGCTGGACTTCGTCCACCAGGAACTCCTGTGCCTTGCGCGGGCCGAGGATGCGGAGGATCTGCTTGGGATCCACTGCACCGAAGACCAGCTGCTGGCCAACCTCGACGTGGTCGCCGTCGGCAACCAGGAGGCGGGCACGGCGCAGGACCGGGTATGCAATCTCTTCCGAACCGTCATCGGGAGTGACAACCAGACGCATCTGGCGGTCGGTCTCTTCGATGGTGACCCGGCCCGCGGTCTCGGAGATCGGAGCAACACCCTTAGGCGTACGTGCTTCGAAGAGCTCCTGGATACGGGGCAGACCCTGGGTGATGTCCTCAGCGGAAGCAACACCACCGGTGTGGAAGGTACGCATGGTCAGCTGGGTACCCGGCTCGCCGATGGACTGTGCGGCAATGATGCCCACGGCCTCGCCGATGTCCACGGTCTTACCCGTGGCCAGGGAGCGGCCGTAGCAAAGGGCGCAGGTGCCGACGGCGGACTCACAGGTGAGCACGGAGCGGACCTTGATGTCCGTGACGCCGGCTTCGAACAGCTTGGCGATGAGGACGTCGCCCACATCGTCGCCGCCCTTGGCCAGCACATTGCCGGAGGCATCGGTGACGTCGGTGGCCAGCGTACGGGCGTACGCCGAGTTCTCGACCTCTTCGTCCAGCTGCAGTACGCCGTTGGCGTCCGGAACCGCGATGGTCACGTTCAGGCCGCGCTCGGTGCCGCAGTCTTCCTCACGGACAATGACGTCCTGGGAAACGTCCACCAGACGACGGGTCAGGTAACCCGAGTTGGCGGTACGCAGAGCGGTATCGGCGAGACCCTTACGGGCACCGTGGGTGGCGATGAAGTATTCCAGCACCGACAGGCCCTCGCGGTACGAGGACTTGATCGGACGCGGGATGATCTCACCCTTAGGGTTGGCCACCAGGCCACGGATACCGGCAATCTGCCGGACCTGCAGCCAGTTACCACGGGCACCGGAGGACACCATGCGGTTGATGTTGTTGAATTCGGGCATGTTCGCCCGCATTGCAGCAGCGACCTCGTTGGTGGCCTTGTTCCAGATGTCGATCAGTTCCTGGCGGCGCTCGTCTTCAGCGATCAGGCCCTTGCCGTACTGGCTTTCGACCTTGGCAGCCTGGGCTTCGTAGCCTTCCATAATGGCCGGCTTGTCGATCGGGGCTGCAATGTCGGAGATGGCGACGGTGACGCCCGAGCGCGTGGCCCAGTAGAAGCCGGCATCCTTCAGGTTGTCCAGCGTTGCAGCCGTGACGACCTTCGGGTACCGCTCGGCGAGATCGTTGACGATCGCGGAGAGCTGGCCCTTATCGGCAACTTCTTTCACCCACGGGTAATCCGCCGGCAGTGTCTGGTTGAAGATGACCTGTCCGAGGGAGGTTTCGATGAGGGCAGGAGTGCCCTCTTCCCAACCTTCCGGAGCCGGCTGGGATGCGCTGGGGACGAAACCGTCCACGCGCATCTTCACCAGGGCGTTCAGGTGCAGCTCGCCCATGTCGAAGGCCATGAGGGCTTCGGACATGGAACCGAACACGCGGCCTTCACCGGCAGCACCTTCACGCTTGGTGGTGAGGTGGTGCAGGCCGATGATCATATCCTGCGAGGGCAGGGTGACCGGGCGGCCGTCGGACGGCTTCAGGATGTTGTTCGAGGACAGCATCAGGATGCGTGCTTCAGCCTGGGCTTCGGGGCTCAGCGGCAGGTGGACTGCCATCTGGTCACCGTCGAAGTCGGCGTTGAAGGCGCCGCAGACCAGCGGGTGCAGCTGAAGGGCCTTGCCTTCAACGAGCTGCGGCTCGAAGGCCTGGATGCCGAGGCGGTGCAGGGTGGGTGCACGGTTGAGCAGCACCGGGTGTTCGGTGATGATCTCTTCCAGCACGTCCCAGACCTGCGGACGGAAACGCTCGACCATGCGCTTGGCGCTCTTGATGTTCTGGGCGTGGTTGAGGTCAACCAGGCGCTTCATCACGAACGGCTTGAAGAGCTCCAGTGCCATCTGCTTCGGCAGGCCGCACTGGTGCAGCTTCAGCTGCGGGCCGACAACGATAACCGAACGGCCGGAGTAGTCAACGCGCTTACCCAGCAGGTTCTGGCGGAAGCGGCCCTGCTTGCCCTTGAGCATGTCGGACAGCGACTTCAGCGGACGGTTGCCCGGTCCGGTGACCGGACGGCCGCGGCGGCCGTTGTCGAACAGGGAGTCAACAGCTTCCTGGAGCATGCGCTTTTCGTTGTTCACGATGATCTCGGGGGCACCGAGGTCCAGCAGGCGCTTCAGGCGGTTGTTGCGGTTGATCACGCGGCGGTACAGGTCGTTGAGGTCCGACGTCGCGAAACGGCCGCCGTCGAGCTGGACCATCGGGCGCAGTTCCGGCGGGATCACCGGGACAGCGTCCAGGACCATACCCAGCGGGCTGTTCGTGGTGGTCAGGAACGCGTTGACAACCTTCAGGCGCTTCAGGGCACGCGTCTTGCGCTGGCCCTTGCCGTTCTGGATGATGTCGCGCAGGTTCTCGGACTCGGCCTGCATGTCGAAGTCTTCAAGACGCTTCTTGATGGCTTCGGCACCCATGGAGCCTTCGAAGTACAGACCGTAGCGGTCGCGCAGTTCGCGGTAGAGGCCTTCGTCGCCCTCGAGGTCGCCGACCTTGAGGTTCTTGAACCGGTCCCAGACCTGTTCCAGGCGCTCGATGTTGTTGTCGGCGTCGCGGCGGACCTTGGCCATCTGGCGGTCGGCGGAGTCGCGGGCCTTCTTCTTGTCGGCAGCCTTGGCGCCTTCGCCTTCGAGGCGGGCAAGCTCGCCTTCGAGGTCCTTGGCGATCGCGGCAATGTCGGAGTCGCGCTGGTCGACGAGGTGCTTGCGCTCCAGGTCGTGCTCGGCCTGCAGGTTCGGCAGTTCCGCGTGGCGGTTCTCTTCGTCAACCGAGGTGATCATGTAGGCAGCGAAGTAAATGACCTTCTCAAGGTCCTTCGGTGCCAGGTCCAGCAGGTAGCCCAGGCGGGACGGAACACCCTTGAAGTACCAGATGTGGGTGACCGGAGCGGCGAGCTCAATGTGGCCCATGCGTTCGCGGCGCACCTTGGCACGGGTGACCTCGACGCCGCAGCGCTCACAGATGATGCCCTTGAAGCGCACGCGCTTGTACTTGCCGCAGTAGCATTCCCAGTCGCGGGAAGGACCGAAGATCTTTTCGCAGAAAAGACCGTCCTTCTCCGGCTTCAGGGTTCGGTAGTTGATGGTTTCCGGCTTCTTCACTTCGCCGTAAGACCAGCCGCGGATTTCATCCGCGGTGGCAAGGCCGATTCGCATGAGGCCGAACGTGGAATCGTTGGACATGGGTCCCTGTTCTCTCTTGTTCTCTAAATCTGAATGTCTCGGGTGCGGAAAAGATTGAAGGTGACCCACCCGGGTCCGTCGGACGGTTCGGGTTAGGCGGCTTTAATATTCCTGCGAGCTCTGCGAGCAAGGAATTTCGTTGCCGCCGTTCCGAACCGCCCGGCGGACTCCCCGGGCGGATCTACCAGCTAAACCTCTTCGACGGAGCTGGGCTCTGCACGGGACAGATCGATACCCAGTTCCTCCGCGGCCCGGAAGACTTCTTCATCCGAGTCACGCATTTCAATCGTGTTGCCTTCGGTGGAGAGGACTTCCACATTCAGGCAGAGCGACTGCATTTCCTTGATCAGGACCTTGAACGATTCCGGAACGCCGGGCTCCGGGATGTTCTCGCCCTTGACGATGGCTTCGTAGACCTTCACGCGGCCGTGGATGTCATCGGACTTGATCGTGAGCAGTTCCTGCAGCGTGTAGGCGGCGCCGTACGCTTCCAGGGCCCAGACTTCCATCTCACCGAAGCGCTGTCCGCCGAACTGTGCCTTACCACCCAGCGGCTGCTGCGTGATCATGGAGTACGGACCGGTGGAGCGGGCGTGGATCTTGTCGTCCACCAGGTGGTGGAGCTTCAGGATGTACATGTAGCCGACCGAGATCGGGTCCGGGAACGGCTGGCCGGAGCGGCCGTCGAACATCCGGGCCTTGCCCGAGGCACCGATCAGGCGGTTGCCGTCACGGGTCACGTTGGTGGAATCGAGCAGGCCGGTGATCTCGTCCTCGCTGGCACCGTCGAACACCGGGGTGGCAACCGTGGTGGGGCCGGTCTCGCGCGGCAGGTTCGGCAGGTCCTTGACCCAGTCCGGCTCGCCCTCGATCTTCCAGCCCTGCTTGGCAGCCCAGCCCAGGTGGATTTCCAGGACCTGTCCGACGTTCATTCGGCCCGGAACACCCAGCGGGTTCAGGATGATGTCGACGGGGGTTCCGTCTTCCATGAACGGCATGTCTTCGATCGGAAGGATCTTGGAGATGACGCCCTTGTTGCCGTGGCGGCCGGCCAGCTTGTCGCCGTCCGTGATCTTGCGCTTGTGCGCCACGTAGACGCGCACCAGCTGGTTCACGCCCGGGGGCAGCTCGTCGTCGTTGTCGCGGTCGAAGATGCGCACGCCGATGACGGTTCCGGACTCGCCGTGGGGAACCTTCAGGGAGGTGTCGCGGACTTCGCGGCTCTTCTCGCCGAAGATGGCGCGCAGCAGGCGCTCTTCGGGGGTCAGTTCCGTTTCGCCCTTCGGGGTGACGCGGCCAACCAGGATGTCGCCGGCTTCCACCTCGGCACCAATGTGGATGATGCCGCGCTCGTCGAGCTGCGAGAGCACCTCTTCGGAGACGTTCGGGATGTCGCGGGTGATTTCCTCGGCACCAAGCTTGGTGTCGCGGGCGTCAACCTCATGCTCCTCGATGTGGATCGAGGTCAGGACATCGTCGGAGACCATGCGCTGGGACAGGATGATGGCATCTTCGTAGTTGTGGCCTTCCCATGACATGAATGCCACGAGCAGGTTCTTACCAAGGGCCAGTTCACCCTGGTCCGTTGCGGGACCGTCGGCGATGATGCTGTTGACCTCAACCCGGGCGCCTTCGGAGACCAGCACGCGCTGGTTGTAGGCGTTGCCCTGGTTGGAGCGCTCGAACTTCATGATCGGGTAGCTGGTCTCGGTGCCGTCGTCGTTCATGACGGTGACGAGGTCAGCGGAAACCTCGGTGACAACACCGGGCTTCTTGGCGGTCACGGAGTCGCCGGCGTCAACTGCGGTGTACTTCTCCATGCCGGTGCCCACTACGGGACGTTCGGAACGGAGCAGCGGCACGGCCTGGCGCTGCATGTTCGCACCCATGAGGGCGCGGTTGGCATCGTCATGCTCGAGGAACGGAATCAGGGCCGTAGCCACCGACACCATCTGGCGCGGGGAAACGTCCATGTACTCGACCTCGTCGGGCTCGACGAGGACGGGCTCGCCGGAGCCGCCGCGTGCACGGACGAGGACCAGGTCCTCGGCGAAGTGCTGGTCGGCGCGCAGCGGAGCGTTTGCCTGGGCAATGGTGCGCTCAACTTCGTCGTCCGCGGTCAGGTAGTCAACCTTGTCGGTGACGACACCGTTCTCGACCTTGCGGTACGGGGTTTCGATGAAGCCGAACGCGTTGATGCGGCCGTAGGAAGCCAGCGAACCGATCAGGCCGATGTTCGGGCCTTCAGGGGTTTCGATGGGGCACATGCGGCCGTAGTGGGACGGGTGGACGTCTCGGACTTCCATGCCTGCACGGTCACGGGACAGACCGCCCGGGCCCAGCGCGGACAGGCGGCGCTTGTGCGTCAGGCCGGCCAGCGGGTTGTTCTGGTCCATGAACTGCGAGAGCTGGGAGGTTCCGAAGAACTCCTTGATCGCAGCGACAACGGGACGGATGTTGATCAGGGTCTGGGGCGTGATGGCCTCGACGTCCTGGGTGGTCATCCGTTCGCGGACCACACGCTCCATACGGGACAGGCCCGTGCGGATCTGGTTTTCGATCAATTCACCGACGGCGCGGATGCGGCGGTTGCCGAAGTGGTCGATGTCGTCGACCTCGACGCGGATGTCCACGTCTTCGCCGTTGCGCTTGCCCGGAACCGTCTTTTCGCCGGCGTGCAGTGCAACGAGGAACTTGATCATGGCGACGATGTCGTCATTGTTCAGGACCGAAGCATCGGAATCCGTCAGCGGCTTGTCGATGCCCAGCTTGCGGTTGATCTTGTAGCGGCCAACCTTGGCCAGGTCGTAGCGCTTCGGGTTGAAGTACAGGTTGTCCAGCAGAGTCTGGGCAGCCTCGACCGTGGGCGGCTCGCCCGGACGGAGCTTGCGGTAGATGTCCAGCAGGGCATCTTCGCGGGTTTCCGTGGGGTCCTTTTCCAGGGTGGCACGGATGGAGTCGTATTCGCCGAAGGTCTCGAGGATCTGGCCTTCGGTCCAGCCCAGTGCCTTGAGCAGGACGGTGACGGACTGCTTGCGCTTGCGGTCCAGGCGGACGCCCACCTGGTCGCGCTTGTCGATCTCCAGTTCAAACCATGCACCGCGGGAGGGAATGATCTTCGCGGTGTAGATGTCCTTATCGCTGGTCTTGTCCGCGGTGCGCTCGAAGTAGGCGCCCGGGGAACGGACCAGCTGGGAAACAACAACACGCTCGGTGCCGTTGATGACGAACGTTCCCTTGTCTGTCATGAGGGGGAAGTCGCCCATGAACACGGTCTGCTGCTTGATTTCACCCGTGTTGTTGTTCATGAATTCGGCTTTAACGTACAGCGGGGCCGAGTACGTGGCGTCCCGGTCCTTGCACTCCGCCATGGTGTACTTCGGGTCGGCAAACTCCGGCTCCGAGAAGCTCAGGGACATGGTGCCCTGGAAGTCTTCGATCGGGGAGATTTCCTCGAAGATGTCAGCCAGGCCGGAAGTGGTGGCAATACCCTGTTCGCCGGTCTCCCGGGCCTTTTCAACGCGCGCCTTCCAGCGCTCGTTGCCGACGAGCCAGTCAAAGCTGTCCGTCTGGAGGGCAAGAAGATTGGGAACGTCAAGCGGTTCGTGAATCTTTGCGAATGAAATCCGGGAAGCTGCGTTCTCCGGATTAGTAGCGGTTTCGTTATTAGAGGTGCTCGAGGCGACCAAGAGGGATCCTTCCACAGACCTTCAGGCGTGTTTCACGCCTCCTCCCCTGCACAATGCGGACCGAGTCCGTGTGCGTCCCGATGTCCGGCATGGGGCCTAGCCGCAGGTTGCGGATACTGCCCGGCACGGAACGAAGCCCACCGCTATATGAAGGCTGAAGGTTAACAGGAGGAAGCAAATATCCACTATAGGGCATTATGGGCAGACAAGTCTACCCGGTATTTGTACCCTGCTTCGCTCAACCCCTCCGAAGGGACGTTCCGGGACAGGAAACCGGGGGGAGCTACAGGCAACACCGGCGTACCGTTCACGCATCGGATACAGATACCTTACCGCACAACGGCGCCTTGGTGCTTGCCTGCACCGAAAGCGGTGCAGCGTGCCGTGTGACGGCAGTCTCCCCCGGAATGCCGGGGTGGCGTAGCCTTATCCCTGTCTTCAATGCCGAATACACCGACGAAAGCGACCCCCGAGTGACTCACGCACCCATACCTACCTCAGCAGCCCGCGAGGGCGCAGCCGTTCCCGAAGTGGTCATCGTCGGCGGCGCACGTACTCCCCTGGGCCGCCTGAACGGCCAGCTCTCCGCCTTCACGGCGGTTGAACTCGGTGCCTTTGCGATCAAGGGCGCATTGGAAAAGTCCGGTGTTGACGCCGCCGATGTGGACTCCGTGATCATGGGCCACGTGGTGCAGGCCGGTTGCGGGCAGAATCCGGCCCGTCAGGCCTCCATCAAAGCCGGAATCGGCTGGGACGTCCCGGCAATGACCGTCAACAAGGTCTGCCTTTCCGGCCTGTCTGCGGTCATCGACGCCGCTCGGCTGATCAGGGGCGGCGAGGCCACCGTGGTGGTGGCCGGCGGCCAGGAATCCATGTCCCGCGGCCCGCACCTGCTGCCCGGCTCCCGGCAGGGCTGGAACTACGGGAACATCTCGGCCCTGGATTCGGTGGCACACGACGGACTGACAGATGCCTTCGACAACGATTCCATGGGTATCTCCACTGAGCGGGGCAACACAAAGCTGGCCATCAAGCGGCTGGAGCAGGATGAAGTAGCGGCTGCCTCCCACCAGCGTGCCGCAGCCGCGATGGCTGCCGGCGTCTTCGATGCGGAAATCGTTCCCGTTACTGTGCCACAGCGCCGCGGTGAGCCGCTGGTCCTCACCTCGGACGAGGGTGTGCGCCCCGCCACCACTGTGGATACACTGGCCGGCCTTCGCCCGGCGTTCGATGCGCAGGGCACCATCACGGCGGGGAACTCCTCCCCCCTGTCCGACGGCGCAGCGGCGCTGATAGTCACGACCCGCGACTTTGCCGAAGCCAAGGGGCTGAACATCCTTGCCGCCGTCGGGCTCCCAGGCCAGGTCGCCGGACCGGACAACTCGCTGCATTCCCAGCCGTCCAATGCCCTCTTCGCCGCACTCGGGCGGGCCGGCTGGAAAACGTCCGACCTGGACTTCATCGAAATCAACGAGGCCTTCGGCGCCGTCGCGGTGCAGTCCCTCAACGAGCTGGGCATGGACCTGGAACAGTGCAACCTGCACGGCGGAGCGATCGCCCTCGGACACCCGATCGGAGCCTCAGGCGCCCGCCTGGCCCTCACCGCTGCACACGAACTCGCACGGCGCGGCTCCGGCCGTGCAGGTGTGTCCCTCTGCGGAGGGGGCGGACAGGGCGAGGCCCTGCTCCTTTACCGCGACGAGGCGTAGCTTCCGGGAAAGCAGAAGGCCCCGTTCCTTGCGGAACGGGGCCTTCTGTAAAGCGTTTTTATGCTGTGAGGCAGTAAAAACTACTTGACGGTGACGGTGGCGCCGGCAGCTTCGAGAGCTTCCTTGGCCTTGTCAGCGGCTTCCTTGTTGGCGCCTTCGAGGACGGCCTTCGGAGCGCTGTCAACCAGGTCCTTGGCTTCCTTCAGGCCCAGGGAGGTCAGGCCGCGGACTTCCTTGATCACTGCGATCTTCTTGTCGCCGGCAGCTTCGAGGATGACGTCGAATTCGGTCTTCTCTTCAGCGGCTTCAGCGGCACCGGCAGCGGGGCCGGCAACTGCGACAGCAGCAGCGGTGACGTCGAACGTCTCCTCGAAGAGCTTCACGAAGTCGGAGAGCTCGATGATGGACAGTTCCTTGAAAGCTTCAATGAGCTCTTCGTTGGTGAGCTTCGCCATGGTGTGGCGTCCTTCCTATAGTTGGTGCCCGCAGGCACCGGAGATTGGTGGAGAAGAGGATTTACTCTTCGGTGGCTGCTTCTGCTGCCGGAGCTTCTTCTACAGCGGCCGGAGCCTCTTCTGCAGCGGAGTCAGCGGGGGCGCCGCTTTCCTCTTCGAGCTTCATGCGCAGTGCGTCAGCCGTGCGGGCGAGCATGGACATCGGTGCCTTGAGGACACCGGCGACGCGTGCAAGCTGGAACTCACGGGACTCAAGGGCAGCCAGTGCGGCTACGCCGGAGGCATCCAGGGCGTTGCCCTCGAAGATACCGGTCTTGATGATGAGCTGCGGGTTGGTCTTGGCAAAATCCGTCAGGCTCTTTGCAGCTGCAACTGCGTCACCCTTGATGAAGGCGATTGCAGTAGGTCCGGCAAGCTGGCCTTCGAACGCGTCGATGCCGGCTTCCTTGGCTGCAATGCCAGTCAGGGTGTTCTTGACGACCGAGTACTTGGTGTCCTGGCCGAGCGAACGACGCAGCTCCTTGAGCTGTGCAACGGTGAGCCCGCGGTATTCGGTTAGGACAGCAGCGGTCGATTCCTTGAAATCGGTGGTGATTTCCTCAACTGCTGACACCTTTGTTGGCGTTGCCATAACCCTCCTTCCGGGGAAATAGTGCCGGTGGATCGGGTCCCGAACATAAAAAACGCCCCGGGCAGATGCACGGGGCTTCACTCAACGGACACACGGAGTTCCGGAGTTCAGTTCGTTCACCTGCGCAGGCCGCCCTTTAGGCAAGGGACTTTCGGATGCATCTCCAACCGGATTCCACGCGTGGAGGACTGATGGTTCAGCCTTACGGTGGGATTGAATGCACATCGACCGACGGTCTTTGGTAGTTCAAGAGTACGGGAGAAACCGCCCGGGGACAAATCTGCACCCGTTGAAGCGGCCGGGCACCCGGCCGCTGCCGGTTCAGCCTGCGGCAATCGCTTTCTGCCACTCCCCCGAGTATCCAATCGCACGGAAGCCCAGGCTCTCGTTAATGGAGAGCATGTACCGGTTCTCCTCCGCGTTCCAGGTGTAGACCCGTCGCGCTTCGGGAACGGCTTCCCGCAGCCGCACCAGGTTTGCTGCTTTGAGGAGCATGCCCAGCCGGTTGCCCCGGTGGGCATCCAGCACCAGGGTGTCATCCTGGTAGGCAACCGCCGGGTTGTTGCGGAAGACCTCAAGGACCGTATGGCCGACCAGTTCGCCGGTGGCAGCCTGCCGCGCCGCGGTGACCAGCACCTCGGCGTCCATCCCCCGGGCCTTGCCCTCGGCCTCCCGGACGCGCGCAGCGTCCCAGGCCTCCTCCGCAAGCTCCAGGCCGCCCTGCGGAGCATCCGTGCTCATCTTCTGCCGCAGACGGGCATATGCATCCACCAGCCCGTCCGGGCAGGCACCGCTCCAGAACTCCAGTTCATAACCCGGCCCCGCAGCAGCCGCCGCCCGTTCCAGCACCGCCGCACCGGCGTCATCGGCGCCTTCCAGTTCCAAGACACTGACACGGTCAACAAGCTCCAGGCGGAAGCCCAGACCGGCAGCGAAAGCTGCCGCGGCGTCGTGCGGGATGAAGGAGTCCGCACCGGCAATGCCGGACCCGGCGGATCCGCCGCCCAGATGGTCCGTCTCAGCCATCAGCATGCGCCGACCTGCGTCCGTGGCCAGCTGCGCTGCTGCGTTGAACAGCGCCGTCCCCACGCCCTGCCGGCGGGCTCCGGGTGCAACCACTACATGGACCGTACCGGTGTGCAGGTTGTCCGTGAGCGGCAGGTTCAGCTGGGCAACGCCGACAATAGCCGCGTCCGGGCCCTCGCCGAGGCGGGCTGCCAGCAGCTCGCGACGCCGGGTGGCCGTGTTGCCCCGCCCGGCCAGCTGCGCCTGGGCCGGAGCGTAAAAGTCGTCGTTTCCCCAAAACTCCCGCTGCTGGGCGTTAAGCAGTTCCGCCACGGCCAGGAAGTCCGCAGCGCCGGGCCCGGCCAGGTCCGGCGGGACCGGCACGGACTGTATGTGAACCTGTGTCATGGGACACATACTGCCGGACACCGGTCCCACGACCAAAAGCCGGGACACGGGAACCTCGCCGGGAATGCAAAGGGCGGCCGCAGCAAAAATGCTGCGGCCGCCCCGGCGGAAGGAATTCCTTCCTAAGATGCGCGAAGACTATGCGTCTGCGAGGACCTTGGTGACGTTGGGATCAACGCTGATGCTCGGGCCGAACGTGGTGGTCACGGTGGCCTTGGAGATGTAGCGGCCCTTGGCTGCGGACGGCTTCAGGCGAAGAACCTCTTCGAGGGCTGCTGCGTAGTTCTCAGCCAGCTTCTTCGAATCGAAGGACACCTTGCCGATGATGAAGTGCAGGTTGGAGTGCTTGTCGACGCGGAAGTCGATCTTGCCGCCCTTGATGTCCGTGACAGCCTTGGCCACGTTCGGGGTAACCGTACCGGTCTTCGGGTTCGGCATGAGGTTACGCGGGCCGAGCACGCGGCCCAGGCGGCCGACCTTGCCCATCATGTCCGGGGTAGCCACTGCGGCGTCGAAGTCGGTCCAGCCTGCTGCGACCTTTTCGATCATGTCGTCGGAGCCAACGAAGTCGGCGCCGGCGGCGATTGCCGCTTCAGCCTTCTCGCCGGTTGCGAACACGAGGACGCGGGCCGTCTTGCCGGTGCCGTGGGGCAGGTTGACCGTGCCGCGGACCATCTGGTCAGCCTTACGGGGGTCAACGCCCAGGCGGAAAGCCACCTCAACGGTTGCGTCGAACTTGGAAGGATTAGTTTCCTTCGCCAGCTCTACAGCCTCGACCGGTGCGTACAGCTTGTCCGCATCGATCTTGGCTGCAGCTGCTTCATATGCTTTGCTGCGCTTTGCCATCTGCTTTTTCTCCTTGTGCAGTTGTGGTCTGTCGGACCGCGCCCGGCCCTGCCACGCGCCGGAACCCGTTACGGGCGCCGACAGTTATGTGAAATGAAATGCAGGGGGCTTTAGCCCTCTACGGTGATGCCCATCGAACGGGCGGTGCCTGCGATGATCTTGGCAGCTGCCTGGACATCGTTGGCGTTGAGGTCTTCCATCTTCATGGTGGCGATCTCTTCGACCTGGGCCTGGGTCAGGTTGGCAACCTTGGCGGTGTGCGGGGTCGCGGAACCCTTGGCAACACCGGCAGCCTTCTTGATCAGCTGTGCAGCCGGAGGAGTCTTCGTGATGAAGGTGAAGGAACGGTCTTCGTAAACGGTGATTTCCACCGGGATAACGTTGCCGCGCTGGGATTCCGTGGCAGCGTTGTACGCCTTGCAGAATTCCATGATGTTGACACCGTGCTGGCCAAGTGCCGGACCAATCGGAGGAGCCGGGTTGGCGGCGCCTGCGTTGATCTGCAGCTTGATGAGGCCGGTGACCTTTTTCTTGGGGGCCATGAAAGGGTCCTTCTCTAAATTATGTTCCCGAAGGACAGGAGCGTCCATCCGGGGCGGTGGCCGCCATGGCTTGGCGGCCGGACGCTGCCTGCAGGTTAAAGCGGACCTGCCGGCAGCGAAGTCTGTAAGCTACTGGAGCTTGGTGACCTGGCCGAAGCCAAGGGTCACGGGCGTTTCGCGCTCGAAGATGGTCACGAGGACCACCAGCTGCTGGGATTCGGGCTTGATCTCGGAGATCGTGGCCTGCAGCGTCTCGAACGGTCCCTCGTTGACGGTAACGGGCTCGCCGATTTCGAAGTCCACCGCGATGTTGGCGGACTGCTGCTGCTGTGCAGGCTTGCCGGCCTCGGCCTTGGGCGAAACCACGGTGTGCTCGAGCATCGAGAACACCTCGGAGAGGCTCAGCGGAGTCGGGTTGTGTGCGTTGCCGACGAAGCCGGTGACGCCGGGCGTGTGCCGGACAACGCCCCAGGACTCATCGGTCAGGTTCATGCGCACCAGCACGTAGCCGGGGATGCGCACGCGGTTGACGATCTTCCGCGTGGTGTTCTTGATCTCGACGACTTCCTCCATCGGGACCTGGATTTCGAAGATGTCCTCTTCCATGTCCAGGGTCTGGATGCGCGTCTCAAGGTTGGACTTCACGCGGTTCTCGTAGCCGGCGTAGGAGTGGATGACGTACCAGTCACCCTCCTGGCGGCGCAGCTTCGCCTTGAAGGCTTCGGCCGGATCCTCTTCAGGCTCAGCGTCTTCTGCGGCAGGCTCTTCGGCTGCGTTTTCTTCGTCGGCCGATGCATCAACAGCAGCGGACGCCTCGTCGACGTCGGCTGCGGGATCCTCGGTATCCAGATCAGCATTGTCATTGATCTGTGATTCGAGTTCTTGCTCGGACACGTAGATTCCTGCTTTCTTCTTCAGAGCACTATCGGGTTTGTCACTAGCTCATGGTCTCCGGATCCGCGCCGGCGGGCGGAGCCTTAGGTCTTGGCTAGCTTTCGCCGCCGCCCGAGCCGAAGATCCACAGTGCGCCCCTGCCAAAGGCAAAGTCGAGAACCGTAACAATAAGCATCATCACCAGCACGAACGCGAGGACAACGAGTGTGTACCTCAGCAGTTCCTTACGGGTGGGGGTGACCACCTTTTTGAGTTCGGCGATCACCTGGCGCAGGAAGAGAGCAATACCGGCGAAGAAGCTCCGCTTTTTGGGCCCGTTGGAGGGGTGTCCCTTGGAGCTGCTGGCAGCTGTCTCGGTCACCTTCGCCTCACTCATCTGTGTCGGTTCACAATCGCAGCATGCGCTGGGACTGCTCATTCCATGAAGGACTGCTGAGCTGCCTGAAATGACAGTTCTGCGCAGGGCAGACAGGACTCGAACCTGCAACCTGCGGTTTTGGAGACCGCTGCGCTACCAATTGCGCCACTACCCTATGGAGGAAAACGTTCACACCTACCGCCACCATTGTAGCCACAGCAGACCGGAGATTATTTCCACAATCATTCCGGTCCAGAGGCACAAAGCAGCGTGGTGTTCCCAACCACCGAAGAACCAGTCTACGCAAACTTTCGCGTCCCGTCGAACCGGGCGCCTCCCTGCTGTGCAGGCCGGACCTGCAGCGTGCTTTCGCAGCGCCTAAACTGGGGGAACGCCGCCGTCGTCCGGCAGGACCAACGGGGCACGCATCAGCCGCCACACACCAGACGGGAACCACATGTCTTCCACCGGCCGTATATCAGAGCGCATCGCTTCCATTGCCGAGTCCGCAACCCTGGCAGTGGACGCCAAGGCCAAGGCATTGAAGGCCGCCGGGCGCCCGGTGATCGGCTTCGGTGCAGGGGAGCCGGATTTCCCCACCCCGGAATACATTGTCGACGCCGCCGTGGACGCCGCCCGCCAGCCGCGCTTCCACCGCTACTCCCCCGCCGGCGGACTGCCTGAGCTAAAGAAGGCCATCGCCGCCAAGACCCTGCGGGACTCCGGCTACGCCGTGGACCCCGCCCAGGTCCTGGTGACCAACGGCGGCAAGCAGGCCGTCTATGAGTCATTCGCAACGCTGCTGAACCCGGGCGACGAAGTCCTTGTACCGACCCCGTACTGGACCACCTACCCGGAGGCCATCCGGCTGGCCGGCGGTGTCCCGGTGGAGGTCTTCGCCGGCCCGGAGCAGGGTTACCTGGTGAGTGTCGCCCAGCTCGAGGCGGCCCGCACCGAAAGCACCAAGGTCCTGCTGTTCGTTTCGCCCTCCAACCCCACCGGTGCCGTCTACCCGGCCGAGCAGGTTGCGGAGATCGGCCGCTGGGCTGCGGAACACGGGCTGTGGGTCGTCACGGACGAAATCTACGAGCACCTGACATACGACGGCGTGCCCTTCACCTCCATTGCCACGGCAGCCCCGGAGCTTGGCGACAAGGTGGTTGTGCTCAACGGTGTTGCCAAGACCTACGCCATGACCGGCTGGCGGGTTGGCTGGATGATTGCCGCGCCGGACGTCATCAAGGCCGCCACCAACCTGCAGTCCCACCTGTCCTCCAACGTGTCCAACGTGTCGCAGATGGCGGCCCTGGCTGCGGTGTCGGGGCCGTTGACCGCCGTGGATGAGATGAAACGCGCCTTTGACCGGCGCCGCCGCGCCATGGTGTCGGCCCTGAACTCGATCGACGGTGTTGAGTGCCCGATGCCCGAGGGCGCCTTCTACGCCTACGCGGATGTCCGCGGCCTGCTGGGCCGCGAGTTCCCGGGCAAGGACGGCGCGGTCCGCCCGCAGACGTCCGCCGAGCTGGCGGCACTGATCCTGGATACGGTGGAGGTTGCCGTGGTGCCGGGCGAGGCGTTCGGCCCCTCCGGCTACCTGCGCCTTTCCTACGCCCTGGGCGATGAAGACCTCGCCACCGGCATGGAGCGGCTGCAGGACTTCCTGGGCAAGGGCAAGGCCTAGAGCAGCCGGCGGTCCGCCGCCCAGCGGGTGAGCTCGTGGCGGGAAGAGAGCTGGAGTTTGCGCAGCACGGATGAGACGTGCGTTTCCACGGTCTTCACGGAGATGAACAGTTCGCGTGCCACCTCCTTGTAGCTGTAGCCGCGGGCGATCAGCCGCATGACTTCCAGCTCGCGGGCGGAGAGCCGGTCCAGCTCGTCGTCCACGGCTACGCTCGCCGTACCGAAGGCGTCCAGCACGAATCCGGCAAGGCGCGGGGAGAACACGGCGTCGCCGCCCGCCACCCGGAGGACGGCGTCGGAAATCTCCGGCCCGGAAATGGTCTTGGTGACGTAGCCGCGGGCTCCGGCCCGGATGACGGTCACCACGTCTTCGGCTGCGTCGGAAACGCTCAGCGCCAGGAACCGGGTCACCCCGAGCATCCCGGCGCACCCGGCCAGCACTTCCGCGCCGCCGCCGCCGTTGCCTCCGGGCAGGTGGACATCGAGGAGGACGACGGCGGGCCGCCGTGCGGTGATCACCGCAACGGCGGTCTCCACGCTGTCTGCTTCGGCCACCACATTGATTCGGGAATCCAGGTCGGCGCGCAGTCCGGAACGGAAAATGGCGTGGTCATCCACCACCACGACGTCGATGGGCGGCTGCGGGTGGACTGTCATTGGTGGTGTGCTCCGTTGCTCGAGACGCGGCTCTGGGGTGGTGCCGAACCGCCCGGTCCGGCACCGGCGGCCCCGGTTTCGGGGCCCTTCGGCAGGGGCAGCACCAGCCGGACTTCGGTGCCGGCCGCCGTACTGCGAATGGCGGCACTGCCTCCGGCACGCTGCATCCGGCCGATGATGGAGCCCCGCACACCGATGCGGTCCGGGGGCACCGTGTCCGGGTCGAATCCGGACCCGCGGTCCCGCACGAAGACTTCCAGCTGCTCGGGCCTGCACTCAACATAGACCGAAACCGTCCCGCCCGCGTGCTGGGCGGCGTTCAGCACAGCCGCCCTGGCGGCGGAGGCCAGGGCCTCGGTCCGCTCATCCAGCTGCGCGTCCGAAACCGCCACCAGCTCGATCGGATGCCCGTAGCCGTCTTCTATCTCAGCAGCCATCCGGCGCAGGCACTCCACCAGATGGTCTTCTGCCCGGGTACGGTCCGAGTACAACCACTGCCGCAGTTCCCGTTCCTGCGCCCGGGCCAGCCGGATAACATCCTGCTCGGAGCCGGCCCGTTTCTGGATCAGGGCGAGGGTCTGCAGCACCGAGTCGTGCAGATGGGCAGCAATTTCAGCCCGCTCGGTCTGCCGGATCCGACCGGACCGTTCCGCTTCCAGGTCCCGCCAGTGTTTTATCGCCCACGGGGTGAACACCAGTGCGATCCCGGCCAGCACCGCAGCCGAAGCCAGCAGGCCGGCCATCAGGACATCCCAGCTCACTGCCCCGGAGATCACCACCAGCACCCCGGCCACCACCAGCAGCAGGCCCGCCGCGAGACGGACCAGGCCCGAGGCGCGGTCCGCTCCGGCGCTGTTCATCAACCCCGCCCGCCGGCTCTCGTCCAGCTGTGTCCAGGCCAGCACTGCTCCGCCCGCAATCGCGGCGACCGGGAGGAACAGCCCCCAGTTCAGGTTCGCGCCCAGCCTTTGGGCAATGAAGGCCGCAGCCACCAGCAGCAGGGCGGTGCCGGCCGCCACCTCCCGCTGCCCCGCCTTCCCCTGCCCCAGAACGGGGACCGTTCCCTCCCGAAGCTGCCGCGCATAGTTCTCGGCAATACTGCGCGGATTGGCGGAGACCTGCTCCTTTTTCTCCTGCTCCTCCTGCGTCGGCACCATCACCCACAGCCACCCGTAGAGGATGAGGCCGCTGCCGGCGCCCAGCACCAGTACGGCCATGAAGATCCGGGTCAGTCTGAGCGGCCAGCCCAGGTGGGCGGCCAGCCCGGCGCAGACGCCGGCAATCATCCGGTCGCGGGGACGCACCAAGGGTTCTCTCATGGCCCCATCCAAGCATGCCGGAGGCGCCGGGCACCGGCCCCGGGGATAAAAAAGACCGTTCTTCAGGGCACGTTCAGGGGCGGCTCAGGGTAGTCCCTGATGCGGTACGGCTGCTCCGGGCAAAGACTGGAGGCATGAATCCTTCCCCATCCCCTGATCCCGGGGCACAAGACCCCGCATCGCGGCCTGCAGCGGAGCAGCAGCCTGCCCCCACCGGCAGTACTTCAACCGGCTCAGGGCCGGCAGGCGCCGGGACGCCGGACAGTCCGGCACCCGGCGGCATCCACAACGACTTCTTTGGATGGGTCCGCTCGTTCGGCGTCGTCCGCAGTGCCGACCGGTGGTTCGGCGGAGTAGCCGCCGGGATCGCCGCGAGGACCGGACTGGACCCGGTACTGGTCCGCGGCCTGTTTATTGTCCTGGGCCTGTTCGGCATCGGTTTCCTGGTCTACGGGGCCGCCTGGGCGCTGCTTCCGGAACCGGACGGCAGGATCCATGTGGAGGAGGCAATCCGCGGAACCTGGACCTCCGGCATGACTGGTGCCCTGATCTTCACCGTTCTCGGCATCGGCGGCCCCGGGGTGTCCTTCCTCGACGGCGACAGCTGGTTCGGGGGCGTCCTCTGGACCCTGTTCTGGATCGGTGCTGCTGTGGCCGCTGTTTACTGGTTCTCCACGGACAAGGGGCGCCAACTCCTTTCCCGGCATTCCGGACCCGCATCGGGTTCCCCGGGCCCCCGGCCGGAGAAACCGGTGACACTCGCCAAACCGGGCATCCGTGCCGAGTCCGTCATTCCCCCCGCACCGGTCCCGTCTCCCGATGCCAGGCAGGAGACGGGCTGCGACAGGAAGGCCAGGCATGTCCCCGGGGCCCCCGGAGCGTTCGCAGCGGCACTGTTCGGCGCCGCCCTGCTCGCCGGCGGTGCCGTCCTGGCCCTGGACTACGTCAACGTACTTTCCCTGGGCGCACCGGTTTCCGTTGCCCTGGCAGCAGCCGCTGCCGTCCTGGGCCTCGGAATCGTCATCCTGGGCCTGATCGGCAGGCACTCCAGCGGGATCGGCACGGCGGCAGTGGCGGCGCTCATCGCTGCATTCCTGACCCAGGGCAGCTGGACCAATGCGAACACGGTCGTGGCCTCCGAAGCGGATTGGACGCCGGGGAGCGCTGCCGAGGCGAGCGAGGGCTATACCTACGTGGCCGCCAACGGAACCGTGGACCTTCGCAGTCTCGAAACCTCCGGCGACCTTGAAGTACCCGCCAGCGTAGCTGCGGGCAACATCAACATCCTGGTTCCCGAAGATAAGCCCGTAACGGTGCTGTTCGGCATGGCTGCCGGAAACGTCGAGGTCAGCGACGGACAGGACACCGGTAACTACGGCGGCCTGTGGCAGGGATCAACCGAACACACCCTCAACGACGATGCCGGCGGAGACCGCATCATCATCGATATCCGCGGACTCGCGGGCAATGTATTCGTCACTACTGATGAAAGCGACCTTTAGCCATGGAGCAGGACAACGAGAGGGACTATTTAGGCCGGCAGTACGGTCCGGAGAGCTCCGGGCGCTCCGTCCCGAAGGTGCAGCCGGCAGCTGCCGCAGAGGCGCACGGCGTCCCGGTACCACCGGCACCGGACACCGCATCGCCTGCCGCGGCACCGGACCCCGCCACGGCCGGAAACCCGCCCCGTCAGCTGCAGGTGGGCACTGTCGTGTGGGGACTGGTCCTGACCGTCCTCGCTGTGCTGGTGCTGCTGGCGAACACCGTAAACCTATCCGTGGATCCGATGGTGCTGCTGCTGTGCCTCACCCTCGGCGCCGGCCTCGCCATGCTGGCCGGTGGACTCCTGTCCGGCCTTCGCAGGAACCGCTCCCGCTGAGCAGCCCGGCGGATCTTCGACCGGGCCAGCGCCCGAAATCACCGTTTCCCAATTCCGGCACCATCAGATAAGGCTTAGTACATGGAAAAGTTCTTCAGCATCGTCCGCTCCTCTCCGATCAAACGGCGGAAAGGCTGGCTCGGCGGGGTCTGCGCCGGTATTGCCGCCACCTACGGATGGGATGTTTCCCTGGTCCGGATCGGTGTCCTGCTCAGTTTCCTGCTGCCCTTCGTTGGGATCGGCACCTATCTGGTGGCCTGGCTGCTGCTGCCGAAAACAGACGGAACCATCCTCCTGCAGAGCCTGGTGGGTCCCCGCGCTTAGTCGCTGCCCTCCGGGCTGGCTAGAATCGAGGCAACACGCACTCACTGCCAGCAGATCCAGGGGTAATGACATGAAAATCGGTATCCTCACCAGCGGAGGCGACTGCCCCGGCCTGAACGCCGTGATCCGCGGTGCCGTACTCAAAGGCATCAAGGAATACGAGGACATTGAGTTCGTTGGCTTCCGGGACGGCTGGCGCGGCGTTGTCGACGGCGACGTCATGGACCTGCCACGCTCCAGTGTCCGCGGCATCTCCAAGCAGGGCGGCACCATCCTCGGGACCTCCCGCACCAATCCGTTCGAGGGCCCCAACGGCGGCCCGGAAAAGATCAAGGCGACGCTGGAACGGCTGGGCATCGACGCCGTCATTGCCATTGGCGGCGAGGGGACCCTGGCCGCCGCACAGCGGCTGACGGACGCGGGATTGAAAATCGTCGGCGTCCCCAAGACCGTGGATAACGACCTGGATGCCACCGACTACACCTTCGGCTTCGACACCGCCGTGGAAATTGCCACGGAAGCGTGCGACCGCCTCCGGACCACCGGGGAGTCCCACCACCGCTGCATGGTTGCCGAAGTCATGGGCCGGCACGTCGGGTGGATTGCCCTGCATTCGGGCATGGCTGCCGGCGCGCACGCCATCCTGATTCCCGAACACCCGGTCAGTATCGACCAGATTGCACAGTGGGTCAGCGAGGCCCGCGACCGCGGCCGTGCCCCCTTGGTGGTGGTGGCCGAGGGGTTCGTCACGACCGATATGGAAACCCCGCACTCCGAACGCGGCCTGGACAGCTTCGGCCGGCCGCGCCTCGGCGGCATCGGCGAACTGCTGGCACCGGAAATCGAAGCACGGACCGGCATAGAAACCCGTGCCACGGTGCTCGGCCACATCCAGCGAGGAGGCGTGCCGACGGCCTATGACCGGGTGCTGGCGACCCGGCTGGGTATGGCTGCCGTGGATTCGGTGGTGGACGGGTTGTGGGGAACCATGGTCTCCCTGGACGGCACGGATATTGTGCACGTCGGTTTTGAAAAGGCCCTGGGCAACCTCAAGACCGTTCCGGAGCACCGATATGACGAGGCTGCCATCCTCTTCGGCTAGCCGGGCCATGCTGTGCGTTTCCTGAGGATTCCCCACCACACGGCCGGGCGTTTCCTCGGTCGCGTATTGAGCGGTGTAGGTTGAAAACCATGAATCTGGACTCGGGAACCATCGCGATTATCCAGCTGGCCTGGTCCCGCCATCTGGGCCTGGCAGACAATGCCCTCGCGGAAACGGACACCGGCGAACGCATTTACAGCGTCCGCGACCAGGCCGAAACCGCTTGCTTCCTGCGTCTTTTCGGGGCTGAGGTCTTCAGCGGCCCCGAATGGGCAGCGGACCGCGCCCGTACCCAGAGCGCGGCGGAACTGACCCGGAACTCCGGCCTCATCCACATGTCCATGGAACACGGCGGGAGGGTGCTGGGCGCCGAGCAGCTGTTTTTCGCCGATGCTTTTCCCAACGTGGTTCCGCTCGAGGAACTGGCCATTGCGAATGAGCCGGACCTCGCGGTGGCGCTCGAGCGGCTCTGCCCGCCCGACGACGTCGCGGAAGCCGCCCTGGCCGGGAAGGAAGAGGTCTTCGTCCTGGTGGACGATTCACTGGACGAACCCCGGCCGGTGGCAGGTGCCGGCTACAGCGTCACGGACGGGATACTCGCGGACATGAGCGTGCTGACCGCGCCGGGCCACCGCCTGCAGGGCCTGGGCAGCTATGTCAGTTCGGTGGCCCTCGAAGACGCCATGGCCGGCGGCCTCATCCCGCAGTGGCGGGCCCGGCTGGACAACATCGGTGCTGCCAGGACCGCAGTGGGCTCGGGTTTCATCCCGGCAGGCAGCCGGACCTCCGTGGCGTTGTCCGCGTAGGCCGCCCTAGCCGAGCAGGTCCAGCATTTCCTGCCGCTGGAAGAACACCGCGGTGTCCCGCGCGGTGGGCGATCCGGCGTCGGGGTCCGCGCCCGCCTCCGCCAGAATGCGGAAGATCTCCGGATACCCCTTGAAGGCGGCGCCGGCAAGCGGGGTCTGGCCGCGGTCATTCTGCGTGTTCACGTCCGCGCCGCGTTCCACCAACAGCGCGGTCAGTTCCACGTGCCCGTGGTACGAGGCGAGCATCAGCAGGTTGTCCCCCGAGCTGTTCGTCAGGTTCACGGGCACGCCGGCATCAAGGTAGCGGCGGATCCCTTCGGTGTCGCCGGCCCGCGCGGCGTCAAAGACCAGGCCGGCCAGCTCAATAACGTCATCGTCGATTTCGGGGCGGGATTCGGGGGTGCTCATGGCGCTCCTCTTGCTATGTGCTCGAATGGTCAACAGGTGTCGTGGCAGCTAGGGCCGCGGTGCCTTCAGGAAACCCGAGGCCCGCCCCACCACGGCGCCGGCGTCGGGTGCCACAATGGGCTCCTGGGCGGCGGCGTACAGCTCGCCGTCGTCGTTCACCACCAGCTGCACGGACGGATCGACGGACCGCTTCACCACTGCCAGGCCCACCGGACCCATTTCGTAATGCGCGCCTACGGAGGTCAGCGTTCCCACCTGCCGTTCCCCCAGCATTACCGGACTTCCGGCTGCCGGGAGGGTGTGCTGCGAACCGTCCAGCTGCAGGAACACCAGCCGGCGCGGCGGATGGCCCAGGTTGTGCACCCGTGCCACGGTCTCCTGGCCCTTATAGCAGCCCTTAGCGAGGTGCACTGCGGTGCGGATCAGGTCCAGTTCGTGCGGGATGGTCTTCGCGTCCGTTTCCGCTCCGAGCCGCGGCCGCCAAGCGGCGATGCGCAGGGCTTCGGAAGCCATGGAGCCGGCCAGGCTGCGTCCGGACGCGTCCATGGCTGCCTCGAAGCCGTCCCGCGGAATCAAGTATTCGTACCAGGGACGTTCAAGCCCGGGGTGGGCGTCCTCCGGAACGGCCGTATAGGCGAACCCCCCGGCACCGATATGCGGCCACGGATCGCTCCAGCACAGGTACTGGTCCCATTCCGGGATCTGCGCAGTGGTCCCGGCCACGGCCCACTGGTCCGTGACATCCGCGATCTCGACCCGGAGCATGAACTTCATCCGCTGCAGCCATTCGGTGAGCCCGGGGGCTTCCGCGGACTCGACCAGCAGCCAGGCGGTGGCACCGTCGTCGATGATCCGCGCGTCGTAATCGATGCGGCCCTGCACGCTGAGCAGCAGCAGTTCCGAACTGACCCCGGGTGCCAGGTCCGTGACCTGCTGGGAGGACAGAGTGTTCAGCCAGCTGAGCCGATCGGGCCCGGTGACGGTGACAACGCCGCGGAAAGACAGGTCGACGACGGCGGTGCCGCGGGCAAGGTTGCGCTGTTCACGCAGCGGGTCACCGTAGTGCGAGGCCGTACCGGCGTCGAGTCCGCCGGCTTCAACGGCGCCGTGGCGGGAAAGCAGGGGGCTGGAATAGGTCATAACAGGTGCAACGTCCTAGCGGCGCGGGCCTATTCCTCCGGCCCGCTTCAGGAGGTCTTGGTCAGGAGGTCTTCTTGAGGATGGCGGAGGCGTGGGCCTTCAGCGCTTCGCCCTCCGAGGCAACGTCCCATCTCCAGTACAGGTCGCCGTTGACCAAACCGTAGATGCGGGTGGCCGCGGAATATTCCTTGGAGTTCACGCCGCGCATGACCAGGTCAGTGGTCAGCTGGATCTGCGGACCCTTGATCTGGCCGTAGTACAGCTCGGCAATGCCGCCGGGGTGGACGATGGTGGCCGTGATGTCGAAGCCGCCCGCATCGTTGCGCAGCTCTTCGACCTCATCTGCGCTGCGGAGCGCAGGGACGATGTCTGCCGGAACCAGTCCGGGGCCGCCGTCGGCCTCATTCAGGGGACGGTCCAGGGCCCAGAAGCCGTTTTCCACGGCCAGGGGCCGCAGCCGGGTGCCCTGCTCGTCGGTGAGCCAGCTTTCCGCCGTGTACTGCAGGTACGGCAGGCCGTTCTGGGTGAAGGTGACCTTCTGGGCGAAGTGCTCGGAATCGGCCTCACCCTCGCCGAGGCGTCCGGATCCTTCCCAGGTACCGATCAGCCAGGACAGCGGCACCAGTTCCGGAGTCAGATCGGTGGGAATCTCCATTGGCATGGCGGGACCTGTCCTTCGGTATAACGGGGTGGGCGGTGAAGCGGGTGTTTACTTCTGGCCCTTGTACAGGCGGGAGATAACCAGTGCAGCGAATCCTGCCATCCCGAGGCCGGTGACACCCAGCAGGGCAATGAAGAAAATTTCGAGAGCAACCATGGCTACATCCTAACGCGCGGGAGGAACAGTTTCCTTTCCGCCATTCGATCACGGCAGGCACCCGCGGGCAAAAACCGCGTCATGGAAAAGCTGCCCGCCGACGGGAGCGTCCAGGACTCAGGGAACGAGGAGCCGTCCGAGGAAATAGACTACGGATCCCAGCACCATGACCGGAGCCAGCCCCAGCGCCAGCCGGCCCGCGGCACTGGAATCATCCTTGCGCGAAAGGGCCAGGCGGCGGAAGGCCATGACGACGGCGGCAATCACCACGCCGCTGAAGGCTGCTGCCAGCCAGGGAACGCCTGCAACCACCAGGGCCACCAGGGAAGCGGTCAATCCGCCGGCCAGCAGGCCCAGGGGCGCGGCCATCCGGTCCGGCAGCGGAATCAGGGACACGGCTACGGCTGCCAGCGCGGCGCTGCCTGCCACCGGGAGCAGTCCCGGATCGCCGTCGGTGCCGGCCAGGCGGGCAGCGGCGACCCAGCCCGAGCCAAGGGCGGCAACCAGCACGCCGGAAATGATGCCGACAATGGACTCCAGGCGGTGCGCCTGGCCCGTCCCGCGGAGCAGCTGGATCAGGAAGACGGCGCCCACGCCCACCGCGACGGCGGCCGGCAGCCAGGTCAGCATGGCCGCGGCGGGCGCGAAATACGCTGCCGCCACTGCTCCTGCGCCTACCAGGCCCAGCGCCGCGCCCTGTGTTTTACGGACCGGAACGCCTATCAGGTGCGGCCAGCACACACCGGCCGCGAGGGCCGCCGCACCGCTTATAAGGGCCACGGCGGGCACGGACAGGTAGGAAGCGCTCACGATACCGATAATGGCAAGCGCCGCCGGCACCGCTAAGCTCCAAAGTTTCACCCTAGTTATCCTGCCTTATTACGGCGTCCAGAAGAAAAGCGACAGGCCCGATACGCGGATGGGTATACTTTCGATCACCTCCAGCCATGCTGATCGGCGGAGAAACGTGCCCAAGGATGTGCGCCCAACACTCGGAGGCCCTATGTCGCACATTTTGCTCCTGACCAACAGTTCCGGTTCTTCTGTCCACGTCCTTCCTGCCCTGGAACTGCTTAACCACAAGGTCCACGTGGTGCCGGCGGAACCGACGGCCCTCCTGGATACCGACCCGAGCGAAATCATCCTCGTGGATGCCCGCCGGGACCTCGTCGGCGCACGTTCCCTGACCCAGCTCCTCAAGGCCACCGGCCTGGGCACGCCCCTGATCCTCATCCTGACGGAGGGCGGAATGGCCGCCGTCGCCGCGAACTGGCTGGCAGATGACGTCATCCTCGATTCCGCCGGCCCTGCCGAACTGGAGGCACGCCTGCGCCTCGCTGCAGCCCGGGGCGCCGGGGCCGCCGAGGCACAGTCCACCGAGATCCGCGCCTCCGGGGTGGTCATTGACGAGGCCAGCTACACCGCCCGGGTCAATGGGGCAGCCCTTAACCTGACATACAAGGAGTTTGAGCTGCTTAAGTACCTGGCGCAGCATCCCGGCCGAGTCTTCACCCGCGACCAGCTCCTCCACGAGGTGTGGGGCTACGACTACTACGGCGGCACCCGGACCGTGGACGTGCACGTCCGCCGGCTGCGGGCAAAGCTGGGCCCCGACCACGAAACCCTGATCGGTACGGTCCGCAACGTCGGCTACCGGTTCACCCGGTCACGGGCGGACACCGCCGCGACCGCCAGCCAGGACGCCTGACCGCAGGCCGCCGGCGGGGCCCGCTCCTGCAGAGCCGCCCTCCCCGCGCTAGGCTTTCGTCATGAGTGAAGAACCGCAGACAGCCTGGCCCGTAGTCGAGACCCGCGGCATGCCCGAACCCGCCGTCCTCGCCGACATCCTGCAACTGGCTTCCGCTGCCCGGGAATCGGACGGCAATCCGCCGCTGTCCGAACAGACACTCGTGGACCTGCGCTCCGCCGACACGGATCCGGATACGCTGTCCGTTTTCACCACCTATGCCTCCGATTCCGACCCCCATACGGGCAGCGGCCAATGGCTGGCCGGGGTTGCCGTCCGGGTATCCGAAACACCGCAGGAACCGGGCGTGCTGGAGCTGGTAGTACACCCAAGCTGCCGCAACCAGGGCGTCGGCACGGCACTCGCTGCCGCCGTGCAGGACTCCGTGCGCCGCGCGCCGCAGGCCGGTCCGGAAGATCCCCGACCCGCTGCCTGGTCGCACGGAAACCATGAGGCCGCCGTCGAGCTCGCCTCCCGCTTCGGCTACCGTCCCGTCCGCGACCTCTGGAAAATGCGCCTGAGTCGGTCCAGCGCCTCCCTGCCCGAAGTCCGCTTCCCCGAAGGGGTGTCGGTGCGGGCCTTCGAACCCGGCCGTGACGAACTCCCCTGGCTGGAGGCGAACGCGGCCGCCTTTGCCCACCACCCGGAACAGGGCTCCATGACCCTGGCCGACCTGCAGGCGCGCATGGCCGAGGACTGGTTTGATCCGGCGGGATTCCTTCTTGCAGTGGACAGCACCGGGAAAATCCTCGGATTCCACTGGACCAAGGTCCACCCGGGCAGCGGCGGGCACCCGCCCATCGGCGAGGTCTACGTGGTGGGCGTTTCCCCCGAGGCCCAGGGACAGGGGCTGGGCAAGGCCCTGACCGTCGCCGGGATCGAGCACCTGCACGCCGCGGGACTGGACGCCGTGATGCTGTACGTCGACGCCGACAACACGGCCGCCGTCGCCCTGTACCGGCGCCTCGGGTTTGTCCGCTGGGACCAGGACGTGATGTACGCACCCGCATAGGGACGCAGCTTGTAATGTTGTTTGCAGGGCCGGGCGGTCCGCCCGTACCGCCTGCCCTGATCCGCCGCCAGCACCCCAGGGAGACACTATGAGTTTCGATACCGACGCCGAGCCCCGGTCGACCTTCGGGTCCGCAGAGGCCATGTCGGCACCGCGGGCCACGCAGGACCGCATCGATATCCCGGACTTCGGTCCTGCCCTTGTCCCCAGCGGAGAGATATCTCCGGAGCGGTTCCTGGACCGGGAGATCAGCTGGCTGGATTTCAATGCCCGGGTCCTGGAGCTGGCGGAAGACCCTGACCTGTACCTCCTTGAACGGGTCAACTTCCTGTCCATCTTCGCGTCCAACCTCGACGAGTTCTTCATGGTCCGCGTTGCCGGGCTCAAGCGGCGCATTGCCACCGGGCTGGCCGTCCCTTCCGCCGCAGGCATGAGCCCCATCGAACAGCTCGAGGAAATCGTGGCTGCCGGCTACGAGCTGCAGCAGCGGCATGCGGATGTCTTCGCCAGTCAGATCCGTCCGGCGCTGGCCGAGGAACAGATCTACCTGGTCAGCTGGGACGAACTGGACGACGCAGCCAAGACGAACCTGCACAAGCAGTTCGCGGCGAAGGTCTTCCCCATCCTTACTCCCCTGGCAGTGGACCCGGCCCACCCCTTCCCCTACATTTCGGGGCTTTCCCTGAACCTGGCCGTGGTGGTGCGCAACCCGGTGAGCGGCAAGGAGTTCTTTGCCCGGGTCAAGGTTCCCGACCAGCTCCCCCGGCTGATCTCCGTGGACGGCCCCCGCGCCGGAAACGTCGCCGGCCGCACCGCCCGGTTCATTACGCTTGAGGACGTTATTGCCCAGCACCTGGACCAGCTGTTCCCGGGCATGGACGTCATTGAGCACTACACCTTCCGCGTCACCCGCAACGAGGACCTCGAAGTGGAAGAGGATGACGCCGAGAACCTCCTCCAGGCGCTGGAAAAGGAACTGCTGCGCCGCCGCTTCGGGCCGCCCGTCCGCCTGGAAGTCACCCCGGAAATGAACCCAAACATCCGCGAGCTGCTCGAACGTGAGCTCGGAGTGGAATCGGACGAGGTCTATGTGCTGCCCGCACCGCTGGACCTCCGCGGGCTGTCCGGCATCAGCCGGATTGACCGGACGGACCTGCACTATCCCAAGCAGGTGCCGCACACCAACCGGCATTTGAAGGAGTCCGAAACCTCCAAGCCGGCCAACGTGTTTGCCGCGATGCGCCGCCGGGACATCCTGCTGCACCATCCGTACGACTCCTTCTCCACGTCCACGCAGGCCTTCCTGGAGCAGGCTGCCGCCGATCCCCGGGTGCAGGCCATCAAGCAGACGCTGTACCGGACCTCCGGCGATTCCCCCATCGTGGACGCACTGATCGATGCCGCCGAGGCCGGCAAGCAGGTCCTGGCGCTGGTGGAGATCAAGGCCCGGTTCGACGAGCAGGCCAATATTTCCTGGGCGCGCAAGCTCGAGCAGGCCGGCGTGCATGTGGTGTACGGGATTGTGGGCCTGAAAACGCACTGCAAGCTGTCCCTGGTGGTCCGGCAGGAAGTGGACGGACTGCGCCGCTACTGCCACATCGGCACGGGCAACTACCATCCGCGCACGGCCCGGTATTACGAGGACCTGGGCCTGCTGACCGCCAATGAACAGGTCGGCGAGGACCTCACCAAGCTGTTCAACCAGCTCTCCGGCTATGCGCCGAAGTCCACGTTCAAGCGCCTGCTGGTGGCACCGCGCTCCGTCCGGTCCGGGCTGATTGACCGGATAGAGCGCGAAATAGCGAACAAGAAGGCCGGCCTGAACGCCCGCGTGATCATCAAGGTCAACTCGATGGTCGACGAAGCGATTATCGACTCCCTGTACCGGGCCTCCCAGGCCGGGGTGCAGGTGGACGTGATTGTCCGCGGCATCTGCTCCGTCCGCCCGGGCGTCCCGGGACTGAGCGAAAACATCACCGTCCGTTCGGTGCTGGGCCGGTTCCTGGAACACTCCCGCGTGTTCGCGTTCGCCAACGGCGGAGATCCGGTGGTCTTCATCGGCTCGGCGGACATGATGCACCGCAACCTGGACCGCCGGGTAGAAGCCCTGGTCCAGCTCGTGGCCCGTGACGACGTCGCCGACCTGATTGCCCTTATGGACCGGTACATGGATCCGGGGACGGCCAGCTGGCATCTGGACCCGGAGGGCACCTGGACCCGCCATCACAAGGATGCGGAGGGCAACCCGCTCCAGGACGTGCAGTCCTGGCTGCTGGCCTCACGCTCCCGCCAGCGGTCGGTGGCCCGGCGCTGATGGAGGCAACGCAGTCCCCCGCCCCCGCCGTGCAGGAGGACGTTCCCATCAAGGTGGTGGCCGCCGGTGCCTTGTGCTGGCGGGTCCGTGAAGGCAACCTCCAGGTCCTGATAATCCACCGGCCCCGGTACGACGACTGGTCCTGGCCCAAGGGCAAGCTTGATGCAGGAGAGACGACTCCGGAATGCGCCGTCCGCGAAGTGCGCGAGGAGGTAGGCCTGCGGATCAACCTCGGCATTCCGCTGCCCTCCACCGTCTATCCCGTGGCGTCAGGCATGAAGCTGGTGCATTACTGGGCGTCCTACGTGGATTCGGACAAGGCGCGGCCCGACGGCAAGGAAGTCGACGGGACGCGCTGGTGCAGCCCGGACGAAGCTGCCGAAGCACTGACCAACCCCACGGACAAACTGCCGCTCCAGGAACTCGTGGCGGCCTACCGCGAGCAGCGGCTGCGGACCTGGCCGCTGATTATTGTCCGGCACGCCAAGGCCAAGCCGCGGTCGGCGTGGACCCGGGCCGAAGGCGAACGTCCGCTGGTGGCCACCGGGCTGCGCCAGGCCATGGCCGTGTCCCGGCTGCTCGTCGCGTGGCGGCCCAGGCGCGTGGTTTCCAGCCCCTGGGTGCGTTGCGTGCAGACCGTGCGTCCCTACGTCAAGGCCGAGGGAACCAAGTTCAAGACCGTCGATGCGCTGACCGAGCACAGTGCCAAGCGCAAGCCAGGCAAGGCCCGCAACGCCATTGAGGGCCTGTTCGACAAGGCCAAGCCCGTGGCGGTGTGTACGCACCGGCCGGTGCTGCCCCTGGTGTTTGACGTGCTCGCAGCCCATATGCCTGCGGACGTGGCCGCGGGGCTGCCGGCCAAGGACCCGTACCTTGCCCCCGGTGAATCGGTCATCTGCCAGGTGAGCAGCGCCGACGAGGGCAGGATCGTGTCCCTGGAAAAGTACCGGGCCTTCGACGACTAGCCGGGCTCGCCTTCTACCTGGTGACCACCCTGATCAGCCTCGCCGGGCTTGTGGCCGGCATCGCACTGCCGCTGCTGGCAGCCTGACCTGTTCTAGACTGGCGGGGTGAGCATTCCTACCCCGTACGAAGACCTGCTGCGCGATGTCATGGCCAACGGCACGCAGAAATCGGACCGCACCGGCACGGGCACCCGCAGCGTGTTCGGCCGCCAGATGCGCTTTGACCTGAGTGAATCCTTTCCGCTGATCACCACCAAACGCGTGCATTTCAAGTCCGTTGCCCTGGAGCTGCTCTGGTTCCTGCGCGGCGACTCGAATGTCCGCTGGCTGCAGGAACGCGGCGTCAGCATCTGGGACGAGTGGGCGGACGACGACGGCGAGCTGGGCCCGGTCTACGGCGTCCAGTGGCGCTCCTGGCCCACGCCCGACGGCGGCCACATCGACCAGATTGAGAAGCTGGTGGAAGGCATCCGGAAGAACCCGGACTCCCGCCGCCATATCGTCACCGCGTGGAACCCGGCCGAGGTCGAAAACATGGCCCTTCCGCCGTGCCACGCCCTGTTCCAGTTCTATGTGGCGGACGGGAAGCTGTCCTGCCAGCTGTACCAGCGCTCCGCGGACACCTTCCTCGGCGTCCCGTTCAACATCGCCTCCTACGCCCTGCTCACCTTGATGGTGGCCCAGCAGACCGGCCTGGAACCCGGAGAATTCGTCTGGAGCGGCGGCGACGTCCACATTTACGACAACCATGTGGAACAAGTCCGCGAGCAGCTCAGCCGGGAGCCCTTCCCGTATCCGAAGCTGCGGATCCGCCGCACCCCGGAGAGCATTTTCGACTACAGCCTCGAGGACTTCGAGGTCCTCGACTACCGGCACCACCCGGGCATCAAAGCGCCCATTGCCGTCTGAGAGGACCTGTATGAGCCAGCAAGCCACTACCCGCACCCGTTACTACCCCGTGGGCGGTGCTGCCGGAGAGGACGAGGACCTGCAGCAGGTCCTCGCTGCGCAGGGTACGGTACGGCCCGGCGAACCCGTCATCGGCATGGTGTGGGCCCAGACCGTTGACGGCGTCATCGGACGCGACGGCGGCATGCCCTGGCACCTGCCCGAGGACATGGCGCACTTCAAGGCGACCACGTCGGGACACCCGGTCATCATGGGCCGCCGCACCTGGGAATCCTTCCCGGCTGCCTACCGGCCGCTGCCCGGGCGGACCAACATCATTGTCTCTTCCAGCACCGGGCTCCGCGCCGAAGCCGCGGAGGCGAGCGCCGTCGTCGTCGGCTCCCTCGACGAAGCCCTGGCCGCGGCGCGCAGCAGTGCCGGCAGCGGGGAAATCTGGATCATCGGCGGTGCGCAGCTGTATGAAGCAGCCGTCCCCGTGGCCAACGCCGCGGTGGTGACCGTCATCGACATGGAGACCGAAGGCGATACGTTCGCTCCGGCCCTGGGCCCGGACTGGACCTTCACCGGCGTCAGCCCCGCTGCCGACTGGTACACCTCCTCCAACGGCACCCGCTACCGGATTGCCCTCTGGACGCGGGACCGTGAGGAAGGGCACCGTGACGCAGCCGACCAAGACGCAGCGGCACCGCTGGCCTAGAGTGGAAACCATGACTTCTTCCTCCATTCCCACTGCAGGTTTCGTCGGCTGGCGCGGCATGGTCGGTTCCGTCCTGATGCAGCGCATGCAGGACGAGGGCGACTTCGAGCTGGTCAACCCGGTGTTCTTTTCGACCTCCAATGCCGGCGGAGACGCGCCGTCCTTCGCCCCCGGTGCGGGGCGGCTGCAGGACGCGTACGACGTCGACGCGCTGGCCAAGCTGCCGATCATCGTCACCGCCCAGGGCGGGGACTACACGGCGGAAGTCTTTCCGAAGCTCCGCGCCGCCGGCTGGGACGGCATCTGGATCGATGCCGCGTCGACGCTGCGCATGGACGACTCAGCGATCATCGTGCTCGATCCGGTGAACCGCGATGTCATCGACGCTGGCCTGGCCCGCGGCGTGAAGAACTTCGTGGGCGGCAACTGCACCGTGTCCTGCATGCTGATGGGCCTGGGCGGCCTGTTCCGCAACGGACTGGTCGAGTGGGGCACATCCATGACCTACCAGGCGGCCTCCGGCGGCGGTGCGCGGCACATGCGCGAACTGCTCAACCAGTTCGGCGCCCTGAACGCTGCGGTGGCGCCCAACCTCGCCGATCCTGCCTCGGCCATCCTGGAAATTGACCGTGCGGTCCTGGCGCAGCAGAAGAACCCCTCCATGGATTCCTCCCAGTTCGGCGTGCCGCTGGCCGGTTCGGTGATTCCGTGGATCGACGCTGACCTGGGCAACGGCATGTCCAAGGAAGAGTGGAAGGGCGGCGCGGAGACCAACAAGATCCTGGGCCGCGGGACCACCGGACGCATTCCGTTTGACGGGCTGTGTGTCCGAATCGGTGCCATGCGTTCGCATTCCCAGGCCCTGACCCTGAAGCTGACCGAGGACCTGTCCGTCGAGGAGATCGAGAAAATCATCGACGCAGACAACGAATGGGCCAAGGTGGTGCCCAACACCAAGGAGGCCACCATGGCCGAGCTGACGCCGGTGGCAGTCACCGGAACGCTGGACATCCCGGTGGGCCGGATCCGCAAGCTCGAAATGGGTCCGGAGTACATCAGCGCCTTCACCATCGGTGACCAGCTGCTCTGGGGTGCGGCCGAGCCGTTGCGCCGCATGCTGCGCATCGCCACCGGCAACCTCTGATTTCCGCTTCCCCTTCCGGGTCCGCTCCCCCGTGGAGCGGACCCGGACTGCGTTAAGCCGGCGGTTGCGGGCAGACGCGCAGGATTGTCAGTGCCCGGTGGCATGGTGTTCGCATGGAGCAGCAGCAAAGCGTGGATTCAATCCTCAACACGTTCTTCACCTTCAGCTGTGTCGGGAAACAGATCCCCACGCGCGCCCGTTACCTGCGCGTGGCCCTGCAGCTGCGGCGCTACCTTGAGGCCGCGGGAACCAGGAGCCTGTGCGAGGAGGACGCCGCGCTCCTGGAGCTTGAACGGTCCCTGGAGCCGGAGGCGGCCTTTGCCCGGCTGTTCGGCGCCCAGGAGCTTGCATATGCCCTCAGCGGCTTCCTGACGCCGGAATGGTTGCTTCCGGACCTGCAGGACAGACGTACCCAGGTGTCCCTGACGCCCCGGTTGATCCAGTGGCTGTGCAACAGCTGCCTGCTGGATTCCCGCCGGGACCTTCCAGCCATCCGCAGCGCACGGGCAGCCGCGGCCCGGGCGAGGAAAGGCCCGGCCGGTGGCACCGGCGGACAGGGCTAAGCCCGCCAGCCGGCCCCTACAGCGCGCAGTTGACCAGCAGCGGTTCGGGGTGCAGCCGGATGCCGAACGCCTTGTCCACGCCCGCAGCGACGGCACGGGCCACCACCAGCAGGTCCTCCGCGGTTGCCTCGCCCCGGTTGGTGACGGCCAGCGTGTGTTTGGTGGACAGTGAGGCCCGCCCGCCGGTGCCGTCTTCGGGGGCCAGCCCGAAGCCCTTGCCGAATCCGGCATGGCTAATGAGCCAGGCGGCACTGAGCTTTACTTTGCCCGGTTCGGCCGCGGGATAGCGCGGAGCATCGGCGGGCAGCGCCGCAGCCGTCGCTTCGTCCACGATGGGGTTGGTGAAGAAGGAACCGGTGCTGTACGTATCCGGATCCGACGCATCCAGCACCATGCCCTTGCCTGCCCGCAGCCGCAGGACCTCGCGGCGCACGTCCACCGCGCCTGCCCGTTCGCCAATGTCCACGCCCAGCGCCCGGGCCAGCTCGGCATAACGTACGGGGGCACTAACGGATCCCTTGGAAAGAGCGAACTCCACGGTCAGCACGACGTAGCGCGGCGAACCGTTGACCGTGCTCCGCTTGAGCACCGAGTCCCGATACCCGAACCCGAGATCCGCGTTGGAGAATTCCACCACGGCCCGGTTGGTACGGTCCCAGGCCCGGACCGCAGTGATGGACTGCGAAACGTCGGCACCGTAGGCGCCCACGTTCTGCACCGGTGTCGCTCCGGCGAGCCCGGGAATGCCGGACAGCGCCTCCAGCCCGGAGTAGCCCTCCGCCAGGACATGTGCCACCAGTTCGTCCCACGGGTGGCCGGCCTCGGCGCGCAGGAGGGCAGTTCCGTCCCCGGCGTCCCGGATCTCCAGGCCACGGCTGGCAATGTGGATGACGACGCCGTCGAACCCGTCGTCGGAGATCAGCAGGTTTGAGCCGCCGCCGATGATCAGCAGCGGCTCCCCCGCCTCGTCCGCGGCGCGGACGGCGATAATCAGCTCGTCTTCGGTTTCCGCTTCGAGGTAGCGGCGGGCGGGACCGCCTACGCGTGCGGTAGTCAGGGATGCCAGCGGCATCCGGGTCAAAGCAGTCACCAGACCCGCACCACTGCCTGTGCCTTGACCAGGACCTTCTGTCCGTTGAAGGTCACGGTGAGGTCCACACGTGCCGTCGAGTTGTCCGCATCGACTGCGCCGATCACTCCGGTAACCTCCACGACCGCCCCGGGAGCGCCGTTGACGTCCTCGACCAGCACGGGCCGGGTGAAGCGGGTCTGGTAATCGATGACCGCGCCCGGGTCGCCGATCCAATCAGTCACCAGCTGGACTGCGGCGCCCATGGTGAACATGCCGTGCGCAATCACGCCGGGCAGGTCCACGCTGCGGGCGAAGCGTTCGTTCCAGTGGATGGGGTTGAAGTCGCCGGAGGCACCGGCGTAGCGGACCAGGTCGGCGCGGGAGATCTCCAGCGTCTCGGAACCGATCTCGGTGCCCTTGGACAGTTCACTAAGTGCAATGGACATGGCGGCTACTGCCCCTCTCCGCGGACAAGGATGGATGAAAGGGTGGTGGCTACCTGTTCACCCTCGGTCGTGGAGATTTCCGCGCGGGTGGTGATCAGGGCGCCGTCGCCCATGGCCCGGACGGAGTCCACATGCAGCTCTGCCACCAGTTCATCGCCGGCGACGATGGGGCGGTGGTGGGTGAAGCGCTGGTCGGCATGCACCACCCGGGAGAAGTCGATGCCGGCATCGGGATCGGCGACCAGCAGCGCATCGGCACGCTGGGCAACAATGATGGCGAACGTGGGCGGGGCAACCAGGTCCGCATATCCCAGTTCCTGGGCCCGGGCGACATCGAAGTGTGCCGGGTGGCTGGCCTTGACGGCCGCGGCGAATTCGCGGATCTTCTCGCGCCCCACGGAGTAGGCCGCCCCTGCCGGGTAGGTGCGTCCCTGGAGTTCGGGGTTGATGCTCATTTCTTGCCCTCCGTGCCCTTGATGCGGCGCCGGGCGTCCCTGGCACGGACCACCATCCCGCTCAGGTGCGTGCTTAGGCCCACCACAATCAGGGGAAGGGCTATGTACATCAGGACCTGGTTATCCAGGACCGCTCCCAGAAGTACCAGCAGCACCCCCAGGCCGCTGATCGCCAGGGCGCTCACGACTAGTTTCCGGTACAGGGGCGAGCCGGTTTCCCAGGGGGTATTTAGCATGACTTCAGAATACAGGGGCACGTGCCGGAGGCCCGAACGGGGGCGGGCCCGTTGAAGCGGCGGGCCCCGCTAGAACAGTGCTGCCTGAAGTGCCGGCACCGCGGTGCGGAACGGGCCGTACTCCAGCCGACGGCCCTTTAGCCGGGACAGGTCCGCGGCGAACAGGGTCTCCTCCCCATCCACCCGGACCAGGGCAGTGGCCCCCAGGACCGCCTGGATGACCATGCCGTGCTCACCGGAGCCGGGATCGCACGGATACAGTTCGCAGGGGGCCGCCAGGACGGTGGCGGACTGGGCCGGCGGCTCCCAGACTTCGTCGGCTATCCGGAACCCGGCCACCGCCAGGTCCGGCAGGAGGGAACGCACCGACTCGGCAGCCTCGGCATTGAGGGCGTCCAGTTCACCGAGGGCCAGCGGCCGGGTCAGCGCTGCGGTCTTGGTCCCTGCCCGGACCGCCTGCTGCAGGCCCACCGTTTCCGTGACGGCGTCTTCGAGCACCCGCACCACCAGGCCGTCGCCGGCTCGGGCAACATACCGTGCACGGACCGCTCCCTGCTCGGTCAGGCGGAGCTGCTTACGCCCGTCCGCGGCGGTACCGACCTTGGTGGATCCGTCGGCGAAAGTGGCAACGTACAGCCAGTGCGGCTGCTCCAGGTAGCGTCGGAGCGCGCCGGGGATGCTGGCTGCACGGTGGCTGTTGTGGATCCCGCGCACCTCGTCGCGGATGAAGCAGTTGGTGCATTGAAATCCCCGCTCGGCAGGGGCCTGGGCGGGACACGGTGTGTGGGACTGGACGCCGTCGTCGTTCACCTGCCAGGAACCAAGACAGAACTTCCCGTTTCCGGCGTGGTCCGTGAGGATCCGGAATCGGAGCTCGGTACCCGGGTCCAGCCGCTGCTTTTCGGGCTGCCCGCCGGGAAGGTGCAGCTCCAGGCTCGGACCGGCAGCGTCCCAGGAGGTTCCTGAACACAGGAACCTGCCGTCGGTGCGGGCAGTGCTGCTTCCGGCTGCGGGCACGGTTTCGACCTTCCGGTTAACGCCCAAGGGCGGGACAACGTTTTCACGTTACCCCACCCTTGTGCGGTGATTCCGGAGGTGTCAGGCGTGCTGGCCCGCGTGTTCCCCTTCGGCGATTTCCTCAACGAGCTTGTCGTTGAAGGCCGGCAGATCGTCCGGGTTGCGGCTGGTGACGAAGCCCTGGTCCACCACTACTTCCTCGTCCGTCCAGTTTGCGCCGGCGTTCTTCAGGTCCGTGGCCAGCGTGTGGTAGGACGTCATGTCGCGTCCCTGAACGACGCCGGCCTCGATCAGCAGCCACGGGCCGTGGCAGATGGACGCCACGGGCTTGTGCGCCTCGAAGAAGGCGCGGGCAAACTGCTGGGCGTTCTGGTCCACGCGGAGGAAGTCGGCGTTCACGACGCCGCCGGGCAGCACCAGTGCGTCAAAATCATCCGCATTAGCGTCGGCAACATCAAGGTCGACGGTGAAGGTTTCGCCCTTGTCCATGCCGTCGAAGCCCTGGATGGTGCCCGTCTTCGGGGACACGAGGACCGGCTGTCCACCGGCATTCTTCACCGCTTCCCAGGGGCTGGTCAGCTCGATCTGCTCCACGCCGTCGGTGAGGAGGAAAGCGACCTTCTTGCCGGAAATATCGTGCTCTGCCATGGTGACTCCGTTCGTTTCGGCTGCGGCCGGAAAACCTGCGGGCCGCAGCGGTGCTTCTACGGTGTTGGTGCCTTAATGTGGAAGCCTTGCGGTTTCCGCTGTGTCCACCCTATGAAAAACCAACGATGATAAGCAACCTTATGGAGCCGTCGTGAGGACTGGAGCGGCGGGCCGGGCCTGCCTGCGGGTACCCAGGCCGGGCAACGAAAAAACCCCCGGGATCCTTGGATCCCGGGGGTTTGCCCGTAGCGGTGGGGAGGCTCGATCTCCCGACCTCACGATTATGAGTCGTGCGCTCTAACCAACTGAGCTACACCGCCAGAATGAGTGAAGCCCGCCCTACAAAGGCCTCTGCAAAAAACACAGCCTTCGCAACGCGGGCCCTCCCATTGAGAGCCCCGACCGGGAATCGATCCCGGGACCTCCATCTTACCAAGATGGCGCTCTACCACTGAGCTATCGGGGCAACGACATAAAACTCTACCAGCACTTTTCGGGAACATGAAATCGAGATGGCCCGTTTGCGCCAAAGGTGACCAGTAACACTTTTGGCCACCTGTCGGGCGCGTGTCGCGTGGAGTAAATGGTAAGCTGATCGGCTGTTTTGTCAGTATGCTTAGGCTACGAGAAAGCGAGGGCACGTGAGCATAGTGCCGAACCATGTTTCAGAGGGCCTCTTCCTGGGTGGAAGATACCGGCTCCTGAATCAGATCGGGGCAGGCGCCATGGGCACTGTCCACCGGGCCAAGGACGAGTTCCTCGGCCGAGACGTAGCGGTGAAGATTATCCGTCCGTCAGCCACCAGCGAGATGGACCTGCGGCGCAGTGACGCCGAGGCCAAGATCCTCGCCCGCCTGAACCACCACAGCCTGGTGACCCTGCTTGATGCGGGGTCCGATACTTCCGACCGCGAATCTCCGCTGATCTATCTTGTCATGGAGCTTGTCCAGGGACTGGATCTGCGTGAGCGGCTCAAGCAGGGCACCGTGTCCCGCCGGCATACCGCGCTGATCGGCTACGACCTCGCCATCGGCTTGGAGTACATTCACGACAACGGCGTAGTGCACCGGGACGTGAAGCCCGCAAACATCATGCTGTTTGACTACAGCAGCGCGGATGCCCGGATCCGCGCCAAGCTCACGGACTTCGGCGTTGCCCTGGTGGCCAATGATCCGCAGTCCCAGCACGGTACGTTCTCCGGCACCGCGGCCTTCATGAGCCCTGAGCAGGCCCGCGGCGAAGAATCCGGCCCGTGGAGCGACGTCTATTCGCTGGGCCTGGTGCTCCTGCAGTGCCTCACCGGTAAACCTGCCTTCCCTGGCCCCGCCCTGGAAAGTGCCCTCGCCCGGCTCCTGCGGGACCCGGAGATCCCGGCGGAGCTGGGTTCCGACTGGGTGCCGCTCCTGCGCGCCATGACCGCCCAGGACGCCGCACAGCGTCCCAGCGCCCACGATGCCTCGCAGGTCCTGTACGACATGATTGTTGCCGCCCGCGGACGGCATCGGGTGGATCCGGAGCTCCTGCCGGCCGACGAGGCCCAGCGGATGGATGCGGTCCGCCGCTACGACCTGCTGGACACTCCTCCGGACGGCGCCTTCGATCGAGTCACCGCATTGGCCTCGCGGATCTTCGACGTCCCCGTGGCAATCGTCAGCGTGGTGGATACCGACCGGATCTGGTTCAAGTCCCACCACGGCACGGAAGCAGTCGAGATCGGCAGGGACCCCGGCCTGTGCGCCTCTGCCATCCTGCAGGACGGTGTGTACGTGGTGGGCGACGCACGGCATGATCCGAGGACGCTGGCGAACCCCCTGGTGGCCGGAGACTTCGGCCTGCAGTTCTATGCCGGCGTTCCACTGCAGACCAGTGACGGGTTCAACCTGGGCACGTTCTGCATTCTGGACACTGAACCCCGCACCTTCACCCCCGAAGAGGCTGCCACCCTGCAGGATCTGGCAGCAATTGTCATGAACGACCTGGAAATGCGCCTCGAGAGCCGCCGCGCAGGCGAGCCCGCTCAAAAGGGCTAACCCTCCCCCGCGCGGCAGCCGCAGCGCAGAGACCGCACTACGCAAGAAGGACGCCTCCCGCAGCGGGAGGCGTCCTTCTTTTGTTAGGCAGCGTTGCCCGGCGCCGGAAGTACCGGCGCCGGGAGCGTCCTAGTCGCGGAAGCGGGGCTTGCGGGCACCGGCGGCGGCGCCGTCGCGGAAGCCGCCTTCACGCTTCTTGAACGGGCGGTCACTGCCGCGGTCACCGAAGGAACGCTCGCCGTCGCGCTTCTTGAAATCCTTCTTGAAGCCGCCGCGGTCGGCGCGGTCGTTGTAGCTGCCGCCTTCACGCTCGCGGGCCGGCTTGCGGCCCTTGTCCAGCTCGAGGTGGATTAGCTCGCCGCCGATCCGGGTGCGGGACAGGGCGCGCAGCTGGTCCTTGGACAGGTCGGCGGGCAGTTCCACCAGGGTGTGGTCCGCACGGATGTCAATGCCGCCGATCTGTGCAGACGACAGGCCGCCCTCATTGGCAATGGCGCCGACAATCGAGCCGGGCAGCACGCGCTGGCGGCGGCCAACGGCGATGCGGTACGTTGCGTTGCCTTCGGTCAGCGGGCGCGTCGGGCCGCGGGAGCCGAAGCCGTCGTTACGTCCTTCGGACCGCTCACGCTGGCGCGGCGGGGCCTGCACGACTTCCTGCAGCAGCAGCGGGCGTCCGCCCTGGGCCATGACGGCCAGTGCCGCGGCAACGTCTTCGGCGGGCACGTCGTGCTCGGCGATGTACTTGGTGACCAGGTCCTTGAACACCGAAACATCTTCGGAGTTGCGGGTTTCCGTGATCTTCTCGGAGAACTTGGCCAGCCGCTTCTCGTTGACGACGTCGACGCTGGGCAGCTGCATGTGTTCAACCGGCTGGCGGGTGGCCTTTTCAATCGCGCGCAGCAGGTACTTCTCACGCGGGGTCATGAACAGGATGGCGTCGCCGGTACGTCCTGCACGGCCGGTGCGGCCGATGCGGTGCACGTAGGACTCGGTGTCATGCGGGATGTCGTAGTTGACGACGTGGCTGATGCGCTCGACGTCGAGGCCGCGGGCGGCAACATCCGTGGCAACCAGGATGTCGATCTTGCCGTCGCGGAGGGCCTCAACCGTGCGCTCACGCTGCTGCTGCGGGATGTCGCCGTTGATGGCGGCGGCGCTGTAGCCGCGGTCCTTCAGCTTGTCGGCCAGGTCCTCCGTGGCGGCCTTGGTCCGGACGAACGCAATGACGCCGTCGAACTCTTCGGTCTCCAGGATGCGGGTCATGGCATCGAGCTTGTGCGGTCCCATGACCTGCACGTAGCGCTGGCGGGTGTTGGCACCGGTGGTGGTCTTGGACTTGACCGTCACCTCGGCCGGGTTGTTCAGGTACTTCTTGGCGATCTTGCGGATGGCCGGGGGCATGGTCGCGGAGAAGAGGGCAACCTGCTTCTCGGCGGGAGTGGAGGAAAGGATCTGCTCCACGTCTTCGGCGAAGCCCATGCGCAGCATCTCATCGGCCTCATCCAGGACCAGGTATTCCAGGTTGGACAGGTCCAGGGAGCCCTTGGCGATGTGGTCGATGACGCGGCCCGGGGTACCGACGACAACCTGGGCGCCGCGGCGCAGGCCGGCCAGCTGGGGGCCGTAGGCGGATCCGCCGTACACGGGAAGCACGGTGATGCCGTCCATGTGGGCGGCGTAGGAGGTGAAGGCCTCGGCGGACTGCAGTGCCAGTTCGCGGGTGGGTGCCAGTACCAGCACCTGGGTGTCCTTGGTCGCCGGGCGGCCGGCCATCAGGGACAGGGCGGGAACGGCGAACGCGGCGGTCTTGCCGGTGCCGGTCTGTGCCAGGCCGACGACGTCGCGGCCTTCAAGCAGCAAGGGAAGGGTGGCTGCCTGGATGGGGGACGGCTTGACGTAGCCGACGTCCTTCAGGGCTGCCAGGACACGCTCGTCCAGTCCGAAGTCACTGAACAGCACGGTGTTCTCTTCGGTTTCGGGAGCGGCAGTTTCAACGGTGCTGTTATCCAGCGGTGCTTCAGACAAGAGGGAATCCTCATTCAATCGGGGACCAGGCAACCAAGAGGCTGCAGGACGTAAGTCCGGCGCTGTTGCAATCCCAGGCAGGACTTTCCGTCACAGCTGTGGGCCGATTTCACTGGATTGTGCGTACGACCGGTGTGACGATTTCTTTGCCGGCGCTCCCCAAAAGATGAATCTGCCCGCATAGGAATGCGGGCCCCAACACAACGTACCGTGCGGTTTCGGCGGAGATTTTCGGAGAAATCTCGATCAACCGCAGGAAAATAAGGGAATACCGGAGTGGGGGATGCTCTCCAGTGTACGCCATCCCGCTATCCGGTACGTTGTCACGCCCGGTGACCTTCGGCACAGGCCGCCGCAGCGACCGGCCGGCGCCTGCTAGACCTGCGCCTGCTGGACCTGCAGCGGGCGGCCGGATACGGCGTCCGGCGAACGGGATACCCTGGCCGAAAGCGTCCGCAGCGCCTTGAGGATCTCCGGGGACAGCGTGATTTCCCCCGCCGCACGGGAGGCCTGCAGCGCGGCGGCCTGTTCGGCGTCCAGGCCGCGGAAGACGTCACCGACGCTTACGCCGTGGCCGGGCCGGGTCAGGACTTCCACCGTGTCACCGGCGGTGATGCTGCCGCGGCGCCGAACCCGCAGATACGTTCCCACCCGACCGGCTTCTGCAAAGCGGCGCTGGAAGTTCGGTACGTTCATCCGCCGCTGGAAGTTGCGGCACGGAGTGCGGGGACAGGTCACTTCCACTTCGACGTCGGCACCGATCCGCCACCGTTCACCGATCAGGGCCTCGGTGGCATTCATGCCTGTCAGGCGCAGGTTTTCGCCGAACAGGCCCGGCGGGATCTCCCGTCCCAGTTCGCGGGCCCAGTAGTCGGCGTCGTCCTGCGAGTAGGCGTACAGCGCCTTGGATTCTCCCCCGTGGTGCTTGCGGCTTGCCTGCAGGTCTCCGGTCAGCCCCAGCGGGTGGACCTTCACGGGTCCCTCGACGGGCCGTTTATCGATGGCGGTGACGCCCGTGGCGTCCCTGGTGGGCAGCAGGCCGTGCACCAGGCAGACGGCGAGCAGTGAACCGGTTGTCATGCCAGCAGTCTAGGGCTGCGGCTCCGGGGCACGCAGCAACTCGGGCGGGTTGTTGCGCCACCAGTGGCGCGGGCGGCTGCCCCAGTGGCCTGCCAGCCACCAGGCGAGCAGTCCGATGCCCCAGAAGACGCCGATGCTGGAAGCCATCAGCCACGGTTCCGGCAGCTGGGAGTCCAGGTTCGGTGCGTTGAACAGCTCACCGATGGTCTTGGGCGAGTAAATGAAAATGACCAGCGAGGTTGCCAGCAGGATGAGTCCGGAGATCCGAAGCTTCCGCTGCCCCGGCTCGAGGTCCAGGACGTTGCGCGCCAGGACGGGAATGAAGAGGGCCACCCAGACCCAGTGGTGGGACCAGGACACCGGGGAAATCAGCAGCATCAGGAGCGCTGCCGCAGCCAGCGCGGTGAAGGTCTCTCCGCGGCTGCCGGCAATGCGGATGATGACGGCCGTAGCCGCAACGGCCGCCAGGGAAAGGATCAGCCAGGGAAGATCGACGGCGAAATCCGGGCCGCCGAAGTGCAGGATCGCACCCTTGATGGAGAGGTTGTCCACGTAGCCGGCTCCGCCGATCCGCGAGGTGTCCGGCAGCAGGTCAATCCAGTAAGTGCGCGATTCGCGCGGGAGGATCAGGAATCCAAGCGCGAACGTGGAGAGGAATCCGTAGGTCATGTTGCGCAGCCCGCGCCAGTCGCCCCGGGCCAGGAAGTACAGGCCGAAGACCAGCGGGGTGAGTTTCAGCCCTGCCGCCACGCCGGTCAGCAGGCCGGTGGGCCAGCCCTCCTTTCTGATCAGGAAGTCGGCCATGATCAGGCCGAAAAGCAGGATGTTGATCTGCCCGAAAGCCTGTGTTTCGCGCCATGGTCCCAGCAGCACAATCAGCCCCGCGCCGGCGATCGCCAGCGGCCGGAGCCAGGGATGGCGCAATACATCCATGGCACCCTGGCGGCGGAAGACATAGCGGACTGCCCAAACGGCGGCGGCTGCGGCAATGGCGACGGAAATACCGGTGAAGATGTTCAGCCCCAGGCTCTGGCCGAACGGGGCCAGCACCGCAAAAACCAAAGCCGCAAAGGGCGGATAGGTGAAGAGCAGGCTGCTGTCGGCGTCGTACTGGACCGACTTCGTATACAGTTCCCCCGCGGCGTCCAGGACGCTCTGCCCGCCGGAAAGGTAGACACTGAAGTCGAGGCCGTGGCGCGGCGACAAGTCGAAAGCTGTCCATACGAGCAGCCCGGCAAGTGCCAGCGCCCCCAGGGTCGCAACGGTCCGCACGAAGGCGGATCGGTGGATCTGGCCCATTGTTCTCCCTGTAAAGTCGCCGGCCGCGCTTGTGGCGCGGCATAGCGTTGTCCGGCGATATTGATCATGGCAAGTCTACCGGCCAGCCGGCTCCGCCTCCCTGTTCGGGAGCAGGCGATAGGCTGGCCGGACCAGATCAGCAAGCGAAAGGTTCCCATGTCCCCCGCGCTTCTAGCCCTCACCAACGCTCGCGTGGTTCCTGTCACGGGTCCTGTCTTCCACGGCACGGTCCTCGTCGAAGACGGACGGATCCGCGATCTGGGTCCCGGCGTCGTTGTGCCTGACGAGGCGGAGGTGTTCGACGCCGGCGGGCAGTGGCTGCTGCCGGGCCTCGTGGATGCGCATACCCACCTGGGCGTGCATGAAGAGGGCGAAGGCTGGGCCGGCAACGACTCCAACGAAATGACGGACCCTGTCATGGCGGGGGTCCGCGCACTGGACGCCGTGAACCCCTTCGACACGGGGTTCGACGACGCCCTTGCCGGCGGAGTGACCACCGCGAACATCAATCCCGGATCCGGTAACCCGATCGGCGGGCAGGCGGTTGCCCTGCACACGCACGGGCGCTATCTGGAGGAAATGGTGCTCCGGGTGCCCAGCGGCCTGAAATCCGCGCTGGGTGAGAACCCGAAGCGGATCTACAGCGACAAGAAGCAGACTCCGTCCACCCGGCTGGGGACCGCCATGGTTATCCGCCAGGCCTTCATGGAGGCGCAGAACTACATGGGCAAAGCGGAACCAAACACTCGTGACCCGCATATGGAGGCTCTGGCCATGGTGCTGCGGCGGGAAATCCCGTGGCGCCAGCATGCCCACCGTGCCGATGACATCGGTACAGCGCTGCGCCTCGCCGACGAGTTCGGCTACGACCTGGTGCTCGACCACGGGACCGAGGCACACCTGCTTGCCGACGTACTTGCCGAGCGGGGCGTGCCGGTCCTCATCGGCCCGCTGTTCACCACCCGTTCGAAGGTGGAACTGCGCGGCCGCAGTATGGCCAACCCGGGAAAACTCGCGGCTGCCGGAGTGGAGATCTCCATCATCACCGACCATCCCGTGGTTCCCATCAACTTCCTGATCTTCCAAGCTGCGCTTGCGGTGAAGGAGGGACTGGACCGCGACGAGGCACTGCGTGCCGTGACGATTAATCCGGCTCGGGTGCTGGGTCTTGCGGACCGGCTCGGTTCACTGGAGCCGGGCAAGGATGCGGACTTGGTTCTGTGGAGCGGTGATCCGCTGGACGTGATGCAGCGGGCGCTGAAGGTGTGGATCGGCGGTCGGGAAGTCTACCGCTACGACCTTGCTGCCCGCGAACAGATTGTGGCGCCGCGCTGATGGGCAATACCCCTGCACCTCCTGTCGGACCTGGCACTCCCGTACCTCCGCGGCGCACTCCCCCGCCCGGCATCATCCGGGCTGCCGGGGCCGTCTGGCTGGCTGCTGCTGCCCTTGTGGCCGTTGCCGGTGTGTCCTTCATTGTTGCGGCCCGGACACAGCCTCAGGACAGTACGGCCCTGACGATGCTGGGGATACTGGCTCTGGTGCTCGCCGCACTGAGTGCCTACAGCGTGCTGCGGCTGCGCTCCGGTAAGCGCAGCGCCCGGGAAACACTGAGCAGTATCGGCGTGATTGCGGGAGTTCCGCTTCTGTTTCGCGGGCCTGCCCTCATCGCCGTAGGCGTAGTGCTGCTGGCCGGTACGGTGCTGCTCTGGCTGCCGCAGAGCAACAAGTATTTCCAGCTTCGCGACCCGAAGAAACGTAAGGCCCGCAGGCAACGTTAGACGCCCGTTCAGCAGCAGTCGGGTTTTGGGTGCCCGGTGGCCGGTGACCGGTTCCGGTGTCCGGTGCCAGACCGTGCGCCGGGTGCCGGGTGCCGGGTAAAGGGTGCGGGCGCCATCCAGGTGCCAGCCAGATGCCAGGCTAAAACGGCGGCACGGGTTCCTGCAGGGGCCTGGTCTCCTTATGGTCCGCCCGCGGATCGTTCCCTTGCGGGTCCGGTCCTTGATGCGGCACGCCGAGTTCCAGGAACGGTTCAGTGCGGTAGGTCCGTCCGGTAGGTGAGGTCCACTCGATCGCCCCGGGCTCGGGTTGGCTGGCCTTCCAGTAACCGAGGGTCTTGAACCGGTGGTGCCTTCGGCACAAATGTTCAAGGTTTCCGTGGTCCGTGGGTCCGCCTTTGGCCCAGTCGGTGGTGTGGTCGATTTCCGAGAGTGCGGTGCTGACCCGGCAGCCGGGGAACCGGCAGGTTCCGTCCCTCGCGCGCAGCCAGCGAGCCAATCCTGCCGGAACTTTCCGCCGCCGACCAACACCGAGGATTTCTCCGGTGTCCGGGTCCTGGACCAGTCCGGTCCAGTGAAGGGCGTTACGAGCCAGCCGCCGTGCTGCATCGGCACTGATGGGTCCATAGCCGTGCAGTTCTGCGGACTGTTCGTCCGCGCCGAAGAGGGTCTCGGCGTTGATCAGGACCATGATCTCAGCCCGCGGCAGGACGCCGAAGGCATCCTCATCGCCGGTATCATTGTCCGTCTCTACCCCTGGCCCGCAGGGCCCGCGATCTGCGCTCGTTTCGTGGCCTGCCGCGGTTCCGTCGGCTCTGCGGCTTTCCCCTGTTCCCCCGGTTTCGCCCGTTCCGGTGTTCCGGCGTGCTCTGTCCCGGCCCGTTCCGCTGTTCCGGCGCCCCCTGTCCCGACCATCTCTTTCGGGACCGGTCCCGGTCCGGCCGCTCCCAGTCCCGGTTTTGCTGGCCGTACTGCCAGTTCCACCCGCCCTATGCGATCCGAGGCCGCCCATCAGCAGCTGGGTCAGAATATCCGCACGCAGCTGGTCCCGGGTCCGCGGGTCCCCGTCGGCTTGCTCACCCTGGGCAGCAGTACTCAAGGCCGTATAGATCTGCTGCGCTTCGGCCGCCCGGAGGTGGGCAGCCAGCCAGGACATCCCGTCCTCATCCCGGTCCAGGACCACCCGGCGCTTCTCGAAAGCACTCAAATGCCGTTCCGGGACGGTCTCCGGATACCGGTTCTCCCGCAGATGCCGGGCCTTGGCAGAGAACTGGCCCCGGGTCTTCCCCGCAGCAGCCGTGAGCAGGTCAGCCTCGAAGCCGGGCAGCACGTCGGCAGGAAGATTCTGGGTCTGGTCCAGCACCACCTGCGCATGCCCGTAGCTCAACTGTCCCTGTTCGAGCCTGGCCAGGGTTGCGGTGTGCGTGTCGCAGAGCCTGCCAGCTTCGGACATCATTCCCTGCGCGGTGGTCTGCGGAACGTTCAGGATGGTCGCGCATTCACAGGACGCCAGACTGAAAGCCATGCCCGGGTCCACGCTGAGCACCGTACCGTCCTCGGTCTGGAAGCTCTCCCGAAAGAGTTCCTCCATCCGGTGCATCAGCCGGACCTGCTGGGCCTGGGCCCACCGGATCAGATGCGCCACCCGGGCCAGGGCATCACCGGCGGCATGTTCATCGAAGGCTTCCAGGTTCTGCAGGGCCAGCACACCGGTATAACCATCCGGGTAGCCGGATCCAGGCCCGGCAGGTGAGGCGCCAGCGGCGGCATCCCCGGCAACCAGTTCCGCCCGGTACACCGACAAAGTGCACGCGGCACGTGCCGCTTCGGTCTCACCAGCAGCACCATCCGCCTGCCGGCCTTTGCCCGTCTGATCTTCGGTTATCCGTCCGGTGTTCCCGTCCTGATCCATGCTTAAGGATTTCATCCGGCACTGACATTTCCGGCCCGAAATCAGGCTAAAACCGGCCCCTCCGGAAAACCCGAAATACCCGTCTTTCAGAGCCGACTACTTGGACCCGGAACCTCAACTAGGGCGGCCCGTGAAGGGCGGCCATGAAAGGAACGCTACCCCCACCACCCCGGGCCTGCCGCCGAAGTCCCGCCCTTCCGGCTAGAGCTGCCCCAACGCCGAGTCCAGATCCGCAATCAGATCCTCGACATCCTCCAGCCCCACGGAAAGCCGCAACAGGTTCTCCGGTACGGCAAGTTCGGTGCCCTTGACCGAGGCGTGCGTCATTTCCGAAGGGTAGTTCATGAGCGATTCCACCCCGCCCAGAGACTCGGCCAGCAGGAACAACCGCGTCGATTCGGCAACCTTCCGGGCTGCAGCCTCGCCTCCCTTGAAGGACACCGACACCATGCCGCCGAAGTCCTTCATCTGTGCTTTGGCAAGGTCATGCCCCGGATGCTCTTCCAGCCCCGGATAGAACACCTGCTCCACGGCAGGCTGTTCCTTCAGCCACTTCGCCACGGCCGTCGCGCTGGCGGAATGCCGGTCCATCCGCACCGCGAGGGTCTTCAGGCCGCGGGTGGTCAGCCAGGCCTCCATCGGCGCAGATACCGCACCGACGGCAAACTGGATGAACCCGACGTCCTCCGCCATCGCGTCGTCGTTCAGGATCACGGCACCGCCCACGGCATCGGAATGCCCGCCGATGTATTTGGTGGTCGAATGCACAACGACGTCGGCCCCCAGCGACAGCGGCTGCTGCAGGTACGGGGACGCAAAGGTGTTGTCCACGACCAGGAGGGCACCGGCGTCGTGCGCTGCCTGCGCCGCTGCACCGATGTCGCTGATCTTCATCAGAGGGTTCGACGGCGTTTCCAGCCAGACGATCTTCGTGTTCCCGGCGGCGACGGCGGCAGCAACAGCAGCCGCATCGGACATGTCCACCACCGCACTGGTGACCCCCCACTTGCCCAGCACCTTGTTGATCAACCGGTAGGTTCCGCCGTAGGCATCGTTGCCGAGCACGATATGGTCCCCGGGAGCCAGCACTCCCCGGATGAGGGCGTCCTCCGCGGCCAGGCCGGAGCTGAAGGAAAAAGCATGCTTTCCGCCTTCCAGCGCAGCAAGCTGCTGCTGCAGCGAATCCCGGGTGGGGTTGGTGCCCCGCCCGTACTCGTAGCCGTTGCGCAGCCCGCCGATGCCGTCCTGGGCATAGGTGGTGCTCTGGTACAGAGGCGGAATAACGGCTCCGGTGGTGGGATCCGGGGCCTGGCCCGCATGGATGGCACGGGTGCTGAAGCTGGTCATGGTGTTCTCCTTGTGCCGGCCGGAGCCGGCAGATGGGTGTCGAAAGCGTGCCTGCGAACGGCTGGCTGTCGGTTAGAGGCTCAGGTACGAAAGTAGGTCGTGCCGGGTCAGCATGCCAACGGCTGCGCCATCGGAGGTAACCATGACGGCGTCGTCCTCCTGCAGCTTTGAACGCGCCGCAGCCACCGTGTCCGCCGTGCCCACCAGGGCCGGACGCGCCCCCATGTGTTCGCTGATCCGGTCCGTGGGCTTGGCCTCGCCGCGGAACAGCTTCTCCGTCAGCGAGCGCTCATCCACGGAGCCGAGGACTTCGCCAAGGACCACCGGCGGTTCCTGTGCGAGGACCGGCAGGCAGGAGACGCCGTATTCATTCATGATGGCAATGACGTCCCGCACCGTTTCGTTCGCATGGGTATGGACCAGGTCCGGGAGCGAACCGTCCTTGGTGGAGAGCACATCCCGCACCAGGGCCTGCTCCCCGCCGTCCTGGAGGAAACCGTAGGAGCGCATCCAGTCGTCATTGAAGATCTTGCCCATGTACCCGCGGCCGCTGTCCGGGAGCAGGACCACAACGACGTCGTCGGGACCCAGCGAGCGCGCAGCCTCGAGTGCCGCCGTCACTGCCATGCCCGAGGAACCGCCTACCAGCAGGCCCTCCTCGCGGGCGAGGCGGCGGGTCATGGCGAAGGAGTCGGCGTCCTTCACCGCAATCACCTCATCCGGCACGGAAGGGTCGAAGTTGTCCGGCCACATGTCCTCCCCGACCCCTTCGACGAAGTAGGGACGTCCGGTACCGCCGGAGTACACCGATCCCTCCGGATCGGCGGCTATCACGCGCACCGGCCCGGAGGTCCGGTCCGCAGAGACGTCCTTCAGGTAGCGCCCTGTGCCGGTGATGGTCCCTCCCGTACCGGCACCCGCCACGAAGTGCGTCACCCGGCCGTCGGTATCGGCCCAGATTTCCGGGCCGGTGGACTCGTAGTGGCTGGCGGGGGCCGACGGGTTGGAGAACTGGTCCGGCTTGTACGCCCCGTCGATCTCCCGCACCAGCCGATCGGAGACTCCGTAGTAGGAGTCGGGGCTGTCCGGAGCAACCGCCGTCGGCGTCACCACTACCTCGGCACCGTAGGCCCGCAGGACGTCGCGTTTCTCCACGCCCACCTTGTCGGGGGTGACGAAGATGCACTTATAACCCTTCTGCTGGGCCACCAGCGCCAGCCCGACGCCGGTGTTGCCGCTGGTGGGCTCCACCACCGTGCCGCCCGGCACCAGCTTTCCCTCACGCTCGGCCGTCTCGATCATCTTCACGGCAATGCGGTCCTTCACGGATCCGCCCGGGTTCAGGTACTCCAGTTTCACCAGGACCGTGGCACTGATGCCCTCGGTCACATGGTGAAGCTTCACCAAGGGAGTGTTGCCGATCAGGTCCAGGACGGTGTTGGCATACTTCATGTGACCCACGTTACTTGTTCGTTCCACCTATGGCATGGGGGGCGGAACGCGGCGTAGCAAAAGCCACATTTCGGCGGCCCGGCGTACGGCCGGAAGCGGGGGCGGTACGTGCAACGATAGGTGCATGTCCTTCACTGCCGCTGTTCCAGCGCGGCCGCAGCAGTCCGCTCCGCCGGCCGGGAATTCCGCTGCCGCCCTGGTGCGTTACTGGGAATCCCCCGCCCCGTACTGCCTGCAGACATCGCTGCGCATCCTGGTCCGTGGAAAACAGGACCCCACCATCCGGCTAGGTCCAGGCGTCGCCTGGCTTACCTTCCTCACCCCGGAGGGTCCGGCAACCCTGAACCTGCGTGAGGAACCCGCCCCCGCCCCGGGCGCCCGGGTCCGCGCCTCCGCCTGGGGGCCGGGTGCCGAATGTGCCCTGGCTTCAGTGCCTGCCCTGCTCGGGGAACAGGACGACTGGTCGGATTTCGACGACGATTCCTTCCTCGCGACGCTGCCCCGGATGGTCACCGAGACCCGGCGCCGCAACCTTTCCCTGCGGCTGCCCAGCACCGGCCGGATCATGGACAGCCTGATCCCCGTGGTGCTGGAGCAGAAGGTCACCGTGCTGGAGGCGTACTACGCCTGGCGCTACCTCGTCACCAAATACGGCACCGATGCGCCGGGGCCCGCCCCTGCAGGCATGAAGGCCGCCCCTGCCCCGGAAATCTGGCGGAGGATCCCCAGCTGGGACTGGCATCAGGCACGCGTGGACCATTCGCGCTCCAGCACCATCCTGCGGGCCTGCGCGCTGGCCTCCGGGCTGGAGCGGCTGGCCGCGGAGCCGCTGGGTGCGGAGCTGACTGCCAAGCTCTGCTCGGTTCCCGGAATCGGAGTGTGGAGCGCCGCGGAAATCACCCAACGGACCCACGGTGCTCCGGATTCCGTCTCCGTCGGCGACTACCATCTCGCCGCCTACGTGGGTGCGGCCCTCACCGGGAGGCGGACCGACGACGCCGGCATGCTGGAGTTGCTCGCCCCCTGGCACGGACACCGCCAGCGGGTGGTGCGGATGATCATGCTGAGCGGTTACCGCAAACCCACCTACGGGCCGAAGCTCGCCCCGATGGACCACCGCCGCCGCTGAGGCAGGGTGCCTGGCCGGGTCGCGGCCGGGTCGGCGGCAACGAAATCCACCGCCCACCGACCTCGCAGGAAAGCCCCCGGGCCCGTCCCCGCGAACGTCCGCTCACTCCAGCTAGGAGGCCGCCGGTTTCCCGCTGGCTGCCAGCCCGCTCACGGCTTCCTCGCGCATGGCAACCTTGCGGATCTTGCCGGAAACCGTCATAGGGAAGCTGCCGCGGATCTGCACGTACCGGGGAATCTTGTAGTGGGCCAGCCGGTCGCGGCAGAACTCCGCTATGGCTTCCGCGTCCGGCACCGGCGCACCGGGGACCGGAATGATGCAGGCCATAAGTTCCTCTCCGTACCGCTCATCCGGAACACCGATCACCTGGACATCGGAGATCGAAGGGTGCGTGTAGAGGAACTCCTCGATTTCCCGCGGATAGATGTTCTCCCCGCCGCGGATGACCATGTCCTTGATGCGTCCCTCCACGCTGAGATAGCCTTCTTCGTCCATTCGAGCCAGGTCCCCGGTATGCATCCAGCCCTCCGGGTCGATGGCCTCAGCGGTTGCCTCCGGCTGGTTCCAATACCCAGCCATCACGCTGTAGCCGCGGGTGCACAGTTCACCGATTTCGCCGTAGGGCACCTGCTTCCCCGTTCCCGGATCCACCACCTGGCTTTCCAGATGGGGCATGGTGCGCCCCACGGTGCGGGTGCGGCGCGCCAGCGAGTCCCCCCGCCGGGTCATGGTGGACACCGGAGAGGTTTCGGTCATCCCGTAGCAAATGGCCACTTCGGCCATATTCATTTCCCCGATCACCCGCTTCATGATCTCCTCCGGGCAGGGCGACCCGGCCATTACGCCGGTGCGCAGTGAGGAAAGGTCATACCGGTCAAAGTCGGGCAGCCCCAGTTCGGCGATGAACATGGTCGGCACCCCGTACAGCGATGTTCCCCGGTGCGCTTCGACAGCGGCGAGCGCCTGTCCGGCGTCGAAGGTCCGGGACGGAATGATGGTTGCGGCCCCGTGCGAGAGGGCGGCCAGGTTTCCGATGACCATCCCGAAGCAGTGGTAGAACGGCACCGGAAGGACCACGCGGTCCGCCTCCGTGTAGCCCAGCAGCTCGCCGATGAAGTAGCCGTTATTCAGGATGTTCGAATGGGTCAGCGTTGCGCCCTTGGGGAAGCCGGTGGTTCCGGAGGTGTACTGGATGTTGATGGGATCCCCGGGCTGCAGTCCGGCCATCCGTTCCGCCAAGGCAGCTGCCCCCGGCTTCCCCGACTCGCTGCCTTCCGCCTCCAGAGCGGCGAAAGTGTCGGCACCGTCACCGGAGAGGAACACCAATTCCGTCAGGCTGTCTCCGCTCTCCAGTGCGGTCCGGGCCATGGCCTCGTAGTCGTTGCGCTGGTCACTGGGAGCGGTGAGCAGCATCCGCATGCCGCTCTGTTTCACCACGAAGTCCAGCTCGGACTGCCGGTAGGCCGGGTTGACGTTCACCAGGATGGCACCGATTTTGGCTGTGGCGTACTGCGCGACGGTCCATTCCGCACAGTTCGGTGACCAGATGCCTACCCGGTCTCCGGTGTGGATGCCTCGGGCCATCAGGCCGGCGGCGACGTCGTTGACCTGCCGGTCCAGCCCGGCATAAGTCCAGGACCTTCCGGTGGGGACGTCGATCAATGCGGGGGCGTCTGGGAAGCGGCGCACCGTCCGCTCGAAGTTTTCCCCGATGGTTTCCTCCAGCAAGGGAATCTGAGACGGGGAAGCGGCATATGAAGGCAAGGCAGACTCCTTTGGCTGCGGAACTAAGTGGCCGCAACGCTACCAAGAGATCCAAGCGCTGCGAAGAGTGCCGCGACACGGCGGTTCGGCCCTAGGCACGGCGATTCAGCCCTAAGGTGGGGTCATGACTGAAGAAACCGCTGCCCCCATCAACCTGCGTGCCACCATGGTCCCGAACGCCGGCGAGCACGTGCGCGTGAAGCTGGCCCTGGAGATCGCCATTGAGCAGGTACGGCAGGAATCGGGCTGCCTGCGCTACGAAATCATTGAGGACTCGGAGTCAGTCATTGTGCTGGCGGAACAGTGGGCCTCCCGCGAGGACCTGGAGCGCCACGCCCGTGGTGCAGCCCTCCAGGACCTGCAGGAATCCCTCAGCGCCCTGCTGGCCGAACCGCTGAAGGTGGAACAGGTCTAACTCCTCGTCAGTACGGGAGGATAGCGAGCCGGTAGATCGAATCCGGTTCCGCCCCGAAGCGCTTCAGGACCGCAACCACTGCTTCCTCGTGCTCTTCATCCACCGCGGCCTGCACCCGCAGCCGGTCCTCAAAGTCGATTTTCCGCTCTTCGCTGCGGAAAGCCTCGGTTCGGACGGTTCCGGTGTAGGCCGCGGCGTCGGACATCTCCAGCGACCGCGCGCCGGCCATCAGCAACGCGTCCCGCAGGCCGTCAACCCGATCCGTATTGACCACTGCGCTCACCAGCCGGCTGGAACGCCCTCGCCGGGTATCTTCGGCACCATCGCTGGCCGCCCGGCCCGCCGTTGTCGGGCGGGCGCCGATGCCGCTCAGGGAGTAGGCGGAGGCACCCTGTTGGACGCGGTCCTGGTCCTCCTGGTCCGGCCCGGCCTCTTTCAGCCCTACGGTGCGGGAAATGATGACGGCCGCAATCCAGCTCAGCACGAAGGAAAAGAGCACCACGGAGACTATGGCCACTGTCTGGTGCAACAGGAGCATTCCGCCGCCGCCGGAGAAGATGCCGTCGTCGCTGACGGGGTTTATCGAGTTGTCGGCGAAGAAACCGAGCAGGAACGAACCCAGCACCCCGCCCACAAAATGGACGGCGATCACGTCCAGTGCGTCGTCGTAGCGCAACAGCTGCTTGAGCCGGACAGCCACCGCACACAGGAGACCGGCGATCAGGCCGATCAGGACGGCTGCGCCGGTGCCCACGTAACCGGCGCAGGGGGTAATCGTCGCCAGTCCGGCCACGGCACCGGAGACTGCACCCACCAAGGTGCAGCGCCCGTTGCCTATCCGTTCCACAAGCAGCCAGGTAAGCATCGCGGCAGCCCCTGCCACGTGGGTATTGATCAGGGCCTGCGCGGCAATGCCGTTGGCCTGAAGCCCGTCCCCCGCGTTAAAGCCAAACCACCCGAACCAAAGGATGCCGCCGCCCACCAGCATCAGGGGAAGGTTGTTCGGTGAGGTCCGAAGGTTCGGCCAGCCGCGCCGCCGGCCCACCACCAGCAGCACTGCCACCGTTGCTGCACCTGCAGAGGCATGGACCACCATGCCGCCGGCCCAGTCCTGGGCACCAAGTTGGAACAGCCACCCTTTGGGATGCCAGAGCCAGCGAGCCACCTGCGGGTACACCAGAATCGAAAATGCGGCCAGGAACACCACCCATCCGCCGAACCGGAGCCGGCCCGCCGTCGCTCCCGTAAGCAGCGCAGGCGTAATGACGGCGAACATCATCTGGTAGGCCACGAAGGCGAGCGTCGGTATGGTCACACCGGCGGCCACCGAATGGAACTGGGGTGTGTCGACATCGAGCAGGGCAAGCGCGTCGAAGTCGCCGACCACCGAATTGCCCTTATTGCTGAACGCCAGCGTGTACCCCACCAGGACCCAGGTCAGGGAAATGATCCCCAGCGGAATGATGTTCTGCATCATCATGGTCAGGACATTGCGTACCGGCACCATCCCGCCGTAAAAGAGGGCCAGGCCCGGTGTCATGAACAACACGAGCCCCGCACAGACCAACACCCATGCCGTGTCCGCCCCGTTCACGCCGGGCCCCGCATGGATAAGGCCTTACAGGTACCGGCTCTCTCGGTGCTTATCGTCCCGCTGCTGCCGTACATGTGGTCCCCGCTTCCAACCCCGCAGAGGAGCCGTTGGCATTCGAGTGGCGGGGCCCGGAAATCCGGTGCCGGCGCCCCGGACACGTCGAGCTTACCGCCGGGCCGCACGGCACCAGAAGGGAACGGGCACAGAGTGGAGCCGGCGGGGCTGAATTGGTGTCAGTCCCGCCGGCTCACCTTTCCCCGTCCTGCCCGCTTACCCGGCGGGAGGACGCGGGTTAGTGGGAGCCCACCATCCCGTTCGGGTCTATGACGTATTTCTTCGCCACGCCTGCATCAAATTCCCGGTAGGCCTCCGGGGCCTGGTCCAGGCTGATCGGAGTGGCGCTCACCGCCTTGGCAATCTGCACCTTGTCATGCAGGATCGCCATCATCAGCTCCCGGTTGTACTTCATTACCGGACACTGCCCGGTGGTGAAGGACAGCGACTTGGCCCAACCCGCGCCCAGGTTGATACTCAGGGACCCCTTCTGGGCTGCCTCATCCACGCCGCCCGGGTCGCCGGTGACGTACAGCCCCGGAATGCCCAGCGCGCCGCCTGCTGCAGTAATGTCCATGAGCGAATTCAGGACGGTGGCCGGCGCTTCGCTGCTTGACCCGGAACCGTGTCCGCGGGCTTCGAACCCCACGGCATCGACGCCGCAGTCCACCTCCGGCACACCGAGGATCTGTTCAATCTGGTCCCGGGGATCTCCCAGTGACACGTCCACCGTCTCGCAGCCGAAACTCCGGGCCTGGGCGAGCCGTTCCTCGTTCAAATCGCCCACGATGACGGCGGCGGCGCCCAGCAGCTGGGCCGAGACCGCTGCGGCAAGACCGACCGGGCCCGCGCCGGCAATGTACACCGTGGATCCCACGCCCACTCCGGCGGTGACTGCGCCGTGGTAGCCCGTGGGGAAAATGTCCGAAAGCATCGTCAGGTCCAGGATCTTCTCCATGGCCTGGTCCTTGTCCGGGAACCGCAGCAGGTTCCAGTCCGCATACGGCACCAGCGCGTACTCGGCCTGGCCGCCTACCCAGCCACCCATATCCACGTAGCCGTAGGCGCTGCCGGGACGGTCGGGGTTCACGTTCAGGCAGATGCCCGTTTTGCGTTCCTTGCAGTTGCGGCAACGTCCGCAGGAAATATTGAACGGCACCGACACCAGGTCGCCCACCTTGATGAACTCGACGTCGGGTCCGGTTTCCACCACTTCACCGGTGATCTCATGGCCCAGGATCAGGTTGGGCGGCGCCGTTGTGCGGCCGCGGACCATGTGCTGGTCGGACCCGCAGATATTGGTGGTGACCACCTTCAGGATGGCGGCGTGCGGGAGCTTGCGTCCTACGTTGGCCGGGTTTACGCCCGGACCGTCCTGCAGTTCGAAGGTTGGGTAAGCGATGTCCTGGACTTCAACTACACCCGGTTCAAGATAGGCGATGCCACGGTTGGAACTCATTCCGGCCTCACAGTCGTTTCGTCATCGTTGACGTCCGCGCCGGGTATGTTCCGGTGCGCTGCGTCCTGTGTGACCGACATTACAGTCGGCGCGGCAGCGGGGCTACGGGTGCGGTACCGCCGATTGCCGCCGCACTGGGCGCCTTAACGCAGTTCGGGGAGGCATCCTCGAAAGGATGCCTCCCCGAAGAAGAACCTTTAGGCCTGCTTTGCCTGACCGTTGGAACCTGCGGCTGCTTCCCGCTCCTGCGCGGCAATCTGCTCGTGCACGGCCTTCATGTCGAGCCCCTTGACCGCTTCCACGAGTTCGCTGAACTGGCTGGCGTTGAGGGCGCCGGGCTGGGAAAACACCAGCACCTTTTCGCGGAAAGCCATGAGGGTGGGGATGGAGGTAATGCCTGCGGCAGCCGCCAGGCCCTGTTCGGCCTCGGTGTCCACCTTGGCGAAGGTGATGTCCTCGTGCTGCTGCGAAACGGCGTCGTACACGGGTGCGAACTGCTTACAGGGGCCGCACCAGTCCGCCCAGAAGTCCACGAAGACTATGTCGTTTTCCTCGATGGTCTCGGGGAACGTTGCTTCGGTGATGTTGATAGTAGCCATTGTCCAACGCTAACCGGGCCCGCCGGCATTGTCTCTAGCTGTTCGCTGACCGGTGAAGCCCGAACTCAGGCGCCGGGAAGTTTTGTGAGCCGGCGGATGACCGGCAGTGCCGCCGCGAGAGCCGTGCGCTCCTCGGGGCTCAACTGCTCCAGCAGAGCGGCCATCAACGCGGTCCTGCTGCCGTTGGCTTCGGCCAGCGCCGTCGTACCTTGAGACGTGAGGGTTACCCGGACGCCGCGGGAATCGTTGGGATCGGGGCTGCGCTTGAGCAGTCCTGCTCCTTCGAGGCGGATAATCTGCTCAGTCGCACTGGGAACCTTCACCCCGAGGTTCCGGGCTATCTCGCTCACGCGCATCCCCTCCCCAGCGGCCATCTTCATCAGGCTGACCTGGGTGGCGCTGAGATCCGTCTCTGCGTCCATGTTGCGGGCAATATAGAGTGCCAGCCGAAGGGACTCGCGAAATTCCTCGGCGAGGTCGTCCAGGGCGAAATCGCTGCTCATATTTAGGGAGCCTAATATCTAGTGGGTTGGGGTGCAAGGGTCAGGTGACAGAAAAACCCGCCCCCACCATAGGTGAGGACGGGTTAGTCGGTGGCAGATGAGGGATTCGAACCCCCGTAGGCGTTGCCAGCTGATTTACAGTCAGCCCCCTTTGGCCGCTCGGGTAATCTGCCGAACGTCTTCAAGTGAAGACTCTGTCCGCAGTAACTGCGGGCAAGACAACTTTACCGAAGATTCTCCAAAGTTACGAATCGGGCCGAAAACACCGCTCCGGCGGGCTCCTGAGCCCGCTTCCGCAGCCTCTTCGACGGACCTACAACCCCCGTCCGATGCGGTCTTCGAGCTGCGCGTAGAACCGGTCGGCCTGCGCCTGGGTCACGGAACCCCAGGCGACGGCGTTCCCCAGATCCGCACGGATTCCTGCCAGGCGTTCCTGGGTGTCGCGGTCCGCATTCGAGGCCGGGGCCGGGGCCGCAAACTGTACCGGTGATGAAACCGGGCTTGCCGCCCGGGCCGGCGCTGCGCCGATGGCACCCAGCCCGGTTGCGGTTGCTGCGGCGAGGAAGGAGCCGGCCGCGGCGGTGCGGATCCGGTGGGCGGCAGGACGGCGGTGACGATGGCGGGATGCTGGGTCGGGGTTCTTTTCCACGTCCTCAGGCTTTCCCATCCTGATGGGACGATGCCGGGCGTTTCCTGAGCGGAGGCTGGGAGCAGGGCGCCATCCGGGCGCGGACCTACTACGCTAAGTAGCAGGAAAGTCCCCAACCCAGAGGAGCCCGGCTATGGCCAGCGAGTCCACGTTCGACGTCGTGAGCAAGATCGATAAGCAGGAAGTTGCCAACGCGTTGAACCAGGCGCAGAAGGAAATTGCCCAGCGCTACGACTTCAAGGGCGTCGGCGCCGAAGTGGATTTCAGCGGCGAGAAGATCCTGATGAAGGCCAACTCCGAGGACCGCGTGAACGCCGTCCTGGACGTCCTGCAGTCCAAGCTGGTCAAGCGCGGCATCTCCCTGAAGTCCCTGGACGCCGGTGAGCCGTTCGCTTCCGGCAAGGAGTACCGGATCGAGGCCTCCATGAAGGAGGGCATCGCTCAGGACCAGGCGAAGAAGATCAACAAGCTGATCCGCGACGAGGGTCCCAAGGGCGTCAAGTCCCAGATCCAGGGCGACGAGCTGCGCGTCAGCTCCAAGTCCCGCGACGATCTCCAGGCCACCATGGCCCTGCTCAAGGGCGCAGACCTCGACGTGGACCTGCAGTTCATCAACTTCCGCTAAACCCCGGCACGGTACGACGACGGCGCCTCCCTCACCGGGGACGGCGCCGTCTGTGTTCTAGAGCGCTACGTCGTTCTAGAGCGCTGCGTCGTTCTAGAGCGCTACGTCGTCGGCTGCCGGGCCGTCGTCGCCGTAGTCCTGAAGCTCGTCGCCGCCCACGGGCTCCCCCATCCAGGTCAGCAGCTGCCACGGCCCCAGCCCTCCGCCGGGCAGCTCGTCAGCTTCCAGCACGGCAACACCGGTGTTGCTCAGGGAGTTGGCGACGATGAAGTCCGGTCCCACGTTTTCGGCGCGGGCGGTGGCCCAGGCGCGGATGATTGCTCCGTGGCTGACAACGGCCGGGGACGTCAGGCCTGCTGCGGCCAGCTCCTCGATCACGGCGTCAAAGCGTCCCAGTGTTTCGGCCCCGTCCGGTCCGCCGGGCATCCGCACGGCGGTGTCACCCGAAACCCAGCGGTACACGGTTTTCAAATAGGTGGTGATCGCGTCCCGGTCATTGCGCATTTCCAGGTCACCGGCGAAGACCTCCCGCAGCCCCTCGCGGATCTGGACCGGCAGGTCCAGGGCCGCTGCCAGCGGCGCGGCGGTTTGCTGGGTGCGGACCAGGTTGGAGGCGAAAATGCCGTCGATCGGCTCGTGCCCCAGGGCTTCGGGCAGCGACGCGGCCTGCTCCCTGCCCAGCTCCGTCAACCCCGGACCGGGAACGGCTGTGTCGAGGTGGTGCTCCACGTTCGAGGGCGTCTGCCCGTGGCGGATCAGTATCAGGCGCATGCTCGAAGCCTACTTCTTCGCTGGGAGGGTCGCCGGAACACGGGCGGGCACGGGCTAGGCCCCCAGAGTCCGCCCGGCCATGCGTTCCAGTCGCTGGATCCGGTCAGCCATGGGCGGGTGGGTTGCCAGGAGCCCGCGCACGCCGGCACGGAAGGGGTTGGCGATCATCAGGTGCGAGGTGTTGACCAGCTTCTGGTCACTGTTCGGCAGCGGTGCTCGCTGGGTTCCGCTTTCCAGCTTGCGCAGGGCAGAGGCGAGCGCCAGCGGATCGTTGGTGAGCTTCGCGCCGTCTTCGTCGGCGTCGTATTCACGGGTCCGGCCGATGGCCATCTGGATCAACGAGGCAGCCAGCGGGGCCAGGACGGCCATGGCGATGGCTGCCAGGGGGTTCGCGTTGCGCCGGTCGCCGCCGCCGAAGAAGAGCAGGAACTGGCCCAGCGAGGTGATGACGCCGGCAATGGCTGCCGCCACGGAGGAGGTGAGGATGTCGCGGTTGTAGACATGCATCAGTTCGTGGCCGAGCACGCCGCGCAGTTCGCGCTCATTGAGCAGGGCCAGAATGCCCTGGGTGCAGCACACTGCCGCATGCTGCGGGTTGCGTCCGGTGGCAAAGGCGTTGGGCGCCATGGTGGGAGAGACGTAGAGCCGGGGCATGGGCTGGCCGGCCGTCGCCGAAAGCTCCCGGACGATGCGGTACATTTCCGGAGCCTGCGCCTCGGTCACCGGCACGGCGCGCATTGCCCGGATGGCCAGCTTGTCGCTGTTCCAGTAACTGTAGGCAGTCGTGGCCAGGCCGATGACGAGGAAGACCCAGATAAAGGTCGGGCTTCCGGTCCCGCTGGCAAGCAGTCCCCCGATTCCCAGCAGCACGGCGAAAAGCACGCCGAACAGGGCTGCGGTCTTGAGTCCGTTGAAATGTCGGTGCACGGGTACAGAGTCCTTTCCTGCAGGCAGCTTGGAGCCTGCAGCGCCAATGAAGTTCACATACTTCAACGTTTAACCGCGCGCCGGGGTTCCGGATGCGCGGCTGCTCAGGGCTCGGGATGCTGCGCGTCGTACTGCGCAAACCGGGGCTGGGTTCGTGCCAGCACGGCCACCAGGGCCAGGCAGATCAGTCCCCCGAGCACCACGGTCCAGCCCTCACCGGCCACTGAGGCACCCAGGCCTGCCACCAGGTCGCCCACCCGCGGACCACCTGCCACCACCACCACGAAGACCCCCTGCAACCGGCCGCGCATCGCATCGGGGGTGGCGGACTGCAGGATAGTGGAGCGGAAGACGCCGCTGATGGAATCGGCGATTCCGGCGCAGGCCATCGCAGCCGCCGCGGGAAGAAGCCAATGGGAGGGGACCGCGCCGTCGTTGTGCCCGGCCAGGACCACCACCGCACCGAACGCCGTCACCGACAGCGCCCACGCCGCCACGGACCACAGCACCGCGAGCCCCTGCCGGCGGACCGACCCGAGCGGTCCGGAAAACAGGCCGGCCAGGAAGGCGCCCACGGCGGTGGCGGCCAGCAACACCCCCACCGTGGTGGCACCGCCGCCGAGCATCAGCGCCCCGATGGCCGGGAGCAGGGCACGGGGATGGGCAAACACCATGGCGCACAGGTCCACCACGAAGGTCATGCGGATGTTGGGCCGCGTCCCCAGGAACCGGAACCCTTCCAGCACGGAGCCCAGTCCGGCTTTCTGCACCAGGCCCACGGGCGGCATTGGCGGTAGCCGGTACAGTGCCCACATCGCAGCGGTGAAGGTGACGACGTCGATCGTATAGGTCCAGCCGTACCCCACCCGGGCCACGAGGACCCCGGCCAGCAGCGGACCGGCGGTCATCGCGAGGCCAAAGGTGATCATGTTCAGCGCGTTGGCCGCGGGCAGCAGCTCCGGACGCACCAGGCGGGGAATGATGGCACTGCGGGCCGGCTGGTTGAGTCCGCCGGCACCGGCGTTGACGGCCACCAGGAAGTACAGCAGCCAGACGTTACCCACACCGGCCCAGGCCTGGGCCGCGATGCCGATGGTGCTCAGCCACAGCAGGACCGAGGAGAACAACGCCACCTTGCGCCGGTCATACGCATCCACCACCGACCCGCCGTACAGCCCGGCCAAGACCAGCGGCACCAGGCCCACGAGCCCGAGCAGACCGACGTAAAGGCTCGAGGCGGTCAGCTCATAGACCTCCAGACTGACCGCCACGAGGGTGAGCTGGGTGCCGACGGCGGAAAGCGCCGTTCCGGTCCAGAGACGTCGGAATTCGGGGCTTTCCCGGACGGGGGCGAGGTCGGCAAGCAGTCTGGGCACCAGAGCAGTCTAGGGTGACGGCGGAGCCGATCCGGCGCAACACACGCGCGGGGCAATAGAAAGCATGCTTAGGATGGGACCGAACCGTTTCGCACGCATCTGCCTAAGGAGTAGCCGCCGTGTTTACCCGCAACGTTGCCGATGGAATCCACCGCATTGAGCATGCCCACGTGAATGTGTACCTGGTCGAGGACGACGACGGCGTGGCGGTGATCGACGCCGGCCTGCCGGGGATGTGGCCGCACCTGACCGGCGCGCTGGACGAGCTGGGCTACGGTGCGGGCGATGTCAGGGCGCTGGTGCTGACGCACGCGCATTTCGACCACGTAGGCACTGCGGCCCGGCTGCGGCAGGAGTACCGCACCCCGATCCTGGTGCACGACGCGGACCGGTACATTGCCGCCCACCCCTACCGCTACCGGCATGAGACCAACCGGTTCCTGTATCCGGTCCGCTACCCCAAGGCAGTCCCCGTCCTGGGCGCCATGACCCTCGCCGGGGCGCTGAACGTACGCGGCGTGACCGACGTGCACAGCCTGACCGCGGATTCCGGCGACGCCCTGCCGGGCAGGCCCCGGATCCTCTACACGCCCGGGCATACCGCCGGGCACGTAGCCCTGCACTATCCGGACCGGGGAACCCTGATCAGCGGCGATTCCCTCGTGACCCTCGATCCCTACACCGGTGCCAAGGGGCCGCAGATCGTCTCCGGCGCGGCGACCGCCGACAGTGCGCAGGCGCTTGCCTCGCTCGCACTGCTGGCGGAAACCAATGCGCCGTTGCTGCTGACCGGACACGGGGAACCGTGGCGGGACGGCTCGGCCGCGGCGGTGGAGCAGGCGCTGGCCCGCGGCGCTTCCTGAGTCCACCTACCCGCCGGCCTCGTCCAGGTTCTGCTCCAGGACGTCCAGCAGCCGGGAATCGCCGATGGGACGGAAATGCCCCATGGTCTCCAGCTGGATGTTCCGCGCTCCGGCCAGATGGCTGCCGGCGGGGATATGCGGATCGAAGCTGCTGTACACCGAGGTGATCCGCGCATTCACCGCCTCGTTGCGCAGCAGCTGCTGCAGGAACGGGTCACGCGGCGAGAAGGCGCGGATGCTGGCCAGGGGGAACAGGCGGGCATACACGGAGCCGGAAAACGGTGTGTTGACGGCGATCATCCGTTCCACCCGCCTTCCGCCCTCCCGCAGGGTCATCAGCTGCTTGCCGATGAGGCCGCCCTTGCTGTGCGCCACCACCAGTACCCCGTGCAGGTCCTGTTCCACCAGATAGCGTTCCACGAGCACCGCCGCGTCCCCGATAACCCCGCGGTTGTAGCCCAGCGGGGCCACGGTGTGCACCGGATGCCCGCGTTCGAACAGGTAGTCGGCCAGCGGTCGCAGGAACTGCCAGTTTTCGAAGACTCCGGGAATCAGCACTACCGGAGCCCGTTGCACCCCCTCCGGATGCAGATACGCCGAGGGGTCCCGCCGGAAAATGAAGCCCTGCACCTGCCAATAGGCCACGTAGGCGTAATCCGATGCCCAGCCCCGGGCCTGGCGCACCCACCGGAAGATCCGCCCGCCGCGGCGCGGACGGATGCCCGGGGCTTCGGTGACACCGCCGCCGTCCAACGGCGCGCCCGCAGCCTGCCCCTCCCCCATCACCGGGCCGGAACCGCCGTGCGTATCAGCTCGGCCGTCTCCTTCGGGCGGGTGTACATCATCACGTGCGGCTGGCCGGGAATCTCCGCAGCCACGGCACCGGGCCGGGCGGCAGCCAGCCGGGCCAGCCAGTCAGCACGCACCACCGGATCCTTGCCGCCGCGCACCAGCAGGACCGGGGGCTTCACCTCGCCAATGCGCTCCTCGATCCGGTGGCGGATCATCACGGGCAGGGTGGAAAGGTACCAGCGGGGCCCGGCACGCAGATAGTCGGTCAGCAGAATGTAGTTGACCGCCGGCGGTTCACCCAGGCAGTCCTGCAGCAGCCGCAAAGCCTGCAGCGGAGCCGACCGCTCGGCGTCGTTGATCGTCGGCCCCAGCAGGACCAGCGAAGAGGCAGCCTCCGGAGCGGCGAGCGCCATTTCCACCACCACCTGGCAGCCCATGGAGTGCCCCACCCACTGCGCCCCGTGGATTCCGGCAGCGTCAAGTGCCTGCACGGCGACGCGTCCGAAGTCTTCCATCTGCTGCTGCCGGCGCGGTTTCGGTGCGGTACCGAATCCGGGCAGTTCCAGCGCGTGCACGGTAGAAGTACGCGCCAGCTCCCAAATCAGCGGGCCGAAGTACCGTTCCGAGGCTCCGATTCCATGTACCAGGACCACCTCGCTGTCGGCCCGGGGCTCCTCCACCGCTCCGGCGTCGTCAAAGCGACGGTAGGTACGGATGTCGACCTCCACCCCGCCTGCCGCCACCCGCTGGTATCCGGTTCGAACTTCTGCTGCCGGCACTATGCCTCCGCTTGATGTACCAGTAATGCGATCCACGCCCCAGAGTACCGGTGCCGGCACAGGTTAGTCGATCCTTATTATGAATAACTCAGAATAAGGATAGGATGGGGGCATGACCGGGAACGCAGCAGCAGAAGCAGCAGCAGCAGAGGAGACCACCGCAGGGTGGTCTGCCGAGCTGCGCGCGCACGGCCGCCGCGTCACCAAACAGCGCCTCGCGGTGCTTCGTGCCGTAGACGCTGCGCCGCATTCGACTGCGGACGACGTCGCCGCTGCCGTCCGGGGGGACCTTCCGGACATTTCCCTGCAGTCGGTCTACGTGGTCCTCGCGGACCTGGCCGACACCGGACTGCTGCGGAAAATCGAAACCCCCGAGTCGCCGGCCCGGTATGAGACCCGCGTGAATGACAACCACCACCACGCGATCTGCACCGGCTGCGGCCGGATCGAAGACGTGGACTGCGCGGTCGGACACGCCCCCTGCCTGACCCCGGGCAACACGCACGGCATGACGATCCAGATTGCCGACGTGCTCTACCGCGGGCTTTGCACCGACTGCGCCGCCGCAGCCGTTTCATAGCCCGCGCGAAAAGCTTCCTCCTCCTTTTGTCAGCACCAGAGAAAGAACAAGTATGTCCAACTTCACCACCACGCAGACCGGTACCCCGGTTCCCAGCGACGCACACTCGCTGAGCACCGGCGCCGACGGCGCCATTGCCCTGCACGACCGCTACCTGGTCGAAAAGCTGGCGCAGTTCAACCGGGAGCGGATTCCGGAGCGCATCGTGCACGCCAAGGGCGGCGGCGCATTCGGTGAGTTCGTTGTCACCGAAGATGTCTCCAAGTACACCCGTGCCGCTGTGTTCCAGCCCGGCACCGTCACCGAAACCGTCCAGCGGTTCTCCTCCGTGGCCGGCGAAATGGGCTCCCCCGACACCTGGCGCGACGTACGCGGCTTCGCGCTGCGTTTCTACACCACCGAGGGCAACTACGACATCGTCGGCAACAACACCCCGGTGTTCTTCATCCGCGACGGCATCAAGTTCCCGGACTTCATCCACTCGCAGAAGCGCCTTCCGGGCTCCGGCCTGCGCGATGCGGACATGCAGTGGGACTTCTGGACCAACTCCCCCGAGTCGGCCCACCAGGTCACCTACCTCATGGGCGACCGCGGCCTCCCGACGTCGTGGCGCGAAATGCCCGGCTTCGGCTCCCACACCTACCAGTGGATCAACGCCGCCGGCGAGCGCTTCTGGGTGAAGTACCACTTCACCTCCAACCAGGGCAACCGCGAAATCACCGGTGCCGAGGCGGAAAAGATTGCCGGCGCAGACGCCGACTACTACCGCCGCGACCTGTACGAGGCCATTGCCGAAGGCAACTTCCCGTCCTGGGACCTGCACGTGCAGGTCATGCCGTACGAAGATGCCAAGACGTACCGGTTCAACCCGTTTGACCTGACCAAGGTCTGGCCGCACGCGGACTACCCCCTGATCAAGGTGGGTACCCACACCCTGAACCGCAACCCGGAGAACTTCTTCGCGCAGATCGAGCAGGTTGCCCTCTCCCCCGCGAACCTGGTTCCCGGCATCGACGCCAGCCCGGACAAGATGCTGATGGCCCGCATCTTCTCCTACCCGGACGCCCAGCGGTACCGCATCGGCGCGAACTACAACCAGCTGCCGGTCAACGCACCCAAGGCTCCGGTGAACAACTACTCGCAGGACGGCGCCATGCGCTTCTCCTACAACTCCCCGGAGACCCCGGTCTACGCACCGAACACGCTCGGCGGCCCGGTGGCCGACGCAGCGCTGGCCGGCGCAGGAAGCTGGGAGAACGACGGCGCCCTGGTGCGTTCCGCGCAGACCCTGCACTCCGAGGACAGCGACTTCGGCCAGGCCGGCACGCTGTACCGCGAGGTGTTCGACGACGCCGCCAAGCAGCGTTTCCTGGAGACCATCACCGGTGCCATCTCCGGTGTGCAGCGTCCGCACATCCGCGAAGCTGCGATCCAGTACTGGACCAACGTTGACGCGACGCTGGGCGAGAAGCTGCGCCTCTCCCTGGCCCAGGGCGAGACCACGGCCAACGAAAAGGCCGAGTTCGTGGGCGTTGCTGAGTAATCTCAGTTCCCGCTAGACACAGCAGCGGCCGGTCCCCTCGGGGGCCGGCCGCTTTTGTGTGTTCTGCTTTCTACCTGCTCTGCGTCCTACCGGCTAGGCCAGTACGCGATGATCAGCAGCGTCACCAGGAACCCGGTGAGGAAGTTCAGCTTCAGGAACCGTTTCCAGCCGGCGTTGGCCGCTGCTGAACCGGCGTCGGTGATTTTCAGGAACGGAACCAGGTTGAGGATGTACGGCAGGGCCAGAAGGCAGCCCAGGACCGCAGGCCACGGGGTGAACAGCATCAGCAGGCCGGCCGCCAGGTAGGCGGCTGCGGCAAGCACCACGACAGGGCGTGCGCCCAGTACCGTGGCAATGGACCCGATGCCGCCTTCCCGGTCCGGAACCACGTCCTGGACCGCGCCGAAGGCCTGGCTGGCCATCCCCCAGAGGAAGAACGCGCCGAGCACGGCCCACAACCCCGGGGTGAACACCGCACCGGCCAGGACCAGTCCATACACTGCCGGGCTGACAAAGTGCGTGCTGGAGGTCATCGAATCCAGGAAGGGTCGCTCCTTGAATCTCAGCCCCGGAGCACTGTAGGCAATAACTGCGAAGACGCTGACGGCCAGCACCAGCCAAGACAACGGGCTTCCCAGCAGGACCAGCGCGACCAGGAACGGCACATTCGTGAGGATTGCCGCCCACAGGGTGGTCCGGTGGAAGCTGCGGTCCAGGACGGCGCCCTCCACTCCCCCCTTGCGCGGATTGTGCAGGTCCGACTCGTAGTCAAAGACGTCATTGATGCCGTACATGGCCAGGTTGTAGGGCACCAGGAAGTACAGGGTGCCGATCACCCAGGCCAGGTCGATCCGGCCGGTGGTGAGCAGGTACGCCGCGGCGAAGGGATACGCGGTGTTGACCCATGAAAGGGGCCTCGAGGACACCAGCAGCATCCGCAGGGTTCCCGTCGTTCCGGTGGCGGCGGGGGTCACGGCTGCTCCCTGGTGGTTGGCTTTCGGGTGGTTGGCTTTCGGGTGGACGGTTCTTCGGTGGCTGGGTCTCCGGCGGACGGCTCTCCGGCGGATGCCCCCGGATCGGGGGCACGACCTGGCAGCAGTATCCAGAGCGCGGGCAGCAGGAGGACGGCGGCCAGCGGGTAGGCGAAATCTTCCAGCGGTGCCGCCCCGGCGAAGGCGCCGGAAATACGGTCCTCGTTGTACCAGAAGAGACCGACGCGGATCATGAGGTTGTCGAAGACGGCTGTCAGCGCCAGCAGCACCACGGCGGTGACAGCTGCCGCCGAGGCGAAGTGCCGCGGGCGGCGGCGCAGCAGGACCACTGCGCAGATCAGGATCGCCGGGACCAGGAAGAAAGCGTTCAGTGTCCAGTACGTCATGGCCGTGTCCTCGCTGCCGGCCCCGGCTTCTCCCGCGACGGGTCCGCGGCGGAGCCTGCCGGTCCGCCCCTTCGTTCGGCGGCCCGTGCTGCAGCCAGGCGCACCAGGCCGAAGACCACCATGGTCAGGTAGCAAAGGAAGGCAAGGAAGAAGATTTCTTCCACGGGCAGGTGCGGTGCCAGAGTGAGCCCGAGCATGAACGGTGTTTCACCCCGGTAAAAGATATCGGCGCCGATGCCGGCCAGGTCCCAGCCGGTGAAGAAGAGCACTCCGACGGTGAGCACAATGGCGGCCCGCCGGGCGTCGGCGAAGAAAAACAGCCGGAACCGGTGGTCCAGGAGCACCATGCAGCTCAGGGACAGCAGCAGGAAAAGCAGGTACAGGACGCCCATTACGTTCCCGTCCCTGCGGGCGGCTCGCCTACGGCCGGTGGCACTGCGGCTGGCTCGACTGGGGGCACTGCCGCCCGCGGCACCGTGGCTGGTTCGCCTGGGGGCACTGCGGCCGACTGCACTGCCGTCGGCCGCACTGCCGAGGAAGCGAGGCCGGCCGGCCACTGCGCCGAGGTTCCCTCCGCCGACGTTCCCTCCGCAGACCACGGAGGAGGTTCCGGCAGCGCCTCGGTGCCGGTTTCTCCGCGCAGCCGTTTAAGGACCAGCTCCGCGCTGATCAGGCACATGGGCAGGCCGATGCCCGGAAGGGTGGATCCGCCCGCATAAAGCAGTCCGTCCACTTTCCGGCTGGCGTTCGTTCCGCGGAAAAAGGCGCTCTGTTTGAGGATGTGCGCCGGTCCCAGCAGGGTTCCCCGCCAGGAGTTGAGGTCGGTGACAAAGTCCTGCGGCCCCACCGTCCGGCGGATGATGATGCGCTCGGCCAGATCCGGAATGCCGGCCCAGGCAGAGATCTGGGCAATCACGGCATCAGCCATTTTTTCGATCCGCGGGTCGCCGGCACCGTCAATTCCGCCGGCACCGAGCGAGGGGTCCGATGGTACCGGCACCAGGACGAACAGGTTTTCGTGTCCTTCCGGCGCAGTGTCAGGATCGGTGGCACTCGGACGGCAGACGTACAGGGATGCCGGATCCGGGACCGAGGTCTCCGCGCCGAAGATCTGCTCGAAGTTGGCTTCCCAATCCCGGGTGAACAGCAGGGTGTGGTGCTCCAGCTGCGGCAGCTGACCCTGCACACCCAGATGCAGCAGCAGTCCGCCGGGACCGGGGACACGGTGCTCCCAGTAGGACTCCGGATAGGTCTGCAGCGCCGGAGGCAGGAGGGCGGTTTCAGTGTGGTGCAGGTCCGCGGCAGAAACCACCAGGTCTGCGTCCAGCGAGACCACGGCTCCCTCGGCGTCGCGGTATTCCACTCCCACGGCCCGCGGCCTGCGGCGAAGCAGCTTCCGGCCCCTTCCCTGACCGGACGGCTCGGAGGTGCGGATCCGCGTGACTTCGGCACCGGTGATGACCCTGCTTCCTTCGGCCCGGGCCAGATCGGAAATCACCGAAACTATCCGGGAGAAGCCCCCCATCGGATACAGCACGCCGTCGGCCAGGTCCAGGCGGCTCATCAGGTGGTACATGCTGGGCGTGGTGAACGGCGAAGACCCCAGGAAGACAGCCGGATATCCCAGGATCTGCTGGATCCGCGGGTCGGTGAAGCGCTTGGCCACGAAGGTGCTCAGCGGTTCCAGCAGCAGCCGGGCAAGCCGGGGGCCGCTGCGCAGGACATCCGGGCGCAGCAGGGGCAGGAACGAGGCAAACGTCGTATAGAGGAAACGCTTCTTGGCCATCGCGTACACCTCTTCGGAGGATTCCAGGTACTCCTCCAGCCGGGCGCCGGCCCCGGGTTCCAGGGATTCGAACAGCGCTACGTTGCCTTCCCGTGTAGCGGCCACATCCACAGGTTCGGCGGTGCCCTCGAAGAGCACCCGGTAGCCCGGGTCCAGGCGGACCAGCTCCAGCTGCTGTTCGGCCGAGGTTCCCAGCAACCGGAAGAAGTGGTCGAAGACCTCCGGCATCAGATACCAGGACGGCCCGGTGTCAAAGCGGAAGCCCCCGGTTTCCCAGCTGCCGGCCCTGCCTCCGGTCTCCGGCTGCTTCTCCAGGACCGTGACCTCCAGGCCTTCCCTGGACAGCAGTGCCGCGGTGGCCAGCCCGGTGATGCCGCCTCCGATCACGACGGCGGTGCGCGGACGCATGCTCATGCTTGCCTTTCCTGTCCCGGGGTTTCCGGGCTGTGGTTGTCACCGCGCGAACGGGGCGCGGCCACCCGACGGGTCAGGAGCGCGCGGGCCGCGATGCGCGCCTTGACCGGGTTCGGCACGCGCACCCGGGTGGTGCGCAGCTGCTCGGCCGGGGTGCTGCGCAGCCGGCGGGCCAGTTCGCCGAACAGGTCCTGGGCCAGGGCTACGGCGGCCCGGCAGTTCGCGGGCAGCTGCGCGACGGAGGCGCCCGACACCAGCAGGTCGGCGTCGATATCGTCCAGGATCCGGTGCTTGTCCGCCTCGGAAAAGGCTTCCACGGTAACGCCGGGAAAATAGCTGCGTCCGAGTGTCTCGAAGTCCTGGGCCAGGTCGCGCAGGAAGTTGACCTTCTGGAATGCCGCCCCCAGCCGCTGGGCTCCTTCCCGTAACTGCTTGGTCCGGTCTTCGGACAGCGGCACTCCGTAGAGGAAGCACTGCAGGCACATCAGCCCCACCACTTCGGCGGAACCGTAAACGTACTCGTTGAAGCTGGCCTCGGTGTGCTCCGCCTGGTCCAGGTCCGCGCGCATCGAAGCGAAGAACGGCCTGGTGAGGTCGGACCCGATTCCGGTTTCCCTCGCCGTCAGGGCAAAGGCGTGAACCACCAGGTTGACGCTGTAGCCGGTGCGCAGCGCCCGTTCCGTCTCTGCTTCCAGGTCATCCAGCAGCCCGCCCACTTCCGTCCGGGGAACCAGGGCATCCGCGGCCACGCCGTCGACAACTTCATCCGCCAGCCGGACCAGCGCGTAGATGGTCTCGATCTGCATGCGGGTCCGGGAAGCCAGCAGCCGGGACGCCAGGCCGAACGACGTCGAATAGGACCGGATCAGCACGGCCGAGGTCTGCCGCGCCACGGTGTTGTAGAGGGCCAGGCCCTGTTCCGCCGCCACGTCCTAGCGTCCCCGGTTCACGGCGTCGTCGATCACCGCGGTTAAGGCCACGCGCAGGCCCGGGGTGACCGCGGGACAGTCCAGATGCTGCCGGGCCCGCTCGGCGTATTCGTGCACGAGCTCGCGCGCGTGGTCCCTGGCACCGGAGGAAACCAGCAGTTCCCTGGCCCGGGCGGCATCCCGGGCGGTCAGCTCGGGGTTGCCGATCAGGGCGGAGAGTTCCTCCCATTCCGGTTTGTCCGCCACATAGGAGACCAGGACCGTACGCTTTCCCTCCCGAAGGTCGGAAAAACTGGACTTGCCCGTGGCGCTCTCCTTGCCGAAGACCCCCAGCAGGTCATCCACCACCTGATAGGCGATCCCGATGTCCCGCCCGTAGAGGCCCAGGGTGGTCACGACCTCTTCCGACGCACCGGCGAGCACGGCCCCGGCCTGCAGCGGCGCTTCGAAGGAGTAGACGGCGGTCTTCAGCCGTTCCATGTGCAGGATTTCGGTGATGGGAGGTGCGCCGGGGTGGAAGGACAGGTCCACATCGATCAACTCTCCGCCGGCGGACATGAAGACGGCATCGTCCAGGATCCCGGCCAGCCGAGACCTGACCGATGCGTCCACCTCCGTGCCGTCGAGCAGTCGGAAGGCTCCCGTCAGCGCCAAGTCTCCGGCGATGACGCCGGCGGAGAGCCCGCGGTGCCGGGCCGCGCCGGCTTCAACACCTGCGGCCGCCGCCAGTCCCCGGTACACCCCGGAGACGTTGTCCTGCCCGCGGCGGGTAAAGTCCAGGTCGATCACATCGTCGTGCACGATCAGAGCGGTATGCAGCAATTCGAAGGCGGCGCCTACCCGGGCGGCTGCTGCCGTGTCGGTGCCGCCGAGGTTGAGGTAGGCCGTCAGCAGGGTGCGGGGGCGCACCCGCTTGCCGCCGGCAGTCGAACCTTCCAGCGCCTGCCACAGCGACAGGTAGCCGGGTCCCAGCTTGGCTGCGCGGGACTTGGCCCGCTCGTAGAACCGGTTCAGGACAGCCTCGACCAGGTCTTGGCCGGTAGACAGGTCGAGCGGCGGGTGCGTCTGCATAGGTAAAGTAAACACGTATGGGACTAGGGGAAGAAATGACAGGCAGTCCGGAACTGGTGGTTCTGGTTGACTATGAGGGCCGGCCCCTGGGCACCCGCGACAAAGCCGGGGTGCACACCACCGACACTCCGCTGCATCTGGCGTTCTCCACGCACGTCTTCAACACCAGCGGCCAGCTGCTGGTCACCCGCCGGGCATTGTCCAAGCTGACCTGGCCGGGAGTATGGACCAATTCCTTCTGCGGCCACCCGGGTCCCGGGGAAGCCATAGAGGACGCCGTGGCCCGGCGTGCCCGCCGCGAACTCGGCCTGGAGGTGCGGGACCTGACGCTGCGGCTTCCGGATTTCCGGTACCGGGCCGTGGATGCCTCGGGGATTGTCGAGCACGAAATCTGCCCCGTGTACACGGCGGTGACCGACGCCGATCCGGTGCCGGCCGACGACGAGGTCATGGACTGGGAGTGGGCGGATCCCGCGCAGCTTGTTCCTGCCGTTCGATCCACGCCCTGGGCTTTCAGTCCCTGGCTGGTGCTGCAGCTGCCGTTGCTCTACCCCTAGGGCGTTGTTCCGGCCCCGGAACACGGCGCAGCCCGGCCCGGTGCGCAGCGAAGGAACGGCAGGGCGTTAGTTCACCGGTGCTGCGGCTTTGCTTCCGGCCACCCTCCGGGTCCAGCGGACCCAGGGGTATTCCTGCGGCCAATGAGCGGCCAGGGTATGGAACGCCCGGCGGAAACGCAGGGCCACGTTTGCCCGGCTTTGCACCGCCCTCGGCGCCATCCCCACGGCCAGGTCCGGATCCCTGCGGCAACGCCGCCCCTGGCCGAGGTGGAAGCTGAGGCAGACATCGTCATGTATCTGCGCGTCGTCCCGGTGCACCTCACCGCTGGCTTCCCGCCAGGTACCGGCACGCAGGGCCAGGTTGGAGCCGAAAAACGGCCAGTGGGCCAGGGCTGAACCCATAGCCAGGTAATAGGATCCCAGATACAACCGGGAAAGCAGCAGCGCGGGGATGCGGGGCATGCCGTAGAAGACACCGGGTCCGCTGAGGACGTCCAGCTCCGGATCGGCCGCGAAGGATTCAGCTATCCGCGCAATCCAATCCGGCGGCAAAACGCAGTCGGCGTCACATCGAGCAATAACCGCACCGGCTTCGAGGCCCTCCGCGGCGGCGTCATAGCCGGCGCAGGCGGCGGCAGGGATCCCGGCTTTTGGTTCGAAAACCACGCGGGCGCCGAACCTCCGGGCCACCTCGGCGCTGGCGTCACTGCTGTCATTGTCCACCACCACCACTTCCCGCGGCTGCAGGGTTTGCCGGGCCAGTGACTGCAGGCAGGCCTCCAGGAGCGCCGCATCGTTGCGGCACGGAATGACCACGGACACTGCCGGAAGCTGGGAAGGCATGGGCCCGAGTCTAGCGCGGAGCGGCATTCGTGCCGGCCGCTTTTCGGGGCCCGCTGCCTCCGCCGGCGGCTCCGGGCTACCGTATGAGGATGATCGATGCACTGCTCCGCCCGCCGGGGTCCTGGAAGGAATACCTTGCCGACGCGGTACGGGCGCTGGGGATGCTCAGCGTCCTCGCGGCATTGCTGCTGCTGGGACCGGTGGAAACGGCCTTGTTCCTGCTGGTGCTCCTGGGCCTCTTGGTCTCCCGGGCGCTGGATGTCTTTCCCGGCTTCGACGCAGTTTACGGTCTGGTCCTGCTGGCTGCGGCGTGGAGCAGCGTGGCTGACCTGTACGCCCGCATCTCCTGGTGGGACCTCGCCGTGCATTTCTCCGCCACCGGTGCCCTGGCCGCGGTGACCTATTTCCTGCTGGTGCAGTTCGGAGCGGTCCCGGCCGTACGCCGCCCCCATCGTCACTCCCGGTCACTCCCCGTGGTGGTTCCGCTGCTGGTGCTGGCATTGGGGCTGGGACTGAGCGTGCTCTGGGAAATCGGTGAATGGTGGGGCCACACGTACGTTGATGCAAGCATCAACGTCGGTTATGCAGACACGATGGGTGATCTTGCCGCCGGCGGGCTGGGGGCGCTGGCAGCCGGACTGTGCCTTGGTTTCGCGGTCCGTCGTTCCGGGGCGCGGCTTCCCGCCGCGGTGCCCCACCGTACCGACCGCTAGCCCCTCAGGCACCGCGCCCTGCCGTCCCGGCGCAAGCCCTGCCGTCCCGGCGCAAGCCCTCCTGTCCCGGCGCGAGCCCTGCGAGGTGTTCCACCGAGAGGGCATCGTGCCGTGAGCGCCCGGGGCTTGCTGTCCCGAACCTTGCACCGCGAGCCGTACGCCAGCGGACACGTCAGGGCTTAAACGACTAGGGCATCCCGGGCAGCGTATTCGCTGCCCGGGATGCCCTATGTCGCCGACGGCTCTGGCCGGCCGGTGTCGCTAACGCGAGAGGTACCGCTCGTGCTCGCTGTGTGCGCGGGCTACGGTCTCGCGGATTTCCTCGATGTCCTTGACCTTGTCGCGGTACTTGATGTCCATCTTCAGGATCTCCTGCTCTTCATCACACAGGTCCTTGTAGACCCGTTCCCGCTCGGCGGGATCGGCGGTGTAGTGCAGGTCGAGGTAGGCGTCGGCGTGCCGGCGTGCGTTGTTGACGGCAGTCATGGCCTTGCCCGCAGGGCTGACCAGGGACGCGATGACGGTCACTACCAGGACGCCGACAATGACGGAGAGCGAGAGTCCAGTGGTGATCTCGACGACCGAAACGTGCTCGCCGCCGTTGATGAAGGGCAGGGTGTTCTCATGCAGGGCGTGTAGGACCAGCTTGACGCCGATGAAGGCGAGGATGGTTGCCAGGCCGTAGCTGAGGTAGATCAGGCGATCCAGCAGTCCGTCGATGAGGAAGTAAAGCTGGCGCAGGCCCATCAGGGAGAACGCCGTGGCGGTGAAGACAATGAAGACGTTCTGGGTCAGGCCGAAGATCGCCGGGATGGAGTCGAGCGCGAAGAGGATGTCGGTACCGCCGATGGCCACCATGACCAGCAGCATGGGAGTGAGGACGCGCTTGCCGTTCTCCATGGTGAACAGCTTGTCGCCGTCGTACTGGTCAGAAGTGTGGAAGATCTTCTTCGCGAGCCGGATGATGAAGTTGTTGGCTTCATCGTCGCCCTCGGTGCTTTCGGGCTTGAGCAGGTTGCCCGCCGTGATCAGCAGGATCAGGCCGAAGATGTAGAAGACCCAGGAGAAGGAGTTGATCAGCGCGGCGCCCAGAAGGATGAAGGCGGTACGGGCGATCAGCGAGAACACGATGCCGAAGAGCAGGACCTTCTGCTGGTCCTCACGCGGCACCCGGAAGCTCGCCATGATGATCAGGAAGACAAACAGGTTGTCCACTGAAAGCGCTTTTTCGGTGATGTAGCCGGCGAAGTACTCGGTGCCCATCTGGGCACCGCCGAAGAGCCAGACAACAATGCCGAACACGATGGCCAGGCCCACGTAGATCGCGGACCAGATGGCCGCTTCCTTCAGCGTCGGGATGTGCGCTTTGCGGATGTGGAAGAAGTAATCAAAGGCCAGAAGGGCCAGAATGACCGCAATGGTCACTCCCCAGATCAAGGGGGAAACAGTCATGGGACGTCTGCTTTCGTAGGGTATGCCGAAGGAGCATAGGTCTCTCCCGCCACCCTGGACAGGCTGGCCGCTGAATCCGGCGGAGCGTCGGTGCTCCACGTGTTGACGGATATCGGCGTTTCGGGATACTCCCCTACGAAGTTTTCAGTCTAACAGGACCGGAGCCGCTTCGGGGCACGCCCTGCCGTCGCGGCTTCTGCCGCCCGGTGATGTCCTTCCCCTTAAACAGGCAGCCGCCGCACCTTGGCGGGGCGGCGGCCGGAGAATGAGGTGGAAATCAGCCTTCACAGTCCTTGCAGTAGGCCAGGCCGTTCTTTTCGACGGCTAGCTGCGAACGGTGACGGACGAGGAAGCAGGAATTGCAGGTGAACTCGTCTTCCTGCGGCGGCACCACGCGGACGAGCAGTTCCTCACCGGACAGGTCCGCACCGGGCAGTTCAAATCCTTCAGCTGCCTCGGCCTCGTCCACGTCAACTACGGCAGACTGCTTGTCGCTGCGCCGTGCCTGAAGCTCCTCGATCGAAGCCGGGACGGCTTCTTCCTCGGTCTTGCGCGGCGCGTCATAATCTGTAGCCATATTTTCGGCTCACACTCCAAATCCGTAGTTGTGTTCTTTCGGGGCACTCGATACTAGCCGAGGTAACGGTCGCATAGGGTGTGCTATTCCCATTCCGGAGACCAGGTCCCGGAATCTCCACGGACGTCGCCATCGCCCGGCACAGCGCGGAAAACCGCGAGGGATTGCGCTGTATTCCTTCCAACGCGATTCCTTCCAAACGCTCTCCCAAGCACCCCGATGCCTGTCCAACGTGCATGCCGGTGCCCAGGTTCCGCTTTTCGGGCCGGACTTGCTAGCGGTTGAAACCGTTGTGAAGGAATCCGATGGCTTCGGCGAACAGCTCCTCCAGCAGGCTCAGCGATTCCGGAGTGATGGTTCCCGAGGCACGCTGCTCCCACTGTGCAAACGCACTGCGCCCGCAGGCCAGGACAGAGCCAACCAGACAGGATATGTAGAAGGGGTCCGCGGCATCGCCCAGCCGCTGCCGGATGGACGCGACAATGCGCTGTTCGGCCCGGTTCCATGCCTCCAGCTGAAATCGCATCATTTCCGGGTTGTGCTGCGCGACGGCATACAACTCGGCGGTCACCGCCAACCGTTCCGGTTCGGCCTGAGCGGTCAGCGCCTGGAGCATGGACTCCACGATGTTCTCGTCCTTCGGCCGGGACTCAAAATGGCCCAGCACCGTCTGCAGGAAGTCTTCCATCGCCACCGTTAGGGACGCCTCGGAGCTCGAGAAGTAGTTAAAGAACGTCCGCCGGGAAACTCCGGCCCGTTCTGCGATGTCATCTACTGTGAAGTTGCCGGGACCGTTGCTCCGGACCAGGCTGAGCGCTGCGTCAGCTATGGCTGCGCGCGTCGCCGATTTATTTCGTTCACGCCGCGAGTGCGCGGCTATATCTCCTGCTGCCACGCCAATACACTAAGTGCAACTTTGCACGGCGGGCAAGAGGAACGAAAACGCGCCGGACGCCGGGCCTGCGCCCGCCCGTCCGGCGCTTTTATCCGCTTAGGCCTCAGGCTGGGGTTCCGCCGGAGACATCTTCTGCTCGCCGCCGGAGGTGTAGGAGCCGTTGGTTCCCGTGCTCCCGGCTGCGGAGGAGCCCGTGGTGGAGCTGGAGCCGGAGCCGGACTCGGTGCTGCCGGTGCTTCCGGAACCGGTGACCTTGGAGGCTGCATCCTTGGCAACGCCCGTTACCTTGTCCTGCAGGCCAGGCGCCTTTTCCTTTGCCCAGTCGGTGCCGTGGGATACGGTCTCCTGGACCTTCGGATCGTTCCAAAGCTGCATCAGCTTTTCACGGCCACCCTTGGAGCCAACCAGGTAACCAATACCCGCGCCCGCCAGAAATACAAACTTCTTTACCATGGTCTTCCTCTTCTCCTGCCCTCGAAGGGCTTTGATAAGTTCCGTCCACAAGCACACTACCGTTCACAACGGCAGGTTCAACAGTCAGCTTACTATTTGAATCCTACGCAAGCAGACGGGACCGAATGAGGAAACGTTTGCCTTCGGGTGCTTCCACGGAAAACCCGCTCCCCCGTCCGGAAACAACATCCACGGTCAAGTGCGTGTGCTTCCAGTACTCAAACTGCTCCCGCGACATCCAGAACTCAAGGTCCTCACCCTCCAGATCGAAAATTCCGAGGAGCACGTCGGCTTCTCCCGTGAGGAACTCCCCTTGGGGGTAGCACATGGGCGAGGACCCGTCGCAGCAGCCGCCTGACTGGTGGAACATCAGCGGGCCGTGGATCGGGCGCAGCCGCAGCAGCAGTTCCCGGGCATCCGGCGTGAGTGCAACCCGGGAAAAACTTTCCCCCGGCAACGCAGGTGCCGCGTCCAGCGGGGAAGCGAATGAGGAATCCATCAGTATCCAATCACTACGCGGCCGTTGGCTCGGCCTTTTCGGGGTTCTGTCATGGCGTTTGTTCCGTTGCAGACTGAGGAGATGCGGGCGGGCCGCGGTTAGAAGAACCCCTGCTTGTTTTCCGCGTAGCTGACCAAAAGGTTCTTGGTCTGCTGGTAATGGTCCAGCATCATCGCGTGGTTCTCGCGGCCGATGCCGGAGGACTTGTAGCCGCCGAAAGCGGAATGGGCGGGGTAGGCGTGGTAATTGTTGACCCATACCCGGCCGGCCTGGATGTCGCGTCCGGCCCGGTAGGCGGTGTTGCCGTCCCGGGACCAGACTCCGGCGCCCAGGCCGTACAGGGTGTCATTGGCGATGGCCAGCGCCTCGCCGTAGTCGGAGAACCGCGTCACGGAAACCACCGGCCCGAAGATCTCCTCCTGGAAGATGCGCATGTTGTTGGTGCCCTCGAAGACGGTGGGCTGGACGTAGAAGCCGCCGGCAAGGTCGCCGTCGAGGTGTGCGCGCTCCCCTCCCGTGAGGACCTTGGCGCCCTCCTGCTTTCCTATGTCCAGGTAGGAGAGGATTTTCTCCAGCTGGTCGTTGGAGGCCTGGGCGCCGACCATGGTGTTGGTGTCCAGAGGGTTGCCCTGCACCATCTGCGCGGTGCGGGCCAGGGCGTCCGCCATAAAGGAGTCGTACATCGAGTCCTGGATGAGCGCCCGGGACGGGCAGGTGCACACCTCGCCCTGGTTCAGGGCGAACATGTTGAATCCTTCGAGTGCCTTGTCGTAGAACGCGTCGTTCTCCCGTGCGACGTCGGCGAAGAAGATGTTCGGGCTCTTGCCGCCCAGCTCGAGGGTGACCGGAATGAGGTTCTGGCTGGCGTACTGCATGATCAGCCGGCCCGTGGTGGTCTCACCGGTGAAGGCGATCTTCCGGATCCGGTTCGAGGAGGCCAGCGGTTTGCCTGCCTCCACACCGAAGCCGTTCACCACGTTCAGTACGCCTGCGGGCAGCAGGTCCGCAATGAGCTCCATCAGGACGAGGATGGACGTGGGCGTCTGTTCGGCGGGCTTGAGCACGATGGCGTTGCCGGCAGCGAGCGCAGGAGCGAGCTTCCAGACCGCCATCAGAATGGGGAAGTTCCAGGGAATGATCTGTCCCACGACGCCCAGCGGCTCGTGGAAGTGGTACGAGGTGGTGTTGTCGTCGATCTGAGAGATGCCGCCCTCCTGGGCGCGGATGGCGCCGGCGAAATAGCGGAAGTGGTCGATGGCCAGCGGCAGGTCGGCGGCCAGGACTTCCCGGATCGGCTTGCCGTTGTCCCAGGTTTCAGCGACGGCGAGCAGCTCCAGGTTGGCTTCGATCCGGTCCGCAATGCGGGTCAGGATCAGGGCCCGTTCGGCGACCGGGGTCTTGCCCCAGGCCCCTGCTGCCTTGTGCGCCGCATCCAGGGCGAGGTCGATGTCAGCCGACGTTCCGCGGGCCACTTCGCAGAACGGCTTCCCGTTGACCGGTGAAACATTTTCGAAGTACTGGCCTTTGACCGGGGCCACCCATTCCCCGCCGATCCAGTTCTCGTAGCGCGGTTTGAAGGTGACTTTGGCGCCTTCGGTGCCTGGCTGGGCATAAACACTCATCGTTGAGCTCCCTCTTCCGTGCGGTTCTCCGTTGGACGGACGCCGCGTGCTGGTCGCAGGGGCATCCTGGGCCGCCTGCGGATGTTTTGAGGGTAGGCAACACAACGTTGCATGTACGTTGCATCCCCGCGCGCCTAGTATTGCGACCCAGGGTGCTGCAACCCAGGGTGCACAACGCAGAGCGCAGATCCGGTTCGGGGAAAGGAAGCCGATGAGTGCTGCCGACGACACGGGTAACGGCGCGGAACTACCCAACCGCTATGGAGGGTGCTGAGCATCGCCGGGTTGGCGCTGTCCATCCGTCCGGACAGCACGGCCTGGCTTACCTCTCCCTTCCTGTTCGTTTACGGACTGGGCGTGGGCCTGGCCACCGCACAGCTGACCTCGGTGATCCTTGCCGAGGTTCCGGTGGAACGCAGCGGCCAGGGATCGGCCACCCAGAGCACCGCGCGCCAGACCGGATCAGCACTGGGTATCGCCGTCCTGGGCACCGCGTTCTTCACGACGCTGCGGGACGGGACCCTGGACGGGGCCGCCGACGGCCTTGCGGCCGCCCCGGAGCTGCGGTCGGCGGTGGAATCCGTGGACGTCACGTCCGGGGGAAGCATCAGCGCGCTGGCCGAGAACCCGGCAACGGCCTTCATCGCCGATGCAGCACGGGAAGCCATGACCAACGGAGCAGCACTCGCCGGCTGGATTGCCGCCGGTGCACTGTTTATCGGGCTGCTGACGAGCCTGCGGATCTCCCCCGCGGCAAGCTCCCAAGCAGGCCCGGCCGAGGAACGGCCGGCTCACGGTCCAGCCCCAGCTCACGATCAAGGCGCTCCAAGCGGGCGACGACGGCGGCCCTCCTCGGAGAGTCCGGCGGCAGCAGGCGCAGCAGAACAGCCCAGCCCTCGGCGTCGTCCTCCGCTTCCTCCAGCTTGAGGTACTGGGCAAGCAGGTCCGGGGATGCGTCCGAAAGCATGGTTTCCCGCAGGACCGACGACACTTCGGCCCGGAGGCCGGACACAGCCGGAGCTTCGGAGCGCGGCAGCACCGGACCGGCATACATGTTCAACGCCAGTCGGTGGGCGCCGTTCTCGAGGTAGCTGAGTACCTGCCGGGCATCTACTACCAGCTCCCGGGGCAGGCGGTAGGGCCGGGACTGGGGCACGAGCCCCTGCGGACCGTCCGCGAACCGCGCCAGCATGGCGCGCAGGCGCAGCATCTCGGCCCGGACAGTGGCCGGCGCTGCGGTCTCCGGATACGCCATCGCGGCCAACTCATCGGCGGTGAGCCCCTGCGGGTTCAGCGCGAGCAGGGTCAGCAGTTCAGCGTGCCGGCCGCTGAGCTGCAGTGACGCTCCGCCCACGTTCAGGAGGGCATGGTCGCGGCCCAGGATCTGCAGGCTGTCACGGTACAACCCGGCGCGGGCCGTTTCGAGCCGGCGCAGCCGCCGCCCGCTGCGGCTGCGTTCACGGGCTTCCAGCCGCTCGATCCGCAGGTGCGACTGGGCCGCTTCCACAGCAGCCTCAATCAGGGACAGGGTGTGCGGCGCTACGGCGGCCACGCCCCCGGTAATGTCCACGACGCCGATTACCGTCCCCGAGTCCGGGTCCCGGACCGGAACGGCAGTGCAGTTAAAGGAATGGACCCGGCGGTTGAAGTGCTCGGCCCCGGCAATCTGGATTCCTGTTCCGCCGGCTAAAGCTGCACCGGGGGCGCTGGTGCCGATGGACGGCTCGGACCAGTCGGTGCCCGGCATGAAGTACATGCCCTCCGCGCGGCGGCGCAGGTCCTCGTCCCCCTCCACCCACAGCAGGCGGCCGTGCTGGTCCCCCACCGCCACCAGGAGCCCGCTGTCCGCTGCAGGCTGCACCAGGAGCCGCTGGATGACGGGCATCACCACGTGCAGCGGGTGGGCCTGCCGGTACTCCCGGAGCTCGTTCGGTTCAAAGGCCATCACCGGAGTGTCGGCATCGGGGTTGCGGGAATAGCCGAGCGACCGCTGCCATGACTCGCGGACCGGGTTGCGCAGGAGGCTGGGTGCCGGGCGGCCCGGGGTCAGCTGCTCATGTGCGTGCAGGGCGGACTCCTGCCCCGTGATGCCAGCCGAAGTATCCACCGCTCCGCCTATCCACTCTGATTGGGAGAACCGCCGCAGGAAATCCGCGGGCCGGATGGTGGCAAGAGTACCTTCTGGGCCCGGCGGGCTCCACTGGTCTTGCGCGGGTAACTATTCCGGTGCTGCGTCGTCGTCGGGCAGGCGCGGCCGGCGTCGTCGGGCAGGCGCGGCCGGCGTCGTCGGGCAGGCGCGGCCGGCGTCGTCGGGCAGGCGCAGAGCCGCGCATAGACAAAGGAGGGCCGCAGCCCTGCTGGACTGCGGCCCTCCCAGGCGGCCGACTGAGCCGGCGTTTCGGTTATTCGCCGCGGGAGATGCGGGTCATTTCCTCGCGGTCAACCACCTTGACACGCTCGCGGACGAGTTCGCCGGTCAGCGGGTCGGGGTGGATGTAGGACGCTCCGAGGCTGCGCTCATAGGCGTCCAGCTTCAGCCAGCCCTCCCAAGTGGTGTACGGAACGCCGCGTTCCTCGAGCAGCTCAATGATCGACGACGGATCCGGGTGCGTTGCTTCCGGCAGGTTCAGCCGGTCCTCGAGCAGGAAACCGATGGTCTCCAGCGCGTCACCCTTGGTGTGCCCGATCAGGCCGACGGGGCCGCGTTTGATCCACCCGGTGGTGTAAATTCCCGGCACCGGAGCGCCGTCTTCGTTGATGACGCGGCCGCCCTCATTGGGGATCACGCCGCGCTGCTCGTCGTAGCCCACCTCGGGCAGCTCGGAACCGAAGTAACCAATGGCCCGGTAGACGGCCTGGACCGGATAATCCACAATCTCGCCGGTGCCGCGGACGTTACCGGTGCCGTCCAGTTCGGTGCGCTCGAACTTCATTCCGGCAACCTTGCCGGGGGTGGAGGGATCGTCATAGATCTCCACCGGGCTGTGCAGGAAGTGCAGGTGCAGGCGGCGTGAAGCTCCGGTGTCCTGTTCCTCCACCAACCAGTTGGTAAGGGTGTTGACCATGGTCTTGGTCTGGTTGTTCGTGCGGATCTGCTCGTCGGAGCCTTCGTCGAATTCGAAGTCCTCGGGGTACAGGACAATGTCGACGTCGCGCGAATGCGAGAGTTCACGCAGTTCCAACGGCGTGAACTTCACCTGTGCCGGTCCGCGGCGGCCGAAGATGTGCACGTCGGTAACCGGGGACTTCTTCAGGCCCGCGTAAACGTTGTCCGGGATTTCCGTGGTGAGCAGGTCATCGGCGTGCTTGGAGAGGATGCGGGCGACGTCAAGGGCCACGTTGCCGTTGCCGATCACCGCCACTTCCTTGGCGTCCAGCGGCCAGTCGCGCGGAACATCCGGGTGGCCGTCATACCAGGACACGAATTCGGCACCGCCGAAGGAGCCTTCGAGGTCGACGCCGGGCACGTTCAGCGGCGCGTCCTTAATGGCACCCGTGGCAAAGATGATGGCGTCATAGAAGTGGCGGGAGTCCGCCAGCGTCAGGTCCCGGCCGTAGTTGACGTTGCCGAGGAAACGGATGTCGCCCCGGTCCAGCACCTTGTGGAGTGCGTTGACGATGCCCTTGATCCGCGGGTGGTCAGGAGCGACTCCGTAACGGATGAGGCCGTAGGGCGCGGGGTACTGGTCGAAGAGGTCGATGCTGACCTCGAAGTCCCGGTCGGCTTTGGTAAGGATGTCGGCGGCGTAAACACCGGCGGGGCCTGCGCCGATAATGGCGACCCTCAAAGGACGCTGGGCGCTGTCCGCGGCAGGGTTTGTCACTGATAGTCCTTCTTCTCTTCTGAGCTTCTGGGAGCGTGCGCAATTAACACACAGTTATTTATTCTAAATGGCGCGTTCGCCACCGTCTAAACGACCGTGGAAACCACCCAAGGAGGATGGTGGGAATACGCACAGCCGCCGGGGTGTTAAGTCATGCGTGCCATTCTCAAAGCCTGTTCCCGCCCTGCGCGGCGTCCGTACCGATATGCCCGCCGCAGGGGCGGCCCCGGACTCGGCAGTTGGCGGACCGCCCGCTGCGGCGCCGTCGTCGGGCTCCCCGGCCTCCGTCTCCCCCGCGACCGGCAGGGAAAACCTTCCCGGCATCCTCTTCGGCATCGGTGCCTACGGACTCTGGGGACTCCTTCCGCTCTATTTCATGGTCCTGGAGCCGGCCGGAGCAGTGGAAATCGTCGCCAACCGCATTGTCTGGTCACTGGCGTTCTGCGCCATTCTGCTTACCGTCATGCGGGCGTGGAAACCGATGCTGGCCGCCGGACGGAACCCGCGAACGGTAGGAACCCTTGCCGGCGCTGCCCTGCTGATTGCCGTGAACTGGCTGACGTACTCCTGGGCGGTGCTTAATGCACACGCCGTGGAAGCGGCACTGGGCTACTTCATCAACCCGCTCGTTTCGGTCCTGCTCGGCGTACTGGTGCTCAAGGAAAAGCTGCGTCCGCTCCAGTGGGCCGCCATGGGCGTGGGGTTCATCGCCGTACTGGTCCTGGCACTGGCGTACGGCACCGTGCCGTGGGTGGCCCTGGCACTGGCCTTCAGCTTCGGGTTCTACGGTCTGGTCAAGAAGGGCGTTGGAAGCCGCGTTGACGCCGTCTCCAGCCTGACGATCGAAACGGCCGTCCTGACACCGATCGCAGTCGGTGTGATGATCTGGCTTTCCATGAGCGGGGCCGCCACGCTGACCACCAACGGTGCGGGGCATTTCTGGCTCCTCGTGGCCTCCGGCGTCATAACCGCCGTACCACTGATCTTCTTCGGTGCCGCCGCGCGCCGCCTGCCGCTCTCCACCGTGGGGCTGCTGCAGTATCTGGCACCCACGCTGCAGTTCATCCTGGCCCTGACGGTCTTCAAGGAAGCAATGCCGCCCGAGCGCTGGGCGGGCTTCGGCCTTGTCTGGCTGGCACTGGTAATGCTGACCGTCGATATGATCGGCGGGCCCCGCCGCAACCGCAGGCTGCGGGCTGCTGCTGCCGGCGTCGCTTAGTCCTCCACAGCGGGATTTCCTGCACTGGGCGCGGGTCCTTGCGCCCGGCCCGGCTGATTTTGCGAGCGGGCAGGTGAGCTGCGGGGCACGCTGATGCCATGACGGCGGAACCCTTGGATCAGGCGGAACAGGCGGCCCCCGTTGCCGCGTGCGGAAGCGGGTTGGTCCGGAGCGCAGAAGAGATCCTCGCCGCCTGTCGTGAGTTCGGTGCTGCCCTCGCCGAAAGCCGGCAGGTTCTGGACCTTGCCGAGGCCATCTCCGTGGCTTCCCTGGTCGAAAACCTGTCCCGCAACGTCCAGTATGTGCAGCTCGCTATGGCCGGTGCGGTGGACCGGCACCGGCCCGCAGACACGTACGGGGTTACGGCTGTCCCGCCCGGTTCCGGCGACGGGTCCGGTTCCGCAGGTCAGCTCGGTGCCGAAGAAGAACGGTCCGGCGTCTCCGGACGCCGTTTCCGTGAATTCCGCAGTACAGCAGACTTCCTGCGCTCCAGGCTGCGTATCTCGCGGGCAGAGGCACGACGACGGTTGGAGCTGTCCGTTTCAGTCCTGCCTTCGAGCACGGGGCCAGGCGTTGCCGTGCCGCCGGCTTTTCCACGGCTTGCTGCAGCATGCGCCGACGGGGAACTGTCCGCAGCCGGCGTCGATCTCATTGTCTCTGCCCTGCTGGAAGCAGAGCCGCGTCTGCAGCCTGAGGTACTTCAGTCGATGGAGGAGCAGCTGACCGACGTCGCGTCCCGGCAGGACCATGATTTCCTGACGCGCGCCACCCGGTACTGGCTGGCCCTCCTCGAACAGGAAAAGCCGCCCAGTGAAGAAGAGCTCGCCAGGTTCCAGGGAATTTTCCCGGGCCGGCGGCGGAACGGCCTGAACCATCTGCACATCTACTGCACGGACGAGGAGCACGAGGCGCTCACCACCGCAATGAACAGCGGCGCCAATCCGCGTGTGACGGCGGGTGCAGCCCCGGCCGCCGAGGGTTCGGTCCCGAGTGCCGCAGGTTCGGTCCCGAGTGCCGCAGGGCCAGTTCCAGCCCCGCCTGCCGCGGGTTCAATCCCGGCTGCCGCGGGTCCGGGTGCGGGCGCATCCCCGCACGGTGCCGATCCAGTCGTGGCGGCTTCCCGCGCCGTTCTCCCGGATAACTCGGGCATACAGGGTTTCGGGGATCGGGACCTGGCCCGGCGTCCCGACGGTTCCGCTGCCGAAACGGACGTATTCGCCCGGATGCCGGTTCCCAGTCGTCCGCAGCGGTTACTGGCCGGTCTTATTAGCGCAGTGCGTGCCGGCCTGGCTGCGGGCGGCCTGCCAGCTGCGGGAGGTCTCCGCCCGCAGGTGACAGTGACCATCAGTTACGACGCGTTGCTGGCGGGCCTGGCCGATCCGCATGGCATCGGTGGACTCGGGGGCAGCACGCGGGAGGAAGCTGTCCCCGGTGGAGCCCGGATCTCCTGCGGTTCGGATGGCCGGACTGCGGCCAGCCCATTTGCCGGTTCGGGACTGGCGGCATTCTCCGGACCCATCCCTGCCGAAGAAGTACGCAGGCTGGCCTGCGACGCGGAACTGATTCCAGCTGTGCTGGGAGCCAAGGGGCAAGTGCTGGATCTGGGCCGGGCTGCCAGACTGTTCCCGCCGCACCTTCGCAGGGCCCTGTTGGCCCGCGACCGCGGCTGCTCCTTTCCGGGCTGCACCATCCCAGGCCCTTGGACAGAAGCTCACCACGTCGTTTTCTGGGAGCACGGCGGAGGTACCGGCGTCGGGAACGGAGTGCTCCTGTGCTCGTTCCATCACCACCTGATCCATCAGGGGAACTGGAAGGTGTCCATGCAGTCCGGCGTTCCATGGTTCCGGCCTCCGGCGTACGTCGATCCGGACCGGGAACTGCTCAGGAATACCTACTTTCATCCAGGCTCGCCTTCATTTCCGATCCCGGCGCGGACTGAGCCTCCGATCCCGGCGCGGAGTGAGCGTCCGAGCCGGCCGCGGACTGAGCGTGAAGACAGGGGCAGACCCTGCATAAGATGCGGGGACGGAGACGCCGGCTAAAGACTGCAGTAACCACAGGAACGCCGCAGCGGAAGGATTTGCGGCACGGACTATGGGAGTTCCTGAGGAACCGGTTGGGCGGTGCCCTTCCGCAGTGTTTCGCCTTGGAAGAATCCCGGGTTCACCTTGTACATCACCAGCATCAGCACAGCACCGAGCAGAATAACCCCCATACCGAGCACGAAGACAAGTCCGACTCCTCCCACAGCGGAACCGGAACCGTAGGAGGGGTCCATGGAGTCACTGGCCGTCTTGAAGAACATCACGAACAGGATTACGCCGCCCAGAAGCGGAGCCAGGAACTTCAGCAGGAAGCCGCGCACCGAGCTGAAGGCTTCGGCACGGAAGAACCAGACGCAGGCGAGGGCGGTGATGCCGTAGTAGAAACAGATCATCAGGCCCAGCGCGGTAATGGTGTCCCACAGTGCGTTTTCGGAAACCACACGAGTGACGGCATAGAACCCAGCAGCAGCCAGCGCGGCAGCCACCGTGGCGTATCCCGGCGACTTGCGCACCGGGCTGATCCGGGCGAAACGGACCGGCAGCGCCCGGTAGTGTCCCATCGCCAGCAGCGTTCGGGCCGGAGAGACAAACGTGGACTGCAGCGACGCCGCGGAACTACTGAGGATGGACAAGGACATCAGGATGGCAAACGGTCCCATGACCGGGCCGGCCAGGACCGCAAAGATACTCTCCTGGTTCTCCGGGTTGCCGGCACCCAGCTCCCCCTCGCCCACACCGGCAAAGGCGAGCGTTGACAAGGCAACGGTCATGTAGATCAGGACAATCACGAAAACCGTCACCGTGGCCGCCCGTCCGGGAGTCTTGCCCGGGTTGCGGGTTTCCTCATTCATGGTCAGCGTGACGTCCCAGCCCCAGTACACAAAAATGGACAGTGAAACCCCGGCCGCGAAGGCCGAAAAGGACTCCACGGCGAAGGGGTTGAACCATTCAGCGGTGATGGCTGTGGCGTCGAAGGCCGTGCCGTTGGCCACGTGGATGAATGCCGCCGCGGCGAACCAGCCCAGGACGAGCACTTGGAAGCCCACCAGCACATATTGGAAGGTCTTGGTGGTTTCGATGCCGCGGTAGGAGATCCAGCAGGCACCGGCAATAAACAGGCACGTGGTGAGGATGTTCAACGGAAGGTTGGTGGTTAGGTCCGCGAGGGAGTCATTCCCGGTGGCCTGTGCGAGCAGGAGGTAGAAGAAGTCCACGGCCACTGCGGCCAGGTTGGACAGCACTATGATGGTGGCTGCAATCAGTCCCCAGCCGCCCATCCAGCCCACCCAAGGCCCGAAGGCCCGCGTGGCCCAGGTGAAGGAGGTCCCCGAATCCGGCATTGCATTGTTCAGTTCCCGATAGCCCAGGGCCACCAGGATCATCGGGATGAACCCGACCAGGAAGATCGCAGGGAGCTGGACGCCCACCTCGGAGACCGCAGGCCCCAGCCCCGCAGTGAGCGTGTAGGCCGGGGCGATGCAGGATACGCCGATCACGACGGCGCCAAGCAGGCCCACGGAGCCCGGTTTCAGTCCCTTACGGCTCAGGCCGCTTCCGCCTTCATCTCCGGGGGCGGGCACTACTGCACTGCTGGAGCTCATTCGGTCACCTCTGTTGTGTGTTGTGGGCCGTCGGCGGAGTCGTGCCTGTTATTGCGGGAACAACCACCGTGGGTATCGGAAGGCGGCGCACCACCTCGCTGGCGGTAGTGCGCAGAAGCAGCCGACGGTTTTGGGCCGGCCGGCTGGAGCTTTGCGGCGGGTAGACCGCTGTGTAAGGCGAGTACCCGGGCTCCATGAGGACCGGGTCCAGCCCGGCGTGCCGGGTGCGGGCCAGGACAGCAGTGAGGTTCAGGGCATCCCGGCCCTGGTCATGGGCTGGGTATCCGACGACGTAGCGCACGGTGGCACCCCTTCAGCTTCTGCCCGCTGCGGCCAGGATCTTTTCCGCCGTCCTCAGGCCCATCCGCACCGCTCCGTCCACGTGCTGATAACCCTCGGCGGCGAGGTCCGAGGAGGACCAGTAGACCGGGCCTACCGGAGTCAACTGATCGCGGCCGTAGCGGTGCAGGCCGCCCAGGTCATAACTGGCCGCATAGGCACCGCGTGTCCACTCCTCCGAACCCCAGTCGGACTCGTAGTACACCTCCGGCGTCAATGCCTCGCTGCCCAGGAACGCGGCGATAGATGACAGGATGGCCCGGCGGCGGTCTTCTGCGGACAGTTCGAACATCCGGTCTGCTTTTTCATCGGAGACGAAGCCCACCAGGGTTCCCCACGGATCCTGGTGGTTGGTGTTGTCGTAGACCTCCTGGACTAGCTCGCCGGCACCGAAGCAGGTGCCGGAGAGTCCTTTTTCGCGCCAGAAAGGCGTGGGATACACGGCGTGGACCTTGATGACCAGGCCCAGGGACTGGTGCTGGTGCATTTGGTGCTGGCGGCGCGGAAGCGGCGGCTCAAAAGAAACCCGGGAATAGAGATTGGGCGGCACGGCCATCACCGCGTACCGTGCGTGGACCGAGACCGAGTCCGCAACGGCGGTCACGCCGTCGTGCGCCGTTCCTTCCTGTCCCGGCCAGCGCAGGAAGCGCACGGGGTTGGAGAGGAAGACATCCCCGGCGAGGCCCGCGGCCATCCGTTCGGAGACCTGCTGCATACCCCCGGCCACCCGGCGGTCCAGGATGAAGTCCTCATCCACAAGGTTGGAGAAGGAGCCGGCGGAGGCTGCCATGAGCACCGCCTGCAATGCGGAGAAGGCGTGGGCCGGCTTCGTCAGCATGCCTCCGGCCACGAACAAACCGATGTTGTTGCAGGCTTCCTCATCCGCGGACTGCGCGCGCAGCCAGTGATGGAAGGAAACGGTATCCAGTTCGCGTGCTCTTGGGTGCTCCCACGGTGCGGCGGGATCGGTTTCCGCGGCCAGGGTGTCCAGGAGCTGGATCAGCCGGAGCATTTCCTTCTCCGTCTGCTCCCCCACCGGAAACATATCCCCGGTGTACGTGCGCCGGGTTCCGTCGGCCGAAATGTAGACCGATTCCCCGTCGCGATAGCGGGCGAAGGTTTCCAGGCCCAGCTCCTCCACCAGTGCCGCAAGCACGGTCTGGTCCGGAGAGATCCACTGGCCGCCGATCTCTAGGAGGGCGCCGTCGACCGTATCCGTCCAGGTCCGGCCACCCACGCGGTCCCGTGCCTCCAGGACGGCCACGCTCAACCCGCCGGCCTTCAGCGCCCGTGCAGCGGAGAGTCCTGACGGACCTGCTCCGATGATCACAACGTCACGTTCCAGTGTTTCCACGCATTCCTTCCCTGCGGCTGCTCAACAGGCCGCACTTAGCTCAGGGCTGCTCCTAAAGACTCAGATGCAGCTTCGCAATAAATGAATGAGATTCATTTATTTGAGTGGAACTGTAGCGCCCGTCACTCAGGAGGGGAAGGGGTTGTGTGAATATTAAGGATCGGGTCTTTCTTAGCCGCACTTTCCGGCGGCAGGCAGGCCCGGCATTTCTGAGGCTCGGACGGAATGGAAGCGGATGACAAGGCAGGTACCTGCACGGCGGGCAGCGGGGCGTCCCCCGAAGCGCGTGCTGACGCCGGAGAAGATCACGGCTGCCGCGCTCGCTGTCATCAGGGCCAGAGGCTATGACGGGCTGACCATGTCCGCGTTGGCCCGGCGGCTGAGCGTGGCACCGTCTGCCCTCTACAACCATGTGGAGTCCAAGGCGGAGGTCCTGCAGTGGATCCAGGACTTTGTCATGGCCGGGGTGGACACGTCCTGTTTCCACGATTTTCCCTGGGAGCAGGCCGTCCGCATCTGGGCCCGTTCCTACCGCGACGTATTTGCCCGGCACACCCCCCTGATCCCGGTGATCGCCGTCCTGCAGGTCCGCGGCGCACCCCGTACCCTGGCGATGTATGAGGCCGTCACTGAGGGTTTCTTTCGCGCGGGGTGGCCGCGGGAGCAGGTGGTGCCCGCCATTGTGGCCCTGGAGTCCTTCATCTACGGGTCCGCATACGACGCAGTGGCGCCGCAGGACATCTTCGACACCGGAACCCTGGCAGCGCAGAGCCCGCTGTTCACGGCCGCAGTGCAGGAACAACTGGGCAGGGAGGAAGGCCGCGCGGCGGATGCGGCGTTTGACGCCGGCCTGGAGGCCCTGGTCGCCGGCCTTTGCCGACAGGCCGGCATGGCCTGCCGCTAAGCCGACAGGGCCTTCTAAGCCGACAGGCCGGCATGGCCTGCCGCTAAGCCGACAGGCCCTTCTAAGCCGGCAGGTCCTTCATGCTCGGCGGCCCGCCTTCATGGTCGGCGAGCCACCTTCATAGCCGGCAGCGTGGAGTGCGGCGGGCGCCGGTACCAGCTCTGCCCCACGGGGGCCAGCCCCGCGCATGCCGGTATCAGCCCTGCGCCCGGACCGCAGCCTCCAGCACGTCCAGCGCGTCAAGCAACAGCTCGTCCCCGATCGTCAGCGGAGGCAGCAGCCGGATCACGTTGCCGTACGTCCCGCAGGTCAGCACAATGACGCCCTCCTGAAGGCAAGCCGCCGCAACAGCCTTCGCGGCGTCGGCGTCGGGCACCTTCGTCCCGGGCACGACGAACTCCATTGCAAGCATGGCACCGCGGCCGCGGACATCGCCGACGACGCCGCCGACCACGGCGAGCGCCTGGAGCCGGGGCAGCACAAGCTCCTCAACGTGCCGTGCCCGACCGGCCAGATCCTGGGTGACCATGGTGTCCATGGCTGCCAGGGCAGCCGCACAGGCCACCGGGTTACCGCCGTACGTACCGCCCAAGCCTCCGGGATGAACGGCGTCGAGCAGCTCCGCGCGTCCCGTCACAGCGGAGAGCGGCATGCCGCCGGCAATGCCCTTGGCCATGGTGATCAGGTCCGGCACCACTCCCTCGTGCTGGACTGCGAACCATTCGCCGGTGCGGCAGAATCCGGACTGCACCTCGTCCGCAATGAAGACCACACCGTTCGCCTTTGCCCACTCGGCAAGGCGCGGCAGGAAGCCCTCTGCGGGAACAATGAAACCGCCCTCGCCCTGGATGGGCTCGATCAGGAGCGCGGCCAGCTGATCTGCACCAATCTGCTTCTCGATGGCCAGAATCGCCCGGTCAGCGGCTTCTGCACCGGTAATGCCAGGGTTCTCCTCACGGAACGGATAGCTCATGGGCATCCGGTAGATTTCCGGAGCGAATGGACCGAAGCCGGTCTTGTAGGGCATTGCCTTGGCGGTCAGGCCCATCGTGAGGTTGGTGCGGCCGTGGTAGGCATGGTCGAAAGCGACAACGGCGTCCCGTCCGGTGGCCGAACGGGCAATCTTCACGGCATTCTCCACGGCTTCCGCACCGGAGTTGAACAGCACGGTCCGCTTTTCGAAGTCTCCCGGTGTCACCTCGGCCAGGCGTTCGGCAACCGCCACATACCCTTCGTAGGGCGTCACCATGAAGCACGTATGCGTGAAGTGCTCCACCTGTTCCCGCACGGCGGCGGCGACTGCAGGGTCGGAGGCACCCACGCTGGTCACGGCAATCCCCGAGCCCAGGTCGGTGAACGCGTTCCCGTCCACGTCCACGATGATCCCGCCGTCCGCGTCGGCGGCGTACACCGGGACGCTGGAGGCCACTCCCTTGGCCACTACGGCGGCGCGCCGTGCCTGGAGCGCCGCGGACTTCGGGCCCGGGAAGGTGCCGACTACGCGGCGTCGCTGTTCGAGCCGGTAGCTGGGGGTGATAACGGGGGTACTCATAGGGCTGCCTTTCGGAGGTACCGCAGAAAATATGGGAAACAGATGGCTGGCTAGGCGTCCAGTGCGCTCATCACATGCTTGATCCGGGTGTAGTCCTCCACGCCGTACATGGAAAGGTCCTTGCCGTAGCCGGAGCTCTTGAAACCGCCGTGCGGCATTTCGGCCGTGAGCATGATGTGCGTGTTGATCCAGACGGCACCGAAATCCAGGTCCCGGGACAGGCGCATCGCCCGGCCGTGGTTGGTGGTCCAGACGCTGGAGGCCAAGGCGTATTCGACGTCGTTCGCCATGTCCACGGCCTGCTCTTCAGTATCGAATTTCTGCACGGTGATGACCGGACCGAAGGTTTCCTTCTGCACCACGTCATCGTCCTGGCGGGCTCCCGTGATGACGGTGGGTTCAAAGAAGAATCCCTTGGATCCCGCCCTCCGGCCGCCGGTCTCCACGCGGCAATGCGCGGGCAGTGCCTCGATCACGGCATTCACCGCGTTGAAGTGGTTGATATTGTTCAGCGGGCCGAAGTAGTTATCCTCGTCGTTGTCGCTGCCGGTCTTCAGTTCCTTCGCCGCTGCCACGAGCCTGTCCACAAGTGCGTCGTGCACGGAATCCTCCACCAGCACGCGGGTGATGGCGGTGCAGTCCTGGCCGGCGTTGAAGAACGCAAATTCGGCAATGGCCGTGGCGGTCCGGTCCAGGTCGGCATCCGCGAAAACAACCGCGGGCGCCTTGCCGCCGAGTTCCAGGTGGGCGCGCTTGAGGGTCTTGGCGGCTCCGGAAGCCACGGCGACGCCGGCCCGCACCGAGCCGGTGATGGAAACCAGGCCGGGCACGGGGTGCTCGACCATCAGTGCGCCCGTCTCCCCGGTGCCTAGGACAACGTTGAGCACGCCTGCGGGGAAGATGTCGGCCGCAAGGCGGGCGAGCACCAGCGTGGATTCCGGGGTGGTGTCGGAGGGCTTCAGCACCACGGTGTTTCCTGCTGCCAACGCCGGACCGATTTTCCAGACGGCCATCAGCAGCGGATAGTTCCACGGTGCCACCTGGGCGACAACCCCGATCGGTTCCCGGCGGATGAAGGACGTGAAGCCCTCCATGTACTCTCCGGCAGACTTGCCCTCCAGGAGTCTGGCTGCACCGGCAAAGAAGCGCAGCTGGTCCGCCCCCACGGCTACTTCTTCAGCAGCAATGAGGGAGCGTACCTGCCCGGTGTTGCGATGCTGCGCTTCCACCAACTCTTCGGAATTGGATTCCAAGGCATCGGCCAGACGGAGCAGCATGCGCTGGCGCTCGCTGGGGGTAGTGCGTTTCCAGGTCCGGAAAGCAGCGGCAGCTGCGTCCATGGCCGCGTCGACGTCGGCCTGCACGGACACCGGCGAAACGGCGACTACTTCACCGTTGGTCGGATTGACCACATCCAGCACGTCGGTTCCGCGGGACGGGACAAAAGCCCCGTTGATGAAGTTCTGCAATGTCTCAGCCATGCCGGAAGTCCTTTCGGGGCGGGCGCTGCGTAGGTGATTCCCTCAAACGTACTGTGAAGCAGCTCTCATGCGTAGGGCCACCTGCACAGTCATATTCCACAGGTTCAGTGCAACCGGCTAAAGGCCTGCGCCTATAGTGGTGCAATGCCCATCACACTTTCGGACCTGCTGGCAGCGGGTGGCCTGGAACTGACGCGCCACGGATCATCAGCGCTTTCCGAGGAGCCTATTCAGTGGGTGGCGGTGACGGAATTGGAGGATCCTTCCCCATTCCTCGGCGGAGGAGAGGTAGTGCTGACCACCGGTCTGCGGCACAGCGGCAGCGCAGCCCAGCAGCGCTTCGTGCAGAGCGTCAAACGCGCCGGCGCACTCGGCATCGGCTTCGGTACCGGCCTGAGCCACGGGACCGTGCCCGGCCCCCTCCTGGCTGAAGCGGACCGTCTGGGCGTACCCGTGTTCGAGGTCCCCTACGGCACCCCCTTCATGGCGTTGGGGAAGCTTGTTGCGGATGCGCAGTCCGCTGAGCACGTCGCGCAGCTGCACCAGCTGCTTTCCGCCCACCAGATCCTGGCGGAAGCGTTGCTCAGCGACAAGGGCCTGCCCCGGCTGCTGACGGAATTGTCCCGTCTGTTGAAAGCCGACGTGGCCCTTTTCCAATACGGCACCCCTGTTTTCGCCACGTCCGAGCCCAATGCCTCCTGGCGGCGGATCCCGGTCCCCACGGGAATGCGGGACCGCTGCACGCTGGCCATAGCCGAACCGTCCGTGCAGGCGGACATCGTGGCCTATGCGCAGAGCCTTATCGGCGTAGAACTCAGCAACCAGGCAGCACGGCGGGCCAGCAGCAGAACGGTCACCGGACAGCTCCTGGGAGACGTGGTGGACGGCTTGCTCACGGGACCGGAGGCTGCTGCACGGTTGAAGGCAGCCGGTATCGATACCGGCAACCGGCAGGCAGTTCTCCTTGTGGAGGTCGCCTCCGGACAGATCCGGGCCTTGCCTGCGCTCCCGCTGCCGGCAAAGTTCACCGGCACGCCCGCAGCCATCCACGAGAACCGTCTCGCACTGGTGGCTCCGGCAGCACAGGCGCGAGAAACAGCCGATGAGCTGAGTGCCTACCTCTTCGCCGCAGGACTGACAGCGAAGATAGGAATCGGCGGTTCCTACGCTGAACCGGCAGGGCTGCGCTGGAGCTACTACGAGGCACGGGAAGCGTTGCGGAACGGTGCGTCAGTGAATGAACCCGAACGCCTGAACCTGACCTCCCTGCTGATGGCCGGCCGTGATGTTCCCCTCACCGATCTTGCCGCCGAAGCCCTGGACCCCTTGGCCGCGTTCGACGAAAAACACGGCGCACAGCTGATCCCCACCCTGGACGCGTATCTGCTCCTGAACGGATCAGTGGCCGCCGTCGCAGCGGATCTGGGCCTGCACCGCAACACCGTCCGCTACCGGTTGACGCAGATCGCGGAACTGACGGGATACGACCCGGCAGTCACCGCAGACCGGGTGCACCTCTATCTGGCGCTGAATGTCCGCCGACTGGGCGGTTAATGTGGAGGAATGACTACCTCCGCGCAGGCCAGGACCATCCGCTGGCAGGGCCAGGATGATCCGCAGCGCACTGACACCGCAGTGGTGTCCTTTCGGGACCGGGAACTTGCTGCCGCAGGCACGTCGGTGACCCGTGAATACCGCGCGTCCTGGACCCTGTCCACCACTCCGGGCTGGGTTACGCGCCGGCTGGTGGTGGAGGTGGAAGGACCGGGCTGGTCCCGGAGCCTGCGCCTCGAACGCAGCACCGAGGGCCGGTGGACTGCCGAGACAACCACCTCCGGCCTCACGGACCTGCCGGCCCCCGGCATTGCAGACCTCCGAAGCCTTGACGAAGCACAGGACTGTGACCTGGGACTGTGCCCGTTCACCAATACCATGCCGATCCTGCGGCTGGACCTGCTGAATGACTCCGCGCCGCCGGATGAGACGCAGCTGACCATGGCCTGGGTCGAGATGCCCAGCCTGCGCGTACTGCCCGGGAAGCAGGTCTACTCGCAGGTCCGGGCCTATTCGGCGGACTCCGGCCACGCCGTCGTCCTCTACAGCTCCGACAACCGGGGATTCACCGCCGAACTCACCGTGGACGCGGACGGCACCATCATCGACTACCCCGGTCTCGCCACGCGCCTGCCGTAGCTCCGGCACCGTCCGGACCGGCACCGTGTCCCGGCTAGGATTGGAATACATCCACTCAACGCACGCTTGGAGACCTCATGAGTGAAATTTTCCTGGATCGATTCCGCGCCCTGGTCCCCAAGTACCTTGAGGACAACTGGCGCGAAGAAGACGGCATCCCCGAGCCCGAGCTCGATTCCATGCTGGCCGCCCACGATTTCAGGATCCCGCTGGTGCTGCGTGAGTTCTACCTTGCCCTCGGCGGCTGCGAAGACCTGATGGAAGCCTTCCACTTCTTCTGGGATCCTGACGAGCTGGAAATCGAAGACGGTTACCTGCTGTTCCTCGAGGACGAGGACGAGAAGTTTGTCTGGGGCATCCGGGCTGACCAGCTCGATGTTCCGGACCCGATTGTCTGGCGGCGCAACAATGCCCGCGGTGACTGGCAGAGCGAGGAAGGCACCCTGAGCGAGTACGTGCTGGACATGTTCGAGTGGGTTTTCGAAGAGGATGAGGACTGAGCCTTCAATGAGGGATGTTTTCCGCGAAGAAACCTGGCAGAGCCACGCGCCGGAGGGCTACGAGTGCCCGTTCTGCGATCTGGCCTCAGGCGAGCTCCGGTATCCCGGCAACCTGTGCGAGCCCGGAGACCTGATCTACTCCGACGACCTGGTGCTGGCTTTCATCGCCTCCCACGGCTTCGACCCGGAGCCGGGCCACGTCCTGGTCACGCCGCGGAAGCACTACGAACTGCTGTATGAACTGCCCGACGACGTCGCGGCGCGGATCATGCTGGTCACGCGGGACATGGCGGTGGCCATCAAGAAGGCGTGGAACCCCGACGGCGTCACCACCCGGCAGCACAACGAGCCCGCAGGGAGCCAGCATGTCTGGCACTATCACCAGCACGTGCTGCCGCGCTGGACCGACGACGGCCTGTACTTCACGCCCAAACGGCCCATCGTGCCGCCCGCCGTCCGCGCCCGGAAAGCAGCAGAGCTGCGCGCCGTCCTGTAGGCGGAAGCACTGGCAGGGGGACGGATCCGCCGGGCGTGGATCCCGGCCCGGCACGCCCGGCCGACTCCCGGGGCCGGAGGCCGGGCCCGGAACACCCGGCTGGCCGCTACACTTCCCGGTTGACCACTGCCCGGGCAAAGGCGGCCAGCGCTTCCTTCACCACTGAGTCCGGCAGCGGAGCCAGCGCGGCGACTGCCTCTTCGGACCAGCCGCGTGCCACTGCCCAGGCCTGCTCGGTCACCGGGCTGCTGCGCAGTGCAGCCACTGCTTCAGCCAGGGCCTCGTCCGAGCTGAGGTCCCTCTCCACCAGTTCCAGCACGGCTGCGGCATCGGTGTCCCCGCCGGCAGCGGCACGGCGGAGCAGCAGCACGGGCAGGGTGGGAACGCCTTCACGCAGATCGGTGCCGGGAGTCTTCCCGGACTTGACCTGCGCCCCGGTGACGTCAATGACGTCGTCGGCCAGCTGGAAAGCGATGCCTACCTTTTCGCCGTATTCGACCATGATGTCAATGACGTCCTGGCCGGCACCGGAGAACAAGGCACCGAACTGCCCGGACGCGGCAATCAGGGATCCGGTCTTGTCGGCAATCACGGAGAGGTAGTGCTCCAGGGGATCCTGGCCGTCGGCAGGGCCCACGGTTTCGTGCAGCTGGCCCAGGCACAGCCGCTCGAACGTGTGCGCCTGGATGGCCAGCGCCGGACCGCCCAGTTCGGACACCAGGCTGGAAGCACGGGCGAAAATCAGGTCCCCGGTGAGCACTGCCACTGAGTTGCCCCAGACCTCGTGCGCCGTGGGTGCACCGCGGCGGTAAGGCGCTTCGTCCATCACGTCGTCGTGGTAGAGCGTGGCAAGGTGCGTCAGTTCCACCACCACGGCAGACTGGATGACTTTGTCCGGTGCCTCCTCCGCTCCAAGGTGGGCGGCCAGCAGGGTCAGCAACGGACGGATCCGCTTGCCGCCGGCCTCCACGAGGTGGCGGGAAGTGGTATCCGCGAAGGGATCGGAGTTGGCCACGGCCTCACGCAGCCGCAGTTCCACCTGTTCCAGGGATGCGGCCATCGACGGGCCGAGTCTCGGGTCCTCCGCCAGCAGGGCGAATCCCGGCGGCAGGGCGGAAGTGCTCGGCGCGGTCTCCGGGCCGGTATTGGTGGATTCAGTCACTGTTCAAGACTCACTATTTGTCGGAACGGGTGGACGTAACGGGCGTTGAACGTCACTGGCGCTGCAGGGGCGGGCGGCGGGTTCCCGGCGTTTCCTGGTTGTCTGCCGCCGGAACCAGCATTTCCAGTAAGGCAATCACTCTATCCTCTATGCCCTTGGAACTGCGGTCCGTGAGGTTGGCGAGCATCCGCACCACGAACCGCATGAGCACGGGAATCGGCATTCCCGTACGCAGCGCCAGTTTCATGACCGCCGGTCGGCCGATCATGGCAGCGAAGATACGGCCCAGCGTGAAGTGGCTTCCCCACTCTTCGCGGATGTGTCCGGCATAGCCGCGCAGTTCGACGTCGAACGCGGCACGTGAGGTGAGCAGTCCGGGAACGAGGGCTGCCCCCTGCCCCTCGATGATGTGTTCAGCGGCAAAACGGGCGGATTCCATGGCGTAGGAGATGCCTTCGCCGTTGAACGGGCTGACCATGCCGCCTGCGTCGCCGAGCAGGAGCAGGCCCGGCGAGTAATGCGGGGTGCGGTTGAAGCCCATGGGCAGGGCAGCACCACGGATCTCGCCAATCTGGTTTTCCGGTGTGAAGCCCCATTCCGCCGGCATGCCGGCGGTCCAGTCCCGCAGGACCTTACGGTAGTCCAGCTTGCCGAATTCCTTGGAGGAGTTCAGGATGCCCAGGCCCACGTTGGACGTTCCGTCCCCCACACCGAAGACCCAGCCGTAACCGGGCAGCGGGTTACCGGAGGCATCGGGGAGCTCGAGCCAGCCTTCCATCCAGTCGTCGTTCGTGCGCGGACTCTCGAAGTAGGTGCGCACAGCCACGCCCATGGGGCGGTCGTCGCGCTTTTCGATGCCCAGGCTCAAGGCGGTTCGGCTCGAGTTTCCATCGGCGGCCAGGACGACGTCGGCGAAGAACTCCCGCTGTTCGCCGGTGCGCCTGCCGTCCTCGTCGAGGACATTGGCAACGGCGCCCTCGACACGTCCGTCGTCGCCGCGGATGGCGGAGACCACGGTATGCCGCTCGAGGATCTTCGCTCCGGCAGCCTGCGCATGGCGGGCAAGTTCCTCGTCGAAACCGAGACGGGTGCGGATCAGGCCGTAGTCGGGGAAGTCCGAAAGCACCGGCCACGGCAGTTCAAGGGTCCGGCCGCCGGCAATGAGGCGCAGCCCCTTGTTCCTGCGCCAGCCTTCCGCCTCGTCGTGCGGCAGGCCGAGGTACTGGATTTCGCGGACGGCACGGGGTGTCAGGCCGTCCCCGCAGACCTTCTCGCGGGGAAAGGCGGTCTTTTCCAGAACGGTGACGTCGACCCCGGCGGAGGCGAGATAGTACGCAGCTGTGGAACCGGCGGGGCCGGCACCGACAATAAGGACCTTCACTTTGCCGGATGTCCTCCGGGCTTGACGGCGCGGTGGACGGCAACGATGCCGCCGGTAAGGTTGCGGTAGGCAACATCCTTCCACCCGGTTTCGGCGATCCAGGCGGCCAGGCCGTCCTGGTTCGGCCAGGCACGGATGGATTCCGCGAGGTAGACGTACGCGTCAGGGTTGGATGCGACCTTGCGGGCGATGGGCGGAAGGGCCCGCATCAGGTACTCGGTGTACATGGTGCGCCACACGGGAACCACCGGAGAGGAGAACTCCGCAATGACCAGGCGTCCCCCGGGCTTCGTGACGCGAAGCATTTCCGCCAGCGCCTTCTTCGGCTCGTTGACGTTGCGCAGGCCGAAGGAAATGGTGGAGGCGTCGAAGGAGTTGTCCTCGAACGGCAGGTTGGTGGCATCGCCGGCAACAAAGTCGATGTCCGGGCGGCGCCGCTTGCCCACCTTGAGCATGCCGAGGGAGAAGTCGCAGGCCACGACGTCGATCCCTGCGTCGGCGTAGGGCTCGCTTGAGGTGCCGGTGCCGGCGGCGAGGTCCAGGACCCGCTGGCCGGGCACGGCGCCGACGGCGTCCACCACAATCCGGCGCCAGCGGCGTGTCTGTCCGAGGGACAGCACGTCGTTTACGACGTCGTATTTAGGTGCCACGTCGTCAAACATGGCAGCAACTTCATCCGGGCGTTTTTCCAACGATGCGCGGTTCACCCTGACATTGTCTCAAACAATGTCAGGGCCGCCGAACCGGCCGCCGTGTTGTCTGGTTCCTCTCAGCCGCGGGTACCGATATCAGGGCTGCAACGGCGGCGGAGTACTGTGGAACCACTATGACCACCCTGCGTTCTGTGACCGTGCCCCTCGGTGAGCTTTCGTCCACTATTGGCCTCCTGGAGTATCTGGTACTCGATGAGCAATTGTGTTGGATCCGGCGCCAGGAGGGGCTCGTGGGCTTCGGCGAAGCAGCCCGTTTCGCCGGCAGCGGCCCCGACCGCTTTGCCCGGGCACAGGATTGGTGGCGGTCCGTCCTGGCCGAAGCCGACGTCGACGACGGGCTGCAGGCTCCGGGCACCGGCATTGTCGCTTTCGGCTCCTTTGCGTTTTCCAAGCGGTCCCCGTTTGAATCCCGACTGGTGGTTCCGGAGATCGTCGTCGGCCTGCGCGACGGCGAAGGCTGGGTCACGTACACCACCGCAGATCCCGGGGTGACGCTCAACGCCGAGACCGCGAAGGCCGCACTTGCCGGCTACTTGGAGGATCTGCCGCTCTACCGGGACAGCGATTCCGCGGACGAGGTCCGCCCCGGCATGCTGAGCGAGGCGGAATGGAAGAATGCCGTGGCGCGCTCGGTGGCCCACGTCGCTGCCGGAGACATCAGCAAGATTGTCCTGGCCCGTGACATTGCCGTAAAACTGGGCAGACCCCTGGTGGCTTCGCAGGTTCTGCGTGAATTGGCCGTACGTTACCGGGACTGCTGGACCTACGCCGTGGACGGCCTGATCGGCTCCACCCCGGAGATGCTGATCCGGGTGGAGAACGGCACGGCAGAGGCGCGCGTGCTGGCCGGCACCCTCGACCGCGCCACTGCCCCCGAGGATGACCCCGATTACGCCCGGCGCGTGCTTGCAGGTTCCGCCAAACAGCAGCATGAACACCAGATCGCGATCGACTCGCTCACCGGTTCCCTGGAACCCTTCACCTCCTCAATGACGTCCCACAGCGAGCCGTTCATCCTCGAACTGCCCAACGTCTGGCATCTGGCCTCCGACGTCACGGCCGAACTGGCGCAGGACGGGAACGGACGGGTCCCCACGCCGCTGACCCTGGTCGAAGCACTGCACCCCACCGCTGCGGTCTGCGGGTCCCCCACCGGAGTGGCGGAGGAACTCATCAGTGAGCTTGAACACATGGACCGCGGCCCCTATGCAGGACCTGTCGGCTGGATGGACGCTGCCGGGAACGGGGAATGGGGCATCGCCCTCCGGGGAGCCGTGATTGAAAGTTCCACTGACGTACGGCTTTATGCAGGCTGCGGAATCGTCGCCGGCTCCGATCCTGCCGCGGAATTGGAAGAAACCTGGAGCAAATTCCGTCCAATGCTGGAAGCCCTCGGCCTGGACCGCCCCCGCCCGGTTCCGAGGCGCAGCCCCGATTTCGCTTCCGCACCCGCGGGCGCCTGATCCGCGGCGGCATCCGGCCCCTGGCCCTCCGCGAGACCGACTGCATAGCCGGATGGTTTTCTGCATAAAATTACAGTGGGTAGAATAGAAACCCGGAAGTTGCCCTCGGGTGCTTTCCGCGACGCCGCTATGGAGACGGTCGGTTTCCGCCTGCGGCCTCTTCTATTCCTGCCAGCTAAGGTCCTGAATCGTCATGCCGCATAAAGTCCGTACCGCTATCGTCTCCCTCCTCGCCGCCTCTGCCCTGTCCCTTACCGCCTGCGGAGGCGGAGACGCAAGCGACAGCAATGAATCCGGCCTGTCCACGGTCACGGAGGGCACCCTCACCGTGTGCTCCAACGTTCCCTTCAAGCCGTTTGAATACGTGGTGGACGGAGAGTTCACCGGCTTCGACATTGAACTCACCCGCGAAATCGCCAAGGGCATGGGACTGGAACATGAAGTGCAGAACGTCGGATTCGACGGCCTGCAGAGCGGAACCGTGCTGGCTGCCAGCCAGTGCGACATGATTGCCGCGGCCATGTCCATCACCGACGAGCGTGCCGAGAGGCTGGCCTTCTCGGACCCGTACTACGACTCGCCCCAGTCCCTGCTGGTTCCCGCAGATTCCACGATCGCTTCCGTGGAGGACCTCGCAGGCAAAAAGGTAGGCATCCAGCAGGGCACCACCGGCGAGACCTACGCGCGGGAAAATGCCAAGGATGCGGAAATCATGTCCTTCCAGACCGACGCGGAACTCTTCCAGGCCATGCAGGCCGGAAACATTGACGCCGTCCTCCAGGACCACGCCGTGAACCTGGACCACACCGAAGACGGCAAGTTCCAGATCTCCGCGACCTTCGCCACGGGTGAATCGTACGGGTTTGCCATGAAGAAGGAAGGCAGCGAGGAACTGGTGGAGACGGTGAATGAGCAGCTTTCGGTGCTGCGGGAGAATGGCAAGTACCAGGAGCTCCACGACCGGTTCTTCACGAAGTAGCCGGACCGGGAACCAGTCGCAGCAGGCAGGCCAGGCCATCGGGCTTCTGCGATGCTGCCGGCCGTGGCGGACACATTACCGAAATATGGACTGCGTACGCTCTAGACTGCTTCCCAATACCCAGCTACGGGTGAGATCGCTCACACCGTCCGACCAAAAGGTTGTAAACCCATGCCGCACAAAGCCCGCACCGCCGCCGCCGCCCTCCTGGCCATCGGCGCCCTTTCGCTGACCGCCTGCGGCGGTGACGACGCCGGAGCCTCCGATGAGGCTGCCAACGGATTCGATCTGGTCGCCGAAGGGACGCTGACCGTCTGCTCGGACATCCCCTTCGTGCCGTTCGAATACGAGGAAAACGGCGAATACATCGGCTTCGACATGGATCTGGTCAAGGAGATCGCGAACGGGCTGGAGCTGGAACTGGCAGTCCAGGACGCCGGTTTCGAGGGTATTGCCAGCGGCACGGTGCTGGCTGCAGGACAGTGTGATCTCTCCGCCAGCGCCATCACCATCACCCCGGAACGCGAAGAAGCCATGGGCTTTGCCGATCCGTATTACGACTCGCTGCAGTCCCTGCTCGTCCCCGTCGGCTCGGATATCAAGAGCATTGATGATCTGGAAGGCAAGAAGCTCGGCGTCCAGCAGGGCACCACCGGCGAAGCCTACGCCCGGGAAAAGGCTCCGGGCGCTGAAATCGTTTCCTTCCCGTCCGACGGCGAGCTGTTCCCGGCCATCCAGTCCGGTAACGTCGATGCTGTGCTCCAGGACCTGCCGGTGAACATTGGCCACACGGAGGATGGTGACTTCACCATTGCCGAAGAGTATGAGACCGATGAGTCCTACGGTTTTGCCATGGACAAGGACAACACCGAACTCATCTCCGCCGTGAACAAGCAGCTCTCCGAGCTGCGGGACAACGGCAAGTACCAGGAAATCTACGACACGTACTTCACCGAATAACGCCTAGACCGCTGTGTCGTCCCGGGCCCGGGTGCCCGGGACGACCCCTTTTCTTCCCCGGAAGGCCCATTTTGAAACCCTCCACCCGCAGACGCCTGTTCCGGGGCGTCTTGTACGCCGTTTTTGTCATCGCACTGGTAGCAGTGGTGCTGGCTGCCGATTGGGAAGCCATCGGCAAGAACTTCTTCGACGCCGAGGTGGCCCGTGAGGCCTTCCCCACCATCATTACGGTGGCGGTCAAGAACACGATTATCTACACGGTCATCGCTTTCGCCGGCGGTCTCCTCCTGGGCCTGCTGCTGGCGCTGATGAAGCTTTCCCCCGTGGCACCCTACCGCTGGGCCGCCACCGCCTACATCGAACTTTTCCGCGGACTCCCTGCCCTGCTCGTGATCTTCGGGTTCGCCTTCGCCGTTCCCATCGCGTTTGACTGGCGTCCGCCGGGAGGCAGCGCAGGTGCAGGGCTCCTGGCCCTGATCATTGTGTCCGGCGCCTACATTGCCGAGACCATCCGTGCCGGTATCCAGGCCGTTCCCTCCGGCCAGGCCGAAGCTGCCCGCTCGCTGGGCATGGGCCCGGCCTGGACCATGATCTCCGTGACCCTGCCCCAGGCATTCCGGATCATCACGCCGCCGCTGACCAACGAACTGGTCATCCTGATCAAGGACACGTCGCTGCTCTTCATCGCCGGCATGGCCCTGCAGGATCGCGAGCTCACCACCTTTGCGCGGGACTCCGTATCGCAGACCGCGAACGCTACGCCGCTGGTGCTCGCCGCCCTGATGTACCTGATCATCACGCTGCCGCTGACCCAGCTGGTGGCAAAGCTTGAACGACACAACCAGAGAGGCAGGTAGCAGCTATGAGCGTTCCGAACACCAACGCCCCTGCCATCGAGGTCCGTAACCTTCACAAGTCCTTTGGAAGCAACGAGGTGCTGAAGGGCATCGACTTCCATGTAGACCAGGGCGAAGTGGTCTGCGTGATCGGTCCGTCCGGTTCCGGCAAGTCCACCCTGCTGCGCTGCGTCAACCGCCTGGAGGAGCCCACCAGCGGCACCGTCCTCGTGGAGGGCGTCGACATCACCGATCCCGACACTGACCTGGACAAGGTCCGCACCCGGATCGGCATGGTCTTCCAGCAGTTCAACCTCTTCCCGCACCTGAACGTGCTGCGCAACCTGACCCTGGCCCAGCGCCGGGCGAAGAAGCGCGGCCAGGACGAAGCCTCCAAGGTAGCCCTGAAGAACCTTGCCAAGGTGGGTCTGGAGGATCGCGCCTCTGCATTCCCCGCCCAGCTTTCCGGCGGCCAGCAGCAGCGTGTGGCCATTGCCCGTGCACTGTCCATGGATCCGGACATGATGCTCTTCGACGAGCCCACCAGCGCACTGGACCCGGAACTGGTAGGCGACGTGCTCGCCGTCATGCGCCAGCTTGCCGAGGAAGGCATGACCATGATGGTGGTGACCCACGAGATGGGCTTCGCCCGTGAAGTGGGCGACCGCGTGGTCTTCATGGACGGCGGGGTCGTGGTGGAGCAGGGACGTCCCGAAGATGTCCTGGGCAACCCGCAGCACGAACGCACCCGGGCGTTCCTCTCGAAGGTTCTCTAGGGAGTATCCACCGGCGAGAGGCTATGCCCGGCTGAAGCCAGGGATCAAAACGCGGTCTACACCTCGGAGGTGCAGACCGCGTTTTGCTGTCCGGGCGTGGTTGTTGCCGCCCCGCTCAGCTCAGCTTCCCAGCGCTGCCTGCACTGCCGACTGCACCTGTTGATGCAGGCTGCGCAGGGTCTCCCGTGCGGTCACTACCTCGATGACGGAGCGGCCGCTGACCGGCTCGGCCAGCGCGGCTTCGAGTTCGTCGGCAGAGCGGACCAGCCGGTGCCGGACGCCGTAGCCGCGGCACAGGCCGGCCAGGTCGGCACGGTGCGGTGTCCCGAAGAACCGTTCCACCAGTGCCGTATACCTGGGGTCCTCCCCCAGCGCACCGTGTTCAAGGACCGAAAAGATGCCGCCGCCTCCGTCATTCAAGACGATCACCTGCAGGTCCGGTTCGGCCTCTCCGTTGCCCAGGAGCAGGGCTCCGGCGTCGTGCAGGAACGTGAGGTCCCCCAGCAGCAGCCGCGTAGGAATACCGTTCGACAAGGCAATGCCCGTGGCTGTGGAAATGGTCCCGTCAATGCCCGCGAGCCCGCGGTTGGCGTAGACGTCCAGGGGGTGCCAGTCCGGCGACGCCACCAGGTCCATGTCACGGATGACGTTGGAGGAACCGAGCACCAGATTGGCGTCTGCTGCTTCCCACACCAGGTCCGCCACGTGGAGACCGGTGAGTTCACTCTGCCGCTCCAGCAGGTTGTTCAGCGTGTTCAATGCTGCTTCCGACGCGGTCCGCCACCGCTCCAGCCAGCCCGGTGTTCCGGTTCCGGCGAACTCGAAGAGTCCCGGAATGTCGCTGATGATGGTCTCGGGGCGGCGTCCCGGAGTGAACCAGTTCACCGGACGGGGCAGGTACAGGGCTTTCTCGACGTCGGTGCGCGCCAGCAGTGCCGCGACGGGGCGGGACAGCGTGGGGCGGCCAAAGACCACCACGCGTTCGATCTCCGGCCCCAGCTCGGCCAGCAGCAGCCGGTAGGCGCCGACGGCATTCGGTCCGAAGCGGGCGTTGGAGGACGGTTCCGCCAGCAGCGGCAGGCCGGCGCGGAGGGCAAACAGGGCAGCCAGTTCGCCGGCACCGTCACCGGCCACTACAACAGTGCGGTGTGTCCCGGGAACGGGCGGACCGGATGCCGGAGACCGCTCCGGGACTGCTGCGCAGACAGGCACCGGTTCCCGCGATTCGGGCGCGTCGAGGAACAGCGGATCGGTTTCATCAGGGGTCAGAGGCTCGCGGAACTGCAGGTTGACGTGCACCGGTCCCACCGGAACGCCCGTGCCCAGGCGCGCCAGCGCGGCGGAAATAGCCCCCGCCGGGTCGCTGCCGGGTTCCACATCCGCAGCCGCTACCGGGAAACCGGCGAAAATGCCGGGCTGCACGGTGGTCTGGTTGGCGCCGGTGCCGTGCAGTTCGGCGGGCCGGTCGGCCGAAAGGACCACGAGGGGAATCCCCGCATGGTGGGCTTCCATGACGGCGGGCATCAACTCACCGACAGCTGTGCCCGACGTCGTGACGACGGCGGCGGGCCGGCGTCCGCCGCGTGCCAGCCCCAGCGCGGTGAAGCCGGCAACGCGTTCATCAATCCGTACGTGCACCCGCATCCGGCCCTGCAGCTCCGCTTCGGCCAAGGCATAGGCGAGCGGTGCGCTGCGGGAGCCCGGCGCAAGGACGGTGTCGCGTACACCGGCGGCGGCAAGGGCGGCAACGGCGGAACGGGCGGCCTGCAGGGAAGTCAAGGGGCTGCCGGTTACTGGCCCGGGGCTGCCGGCGGATGGGTCGGGGACGTGCGAAGATCCGGTCACCCTTCCATCCTAGGTACGATCTTCGGCTCCACGGTGCAGCCTTCGCTGCCGACCACCCGTGAATGGCCGGGACGGACACGTCGGCTCCGCCGGCGGCGCGCCGCGGGCGGTGGGCAGGCGCCGCCGCTGCCATGATGAGGGGGTGCGATCAGCGCGGCCCGGACTCCCGGTGCCTTCCGCACAAGGCAAATCAAGGATTCTCCATGCCCCTTCCTGCCCCTGCTCCTTCGGTGGAGCTGCACACCCTCGCCGGCGATTTTGTGATTGCCCGGCTTTCCCCGGCGGCGCAGGCGCCCGCCTCGCTTTTGTCGTCGGCGCCACAGGACGGATTTGTCTCCGTCACCCGCACTCCGCAGGAGCTCTCGATCGTCTGTCCCGCGGCGCTGGCACCGGAAGGCGCTCAAATTGACGGCACCTGGGCGGCCCTTTATGTCTCCGGTCCGATTCCCTTCGGAATGACCGGGGTGGTGGCCTCGCTGGTCGCACCGCTGTCGGCCGCCGGCTGCCCGGTGTTCGTGGTCTCGACCTTTGACGGCGACATCCTCCTGGTTCCCTCACCGCACTACGATCAGGCCCGCGTTCTGCTGCACGGGGCAGGCCACGTGCTCCGTTAGGCAGGGCGACGCCGGGGCCGGTTATTCCGACGCCAGGGCCCGTTATTCCTTTATCCGTCCTTGCCTGCGCTCCGCCAGCAGACCGTACACACGCTGCAGCCGGTCCAGCCACCATTGCTGCGTTTGGGCATCTGCCCGGAACCGGTCTACAAGGGATTCGGATACCTCCACCTCGCGGACAGGCAATGCGCCTGCTTCGGGTTCGAGCGGTGCGTCCGTGACGTCGCCGTCCATCAGGGAGATGGTGCCCAGCCCGCAGGCATAAGGAAGCTCGGGCAGCGCCGCAGCCAGCGCAACGCCGGTGCGGATACCCACCGACGTGTCTATCGCCGAGCTGACCACGGCCGGCAGCCCCGCCTGCTGCACAATCTCCACGGCACGACGCACACCGCCCAGCGGAGCGGCCTTAATGATGATCAGGTCTGCTGCGTCTTCCCGGGCAACCCGCAGCGGATCGGTTTCCTTGCGCACGCTCTCATCCGCGGCAATCAAGACCGGGACTCCGCGCCGGCGCAGTTCCGTCCGGACAGCCCGCAGGCCGGCAATGTCCGGCACCGGCTGCTCGGCGTACTGCAGTCCGGCTTCGGCCAGGCGGGTGAGCGTGGCGACGGCGGTGGGCACGTCCCAGCCGCCGTTTGCATCCACGCGGATAGCAGCGCCGGGCAGCAGCCGGCGCACCTCGGCCACCCGGGCAAGATCGTCTTCCGGTGACTGTCCGGCTTCAGCCACCTTTACCTTGACGGTGGTCACCGCCCCGAACCGGGCAAGTACGCGTTCGACCTCGGGCACATCGATGGCCGGGACGGTGCCATTGACCGGTATGGAGGTGCGGAGCGGTTCCGGGTAGCCCTGCTCTGCGGCTTCGAGCGCGGACGCAAGCCAGGGCACTGATTCGACATCGTCATATTCCCGGAAAGGCGCGAACTCGCCCCAGCCGGACGAGCCGCGCAGCAGCAGTGCCTCACGGTGCATGATCCCGCGGAACCTCACCCGCATGGGAATGGACACCACGCGTGCGTCGGACAACAGGGCGGGCAGGTCTGGGATCTTCCGGTTCGGCACCCTGCCAGCCTACGCTTTGGCATCCCCTGCCCTCCTCCGGTTGCACGCGAACAGGTAACCATCACGATGATGTGGCAGGCTGGATGCGATGGATACTCGCAACTTGCTGGCACAGCGCGCCCGTACCCAACGGTCGGCTGCGCATAATCCGGCTCTCTTCCTTTTCGCCGCCCTCGTGTGTGCTGCAGGCGTTGCCGCAACCTACTGGTTTTTCGTCCGCACCACCACTGGCCAGCTCGCGGATGAGTCCGCATTCAAGGAAGCCGAGCTGATCGCTCCGGGCACTGAACGGCCCGTCATCGCCTTCCTCGATGAGCTGCCGCTGATTTCGGTGTTTATTGCCGTCATCGTGGTGGTCTTTGTAACCATCCTTCGCCGCAGGATTTCGCCTGCGGTTATTGCCCTGGGCACCTTTGCGGCCGCTAATATCAGCAGCCAGCTGCTGAAGCGGACCGTGCTGGACCGGCCCGACCGCGGGGTGGTGACGCTGGATTTCAATTCCCTTCCGTCCGGCCACACCACGCTGGCCGCTTCCGCAGCTGCCGCGGTCTTCCTGCTCGCTTCCCCGCGGTGGCGGCCCCTTGCTGCGCTTTTCGGAGGCAGCTATGCCGTACTCGCCGGTGCTGCCACGTTCCTGAACCTCTGGCACCGGCCGGCCGACGTCGTCGCCTCGCTTTTGGTGGTGGCGGCCTGGACGCTTATCGGCGGACTGGTGATGATGCGGACCAACCCGGAATGGAACTGCTGGCCTGCCAAGGGAGCTGCGCAGGGGTCCGCGAAGGCCGTTGCCGTCCTCTGTGCCGTGCCCGGGGTGCTGGCCACGGCAGCGAGCCTGGGCCTGTATTTCTATGCCCGCTGGGATCCGGCCGTTGCCGCCACGACATCAATGCCGCTGTATTTCTGGGCCGGCCTGAGCCTGATTGTGGGCGTGGGGTACCTGGTCAGCGCCCTTGCCTGCTGGCTCTTTAACCAGCAGGCCGGAGACCCTGCCCGGCGCTAGCGGGTCTTTGGGCTCGGACTGCCGTCCGTGACGGTAACGGAACCGCCGGCAGCTTTCCGTCCGGGAACCCAGATCCAGAGCACGACAGCGCCCAGCAGTCCCAGAACAGCGGTTGCCCCGATTCCTGCGGATAGGGACACCAGTGCCGTGATGCCGGAAAGGATGCCGGGGCCGCCCATGGTTCCGATGTCCGCCAGCAGCCGCCAGATGCCCAGAAACTGGGGGCGTCCGGGCGAGGGTGAGAAGTCCGCTCCGAGGGTCATGACAATACCGGAGCCGATGCCGTTGCCGAAGCCGATCAGCAGGGCAGCCAGCAGCAATCCGGTCGCTTCCGAGGCCAGCGGCAGCAGTCCGAGACCGAGCCCCATGATCAGCATGCAGGGCACGGCCACCGAGCGCCGACCCCAGGTATCCATCGCCTTGCCTGCGGGGTAGAAGATCAGCATGTCGATGGCGCCGGAGAGTCCGTAGATGAGGGCCGTGGTCGTCGGGTCCAGGCCAATGTGCTGGCCCCAGAGCGGAATCACCGCCTGGCGTGTGGCACGGACGGCGGCTATCAGCAGCACTCCGATGCCGACGGTCCGGAACACCTTGGCATGGCTGCCCAGGACGGACCGTACGGTGGGTGCGGGGCCGGCGTCGGCCCCGGAAACCGTGGTTCCGCTCCCGCCGCCGCCGGGACGCAGGTCCGGTACCTGGAGGCTGAGGATTCCGGCGCCGACGGCGGCCGCGGCACCCACCCAGTACGCGCCCTGTGTGCCGAAAAAATGGATGGCACCGGCAGCGGCGAAGGGGCCGATGAAGACGCCGATCCGGTTCACCCCGCCGAGCGTGGACAGGGCACGGGCCCGGAAGTGCACCGGAACGGCTTCCGTCAGGTAGCTCTGCCGGGCCAGGCCGAACACCGATCCGGCCATGCCGACCATGAAGACCGCCGCCGCGAACACCGCCAGCACCGGGATGGCGGCGGCGAGGACCATTGCCAGCGCGCACCAGGCCGACGCGGCAACCAGCGCCCATTTCTCCCCGAAGCGCGTGGTCACAATGGTGGCCGGGACATTGGTCAACAGCGAACCGACGCCGGTCAGGGTGATGACCAGGGCTGCCAAGGCAACGGTGGCGCCCAGATCACGGGCGCTGAGCGCTATCACCGGCAGGATCGCCCCGGTGGCCAACCCGTAGAGCAGGGTGGGCCCGTAGGCCGGGATGGCTATTTTCCGAAGGCTGAAATCGTCCGCTGGCACGGCCCCAGACTACCGCTGGAGCGGCACCCCTCCGGGGCGCGCTACTTCTGGAGCCACTTCCACCGGGCAAGGGTGCGCAGGCGGGTGAGCAGCGCGCGGGACTGGTCCGGGCCGTACGGCAGGATGGGGATGGCCTTCGTCATGTCCAGCGAGGCCTGGTCCATGGCACTGCGGGTGACGGCAACGGCGGTGCGCATCTTGTTCATCTGGGTAGTGACGAAATCCACCGTGACGGGCTTGCCGTGGCCCGGAACAAACACCGTGTACAGGTCCTCGAGTGCCGCGATCTTCCCCAGGGTGCGGATCCAGTCCTTGGGGAAGGCGTCCTCGAAGGCGGGGTCGGCCCCCTGCTCCACGAGGTCTCCGGTGAACAGGACCTCGCCGGCCCCCACCAGCAGGTCGTGGTCCGTGTGCCCGCGTCCAAGGTGGAAGAGGGTCACGGAAATGCCGCCCAGGTCGAGGTCCACCGGTGCGTCCTCCACCAGCTTCGTGGGCTCGGCAAGTTCGGTGTTCCCGCCCATGGCCACAGCCATCTCGGGCTCCGCGTCGGCGGCCTGCGGACGGTGGCTGTTGCCGTTTTCGCGGATGCTGGCGGCGCACCCGGCGGTTGCCCAGATATCTTCCACGCCGTTGGCCAGCATCAGGGCGTTGCCGAAGTAGTGGTCAAAGTGGGCGTGCGTGTTCACCGCTGTCAGCGGCAGGTCCGTCAGCGTCCGGACGGCGTCGTAAATGTCCCGGGCCATGGCCGGGCCCGCACCGGTGTCGATAAGCAGGGCCCGCTCGTCCCCGATCACCAGGCCGGTGTTGACGGCAAAGGCGGCATTGGTGCGCACCCAGATCCGGGGCGCCACCTCCTGCCATCCGTGCTGGGTGGCAACGTGCTGCGGTGTTTGTGTCATTTCAGCTTTCCTTCTCCCGGCCGGTTTCCAACCTATCGCGAGTGGGCGTGCGTGCCACGTGTTACAGGTCGGCCAGGACGCGGCCCGGGTTTTCGACGGCGTCGGCCACGTACCGCAGGAAGCCGCCGGCAGTTGCCCCGTCGCAGACGCGGTGATCGAACACCAGGGTCAGCTGCGTGAGCTTCCGGACCTCGAGCCGGCCGGAGACAACCCAGGGCTTCTCGATGATGCGGCCCACGCCCAGGATGGCCGACTCCGGATAGTTGATGATGGCTGCGCTGCCGTCCACCCCGTACACACCGTAGTTGTTCAGGGTAAAGGTGCCCGAGGAAAGCTCGGCAGGTGTTGCCCTGCCCGAGCGGGCAGCCGCGGTGAGGCGGCGGATTTCCATGTCCAGCCCGCGGGTGGTCAGGGTGTCCGCCCGTCGGACCGACGGCACCATCAGGCCCCGGTCCGATTGGACCGCTATGCCCAGGTTGACGCCGTCGAAGGCTTCGATCACGGCCTGCTGCTCTTCCATGTCCTCCCCCGCGGGCACATAACGGGTGTTCAGCTCGGGGAACCGGGACAGTCCGGCCAGGGTGAAGCGGGCCAGGAAAGCCAGCAGCGAGGGTACGTCCTGCCCCTGCTGCGCCAGATCGGCGCGGAGGTCCATCAGGGCGGTGGCATCAACGTCCACCCACACGGTGGCTTCCGGAATCTCGCTGCGGCTGCGGCTCAGGTTCGCGGCGATGGTCCGCAGGAGGCCGCGGACCGGGGTGCGCGAGGCAACGCCCAGCCCGGTGCGCGTGTCACGTCCGGTACCGGCCGCGCCTTCCGTCCGGGGAACCTGCCCGGCCGTCTCCCGGGCCGCAGGGGCCACCGGGACCGCCGGGGCCAGTGCCGCTTCGATATCGCGGCGCAGAATCAGTCCGTCCGCTCCGCTGCCGGCCACATCCGCCAGATTCAATCCGGCGTCCCGGGCCAGACGGCGGACCAGGGGGGAAATGCACCGCGGAGCCTCGGTTCGGACAGCTCCTGCACCGGACGGTCCCGCTGCCGGAGCCGTAGGTACACCCTTCGGCCTCCTCGGAACACGGGTGCGCCGGGGCGACTGGCCGTTAGCAGGCGTTCCGTAGCCGATGAGGACGTTCCCCGACCCGGCCTTCTCTTCCTCGCGGTACACCTCCCCCGCCATGTCCCCCGTCGCCGCAGCGGCACCTGCTGCAGCAGCCGCTTCCGCAGGTCCCACAGCCGCTGCCGGTGCCATCGCTTCACCGTTTTCCGGGATTGCCATACCGCCGGTAGGCCCGGCACCCGCCGTTGCATCGGCCGCGGTCTCCACCGAGATCAGCGGGCGCCCGACATCGACGCTCTCACCTGCCCGGCCGTGCAGCTGCGCCACGCGGCCGGCAAACGGGGACGGGACCTCCACCAGCGATTTGGCCGTTTCCACTTCCACCACCGCCTGGTCCACCGCCACGATGTCCCCCACTGCCACCAGCCAGGTGACGAGTTCGGCCTCCGTCAGGCCTTCACCGAGGTCCGGCAGCAGGAAGGTACGCACACTCATCGCTGACCCTCCGGGGTGCCGGCCGCCGCGCCGTCGCCGTCGTCCGGTTCGTCCCACTGCAGCTCATCCACCGCGTCCAGGATGCGGTCCACCCCGGGGAGGAACCAGTGCTCCAGTTTCGGTGCCGGATACGGTACGTCGAATCCGGTCACCCGCAGCACCGGTGCAGCGAGGGAATGGAAGCAGCGTTCGGAGATGCGGGCCGCGACCTCCGAGGCCACGGAGGCGAAACCCGGTGCTTCGGAAATGACCACGGCACGCCCGGTACGCCGGACGGAGGCGTCCACGGTGGCGTCGTCGTACGGGACGATCGAACGGAGGTCGATCACTTCCAGGGACCGGCCCTCGGCCTCGGCGGCTGCCGCTGCAGCCAGCGCCGTGGACACGGACGGACCGTAGGCCACCAGGGTGGCATCCGTTCCGGGACGTGCCACCGCAGCAGTGCCGATGCCGCCGGCCGGCAGGCCGGTGCGCAAGGCGTCATCGGAGGCACGGCGCAGTGCGGCCAGATCCACCGTTTCCTTGCTCCAGTAGAGCTTCTTTGGTTCCAGGAACACCACGGGATCATTCAGCCGGATCGCAGCGCGCAGCAGCGTATAGGCATCCGCTACGGTGGCCGGTGCGACGACGGTCAGGCCGGGAGTGTGCGCGTAGTAGGCCTCCGAGGAATCACAGTGGTGTTCCACCCCGCCGATCCCGCCGGCGTACGGAATGCGGACCACCAGGGGCAGCTTCACCTTTCCACGGGTCCGGTTCGACATCTTCGCCACGTGGCTGACCACCTGCTCGAAGGCCGGGTAGGCAAAGGCGTCAAACTGCATTTCCACGACCGGGCGCAGCCCGTTCATTGCCATGCCCACCGCCATGCCCATGATCCCGGATTCGGCCAGCGGAGTATCGAAGCAGCGGTCGGTTCCGAACCGGGCAGTAAGCCCGTCAGTGATCCGGAAAACTCCGCCGAGCGGGCCCACGTCCTCCCCGAACACCACGACCGTCGGATCGGCGGCCATTTCGTCTGCGAGCGCGGCGTTGAGCGCGCTGGCAAACGTCAGGGTGGCCGGCCCGGAGTCCGTCCCGGCCTTCGGCATCTCCCGCGCCTGGGGCGGCGTGCCGGTGGTGGTTGCTGCCATGGTCCTGCCTTTCGGATCGGGAGGGGTCACCGTGATGCGCCGGGGGCGCCGGGGCTGCCAGCAGTGCCGGCGGGGCTGCGGACACCTGCGGCGGGTTCCGCCGCGTCCCGTTCCAGTTCCCCGCGCAGCAGTTCGGCCTGCTCGCGCAGCTGCGTGGTGCGCGCGGTGTAGACATGCTCGAACAGGGCCATCGGATCGGGATCGACGTCGGTGTTCAGTCCGTTCCGCATGACGGCGGCGAGTGTTTCGGCTTCCGCTGCCAGCTCCTCCTCCCGGGCAGCGTCCAGCAGCCCGCGGCCGCGCAGGTAGGAACGGGTCCGGGCCAGCGGATCCCTGGGCAGCCAGTCCTGCACTTCTTCCACCGAACGGTACCGGGTGGCATCGTCCGCATTGGTATGGGCCTGTATGCGGTAGGTGTGCGCTTCCACCAGGGCGGGGCCGCCGCCTTCCCGTGCCCGCTGCACCGCCGCACCGAGGACGGAGAGGAGGGCGGCGACGTCGTTGCCGTCCACCCGCTCCCCCGGCATGCCGTATCCAACGGCTTTGTGGGCAAGCGACGGGGCCACTGACTGGTTTTTCAACGGCACGGAAATGGCGTACTCGTTGTTCTGGATGAAGAACACCACGGGCACATGGAACACCGCGGCGAAGTTCAGCGCTTCGTGGAAATCGCCCTCGCTGGTGGCGCCGTCCCCGCACAGGGCCAGTACCACCGTGTCCTCCCCCTTGAGCTTCGCGGCATGCGCAACGCCGACGGCGTGCAGCAGCTGGGTGGCCAGGGGCGTGGCCTGCGGTGCCACCCGGTGTTCGTACGGGTCGTATCCGCTGTGCCAGTCTCCGCGAAGCAATGTCAGCACCTGCAGCGGGTCCACTCCGCGGGACACGACGGCAACACTGTCCCGGTACGTGGGGAACAGCCAGTCCTGCCCTTCCAGCACGGCAGCTGCGGCGACCTGGCAGGCTTCCTGCCCGTGCGATGAGGGGTAGACGGCAAGGCGTCCCTGTCGTACCAGGGCGTTGGCCTGGTCGTTGATCCGGCGGCCCGCCACCAGGCGTGCGTAGGCATCCAGCAGCAGCCCGTCGGTGGGAAACGGGTACCGGGAATCCGTGTGGGCGGTACCGTCCCGATCGATCAGCTGGACGGGGACGTCCGAGGGCAGGAGGGCATCCGCACCGCTCCCGGCGGCGCGGGCAGCCGGTTCGGTCCTGCCGGTAGAGATGGTCATTGCGAGCCTCCGTCCGCCGTACGCACGCATCTTCGCGCGCAGCACTTCTGTCTTGCCAGTATGCTTTCGGCGGCTCTTTCGGAACCAGCATTTGCGCAAATCTTGGACGCCAAGGGCCTGCGGGAGTAATCTGGTGGACACCTTGCAGATGTGACGCAGATTACTTGGGGAGAGCGTGGACATTATGACGACAACGCAGGTGCAGGCACTGGATGATATTGACCGGAAGATCCTGGCCGTCCTGCGGTCCGACGGCAGGGCTTCGTTTACCGCCGTCGCGCAGGCAGTCCATATCTCTCGGGCGCATGCCTACTCACGGATTGCCAGACTCACGGAGTCCGGCGTCCTCAGCCGGTTTACCGCGCTGGTGGATCCGGAGAAGGCCGGACTGGGTTCCTCGGCGTATGTGACGCTGAAGGTCCGCCAGCATGCCTGGCGGGAGCTGAAGGACCGGCTCAGCGAGGTGCCGGAAATCCACCACATTGCCCTGGTGGGCGGTTCGTTCGACGTTATTGTGCTGGTCCGGGCAGAGGACAACGTCCATCTGCGCAGGGTTATTTTCGATCAGCTGCAGTCCATGCCGGGCGTCTTGGATACGCAGACATTCCTGGTTTTCGAAGAACGGGATACGCGCTAAACGCGCAGCAGCCGGAAAACGTAAAGCAGGGCCTGCTGATGCAGGCCCTGCTTCTATGTTTCCGGACGGTCAACCGTCCGGGACGGTTCGGGGGTCAGTTTTCGTCGTGGCCCTGGTCGGAGCTCATCTGGTCCTCCGCCGGGGGCGTCTCTCCCGGGGGAACGCCGCCGCCGGGTTCTAGGCCGGTGATGTTGCCCTCTGCCGGATCAGGATTGGGGCTTCCGGCCTTCACTTCACTGTGCTCGTGATTGCCGGTGCCCTCCTGCGTTCCCGCACCCATCTGCGCATCCTTGGGCTTATCCGGGTTCGCCGGGTCATTGTTCGGGTTATAGCTGTCGGCCATGTACGCCCTCCTCGGTGTCTCAGGTTTCCTCACTCCGGCAGGTTTCCCCGCGCCGGCAAGCAGCTGTTGTAAGCATACTTACGAGTTACCTCCAACGTAGTCCGGTGTCCGGCGCATCACAAGCCGGCCCGGAATTACCTCCACTGCCTGCAGCAGTACCTCACCCGGAGAAAACGGGCCTGCGCTTGGCCAGGAAGGCGGCAAAGCCCTCCTTGTAGTCAGGAGTTCCGCTGAGCATGTCCTGCACAGTGTTCTCCGCCTCCAGCGCTTCCCAAAAGCCCAGCCGCCGGTCCCGGATCTGTCCCACGAGTTCCCGGGACGCGGCGAAAGCCCGGGTCGGTCCGGACGCTACGCGCGCCGCAGTGTCCCGCGTACGCTCCAGCAGTTCCGCGGGCTCCATGGCGCGGCTGAACAGGCCCGCGGCCACCGCCTCCGTTCCGCTCATCAGGTCGGCAGTGTAAATCAGGTCCAGGGTGCGGTGCGGTCCCAGCCGTTCGGTGAACAGCCAGTGCGCGCCCGAATCCAGCGCCGCCCCGAGGTTCGCGAACGGCGAGCCGATCTTCGCGTCCGCTGCCACATACACGACGTCGGTGGCCACCAGCAGCCCGAGTCCCACTCCCAGGCACGCGCCCTGCGCCGCCGCGAAGGTCGGGGCGGGAAAGGCGGACATCTTCCGCAGCAGCGGCTGCAGGTCATCCATGAGGTATCCGCGGGCGTCGTCATGTTCCGGTGTGACGGTGGAAAGGTCCCGCCCGGCACAGAAGCTCCGGCCCTCCCCGCGCAGCAGCAGGGCCCGGACCCCGGCGGCTGCGGCGTCGTCGTACGCCTGTCCCAGCTCCGCCAGTGCGGGGCCGTCCAGGGCATTGAGTTTCCGCGGGGCGTTCAGGACCACTTCGGCCACGCCGTCGGAGATGTCCAAATCAATCAACGGGTGCTCCTAGGCGTCGTAATCAACGGTGACTTTGGCACTGGTGGGCCGGCTCTGGCAGGTCAGGACATAGCCGCGCTCCAGCTCCTCCGGTTCCAGCGCGTAATTCTCCTCCATGTCCACCGTCCCGGAGACCAGCTTCGCCCGGCAGGTTCCGCAGACTCCACCGGCGCACGCGAACGGCACGTCCGGCCGTACACGGAGGGCTGCATTGAGGATGGATTCCCGGGCGTGCACCGGGCTGGCGACTTTGCCCTGTAGTCCGTCCAGCCGGAAGGTGATGTCGATGTTGTCGCCCGAGCTGTCCGGGAGGACCGGACGGCCGGCGGCGCCTTCCGGGCGGTCGGGACGCCCCGTGGTGAAGAGTTCGAAACGCACCCGGGCCGGATCGACGCCGCGTTCGGCAAGGGCGTCGCGGCAGAGCTGGACCAGATCGAACGGTCCGCAGAGAAACCATTCGTCGACCGCTGCGGCCGGCAGCACCGAGTCAATCAGGGTGGTGACCTTGCCGGCGTCGAGCCGTCCGCTGAGCAGCGGCGAGATCCGCTGTTCGCGGGAGAGGACGTGGTGCAGGGCGAACCGGGACGGATAGCGGTCCTTCAGATCCGCCAGCTCCTCAAGGAACATCACGTCCATGGCTGCCTTGTTGGCGTAGACCAGGTCGAAACGGGTGGTATCGGAAGAAGCCAGCACGGTGCGGGCAATGGCAATCACCGGAGTGATGCCCGATCCCGCGGCTACCGCGGCGAACACCTGCCCGTGCGCCGGTTCCAGCCCGGAGCCGCCCGGGGCGTGCCGGGAGATGAAGCTGCCGGCCGGGCTCATCACGTCGAGCGTATCGCCGGCTTTCAAGTGCTCGTTCACCCAGGAGGAAAACAGTCCGCCCAGGTCCCGTTTCACGGCCACCCTCAGTTCGCCGGGCAACGGCACCGCACAGATGGAATAGCTGCGCCTCAGTTCCGTGCCGTCCAGCACCGTGCGCAGGGCAACGTACTGTCCCGGCAGGTAGGAGTAGGCGTCCACGAGCTCGGACGGAACGGCGAAGGTGACCTCCACGGCGTCGTCGGTCAACCGGCGCACCGCGGCAACGGTCAGGGAGTGGAAGGCGCCGCGTCGGGCCGGCGCATCGGGAAGGGCGGTCATGGCTTCACAGCACCTTGAAGTAGTCGAACGGTTCCCGGCAGTCGCCGCACACCCAGAGCGCCTTGCAGGACGTGGATCCGAAGCGGGTCAGCTCACGGGTGTTCAGGGAGGAACACTGGGGGCATTTCACGCTCAGGCCCACCCGTACAGGACCTGCTGCGGCCCGGCCCGACGGCGGCGCGATGCCGTAGGCATCCAGCTTCGCCTTCCCGGCACTGGTCATCCAATCAGTGGTCCACGCAGGAGCCAGCTCGAGGGAAACCTCAACGCCCGCATAACCGGCGGCACCCAATGCTGCCGTCACGTCCTGCCGGATGGCATCCATTGCCGGGCATCCCGAGTATGTGGGAGTGATGGCCACCTGGACACCGGTATCGGTGACTTCCACCCGCCGCAGCACACCGAGGTCCTCGATGGTCAGCACGGGGATCTCCGGATCGCACACAGTGGCGGCGACATCCCATGCCGCTGCAGCTGCAGGATCCGCTGGACGGTGTGCTGTTTCCATCACGCTCACCACGCGGCACCGGGATGTTCGCGGGCCAGGACCTGCATTTCGGCCAGCAGGTAGCCGAGGTGCTCGCTGTGTTGTCCCCGCCGTCCGCCGCCGCGTGCGGGAGGAACAGCGGGCACCTCCAGCCCGGCCTTCCCCAGCACCGCCGTGACGCCGTGGTCAAAGGCGGGCTTCAGGGACGAGGGGAGGACTGCCCGGCCACCGAGCGAAACCACCAGCTCGTCGTCATTGAACAGTTCGGCCACATAGGGCCAGGTCACCTCGAGCGCCCGGATCATGCGGCGGCGGGACTCGTCCGTGCCCAACCCGAGCCGGAGCACCCACTGGGCGCTGTGGTCGCGGTGGTAATCCACTTCCTTGACAGCCTTCGCCGCGATCGCGGCAAGGGTGGGATCAGCGGTGTGCTGCAGGGCGTTGTACAGCTCGAACTGGTAGAACGAGACGGCCAGCTGCCGTGCGATGGTCCTGGCGAAGTCGCCGTTGGGCTGTTCCACCAGATGCACAGAACGGAATTCGGTCTCGTTCCGCCAATACGCCAGGTCATCCTCGGTCCGCCCGTCGGCGCTGCCCGCGTAGCTCAGGAAGGAGCGGGCATGCCCGATGAGGTCCAGGGCGATGTTCCCCAGCGCCACGTCCTCCTCCAGTTCCGGAGCACGGGAAATCCACCAGCCGAGCCGCTGGGCCAGGATCAGCGCATCATCGCCGAGGCGCAGGGCATAAGCCGCCACGTCCGGTTCGGCACGGTTTCCGGCGGCGGCAATGTCCTCCGGACGCAGGGCGTTGCCGGGGGTAATGCGGGTGGCGCTGTCCGAACTCACAGGTGCTTCACCCCTTCCGACTTGGTGTAGTAGGTGGCGTGCCGGTAGTCCTTGCCCTGCGGGGATTCGAAGAACTGCCCCTTGGCATCAGGATCGCTGGTGATAATGGCCGACGCCGGCACCACCCAGAGCGACACGCCTTCGTTGCGCCGGGTGTAAAGATCACGCGCGTTACGCACGGCCATGTCCGCGTCCGGAGCGTGCAGTGATCCCGCATGTACGTGGGAGAGGCCGCGGGAGGAACGGACGAACACTTCCCACAGTGGCCAGGCCGCAGCGGGAACGGGGGCCGCCGCCGTGTCAGCTGCCGCCGACACGGCTCCCGGTGCTTTTGCGGCGGCAGGTTCGGCCGCGGCGGCAGGTTCGGCCGCGGCGGCAGGCATTGCGGCGTCGTGATCCGTTGCCGCCGTATCCGTGCCCGGGGCCACCGGTGTCGAGCCGTCGTCGCCCGTTGTCGATCCGCCGCTCATGGCTATGCCGCCCCCGCTTCGGAGAGGGCACGTTCAGGGGTGTCCTGCGAGGCGGCCTGCCGGGCGGCGTAGGCCGCTGCGGCCTCGCGCACCCAGGCGCCGTCTTCGTGTGCTTCCCGTCGCCGGGCCAGGCGCTGGGAGTTGCAGGGCCCGCGGCCGGCCAGGACTTCGGAGAATTCATTCCAGTCCAGCGGCCCGTGTTCCCAGCGGCCTGTCTCCTCGTTGTAGCGGATCTCGGCATCGGGAAGAGTCAGGCCAAGGACCTTCACCTGTTCCACGATCATGCCGACAAAGCGCGAACGCAGTTCGTCATTGGAGAAGCGCTTGATATTCCAGGCCATGGACTGGCTGGAGTTCGGTGAATCCTCATCCGGCGGCCCGAACATCATCAGCGACGGCGCATACCAGCGGTTAACCGCGTCCTGGGCCATCTCCCGCTGTGCCTCGGTGCCGCGGGCAAGTTCCAGGAGGATTTCGAAGCCCTGCCGCTGGTGGAAGGATTCCTCCTTGCAGATCCGCACCATGGCCCGCCCGTAGGGACCGTAGGAGGCACGGCAGAGCGGAACCTGGTTGCAGATCGCGGCTCCGTCCACGAGCCAGCCAATGGCACCCATATCCGCCCAGGTGAGCGTGGGGTAGTTGAAGATGCTCGAGTACCGGGCCTTGCCGGCGATGAGGTCGGCGGTCATCCGGTCCCGCGGAGTACCCAGCGTCTCAGCGGCGGAGTAGAGGTACAGTCCGTGGCCGGCCTCGTCCTGGACCTTGGCCATGAGGATGGCCTTGCGCTTCAGGGAGGGTGCACGGGTAATCCAGTTTGCCTCGGGCTGCATGCCGATGATTTCCGAGTGCGCATGCTGGGAGATCTGCCGGACGAGGGTCCTGCGGTATCCCTCCGGCATCCAGTCGCGCGGCTCCACCCGGGCATCCGCGGCTATCAGCGCGTCAAAGCGCTCCTGCCCGTTTCCGGTTTCTCCAGTCATCGGTTCCCTGCCCCATCGCTGCGTGTCGAGCCGTCTGAATATTTACCGACCGTTCGTTCAGGATATGAAGCCCCGAAGTGCCCGTCAAGGGTTCGGTATGGAAAACTGGTGCACGAAAGCAGAGGCGTGAAAGGACGGTCGTGGCTATCCCCGGACCCGACATTGACAGCCATACCTCGCCCGCCGGCCCCGGCCCGGGCAGCAGCGGCTTCCGGACGGCACAGGCCCGGACCACACAGGCGGGGACCGGGCAGGCAAAACGTCCCCCGCTGGCCGCCGTCATCGTGCCGACGCTCCTGGGCCTGCTGGGCTTCTTTGCCGTGGCGGCTGCCGTGACTGCCGACGCCGCAACGGTCGGTGTCACCGCCCCCGGGCTGGTCCTGGCCCTTATTGCCCTGGTGGCGGCCGGCGTGAGCCCGCTCTACGCGGTTAACCCCTCGTGGGCGTCCCTGCGGCGCCCCGCCTACCTGTTGGCCCTGTGCCTGCTCATGGAAGCGGCACTGTTCCTGTTTGCTCCCCCGCTGATTCTGTTCTCCCTGCCCGCGCTGCCGCTGGCCCTGGGCGGAGGGGCGCTCCTGCTGGCCACCAGCCTGTGGGGGCAGTTCCGCAAAGGGCCGGCCCCGGAGCCCGTGCTCCTCCCCCGCCGGGAGGCCCGGGCCCGTTCCTTTACCTCCACCCTGCTGGTGGTGGTGCTGAACTGGGCGCTCTTCCTCGCCGCCGGAGCGTGCTGCGCCTGGCTGCTGCTCGGGGAGTAGCCGGCCGGCTAAGCCGCGAGCATAACGGCCGCGAGGTCCTTCGACGGCGCCGTCCGGATGGATATATTCGAAGCATGACTACTCCTCAGCCCCCGGTTGCCAAGAAGGTCCCCACCGAACGAACCCGCCACGGCGACACGTTCATTGACAACTATGAGTGGCTCCGGGAGAAGGAAAACCCGGAGGTGGTGGAACACCTCAAAGCGGAGAATGCCTACGCCGCCGCCATGACCGCGGACCAGGAAGAACTCCGCGCCCAGATCTTCAACGAGATCAAGAACCGCACCGAGGAAACGGACCTTTCCGTCCCCGCCCGCAAGAAGGGCTGGTGGTATTACACCCGCACCGAGGAAGGCAAGCAGTACGCCATCCACTGCCGTACCGCCGCGCAGGACACCGGGAACCTCGACGCCGACTGGACGCCGCCCGCCGTCGTCCCCGGCGTTGCCGTTCCGGGCGAGCAGATCCTTGTGGATGGCAACGCAGAGGCCGAAGGCAAACCGTTCTTCTCGCTTGGCGGACTGGCCGTGACCGAAGACGGCAACCTGCTGGCCTACTCGGAGGACAACGCGGGAGACGAACGGTTCACCCTCCGGATCAAGGACCTGCGCACCGGAGACCTGCTTCCGGATGTCATTTCCAACGTCTTTTACTCCCTGGCCTTCTCCCCCGACGGCCGCCGCGTTTTCTACACCGTGGTGGACGACTCCTGGCGCCCCTACCAGGTCAAGGCGCACACGCTCGGCACTCCCGTGGAGGACGACGTCGTGCTCTACCAGGAGGATGACATTGCCATGTGGACCGGCTTCGACCTCTCCGCCGACCGCCGGCAGCTGCTCATCGGCATCAGCAGCTCCGAATACAGCGAGTACCGGGTCCTGGACCTCGACGATCCCACGGACTCGGTCCGCACCCTCATTCCGCGCAGCGAACGGATCCTCTACGAAGCCGAGCCGCTGACCCTGGACGGTACCCGCCACTATCTCCTGACGCACAACCGCAACGCACTGAATTCGATGCTCTCGCTCGTCGCCGAGGAGGAATTCGCCAAGCCGCTCGAGGACCAGCACTGGCAGACGGTCATCGCCCATGACGACACCGTGCGTGTCAACGGTGCTGCCGTCACCCGCTCCCACGTCGTTGTCTCGGTCCGCAAGGACACCACCGAGCGGGTGCAGATCCTTCCCGTGGAAGGACTCGGCACCGCGGCCCAGGCAGCACCCGTGGAACCGGGCTTCGACGAAGAGCTGTACACGGCCAACCTGGCCAACGCCGAGTACGATTCCCCGATCATCCGGCTCAGCTACACGTCCTTCCTCACGCCGCCGCGGGTTTACGACTATGTCCTGGCCACCGGGGAGCTGGAGCTGCGGAAGGAAACCCCGGTGAAGGGCGGCTACCGGTCCGAGGATTACGCGGCGTCACGGGAATGGGCGACGGCGGCGGACGGCACCCTCATTCCGCTTTCGGTGATCCGCCGGGCCGATCTGCAGAAGGACGGCAGCAACCCCGCCCTGGTCTATGCCTACGGCAGCTATGAAATGAGCATGGACCCGGGCTTCAATGTGGCCCGCCTGTCCCTGCTGGACCGCGGCGTGGTGTACGTGGTGGCGCACATCCGAGGCGGCGGCGAGATGGGCCGAGCCTGGTACGACGACGGCAAGAAGCTGAACAAGAAGAACACCTTCACCGACTTCGTGGATGCCACGGACTGGGTCGCTGCCTCCGGATGGGCGGATCCGGACCGGATCGCTGCCATGGGCGGCTCGGCCGGCGGCCTGCTGATGGGCGCCGTCGCGAACCTGGCTCCGGAGAAATACCGGGCCATCGTGGCGCAGGTGCCCTTCGTGGATGCCCTGACGACGATCCTGGATCCGGACCTGCCGCTCTCGGCGCTGGAGTGGGAGGAGTGGGGCAACCCCATCACCGACCCCGAGGTCTACCGGTACATGAAGGAATACAGCCCGTACGAAAACATCCGCGCCGTGGACTACCCGCAGATTGCCGCGGTTACCAGTTTCAACGACACCCGCGTGCTGTACGTGGAGCCGGCCAAGTGGGTGGCGCAGCTGCGGGAAACCACTACCGGCAGCGAGCCGATCGTGCTCAAGATCGAGATGGACGGCGGCCACGGCGGAGCGTCCGGACGATACGAGGCCTGGAAGGACCGGGCTTGGGATTACGCGTTCATCCTGTCCGCCCTCGGCGCGCGGGAACTGCTTCCGGCCGCCAGCCGGGCGGACGCCGCCTAGGCGCATCAAGCCAGCAGGTCCGGCCCCTTTCGGGTCCGGACCTGCTGGTTTTAACGGGTGGTTGCCTGGCGGAATCCGCCGGGCGGGAATGACTACTCGGCCGCGCCTTCGGCATTCGGCTTCGGCGTGACGAGACGGTGCCCGTCCGCGGGAGCAGTGCGGCGGCCCTCTTCGGAATCGGTCGAGCGGCCCTCTTCCGGAGCGGTGGAGCGTCCACTCTCCGCCGCTGCGGTGGAGCGGCGGAGATCGTCGCCGGCGTCGGCAGCGCGTCCGGCGCCGGAGCTGCGGACGGGTCCGGCCTCGGCCGCGGGGGCAGCTGCTTCAGCAGTGCCGTCCGCAGATGAGTCCTCGTCGTCGGCATCGTCTTTGGCCACGGCCTTGTGGGACTGGCGCAGGACCTCAATGACAATCGGGATCACGGAGAGCACCACCACGGCCACGAAGATCAGGTCGAGGTTTTCCCGGACGAAGGGCACACGGTCACCGAGTACGTAACCCAGCAGCGTCACCCCCACACCCCAGAGGAACGCTCCCACCGCGTTGAACGAAACAAACGCCTTGTAGTTCATCTCGGCAACGCCTGCCACCACGGGGGTGAAGGTCCGGACCACGGGCACGAACCGTGCCAGGATGACGGCTTTACCGCCGTGGCGGTCGAAGAAGACCTGTGCGCGCCTGACGTTCTCCCGTTTGAAGAGCCTGCTGTCGGGCCGGTTAAAGACCGCGGGGCCTGCTTTCCGCCCTATGTAATAGCCGGTCTGGTCACCCACAAACGCGGAGATGAAGACCAGGACCCCGAGCAGCCAGATATTGATGTCAATGGTTCCCGTGGCCACGAGGAGACCGGCGGTGAACAGCAGGGAATCCCCCGGCAGGAAGAAGCCGATGAGGAGTCCGGTTTCGGCAAAGACAATGCCGCAGACCATCAGGACAACCCAGGGGCCAAGGGCCGGATCGGCAAGGAATACCTGGGGATCCAGCCACTGGGGCAAAAGGGAGGATGTTGGGGGGCGGACAGGACCTAAGACGGCTGTGGCCGCGGAGAGAGTCACCTCACTAGGGTACGCCATCGCTTCCGGCGGCCCCCGGCTGTTCCGCAAGTCCGACCCCCGCCGACGGAGCGCGAAGCACACCTGCCGCGATCCTTGACAGCGACCGGGTGGCAGGGATTACCTAATGAACATTCGGTAAAGAAAGAGGTCCCATGGCTGACGCAGCTTCCTCCCCTGGCGCATCCCGCACCCATCCCCTGCTGGTCGGGGACGCCGCCTCGGCCTGGCTGGGAATCGATGTCCTGGACATCGGCTCCGGCACGGCACGCATCTCGATGCTGCTCCGCCCGGAGATGGTCAACGGTTTCGGCATCGGCCACGGCGGAATGGTCTTCGCCTTTGCCGACACCGCCTTCGCCCTGGCCTGCAACCCGGAAGGCGGCGGTCCGGCCCGGGAGCGGGATTTCATCACCGTGGCCGCCGGAGCCGACGTCACGTTCCTGGCTCCCGCCATGGCCGGTGACCTGCTGACCGCTTCCGCCGAGCACCGCGCCGGCAACGGCCGCAGCGGGGTGTACGACATCGAGGTGCGCTCCGAGCGTCCCGACGGCACCGCCGCCGTCGTCGCCCTCTTCCGGGGACGTTCACGCACCATCCCCAATCCCGCCCGGAAGCCCGTTCCGGTCCCGACCGAAAGCCGAGCATGAAAGCCACTTCCGCTCCGATCAAGTCCGCCGCCGCCGATCCCTCCGCCTTGGACCGGGAAGAACGCATGAGCAGGGACGAGCTGGAGGCCCTCCAACTGACTCGCCTGAAGCAGACGCTCGCCTACGCGTATGAACGGGTGCCGCTGTACCGGACCAAGTTCGACGACGCCGGCGTGCACCCCTCGGACCTGCGGGACCTGGGCGACCTGCGGCTGTTCCCGTACACCACGAAGGAAGACCTGCGTTCCACCTATCCCTTCGGGATGTTCGCGGTGCCCCAGCACCAGGTGGCCCGCATCCATGCCTCCTCCGGAACCACCGGGCGGCCCACGGTGGTCGGCTACACCCCCGGCGACCTGGACCGCTGGGCCACGCTCGTGGCCCGTTCGCTGCGGGCCTCCGGCGTGCGTCCGGGGTACAAGGTGCACAATGCCTACGGTTACGGGCTCTTCACCGGCGGACTCGGAGCACATTTCGGTGCGGAAAAGCTCGGCTGCACGGTGATCCCGATGTCCGGCGGACAGACCGAACGGCAGGTCCAGCTCATCATGGACTTCGAGCCGGACACCATCCTCTGCACGCCCACCTACCTGCTGGCCATTGCAGACGCGATGAGCGCAGCCGGCATCGACCCGCGCTCCACCTCGCTGAAGAACGCCGTCCTCGGCGCCGAGCCGTGGACCGAGGAGATGCGGCACGAACTCGAAACCCTGATGGACCTGGATGCCTGCGATATTTACGGACTGTCCGAGGTGATGGGCCCGGGCGTGGCCGGCGAATGTGTCGAGAGCAAGGACGGCGCCCACGTCTGGGAGGACCATTTCCGGCCGGAAATCATCGACCCGTTTGATGACACCCGGGTGCTGGACGACGGCGAGCCGGGTGAGCTGGTCTTTACATCCCTCACCAAGCAGGCACTGCCGATCATCCGTTACCGTACACACGATCTCACCCGCCTGCTGCCCGGCACTGCCCGTCCCTCCATGCGCAGGATGGGCCGCATCACCGGGCGCAGCGATGACATGATCATTCTTCGCGGGGTCAACCTCTTCCCCACCCAGGTCGAGGAAATCGCGCTGCGCATTCCGGCACTGAGTCCGCATTTCCAGCTCGAAATCACCCGTCCGGAACGACTCGATGAGCTCACAGTGCGGATCGAGCGGCGTGAGGACGCCACGACGCCGGACTCCGCGGCTGCCGGGGCGGAACTGGCTGCGCAGATTAAGGTGCATATTGGCTCCTCCTGCGCTGTTGAAGTGGTGGACCCCGGGACACTGGCACGCTCCAGCGGCAAGCTGCGCCGGATCTATGACCTGCGGCGGGACACCACTGCTACGCCGGCGCGTTGAACCGCCCGTTGACGTGGGAAAATAGCGTCATGCCTGCTGCCTATTCCGGATCGCCCTCCTCCCCTGCCGCTGACGCCACCGGTCCGCGCAGGGGCCGGCCGGGGTATGACCAGCAGACGGTACTGAACGTAGCCGTGGACGTGTTCAACCGGCACGGTTATGAAGCCACGTCGATGGGCATCCTTGCCGAGAACCTGGGCATCACGAAGTCAGCGATTTACCACCATGTGACATCCAAGGGTGATTTACTCCGCCTGGCCCTGGACCACGCGCTGGACGGACTCGAGGCAGTGCTGGATGATCCGAGGGCCTCGTCCGGGGCCGCGGATGTTCGGCTGGAATTTGTCCTGCGCGGGACCATCGAAGTGCTGACCGAGAGGCTCCCGTTCGTGACACTGCTGCTGCGGCTGCGCGGAAACACGGAGATTGAGCGCAGCGCCCTGGCCCGCCGGCGGGAATTCGACCACCGGGTAGCCGCGCTCGTGGACGCGGCCCGAAGCGAGGGATCGGTACGCAGCGACATCGATCCGCGCACCACCACCCGCCTGCTGTTCGGCACCATCAACTCGATCGTGGAATGGTATCGGCCCGGCGGGCCCCTGCCGGCCCGGAAGCTTGCGGACAACATCATCACGATGGTCTTCGACGGGCTGCATACCCGCCGCCCTTGAGGGCAGCACCGCTTGCGGTGCGGCACCGTGCTGGCCGGAAAGTTAGGCAGCGGCCGCAGCAGGCACCGTACGCAGCCGCAGGAAGGCGGGGGTGAGCATCGGCACCGCGGAAATCATCAGGCCGATGGCGCCGATCAGGACTCCGGCGCGGACCCCCAGCGTTTCGCCGACGACGCCGGCAAGCAGGGCGCCCAGCGGGATGGACCCGTACATCACCTGGGTATAGGCTCCGGCGGACCGCGTGAGCTCGTTTCGTGGAATGAGTTGCTGGCGCATCGTCAGTGAATAGATATTGGCGTTGCCCTCGCCGATGCCGCGGAGCAGCATGACCACTGCAATAACCCCCGCGAGGGCCCAGCCGGTGACCGGCCAGACCGGCAGCAGGACCGGAACCGCACAGGAGAGCACCAGGGACACCGCGAAGGCCCGGCCCACCCCCGCTGCATCAGCCAGGCGGAGCGCCGTCAGGGTCCCGAGCAGTCCGCCGATGCCGGCAGCGGCCAGCGCCACGCCGTAGGCACCGACACCAACGTCCTGCAGCTGCACCGCCCAGAGAATCAGGTTCAGCATCAGGATCTGTTCTGCGGCGTTGTAGGTGGCGGCATGCACGGTCAAAGCCCGCAGGTGGCGGTCGCCGAACAGGATCCGCAACCCGGTGAGGAGCCCTGGCGGCTTTTTCCGGTCCGGGGCGGGTTGCGGGTCTTGATCTCCGGCGGGCCCTGATGTCCCTAGCCCCGGTGCCCTAGCAACGGAAGGCTGTTCCCGGGGACGGCTTGAAGCCACTCCCGCCGCGGACGCCAGGTGGCCGAGCACGGTCGCAATCACGGCGCCGGGTGCCCCCGCCGCCGAGACCAGGAGTCCGGCCAATCCCGGGCCGCTGATCTCCGTGACGGTCCGCGTGGCCTGAACGGCACGGTTGGCCGGGGCGAGGTCCCTCTCTGACACGAGTGCGGGTACATAGGCGAAGGCTGACAGCCCGAAGACCAGGGCGCAGCAGCCGCTCAGGAAAGTGACTGCGGCCAGCAGCGGAACGCTGAGCCATCCGCCTGCCCAAGCCAGGGGAATCTGTGCCAGGAGCACGCACTGGATCAGATCGGCCGCAACCATGGAGCGCCGCTGGTCCCTCCCCTGCAGCAGGTGCCCGGCCACCAGGGAGAACAACAGGTACGGCAGGGTGCCGGCTGCGGCGACGAGGCTGACCGCGGCAGGTCCGGCGTCCAGGGCAATGGCAGTAACCAGCGGAATGGCAATGGCCGTGACCTGGCTCCCTGCACTGGCTACGCTCTGCCCCAGCCAGTAGCGGCGGAAGCTGCGGTGGGAACGCAGCAGCAGCCAGCTCGGGTCCTTCATGCCGCGGCCCTCGGTTGCATCCGGCCCGCCGGCGTGACGGGCGATAATGAACGCATGCGCCGGATACGGAAACCTCCCCAGACGCGGAATTGTCCCGGGCCGCCAGGACGACGGGTCGTGCTCCATCGAGCTGTCGCGTACATAGAGGGGTCTCCCGTCGGCTTGCCCTTGTCTCCTGCTCCGGCACACGTTACCGGCAAATGGCTATGACCGGTAACACCCTAGACGGGCGCATCCCTTCGGACAGCGGATACCCGGAGCCCGGCGGACGCGCACCTGCCCCTGCTCCCCTGCGACTCCTCCAGGTATTCGTCAATACTGCCGACCGGGAAGCGGGGACGGAGGCCTTCGAAAACCCCGCCCACCTCGCGGGGTGGCTGGAAGGCTACGGGTTGGTCGAGAAGGGCACCCCGGCGACATCCGACGATCTTGCCCTGGCGCTCGACCTTCGCGAGGGACTGCGCTGCCTCTTCCTCACGCACCACGACTGCGGGCACAGCGAAGCCGCGGACGACGACGGCGGGCCAAGCCACGGCGCTCCGACACCCGACGTCGTTGCCGGCCTGCAGCGTCTCGACCGCGCCCTGGAACAGCTACCCGTCCGGGTGGCGGTCTCCGGCGGAGAGCCCCGCGTGGAACCGGCGTCATCAACTCCGGTCCGCGCCGCCCTTGCCAGCATCGGAGCGGTCCTGGTCCATTCCGATCCAGCACAGCTTCAGCGCCTGAAAGCCTGCCGGCGGGACGTATGCCAGTGGGTTTTCTACGACACCTCCCGCAACCGCGCCGGAACCTGGTGCGCCATGGAGGTCTGCGGCGCGCGGACGAAGATGCAGGCCTACCGGAAGCGGAACGCCTGAGCCTGCGGCTACTTCTCCACCAGGGTCAGCACGTCGTAGGTGGCCACCAGTTCATCCTTCTGGTTGGTCAGGACGGCATCCCAGGCCACCTCGCCGTACTCGTCCGTTTCACGCGGCGTGATCTTCTTGGCGGTCAGCGTGACGCGGATGGAATCCCCGGCAGCCACGGGCGTCAGGAAGCGCAGATTCTCCAGCCCGTAGTTGGCCAGGACCGGCCCCGGCGCCGGATCCACGAACAGGCCGGCACCCCAGGACAGCAACAGGTATCCGTGGGCCACGATGCCGGGGAAGAAGGGGTTCGCTTCCGCCGCCTGCTGATCCGTGTGGGCGTAGAAGGTATCGCCCGTGGTCTGCGCGAACGCATCGATGTCCTCGAGCGTGACCTGCCGCAGGTCGGACCGCACGGCATCGCCCACCCGAAGTTCGCTGAGCGGTTTGCGGAAGGGGTGGCCGGCGTCGAACCGGCGGTCCGCGCCTGGATGCCAGATGCCGGTAAGGCCCGTGAGCATGTTGGGCGAGCCCTGCACCGCGGTGCGCTGCATGTAGTGCCGGACCGCACGGATGCCGCCCAGTTCCTCGCCGCCGCCGGCACGCCCCGGTCCGCCGTGCACCAGGTGCGGGACGGGCGAGCCGTGCCCGGTGGAGGAACGGGCGTCTTCGCGGTTCAGGAACAATACCCGCCCGTGGTGCCCGGCGATGCCGGTGAGCATGTCCCGGGCCACGTCCGGATCATTGGTGCACACCGTGGCGACCAGCGACCCGCCGCCGCGGGCGGCCAGGCGGACAGCGTCGGCAACGCCCGCATACCCCACCACCGAGGCCACGGGCCCGAAGGCCTCGACAGTGTGCAGGGCCTCGGCGTCGCTGTCCGGCCAGGTCAGCAGCAGCGGTTCCATAAACGCGCCGTTCGGTGCGGTTCCCGTGGTTCCGTCCGCGAAGACGACGGCGGGGGCCTCCAACGATCCCAGCGCCAGTTCGGCTCCGGCCGCAAGCATCTGCTGTACGGATTCCCGGACGCCGTCGAGCTGTTCCCGCGAGGCCAGCGCGCCCATCGTCACATTCCCGGCGCGCGGATCACCCAGGACCACGCGCCCGCGGATACGCTCGGCGGCGGCGGCAACTACGTCGTCAACCAGCCCTGCCGGGACGATGGCCCGGCGGATGGCGGTGCACTTCTGGCCGGCCTTGGCAGTGATTTCGGTGACCAGGGAGCGGATGAAGGCGTCGAATTCGGGGGTGCCGGGAACGGCGTCCGGCCCCAGGATGGCTGCGTTCAGGGAATCGGTTTCGGCCGTGAACCGCACCCCGCCCGTTGCGATCCGCGGGTGGGCGCGCAGCCGCTCGGCGGTGGCGGCCGATCCGGTGAAGGACACCATGTCCCGGTAGTCGAGGTGGTCCGGCAGGTCCCGGGCGGAACCGGAGATCAGCTGCAGCGACCCGGCCGGAAGGATGCCGGAGTCCACGATCATCCTGACCGCGGCGGCCGTGATGTAGCCCGTGGGGGTGGCGGGCTTGACGATGCTCGGCACGCCGGCGAGGAAGGCCGGAGCCAGTTTCTCCAGCATGCCCCAGACGGGGAAGTTGAAGGCGTTGATCTGCACGGCTACACCCGGGATCCGGGTATAGAGGTGCTCACCGAGGAAGGAGCCGTCCTTGGCAAGCTGCTCCACAGTACCGTCGACGATCACCGTGGAGTTCGGCAGTTCCCGGCGCCCCTTGGAGCCGTAGGCAAACAGGACCCCGATCCCGCCGTCAATATCCACCAGCGAATCCGTCCGGGTGGCGCCGCTGCGCGCGGAAACGGCATACAGCTCCTCGCGCTGTGCATTGAGGTGCAGGGCGAGTTCCTTGAGCATCAGGGCCCGCTGGTGGAAGGTGGATTTCCCCAGTTCCGCCTGCCCTACGGTTCGGGCATAGTCGACGACGGCGGCGGTATCCAGGCCTTCGCTGCTGACCAGCGCCAGCAGCTCGCCGGTGCTGGCATCGTGCACTTCGGTGCCGCGGCCCCCTGCGGGACCGGGCGTCCACCAGGTGCCCCGGACGTAACTGGGAACGGTTTCGACGTCGATGGCGGTTGCCGTCATTTCGGAGCCTTTCGCAACGGGGAGAAACCGCAGCCGTTCTCCGACAGGCATCCTTGCCCCGGATTACTGACCATGCGGTCGGTATCTCGCCAGCCTAGCCGAAAGCGGCCCACCACACACCTGGTGGACCTAAATGCCGCTGCGGTGCCGCCGGGTACTGCGTCGGGTTGCCGGAGGTGCCTTCCTGCGACAGACTTCTGCCTTCGGACGTTTGCGCTGACCGCTGCTAAGGAGCACGATGATGAGCCCCAAACCGCAACTATTCCGCCGGGCGGCCGTTCTGGCCCTGGCAACAGCGGCATTCCTGGCCGGGGGTGGTGCACCGGCCATGGCGGGCGGCCATGAACACGGGTCCCGCGGCGGGCACGAGCGCGGGCAAGGGCACGAGCGCGGGCAGGGGCACGAGCGCGGGCAGGGACATGGAAATGGACAGGGGAAGGGGAATGGCAGCGTCGATTACGTGGCGTTCGGCGACTCCTACGCCTCCGGTTTCGGCGGAGGCCCGGTGCTGGACGCCTGCGGCCGGACCGCACAGGGGTACCCGGCCCTGCTGGATGCCCTGGACCGGGTGGAGCTGGACGGCGATGTCACCTGTGCGGGGGCCACAGCCCTGACGACGCCGCCCGCCGCACCCGTGGACCTGCCCGAGCAGATCGACGACGCCGCCGCACGGGGGCTGCTGAACAAACAGACGGACACCGTCACCGTCACCATCGGCGGCAATGATGTGCAGTTCGGGTCCGTGGTGGCGGCCTGCGCCGGTGCGCAGCTGCCGGGCACCTGCGCCCCGGCCATCGAGCAGACGGCGGCCTTTGCCCGGATCGTCCTGGCACCGCAATTGGCGGCGGAGTTCGCGCGGATCACCGAACTCGCCCCGAAGGCCACCCTGGTGGTGACCGGGTATCCGTACCTGTTCGAAGCCGGAACGCCGGGCCCCCTCAGCGCCGAGGCGCAGGCCCTCTTTAATGAGGGTACCGACGCATTGAACGCCGTCATCGCGGAACAGGTTCCGGACACCGGGGTGTTCGTGGACGTGGTGGACGAGTTTGCCGGACACGGGGTCGGGTCCGCCGATTCCTGGATCATCTTTGAGCCGGGCAACCCGTTCAATCTGCACCCCACCGAGACGGGATACCGGGAGGGCTACACCGCAGCCATCCTCGAGGATGCCGGACGCGAGTTCGGCGCCGGCTGCCGCGGACACCGCTAGCAGTTCCGCGGCCGCTCCTAGGAGACCGGCAACGGCACGGCATGGCCGAACCGGAAGAGGTTCTGCGGATCATAGGCGGCTTTGGTTGCCTGCAGCCGGCGGAAAACGTCCGGGTCCCAGGCAGGCTGGCCGCCTTCCTCAGCACGCGCCGGTCCGAGGAGGTTGACCAGGGCACCAGCCGTATACGGACCGACGACGGCGCCAATCCCATCCAGCGCTGCTGCGGTGGCGTCCGCAACAGGCGGGACGTTGAGTCCCACGGAGTAGAGGTTGAAACCGGCTTCCCGACCGGAGACGGCATCCTCGAACGGGGGATCCATCGCGAGGGATCCTCCCATCAACCGGATCTCCGTCATCATCAGCGGAGTATGCGACCCCGGCCCCACCTGGCCCAGCAGACCGTCCGCCAATTCATCGGGCAGCGAGGCCAGCAGCGTCCCGCGGTCCATACTGGGCACGGGTTCGTCCGGATCCATGTGGATGCTGCCCACTGCGCCGTAGTCCATCGGCCCGGCCGTGTCCATGAAGGGCACGGACACGTGCCGCATGGGGTCCAGGGCAGTGTCACCCTCCTCCCTGCTGCCGAACAGGGCGAACCGCAGGTGCACCGGCGCGGTACCCCGCAGTTCCTCGGGCAGGAACGGAACGTCCGGCAGGTGCAGGAAGGCCAGGGACGCCGAAGCGTCCGTCGGCAACTGGGGTGTCCAGTCACGGAAGGCGGCAAGGACCTCGGGGCCGGCATCTTCGGGGTACATGATGCCGCCGCCGTAAAACTCCCGGAACGGGGTCAACCCGAGCGTCAGTGCCGTGATGACGCCGAAATTACCCTTGCCGCCGCGCAGTGCAGCGAACAAATCGGCGTCTTCGGTGCTGCCTGCCTCGAGGTGCCTGAGGCTGCCGTCGGGAGTGACGACATCCATCGCCTGCACATGGTCGCTGGCGAATCCCAGTGCCCGGCCCATTAGCGGCAGCCCGCCGCCGGACGCGTAGCCCGTCACTGAGACCGTTCCGGAGGAGCCATGGGGGCCCGTAAGCCCGAGCAGCAGTGTCTGTTCCAGCACCGAACGCCAGCGGACGCCGGCGCCCACGGTGACCGTGCCGGCGTCGGGGTCCACTGCCAGCTCCTGCAGGCGGGACGTGTTGATCAGCAGGCCCTCGTCCATCGCGGCGGCGGCACCGTGCCCGGTTGCCTGCATCCCGACAGGGACGCCGCGCTCAGCCGCCCAGCGGACTGCGTTCTGCACGTCCTCTACGCCGGCCGCGCCGAGTACGGCATCGGGACGCTGGACCACCGAGGGGTTGAAGCCGGCAGTGTCGGCAGCGTAGCCGGGCTCCCCGGGGCTGTTCAGCGGGCCATGGACAACGCGGCGGAGGGTTTCGAGGTCGGCGATCATCTTCGACTCCTTGGCTGGCGGGTTTTCCGCGGCCGTCGGGTCCGCGGACCGGAGGTTGCTGCCTAAAAATGCTAGGCATCGAAGCCCTTGCCTGCCTAGCCCCGCCGCTAAGTCCGGCGCACGTTAGCTTCCCAGCACCTCCGCAAGATCGAACTTCACCGGTTCCTCCAGCTGTCCGTAGGTGCAGGATTCGGGCGTGCGGTCCGGCCGCCAGCGGGAGAACTGGGCCACGTGGCGGAACCGCTCCCCCTCCATATGGTCATAGCGCACCTCCACCACCCGTTCGGGGCGCAGCGGCACAAAGGAGAAGTCCTTCTTTCCGCTCCACCGGCTGCCCTCCGAGTTCCGCGGCGTGCGGGTCCCCTTCTCCTGCTCCCCCTCGGCCCACGGGTGCCCGTCCTCCATGGCTACCAGCGGCTGGAGTTCCTCGAACAGCTCCCGGCGCCGGTCCATGGAAAACGAACTTGCCGCCCCCGCATTCACCAGCACGCCGTCGTCGTTGTACAGCCCCAGCAGCAGCGAACCGATGACGCCCGCCCCGGACTTGTGGACACGGTAGCCTGCGAGGACGCAGTCAGCCGTGCGCTCGTGCTTGAGCTTGGCCATGGTGCGCTTGTTCGGCTCGTACGCGCCGTCCAGGGGTTTGGCCACCACCCCGTCCAGGCCGGCACCTTCAAACCGGTCAAACCATTCCCGGGCGCGCCCCGCGTCGTCGGTGGCGTAGGTGACGGACACCGGCGCCTGCGCCGTCTTCAGTGCCTGCACCAGGGCTTCCCGCCGCTCGGAGAACGGCCGGTCCCGGTAGTCGGTGTCACCCAGCGCCAGCAGGTCGAAGGCCACGAACCGGGCCGGAGTCTCCTCCGCCAGCAGGTTCACGCGGCTGGCTGCCGGGTGGATGCGCTGCTGCAGCAGCTCGAAGTCCAGCCGTTTGCCATCCGGGGCCACCATGATAATTTCCCCATCCACCACGCACCGCTCGGGCAGGTTCTGCTTCAGGGCGTCAACGAGCTCGGGGAAGTACCGTGTCATCGGCTTCTCATTCCGGGAGCCGATCTCGACGTCGTCGCCGTCCCGGAAAATGATGGACCGGAAGCCGTCCCACTTGGGTTCGTAAAGGTAGTCCCCGAGGGGCAGGGCGCTGACGGATTTGGCCAGCATCGGGGCAATCGGCGGCATCACGGGAAGGTCCATGTGCCCATTCTTATCCGAGTGCGGCCGGATCCCCCAGCCCTGCCGTGAATGCCGTGAGCAGGTCGCGGCCCTGCTCCCAGGAGCCCACGCCGCTCTTTTCGTTGATGTGGGCCAGTTCGCCGGCATTGATGACGGGAACGTTCCACGCGGAGGCGATGGCCTCGGCTGCCGGCAGCGCACAGTATGGGTCGCTCTCACTGGCGATCAGCAGGCCGGGAACGGGCAGCGGCTGCAGCCGCGGATTCCGGAAGGTCCCGGCCGGCTGCGGAAACGACGCCGCGACCGGATCCGGCGGGCTGACCAGGAACACGCCGCGGGCGCCGCCGGGGTTGCGCAGCAGCCATTCGGCCGCGGCCAGACAGCCGAGGCTGTGGGCCACCAGAACCGTCTGCCCGTTCTGGCGACCGGCAGCGCGGTCAAGCGCTGCCATCCAGTCCTCCAGTTCCGGCTCATCCCACGACGACGGCGCAATGCGCGTGACATCCGGCAGCTCCGACTCCCAGCGGCTCTGCCACTGCTCCGGAGGTGAGCCTTGGTAGCCCGGGACCATGGTGATGTGCACTGGAGCTGCTTCCTTTCGAGGGTCCCGCATGTGAGCGGGAATACTGCCGACATTTCCGGCGCTGGAGATTGCATGAAGAAAATAGGATTCCTGTCCTTCGGACACTACCGGAACGCCATGGGATCGATGACTCCCAGTGCGCGGGACGCAATACTGCAGCAGGTGGAGCTGACGGTGGCGGCTGAGGAGATCGGTGTCGACGGCGCGTACATGCGCGTGCACCATTTCGCCCCGCAGTTCTCGGCTCCTTTCCCGCTGCTGTCCGCCATGGCGGCCCGCACCAGCCGGATCGAACTGGGCACGGGCGTCATCGATATGAGGTATATGAATCCTCTGGCGATGGCCGAAGATGCCGCAGTGGCGGACCTCATCAGCGGCGGCAGGCTGCAGCTCGGCATCAGCCGGGGATCCCCCGAGCCGGCCCTGCGCGGGTACGAATCCTTCGGCTACGTTCCCGGCCCGGAGTCCTCCGACGCCGAGATGGCACGGCAGCACACCGAAGTGTTCCGGGCCGCCATTGCCGGCGCCGGAGTGGCACAGGCCGATCCGGCGATGACGGGCAGTACCGGCGCCATGGCCATCGACCCGCTGTCCCCCGGACTGCCGGAACGGATCTGGTGGGGGTCCGGGACCCGGGCCACCGCCAAGTGGACCGGAGAACAGGGCATGAACCTGATGAGCTCCACGCTGCTCACCGAGGACACCGGTGTACCGTTCGACCAGCTCCAGGCCGAGCAGATCGAGGTGTACCGCAAGGCCTGGTCCGACGCCGGACACCAGGGCACGCCGCGGGTGTCCGTCAGCCGCAGCATCATTCCGCTGGTGACCGGGCAGGACCGGCACTACTTCGGCCTTCGGGCCCAGGCCGAGGGCCGGGACCAGGTGGGCCACCTCGACGGCGGTCTGGCGCGGTTCGGAAAGAGTTACATCGGCGAACCCGATGTCATTGCCGCGGAACTGGCCGCGGATGCCGCCGTCCAGGAGGCCGACACCGTGCTGGTGACCGTGCCGAACCAGCTGGGCGTGGAGTACAACACACATCTGCTGGAAAGCATCGTCAAGCTCGTTGCTCCGGGGGCCGGCTGGCGGTAAGTCCCTCACCTTCAGCATCCGCGCTGAAACCGTGGCGCCTACGGGGCCTGGATCCGGCGGCAACGAAATTCCCCGCTCGCTTCAGCTCGCGGGAAATACTAAAGCCGCCTCCTCCAGGCCCCTTCGTGCGTCCGTCGCCGGGATGCTGTATTTCCACGGCACATTGACCCACCCCGTTATTGGCTACCCCACCGGCGGCGGCATCAAAGGGCTAAGCGGTCTCGGCCTTGTACCAGCGCGTGAAGATTTCCACCGTGACGTCAGCGAGGCGTCCCAGCTGGTCCCGTGGCACTGTCATTGTTTTTGGACCGATTGCCCATCCATCCGTATATCCCTTGGCAAGGTGCAAATGCTCGGCGAGGTACCGTTTCGCCAGGACGTTTTTCCACTTTCCCAGTTTCCGGCTGCTGCTTCCCGGCGGATGGAAACTCACGAGGAGTTGCTCCTCTTCGCCTTCAAGCACCTCTCTCTGAAGTACCCGCAGGTGCTCAACCCAGCCGGGAACCGCATCGGACGTCTCCGGGTCGAAGTAGTTATCCCCGTTCTCCGGAACTTCAATTCCCACATGGCTGATAAAACGCACAGCGTCCAAGCTCTCAGGCATGCCCCGGCCGGCAACCTCCAGGTGTCCGCGGATTTTCCGCCCGCAGGCGAGCGCCGGGGACTGAATCGCGATCGATGGCATCCCGCTGCCGCCCCGACGTATATCGACACTCCACCCGGGAAGCCTTTCCCCCACCTCAAGCGCTGCAAGCCAGGCCTCTACGGTGCTCTTTAGGAGCCGCCCTTCGCCGTGGATGTCATCCATCGTGAGCCTGGAACCATCGAAGCAGGCAAGGGTATCTTCCCAGCCGATAATGCTCACGTCCGGAAATTCGGAGAGCCATGAGGGTGCGAATTCCGTACTCGGCACCAGGACAAAGATCGTCGCGTCTCCGCGGAAAGCCTTGATCTGATCCCTGACCTGCTCCCTCGTTAGCTCGTGATCCAACTTTGCTTCAATGCCGACGATATTGTCTTCGAAGTTAAGCTGCACATCGATCCGGACGGTACTCTGCGAAGCATCGTCAACGCGATACTTCACTTCGCACATCACTTCCCGAAAGGTACCCAGGGATTTACCGCTGACTTTCTCGAGGAGATGCACAAAGCGGCGGTGGTCATGGCGGATTTCAGCGGCCAGCGCCCGAGTCGCCATCGGCTCGGTGCGGTAGATCGTATTCAATGTCATGCCGTCCAGAATGTCCTAACCCGCTCTATGTGCCTAATTCGACCCGCCGGTCTCGGCACCGGGATTATTGATTGTTGATGTTCAACGTGCATTGGTTCATTTTCGGTATTTCTATTTATTCGTCTCCACCGAGCGCCTTCGTACGTCCAATACCTCGGGTATGTGAACCAGCCCCGAATTGAACGCCGCCGGGATTGCTCCCCGGTTACACTTCTGAGGCTGCCGGACATTAAGAGGGCATGAGCCTGCAAACCATTCGGAAGGAACAACGGGACGTGGACAGGGAGAAACGTTTCCTAGCCGCCCACGCCGCCGGACACGATCGCATCTACCGTTACTTCCGGCGTAGAACCAATAACGCTGCCACTGCTGAAGATCTGTGCGCCGAAGTCTTCCGGATCACGTGGGAGAAAACCGGGCAGGACGAGGGTCTTTCAGTCATGGTGCTGTTCGGGATCGCGAAAAACGTTCTCCGCAACCATGAGCGGTCCGCGTTCCGGTCCGCGAGTCTTCTGGGAGCACTGCAGCTCGAACGGGAACACGAGCGGAGCGACGACGACTCCCGCGTCCACGAAGCCCTGGCCAGACTAGGCCCGGATGAGCGCGAAGTGCTGCTTCTGACGTACTGGGACGGTTTCAGTTCCAGCGAGGTTTCTGACCTGCTGGACACCAGTGCCACCGCCGTCAGGATGCGCCTGCACCGGGCACGCAAGGCGCTTGGCCGCCTGCTGGAAACGGAATCACTTTCAGAGGGAGAAAAATGATGAACGACTCGCGTCTTTCGGGCGGTATCAAACGCCTGCTTGCATCTGCTGATCCCGCGCGCTCCGTGCAGGAACACGAACTGGCTGAAAGCCGCGCCAGGTCCCTGGCCCTGATGAAATCCCCGCGGGCGGCACACGGAGCGCCCACTTCCCGCGTGCGCACCACACCTCCGCTGAACGCCCGCCGTGCCACGGCGGCCCGCGCCCGCCGCCGTGTTCTACTAGCTTCCGCCGCTGCAGTGTTGCTGGTTGGCGGGATTGTGGTGGCCGACGCCGTCAGGCCCGGAGGACCGGGCGCGACTGCCGAAGCTGCCCAAGTCCTGAACGATGCGGCGGAAACCACCATCCGTACCTCTGATCCAGTGGTGGGCCCAGGCCAGTACCTGAAGATCGACACCACCGAGCTGACCTGGAGCGGAAAGCAGATGCCTGACGGCAGCGACCTTTCCTGGCAGGCTACCGTCAGCGATCAGCTCTACGTACCGGCAGATAAGAACGGGGAATGGGTCTGGAACCGCGGAGAGCGGATTCCGCTGGAGTCCTCGTCCGACGCCGCCAAGGCTGCGGCTGCTGAAATGGCCGAGTTGATGCGGAAGGGGAAGGGCGGGATGCCGGATCCGACGGTAGGAATTCAGCGTGGCCAGGGCGGGGACTTCTACGGGCACGCGCCGATGGTCATCATCGGTACCGCCCTGAACGAAGCCGGAAGCCTGCCCCGTGATCCCCGCGCCCTGCTGGACCTCATCTATGACCGGACGAATGGCGCCAACAAATCCCCGGAACTGGCAGCCTTCGTCACGATCGCTGACGGTCTGCGTACCGGGGCTGTCCCCGCTGACCTGCGGGCCGCGATGTACAAGGCTGCCGCCCTCATCCCCGGTGTCACAGTTGGGGACCGGCAGGCAACGGTGGACGGAAGGACGGGTATCGCCATCGGCATCCCCTCTTTGGAGGGAACGTCACGGGCCGACATCATCATCGATCCAGCCTCGGGACTCGTCATCGGAGAACAGGAAGTGCTGCTGAAGGACTTTCCCGATGCCCCGGCTGGCACTGTCTCAACCTGGACCTCGGTAAAAACCTCAGTGGTGGACTCCGCGCCATAAAACACTGTCCGGCTCATCCGGCATTGGCACCGGATGGGGATGAGGGTGCTGCACCCCGGGCGCCGGACGGGCTGGGCTAGGCGGCTTTAATAACTTTCGCGAGCTCTGCGAGCAAAAGTCTTCGTTGCCGCCGTTCCGGTCCGCCCGGTACCCCTCCCAGCCGCACGACCCGAACGGAATGCCACTGTCGAAATGTCAGTGGGCTCCGCTACAGTAGTTTTCAGCTTCACGAGATGTGGCCTTCGCCCGGGAAACCGGGCATAAAAGCTCCGACTGGCCCCACACCAACCCCACTGTTCGGCGGGTGGTTCGGATGACGAAGCGGCCTGCGTCGCCCGTCGCAGGCAAGGACAACCTGCAAAGGAACCCACTGTGAGCATTTCCAGTGTCAGCAAATCCGGTCTCGGCAACTGCAGCGGCTTCGCCCCGGGACACAACATCCATTGGATCCACAACCGCCGGCTCCAGGGCTGGGAGCAGTGGACCGACGTCGACGTCACGGCCGATCCGCAGCTGGACCTCATCTACCTGGTCTCCGAAGGAATCCAGCACCTGATGTGGTTCCACAATGTCCCGGCCGTCGCCACCGCCCTGGCGGCCGCCGTCGATACACCGCAGTGGTGCCAGCGCTATTCCACACTGATGGTCCCCGGCGGGTTCGACTCCGATGCGCGGAGCTCTTTTTTCTACTTGGCCCGGCCGGAGCGGGTTCTGCCATGCAACGGCTCCCTGGTCCGGGCCCCGGAAACCGAGCGGATTGAGAAGGCCGGCTCCTAGGTGCTGCCCCGGCAGCTTCCGTACAGCTGATGCGGCCCGGCAGGGCCGGTAGCCGCATCAGCTGTACGGAAGGCACGCTGGGTCCGTCCGCCGGACTACTGCTGCAGCAGCTCCGGCGGCACGGCGTACATCACCAGCACGCCCAGCAGGTTCTTCGCCGCATGCACGCCGTAGGAAAGCATGAAGTTGTTGCCCGCCCAGACATAGAGGCCCACCAATGTGGCACCCATGGCCAGGTACGGCATGAGCACCGGCAGGGACAGGGATTCCTTGCCCACGATATGGATCGAGGCGAACAGCAGCACCGACAGGATGCAGCACGCCCAAATATTCCAGTACCGGCTGAGCTTGCCGATCAGCAGGTGCCGGAAGATGTACTCCTCCACAAAGGGTGCCAGCACCACCAGCAGCGGCACGATCAGCCAGGGCGAGACCGATCCGACGAATCCCTGCACGGCTTCCTGGTTGGCCGCAGTCTGGACATCCCCGGTCAGCAGCACGCCCACCATCGTCGCGATGAGCATGAGGATGACGCCGGCGGGAATCAGGGAAAGCGTCAGCAGCGGACGGGTCGCCAGGATCTTCGTTTCCCGCACCACGTAGGGGCGGGCGGCAAGGAATGCCAGCAGGCCGGCAACCGCGTAGAACGCGAAGTTCAGTACGTAGGAGGCAGTCAGGGGATCCGGAACCAGCAGTATGAGCACCGGGAAGACAAGTCCGGGGGCAAAACTCAGCACCAGCAGGAACACCACGTAGAACCCCGCCGCCACCGCATCGCTCCGGGTAAAGCGGTAGGGAAGCCACGGGATGTTCGGGGCAGGACGCCCCGACGGACTTCTCCGGTATTCGTTGGCAGTCATTACCTCAGGATATGGGCCGCAGCTGAAGGAGGCATCCCCGCTAGTTCAGCTCGGCGATCACCGGCGGCATGGCGTCAAGCAGCTCCCGGGCCAGGAAGCTCAGCGGACCCCGCGATGCGGAGAGCCGGTCTCCGCTTGCGGCATGCAGGTAGGTGCCCCAGCACGCAGCCTGTTCCGGCGTCGCGCCGCGGGCCAGGAACCCGCCCACCGCACCGGCGAGCACATCACCGGATCCTGACGTACCCAGACCGGAGTTTCCGGCCGGCACTTCCCAGCTCTTTCCGTCCGGGGCGGAGATCAGGTTATGCGCGCTGACCACCGCCGAGTATTTCCGTGCCACGTCCAGGGACGCTTTCGCCAGGTCCAGGGACTCCTCCTCCGTGCCCTCTTTCCCGAGCAGACGCAGGATTTCGGCACGGTTTGGGGTGAGGACAAGCCGGCCGGCAAGCGTATCGAAGAGCTCCGGCAGCCCGGGCAACACGCCCAGGGCATAGGCGTCCAGCACCACCTGGGTCTTTTCCCCGAGCAGCGGCACCACGGATTGCAGCAGTGCTGCCGTCCGGTCAGGATCCCCCATCCCGGGACCGATGACCACGGCGGCGGCGGAGGAGAGGTCGGCTTCCAGCAGCGGCCCGGCGACGCGGCCGTCAATCTCGCCCGATTCCTCGGGCAGGCCGACCACCCCGGATTCGGGAATGGCCACGGCGACGGCGATCGCGGCCGACTCCACCACGGCCATGCTGAGGCGTCCGGCGCCGACGCGGAGGCCGGCAAGCCCGGTCAGCATGACGGCGCCCGGGGTGCGGCGGGAGCCCCCGACGACCAGCACGGTCCCGCGGTCCTCTTTCCCGGACGCATCGGTGGAGAGCCGCCAACCGCGCAGCAGCGCAGGGGTTACGACCTCAGCGGGGGTGGATGTCATCAGTTTCTCCTGCGTGTTCGGTCACGGGTGCTCCGCCGTCCTGCAGGTGGAGCACGCTGTTGAAGGTGTGCAGCTTCCAGGGTCCGGTGCCGTCCGGACGCACCAGCCGCGTGACGGAACCGTTGCGGACGCTGTTGGCGGCGGCCGTGTCCAGCAGTTCCTGCTCACTCATGCGTTCGCAGACGTAGCGGATCAGGAGGATCACGGCATCGTGGCAGACCACGGCCACCCGCCTGCCGTCTTCCTCGTCATCCAGGTCGCGGAATACGGAACGCAGCCGGAGCGCGACGTCGGCCCAGGACTCGCCGCCTGGCGGCCGGTACGCAAATTTGCCCAGCCAGGACCGGCGTTCGGCTTCCTCGGGGTAACGAGCGGAGACGCCCGCGGAGGTCAGCAGATCCAGGATCCCCAATTCCCGGTCCCGCAGGCGTTCATCGATCCGCATACCAGCAGCGGCCAGTCCGGCCAGTTCCGCCGTCTGCCGGGCCCGCAGGTAGGGCGAACACCAGACGGACTCAGGCAGCTCTGCGGCCGGAAGTCCAGCGAACCAGCGACCCAGCGCCTGCGCCTGCTGCTCGCCGTCGGCGCTCAGCGGAACATCCGGGTCCCGCCAGGGCAGGTCGATACGTTCGGCGCCCTCGCGGCTGGCCCGGGTAGCCGCCACGTTGCCGGCGGACTCACCGTGCCGGATCAGAATCAGTTCAGTTGCACCCATGGTCCGACTCTACCCGCCGTGCCCCGGCGGCACAGGGAAACCGGAACCGCAGAAAGAATCTGCTCCGCCCCTGTAACTGGTGGGGTCCCTGCGCCTAGAGTCTGCCCATGGGGAATTCATCAGAAAAAGAAACCTGCACGTTTCCGCGACGGCGCCCGGAGCGGAACCGGCTGGTGTCAATTGCGGCCGTGGCCGTGCTTGCCGGTGCCCTGGCTTCCTGCTCGCAGCCCGCCTCGGACCCCGCTGCCTCGCCGTCAGGAGATCCGGCGGCGAACAGCTCCCCTGCACCCGGTTCCGGCACCGAAACCGGCAGCCAGGCACCGGAGGCCGGCAGTCTCATGGATCCGTTGGAAGGGAACAGGCCCGCTCCGACCGGTACGGAAACTGTCGTCATCTCCGAGCAGGGCACCGGGACCGGTTCCTATCCACTGCCGGCAGTCCCGTCTCCGGGCGAAAAAGTCATGGTCACCGCTTCCTGCCCCGAGGGTGAGCGGATAATCATCGAAAGCGACGCCGGCCTGCTGTGGGCAGACCTGGTGTGCGGAAACCCGGCGGTCTCGTCCTACATCAGCAAGGCGGCAACGGCAGGGACCACGGACAACGAGATACGCGTCAGCACAGCGGAGGGCCAGCCGTACTGGCTCCTGGTCACCGTGCAGGAGCCGGCGTCCTGAGGCCGCGGAACCTCCGTGTCCTCCGGGCTGCAGCGGGCTGTCAGGCGGGTTTGGCCCCGGGCGATAAACTCGGGTTGTGAGCACAGAACTTCCAGCACAGGTGTCCGATATCTTCGACCCGCAGCAGTGGCGTCTTGTCTCCGGGTTCGAGGACCTGCAGGACATGACCTACCACCGCCAGGTGGAACGCGACGACGACGGCGCCGTCGTGCGGGACCTGCCGACCGTGCGGATTGCGTTCAACCGTCCGGAAGTCCGCAACGCCTTCCGCCCCGGCACCGTGGACGAGCTGTACCGGGCCATGGACCACGCCCGGATGACCCCCGACGTTGCCACCGTACTGCTCACCGGCAACGGCCCCTCCCCCAAGGACGGCGGCCATTCCTTCTGCTCCGGCGGGGACCAGCGGATCCGCGGCCGCGACGGATACCGGTACGCCGAGGGCGAGACGAAGGAAACCATCGACCCGGCCCGCGCCGGACGTCTGCACATCCTGGAAGTCCAGCGCCTGATGCGCACCATGCCCAAGGTGGTCATCGCCGTCGTCAACGGCTGGGCAGCAGGCGGCGGGCACAGCCTGCACGTGGTCTCCGACCTGACCATTGCCTCGCGCCAGCACGGCAAGTTCAAGCAGACAGATGCGACCGTGGGCAGCTTCGACGCCGGCTACGGCTCGGCGCTGCTGGCCCGGCAGATGGGGCAGAAGAAGGCCCGCGAGATCTTCTTCCTGGCCCGGGAGTACTCTGCCGAGGAGATGGTGGCCATGGGAGCGGTGAACGAGGCCGTGGACCACGAGAACCTGGAAAAGGTCGCCCTGGAATACGCCGCAGACATTGCCCGGCAGTCGCCGCAGGCCATCCGCATGCTCAAGTTCGCCTTCAACCTTGCCGATGACGGCCTGGCCGGCCAGCAGGTCTTTGCCGGCGAGGCGACGCGGCTGGCGTACATGACGGATGAGGCGGTGGAGGGCAAGGAAGCCTTCCTGGCCAAACGCGACCCGGACTGGTCCTCGTTCCCCTACTACTTCTAGGACCGTTGTGGAACTTCTTCCAGTCCTCGTGAACCCCGGCTTCGACGCCGGCATGCTGCTCTCCCCGCTCGCCGATGCGCTGGCCGGAGAGGGCCCGGCCGTCGCCCCGCACACCGATCCGGCGCAGACCTTCACCGGTGAACTGCCCAATGACGACATTGCCCTGGTGATCAGCACCTCCGGTTCCACCGGCACCCCGAAGCAGACCATGCTCAGCACGGATGCCCTGGCGGCATCCTCGATGGCCACGGCCCTTGCCCTGAAGGCGGACGGGCAATGGCTGGCGGCCCTGCCGGTCAACTACATTGCCGGAATCCAGGTCCTGGTCCGCTCCCTGTACGCCGGGACGCAGCCGGTCTTCATGGACCTGTCCGTGCCGTTCAGCGCCGAGGGTTTCACCCGGGCCGCCGAGGACATGACGGACCGCAACCGCTTCACTTCGCTGGTACCCACCCAGCTGCACCGCCTGCTGCAGGATCCGGCGCCGGAAACCCTGCGCGTGCTGCGCCGGTTCAACGCCATCCTGCTCGGCGGGGCACCGGCCGGGACTCCCCTGCTGGACAAAGCCCGCGGCTACGGGCTGAACGTCGTGACCACCTACGGGATGAGCGAAACGTGCGGCGGGTGCGTGTACGACGGCGTGCCGCTGCCCGGCGTCGACGTCATCCGGTGGGAGGGGCGCCTCTGGATTGCCGGTGATGTTCTTTCGGACGGGTACATGGGCCGGCCGGACCTGACCGAGGACCGTTTCCGGTTCAACTCCGGACGCCGCTGGTTCCGTACGGATGACACCGGCACAGTGGACGACGCCGGCAAGGTCACCGTCTCCGGCCGGCTGGACGACGTCATTGTCAGCGGCGGAATCAAGATCTCCGCGCAGGCCGTCGCGGAGGCCGTGGAGACGGTCGACGGCGTCGACCAGGCCTTCGTGCTGGGCCTGGACGACGCGGAATGGGGCTCCCGGGTAGGGGCGGCCGTCGTCGGAAGCGTGGATCCCGAACTGGTCCGCGACGCCGTCCGCTCCCGGCTGGGTGCCGCCGCCGTTCCGAAGGTTGTCCTGCTGCTTGAGTCCCTGCCCCTGCTGCCCAACGGCAAGGCCGACCGGATGACCCTGCTGCGGCTGCTGGCCGCAGCACGGCATTAAACCGCCGCTTACCCGATGTCTCACCTCAAGAACTAAGGAATAACACCGTGGCTACAGCCGCCCAATGGTTAGAAGGCGCCCGCCCCAGGACGCTGCCGATGGCAATCGCGCCGGTCATCATCGGATCCGCCGCTGCCTATGATCTGGGGGACTTCCACCCCGTCCGGGCTGTCCTCGCCGCCGTGATTGCCGTACTGCTGCAGATCGGCGTGAACTACGCCAACGATTACTCCGACGGCATCCGCGGCACCGACGACAACCGGGTGGGCCCGCTCCGCCTGACCGGTGCCCGGCTGGCGTCCCCGAAACAGGTCAAGTACGCGGCATTCGGCTGCTTCGGCGCTGCCATGCTGGCCGGCGTGGCACTCGTGGTCCTGGCCGGCACGCCGTTCCTGATCCTCGTGGGCGTGGGCTGTGTCGCCGCCGCGTGGGGCTACACCGGCGGGAAGAACCCCTACGGTTACCGCGGCCTGGGCGATGTGTTCGTCTTTGTGTTCTTCGGCCTGGTTGCCACCCTGGGCACCACGTACACGCAGGCCCTGCAGATCAACGCGGCGGCGCTGCTGGGCGCTGTGGGCACCGGGCTGATTGCCATGGCCCTGCTGATGGCCAACAACGTCCGTGACATTCCCACGGACCGGGTGTCCGGCAAGCGGACCCTGGCCGTGCGGCTGGGCGACGGCGCGGCACGGATCACCTACGTGATGATGCTGGCCCTGGCCCTGCTGCTGCCGCTCTTCATCGCGGGCAGCTACCCGTGGATACTGCTGGTGCTGCTGCTCATCCCGGCATGCATCCTGCCCTGCGGGCTGATGCTCACGGGCAAAAAGGGCCCGAGCCTGATCCCGGTCCTGAAACACACCGGACTTATCAACCTCGGCTTCAGCGTGCTCTTCGCCGCCGGACTCGTCCTGACGCGTCTGCTGGCCTAGGGTCTCCTCCCCGGGAACTTAGGCGTCGCGGCGGCGGTCGTTGTCGATGCGGACGTCCGGGTTCTCGGCCACCAGGGTGTCCTCGGCCGCCGAGTCGTCCAGCTCGCCGCGGTTCCGTTTGGGCGCGCGCTCCTCGGTAAAGCGCCGCTGGACCGTGCGCGCTGCTTCGTCCCGCATGTCGCGGGCAAACAGGTAGGTCACGCACCAGGCCAGGACTGCGGCTGCAAGGGCCGAGAGCAGGATCCCCAGGCCCAGCAGCAAGCAGATCACGAAGAAGACGGCCACCAAACCCAGGCGGAGAGCAGTAAATTTCCAGAAAGCCACACCCCCATTCTAGGCGCTAGGCGGGTTTAACGTTCCTTCGAGGCACCCGGCGCGACCGGACAGCCCCTCCACTACAATGGCCGTATGCCCCGTCTTGTCTTGTTCGGCGTCATCATCGTCGCTGCCGTGATCATTTACGCCGCCATTGACTGCCTGATGTCCCGGGCAGACGACGTGCGCAGCATCTCCAAGGTGTCCTGGCTGCTGACCATCCTCCTGGTTCCGGTCCTCGGCGCGCTCCTCTGGTTCCTGTTCGGCCGTCCCGCCGCAGGCCCGGGGCCGCGCGAGCCCCGGCGTCCGTCGGCGCCCGACGACGACCCCGAGTTCCTGCGCAACCTCGAGATCCGCCGCCGGCAGGCACAGAAGGAAGCGGAACTGCGGGCACGCGAGGCCGAGCTCCGGGCCCGGGAAGAGGGCCGGGACAAGCAGAACGACGACGGCAAGCCCGGCACCTGAGGACGCCCCCCCTTCCGTTGATCACCACAATAAAAAAGACCCGTTCCGGATGTTTCCGGAACGGGTCTTTTCAGTTGTCCTGCGTAGTTGCCCTGCGTAGGTGCCCTGCGGGGGTCCTGCCCCCGGCGGCCTAGACGCCGGAGTAGCTGTGCAGGCCCGAGAAGAACATGTTCACAATGGTGAAGTTGAAGATCACGCAGAGGTAGCCGACGATCGAGAGCCAGGCGGACCGGGTTCCGGTCCAGCCGCGGGTGGCTCGGGCGTGCAGGTAGCCGGCGTAGACCACCCAGATCACGAAGGTCCAGACTTCCTTGGTGTCCCAGCCCCAGTACCGGCCCCAGGCCTGCTCGGCCCAGATGGCGCCGGCCATGAGGGTGAAGGTCCACAGCACGAAGGCCACGGCGTTGATGCGGTAGGACAGGTTTTCCAGGCTCTGCGCGGAGGGAACGATGCGCATGAACGGCAGCCGTTCCTTGCGGCCGGACCGGATCCGGGTTTCCCGGTCCGCCTGCAGCAGCTGCAGGACGGACATGGCGAACGTCAAGGTGAACAGCGCGGAGGCGATCACGGCAACGGAGACATGGATGATCAGCCAGTAGCTCTGCAGTGCCGGCACCAGGTGGGCCACCGGGGTCGGGAAGCCGATGGTGGCGGCCATCATCATCACCAGCACCAGGCCGATCACCACGGTGCCGAGGAAGCGCAGGTCGCGGCGGGTCAGCACCAGCAGGAACACCACGGCCACCACCAGGGCGCCGGTGGTGCAGAACTCGTACATGTTGCCCCACGGCACGCGGTGCGCGGCCATGCCGCGGGTCACGACGCCGGCGGCGTGGATGGCGGCGGCGAGCACGGTCAGGGCAACGCCTACCCGTGCTGCGTTGCGGCGCGGACCGGTGTAGCCCATGGCGCTGTCTGCGGTCTGCGCTTCCCGGCTGCCGTCGGCGTCCCAGCCCCGGATTGCGTCGGTGCTGCTGCCGCTGCCGGCCGGGACGGTTTCACGCACCGCGGTTTTCTGTTCCAGCCGGCTCTCCACCGATCGGAGGGTCTTGCTGCTCTTGGCAAGGTCCCACGTGAAAGCCAGGAAGGCGATCGTGTAGGCGAATGCCGCCAGCAGCATAAAGAGCTCGCTGTAGCTGGCGAGGGTGTAATCAATGGAGGGCATTACTGGTCCTTACCTGATTCTTCTGCGGCGGTGCTGTCTGCCGATGCGTGTGCGGAGACGGTGGCCCGTCCAACATTGTGTCCTTCTGCGTCCTGCCGTGCCAACCACTTGTCCGCGAACAGTCCGCGGAGGGCTGTTGCTTCACTGGCCAGGCGGGGATCTTCACCCCGGGCGAGCAACCCGTATTCGACCATGACCCGTCCGTCCGGATGCTGGCCGGCCCGAACCCAGACCCGCCGGCGGGCCAGGAACAGCGACGCCGCCAGGCCGGAGATGCAGAGCACGGCAAATATCAGGACACCGGTTTTCGCGGGATCGTAATGGATGTCCAGTGCGGCATAGCGCTTGAGGCCGTCAAAGGTGATGGATCCCTTGCCGTCGGGCAGCTCGTAGGTCTCGTTGGCCCCCAGGACGATGCCGCCGGCGTCGAGGTCGCGGTTGTTCAGCTCCGTCAGGTTCTCGGTTTCGAGCACGTAGACGTTGGAGGGCACCCCTTCGTCGAGGCCCAGGTCCCCGTAGTAGGAGTTCAGGTTCAGCTGGGGGTTGATCGGATCCGGATCGCCGGAGTAGCTGACTCCGGCCTCGTCGATCATGGCGGTGGGGAGGAAGAACCCGACGAAGCCGAGCTGGTCAGGCTTGGCGTCGGGCGCCTTGATCACGGCCAGGGAGGTGTACATGGCATCCGTGGGCACCGCCACGACCGGACCTTCGACGGCCACGTTGCCCTCGCCGTCGCGCACGGTCACCATCGGGGCGTAGCCGTTGCCCACGAGGAACACCCGCGTGCCGCCCAGCGTCAGGGGCGAGTTGACCTTCAGGACCTGCTTCTCGGCCTCGGCCTCGGGGTCCTCCTTCACCGTCACGTTCGCCGTGAAGTCCAGGGGCTGGCCGTAATGCGTTTCCGATTCGCGGTCGAATTCAATCTCGAACTCGTCCAGCGTCAGCGAATACGGGCTCAACCGGTCTTCGGTGAAGCTGGAACCCGGAGTGAAGGTGTCATAGCTGACCAGGGTGTTGACGAAGGACTCGCCCTCCACCACGATCTTCTGCCCGCTGTAGCCGAACATCCCGCCCACGGCCACGCAGGCCAAGACACCGATGAGGCTGGTGTGGAAGACAAGGTTGCCCAGTTCCTTGGCGAAGCCGCGCTCGGCGCCGACGGAGGGCCGGTCGCCGTCGGCGTCCCGGACGTCCACGCGGTAGCCCCGGCGGCGAAGGATCTTCGCGGCGTCCCGCACGGCATCGGCCGGCGTCAGTGCCGCATTCGCCGGAACGGTCAGCGTTCCGTACTCGGGCATCCGGGAAAGGCGGCTCGGGGTGCGCGGGGGCTTGGAGCGCATCGCCTTGAAGTGAACCTTGGCCCGGGGAATCACGCAGCCGATCAGCGAGATGAACAGCAGCAGGTAGATCGCCGAGAACCAGACGGAGGAGTACACGTCGAACAGCTGGAAACGGTCGAGCCAGGGGCCGGTTTCGGGATTGTCCTTGATGTACTGCGTGACTACCGAGGGGTCGGCCGGGCGCTGGGGGAACAGCGACCCCGGTACGGCGGCGACGGCGAGCAGCAGCAGCAGGAACAGTGCCGTCTTCATGCTGGTCAGCTGGTTCCAGGCCCAGCGCAGCGTGCCGAGCAGCCCCAGGGCGGGCAGCGCGACGTCCTCCCGGCTCCCCTTGGCGGGGCGGGGCTTGGACGGGCGGGGCGTTGTTGCTTTGTCTGTCACGTCATCCGGTCCCGGGGTCAAGGTGTTCTCATTGGTCGTCTGTTCATCATTGGTGTTGGCATCAGATCGGCAGGGTCACGTTACCCAACCAACCTTGGAGCTGGTTGATCCACAGGTTCCAGACTCCGCTGACCATCAGCAGGCCCAAGGCAATGAGCATGCCGCCCCCGAATCGCTGCAGGGCCAGCCGGTGGCGGCGGAAAATGCCAAGTGCGCCCATTCCGCGGCGGAAGCCGACGGCGATCAGCAGGAACGGCAGGCCCAGCCCGAGGCAGTATACAAAGGTCAGCAACGCTCCCTTTGCGGCACTGGCGTCGCTGCCGGAGAAGGAAAGCAGCTGGACAGCTGAAAGCGTGGGCCCGATGCACGGTGCCCAGCCCAGGCCGAAAGTGATGCCCAGCACCGGTGCGCCCCAGAGCCCAGCCGGTGGCTTGGCTTCGATCTTGCGGTCGCGCTGGAACCAGCTCATCCCGCCCATGAAGACGATGCCCAGCAGGATCACGACCAGGCCGAGGACCTGGGAGATCCAGGCCTGTTCGGAGCCTTTCAGCCAGGCCCCCAGCTGTCCGATGCCTGCGCCCAGGGCCACGAAGACCGCGGAGAAGCCGAGCACGAACAACCCGATGCCCGCGAACATCCGGCCCCTCCGCTGCTTTTGCAGGTCGACGCCGGTCAATCCGGTGACATAGCCGAGGTAGCCGGGCACCAGGGGCAGCACGCAGGGGGAAAGGAAGGACACCAGGCCGGCCAGGGCCGCCACCGGGATGGCCAGCAGCACGGACCCGTTCAGCACGGTGTCGGCAAAGGTATTGGCGGTGGACTCGGCCACCGGGGCCACCACGGCAGGGAAGAAGGACACTGTCCCTACGCTGCCAGCGCGTCGGCGATGAGGGCCTTCAGCGTGCCCTTGTCCGCCAGTCCGAGGATCCTAGCCGCCACGCGGCCCTGCCGGTCCAGCACCAGGGTGGTGGGTACGGCCGACGGCGGTACGAAGTTGGTCATCGCGAGCAGCACCCCGCCGTCCTTGTCCCGGAAGCTGGGATACGGAATGCTGAAGTTCCGCTCGAACGCTTCGGCGGTAGCTTTCTCATCCCGGATGTTCACGCCGTAAAAGCGCGCACCGGCACCGGAAAACTCATCGTGCAGCGCCACCAGGTCCGGGGCTTCCTTCCGGCAGGGAGCGCATGCCGCATACCAGAAGTTGAGCACGACGACATCGCCGGCCCAGTCCGCAGACGTCACTTCGGTGCCGTCAAAGAGGGTCCCGGAGAGCTGCACGGCGTCGCCGCGGTCGGCGGCATCGTATTCGGTGACGGAACCGTCGCCGGCAATGTAGTTCTTGTTGTCTCCCGCGTTGGCCTGTTCTGCCAAGGGGTCATCCGTGGAGCAGCCGGCAGCGGTTGCGGCAAAGGGGACGGCGAGCGCCAGTCCGGCACCGAGCCGCAGGAAGGAACGGCGGCCAAGCGCTTCCGGCTCAACAGGGCGTAGGCGGTTCTTCAAGGATTTCCAGCTTTCATCGCGGCAGGGAGGCGCCACTTCTACAACGCGTAGTAATTCTATTATGCTCCCGGAACATTTGCTGCCCCGGGGAGGAGGTCCGCGCTGGGTTCTGCGTAGCGCACGCCGGTGAGCACAGCGCCGTCGAACTCCAGGGTGGTGACGGACGTGAGGGTGCATTCGCGCTGGCGCGGATCATGCCAGAGCCTCTTACCTTCGGCTGCCAGCCGGGTCACCCAGATGGGTAGCTGGTGGCTGACCAGAACCGCTTCGGCGTTGTCTCCGCCCAGTTCCACGGCACGCATCCGCGCGTCGTCGACGGCGGACATCACGCGGGCCACCTGCTTGGCGTAGGGCTCTCCCCAGGACGGACGCATGGGATTGCGCAGCAGAGGCCAGTAGCGCGGGTTGCGCAGCTTGCTCTGGATGCGGGACATGCCTTCGAAACGGTTCTCCGCTTCGAGGATCCGCTCATCGGTGACGATCTCGAGGTTCAGCGCGGCTGACAGCGGAGCCGCCGTCTCCTGCGCCCGGGTCAGCGGGGATGCCACCAGGTGGACCAGATTGGCCCCCTGGCTGCGTTGCTGCGTAAAGTGCTCCGCAACCCGGTCCGCCATTTGGCGCCCCAGGTCCGAGAGATGGAACTCCGGGAGGCGGCCGTACAGCACCCGGTCAGGATTGAAGACTTCACCGTGGCGAACGAGGTGTATGGATGAGCGGGACATGTGTCCCAGTTTCGCAGAGTTGGGGCCAGCAGCTAAATTTACGGATTCTCGTCACCAAATTCACTTGAACCTTTAACCAAACCGTGCAACACTCAATGCATATGCATGTAAAGCCGACGGGATCCTCCCGCCGGCACAGCTACCAGAAGGAGCTCTTCATGATCCCCAGCGGCCTCACCACCGGAACCTGGAACTTCGACGCCTCCCACAGCGAAGTCGGCTTCACCGTCCGCCACGCCGGCATCAGCAAGGTGCGCGGCAACTTTGACAAGGTCGACGCCACCCTGTCGGTCGGCGAGACGCTGGCCGACACCGCCGTCACGGTCGTCATCGCTGCGGATTCCTTCAACTCCAACGACGCGAACCGCGACGCGCATGTCAAGGGCCCGGACTTCTTCGACGCCGAGCAGTTCCCGGAGCTGACGTTCACGGCCACCGGCATTGAAGCATCGGGCTCGATCTACAAGCTCACCGGCGACCTGACGATCAAGGGCATCACCCGCTCGGTGGTGATGGACGCTGAGTTCAACGGCGTGGCCGTGGATCCCTTCGGCGCCACCCGCTCGGGCTTCGCCGCCAGCACCGTCATCAGCCGCAAGGACTTCGGCCTGACCTGGAACGCAGCGCTGGAAACCGGCGGCGTCCTCGTTGGCGACAAGGTCACCATTACCGTAGATGCTGCGTTTGTAGCTGCCTAGCTGCTCCCTCTTCCCCCCATAGGGCGGCCCCGGACCCCATCGGTCCGGGGCCGTTTTTTTGGCCGTCTTTCCGGAGCCCCTGACTCTCCGAAGCCCGCAGCGATAAGGTGGATAACCGGCTGTGGGGGGCGCCCGCGGCCACCTGCCGACGGCCTGCCTGTCCAGCCGCTTCATGACACCAACCAGCAAGCAGGCGGATATGAGTACACCAGAGAACACTCCAGAGCCAGGGCGCGATCCGAATTACCCCGCTAATCCCCCGCTGCCCGACGGGCCGGCAGCCCCCGGGGCACCCGGCTCTGGCGGACCCGGCGGCGTCGGCGGACCCGGTTATCCCGCAGCCAGGCCGGAGCCGCAGTACGGCCAGTACACGCCGGGCCCCTATGGGGCCGACCGCCCCTCGGGTTATCCGGCGCCGCCGGTACACCCTGCAAAGACCTCCGCGCCCCGAGAGGTCATCATCGGCTCCTGGCTGATCATCGCCGCGGGTGTGCTGAGCCTCATTAATAACGTGATTACTTCGTTCACCCTTCCCTCCCTGGTCACCTCCCAGGAACAGCAGACGTTCAGCGATGCCGGACTGGACGATAGGAGCGTGAGCACCTTCCTCGTTTCCTTCGGCATAATCGTGGCCCTGATCAGCTTCGGGATCTACGTACTGATCGCGCTCTTCGTCCGAAGGGGGAAGAACTGGGCCCGCGTCATCGGTACGGTGTTTGCAGCCTTCTCGCTGGTGAGCGTCCTCACCATGCTCGGCGCCTACTTCACCTCGCCGCTGAGCCTGGTTTCGCTGGCCTCCACCCTGCTGGGACTTGCGGGCATCGTGCTCCTGTACCTGCAGCCGTCCAATCCCTACTTCCGCAGGACGCCGCTGTACCCGTACTAAGCGGTCCGTGCGGCCCTGCTGAAAGGTCCCGGAGGGTTTGCCTCCGGGACTTTTCCCGTGCCGGGCCGGGTTCTGCGTCCACGGGGGTCACAGGCGGGCCGCGCCCGCGTAGCGTTGTGTTCTCTTCCGGAAGATGCGTTGCTTCCGCAGGATGCCCCGGAGGACGCTGTTCCGCCGTGAAGGGGAGGACCATGGCCGCACTGCTTCCGAACCCGCCGCGCCAGAAACCGCGCCTGCCGCTGCGTTACCTGCACGAGTCGACCGATAGTCCGGAGATTGCAGGGTCCAGCATTGTGGTTCCTGATCCCCCAGCCCGTCCCCCGGCGATAGCCGGGAACACTGCGGCACCCGATGGCACCGCACCCCCAGCGGGGTCCGCAGCGCCGGCCACCGGCGCCGCACCGGACAACAGCGGCAACGCCGCCTACCTCTGGCTACGGACGGGGCTGAACGGCGCCTTCGGCTGGCTTATCAGCGGACTTTCCGGGGCCTTCGCCTGGCTGGGCACGGGGCTGCGCGGTACGTCCGCCTGGCTGGGCACGGGACTGCGCGGAACGTCCGCCTGGGTCCGTGCCGGAGTTTCAGGCGCCTTGACCTGGATCCGCGCCCTCGCCCGCACGGCATCCGGCTACGTGCGGTCCGGCGCACATGCCGTATCCACCGCCGTCCAGACCGGTGCCCATGCCACCGCCGCAACCGCAGAAAGAGGAGCGCGCGCGACCGCTTCCACGGCCCATGCCGGAGCCCTGAGGGTACAACACGGCGCACACGCCGTATCCGCCGCCGTCCAGACCGGAGCCCATGCCACCGCCGCAACCGCCCATGCCGGAGCCCTCCAGGTACAACACGGGGCACACGCCGTATCCACCGCCGTCCGGACCGGAGCGCGCGCCACCGCCGCCGCGACCCAACGCGGCGCCCACGCGACCGCATCCACCGCCCAACGAGGAGCCCGCGCCACCGCATCCACTGCCCAAGCCGGAGTCCTCCAGGTACAACACGGGGCACATGCCATATCCGCCGCTGTCCGGACCGGAGCGCGGGCCACCGCCGCAGCGACCCAACGCGGCGCCCACGCGACCGCCGCAACCGCCCATGCCGGATTTGACCGGGCTACCTCTTGGAGCAGAACCACAGCCGCCGCCGTTCGGCATGGGCTCCAGACAGCCGCCGACGCCGTGTCCCGGGCATCGCGGGCCACCGCGCTTGCCGCCGCTGCCGGGGCACGTATCGTCGCCCATGCAGTGTCGGTCGCAGCCCTGGCAGTCTGGCACGCGGCCAGCCGAGCCGCCCGCGGCACGGCGCATATCCTGTGGGTTTCGGCGTTGACCTTTGCCCGTATCGTGGCCTTCACTGCCCGTGTCATTTCTTTTACCGCCCGGATGGTCGGTCGGGCCCTTGGCATGGGAATCCGTGCGGTGCAGCGCCGGCTGCCTGCCAATACCGGTAATCCCGTTCCGGCCATTGCTGCCGCTTGTTCCTTCATCGCGGGTGCCGGGGTGCTCAATCTTGGGGGCACCATCTCGGCCGTTTCCCGTATGCCCGTGCCCGATTCGCTGCCGCCGGTATTAGCCCTTTTCGAACGGTACGGGGTCACCGCGGCCCTCTATGCCCGGACCGCGGCGGCGGTGGAGATTGCCTATGCCTTGGTCATCTTTGGGATCGCGCTCCTGCTGGCCGTGACCCTCCGGGATAAGCGGCGCTGGGCACGGATAGTTTCGGCGGTCTTTGCGGGCACCGCGCTTTTCTATGCCGTCAACACGGGGACAGGGGTTCAGGCAGCGGCCGCTGCTCTGGCCGCGGCAGGAGCCGGGCTCACTTTCACCAAGGGGGCTGCTCCCTGGTTCCGCCGCCGGTACCAGCGGTACGGACCCGACCCGGACGCACCGCTCCAGACGGATCTCCCGGGCGCACCACTCCAGACAGACCTCCCGACGCAGCCGCTGAAGACGGATCGCCTTTAGTGTGCCAGCCGTCCACGGGCGGCAATCTTCGACACTTGGGAACGCTGGGCGTGGTAGGCAAGGATCTGCAGTTCGGTTGCCATGTCCACCTTGCGGATCTGGACATCTTCCGGCGCCTGGAGCACCACCGGGGCGAAGCTGAGGATGCTGGTAATGCCGGACGCTACGAGGCGGTCGCACAGGTCCTGGGCAACTTCGGCCGGCACGGAGAGCACCGCCATGTTTGCCTTGGTTTTCGCGAGCACCGATTCAAGCGCGTCCACCGGGCTGATCCTCAGCCATCCCACTTCCTGGCCTATCACCAGGGGGTCGGCATCGAACAAGGCCACTACTTCGAAGCCCCTTGATCCGAACCCCGGATACCCTGCCAGGGCCCGGCCGAGGTTGCCGGCACCCACTATGGCCACCCGCCAGTTCAATGTCAGGCCCAGCGCGGCGGAGATCTGCCCGCTGAGGTACGGAACGTCATATCCCACACCGCGGGTGCCGTAGGACCCCAGGTAGGAGAGGTCTTTCCGCAGCTTGGGCGAATTCACGCCGGCCGCTTCGGCAAGCTCTTCCGAGGACACCCGCTCTATCCCGTCGGCGAGCATGGCGGACAACGCCCTGAGGTAGATGGTCAGGCGCGCCAACGACGCCGGCGGGATGTGCCGTCCGGACCCGGCCGACGGCGTTCGGACCACTTGGTCGCTGTTGGCCGTTTCGCGCTCGAGGGCGGCCTGCTCGTCGGCCGACCGGATGTTTTCGGGTGCCATCACGCTCCCAGCAGGCGCCGCAGCCGTGTTTCGTCGATTTTCCAGAAGTCCCGCTGGACGCCGTCGATGAACAACACCGGGATCTCCTCGCCAAAGCGGGCCGCCAGTTCCGGCTCTTCCTCTGCGCTGCGTTCCTGCCATGCCACGCCAAGGTCCTCCCCTACCCGCAGGAGCACAAGCCTGGCGTCTTCGCATAGGTGGCAACCCGGTCGGGTAAGGAGGACGACTTCCGGTCCGGCGGCTTCACTCATATGTCCAAAATAGCCCCACTACGTCGGATTTCCGCGCTCAGGGCCGGATTTGCGTAGACTCGAAGCATGCCCCGAGCCACTGTAGTCCGAACCACCGGAACCACAGATGCAGCAGGCAAACCCGGCGAAGCGGCCTTTTTCGACGTCGACAACACGCTGATGCGTGGCGCCAGCCTGTTCCACCTGGGACGGAAGATGTATCAGCGCAAAGTCTTCACCCTCCGCGAGGCAGCCGGGTTCGCCAGCAAACAGCTGAGATTCATGCTGCAGGGGGAAAACCTCAAAGACGTACACTCCGTGCGCGACTCCGCCTTGGCCTTCGCCACGGGACTCTCATCGGAGGACGTACGCACCCTCGGCGAAGAAGTCTACGACGAGATGATTGTCTCCAAGATCTGGCCGGGCACCCGTGCGCTTACGCAGCAGCACATGGAGGCGGGCCGGCCGGTCTGGCTGGTGACGGGAACACCTATCGAAGTTGCCTCCGTGATAGCCAACCGGCTTAATCTCACCGGCGCCCTCGGCACCGTGAGTGAGGTGACCGACGGTTTGTACACCGGACGGCTGGTCGGCGAATTCCTGCACGGGCCGGCCAAGGCAGCCGGCGTCAGGGTGCTGGCGGAGAAGGAAGGCCTGGACCTGAACAACTGCTGGGCCTACAGCGATTCCTACAACGACGTTCCGCTGCTGACCCTGGTGGGGCACCCGGTGGCGATCAACCCGGACGCCCGTCTTCGCCGCCATGCCCGGGAGCGTAACTGGCCGGTGTATGACTTCCGCTCGGGCCGGAGGGCGGCAACGCTGGGACTGAAATCGGCCACTGTCGCGGGGGCGGGCTACGGTCTGTGGCGCGGTTTTTCCTGGGTCCGGGACCGCTGAGGGTCTGTTCGCCGGCTTAAATAACGGAGCCCGCCGTCCGTGAGGACTGGCGGGCTCTGCAGTAGCGGACCCGGGACCGCGCGTGCAGCCGGGGAACCGCTGACAGCCGTCGCTGAGAAGGTTCTACTTCTTATTGCGGCGCTGGTGACGGGTCTTGCGAAGCAGCTTGCGGTGCTTCTTCTTGGCCATACGCTTGCGGCGCTTCTTGATTACTGAACCCACAGAGTCCTCACAAACTTATTAGGAGTCACCGGTGTCCGTCCCCCGCTGCCGTGGGCGCAGGGGCTGGATGCCGGTAGTTACTGGCTTTCGGTTAAAACGTTCCTTAACAGGGTACAGCTTCGGCGCTGTGAAATTTGACCGCTTGTCACTTCAACGCGAAACCGATGTGCCCGCACTGTTCAGCGGCGGCCGGCAGCGCTATGCCGAGTCCGAACGACGGTCAATGACGGCATCCCGGAGCACCTTCTCGACAGCTGATTCCGGCACCCGGTAGGACCGGCCGAAACGGACGGCCGGCAACTCGCCTGAATGCACCAGGCGGTACACAGTCATCTTGGAGACCCGCATGACGTCGGCAACTTCCGACACCGTCAGAAACCGCACATCCGAGAAGTTTCCCTCGTCTGCCATTTAGTCCCGTTCCTTTGCTCATTGCCGCCGCTCCCCGCAGCAAGCCATGTGGGAGCACCTGTGGCTGAAGGACAATCGCGTCACCGGCCTGCTGCGACATGCGTCACTTGCGGCCCCGTACGGTCCCTACTGTAGTGGCAGGAGTAACCATAGTGGAAGTTCTTTCCGCCGCAGGGGTCCCTGCCGGTACAAGCCGGCCTAGATCACGCCCTGGGCCAGCATCGCATCGGCCACCTGCACGAAGCCGCTGATGTTGGCGCCCACCACGTAATCGCCGGGCGAGCCGTATTCCTCCGCGGTCCGGGCACACCGCTCATGGATATTGACCATGATTTCGCTGAGCCGGCGTTCGGTGTGCTCGAACGACCAGGAGTCCCGGCTGGCGTTCTGCTGCATCTCCAGGGCCGAGGTGGCCACGCCCCCGGCGTTGGCGGCTTTGCCCGGACCGAAGAGCACGCCGGCGGCTTGGAAGGCCGTGATGGCCGCCGGCGTGCACGGCATGTTCGCACCCTCCGCTACGGCCCGGACACCGGACTGGATCAGGGCCAGCGCGTCCGCTTCATCCAGTTCATTCTGGGTGGCGCAGGGCAGGGCGACGCCGGCCCCGGCGTTCCAGATCGAGCCTTCCGCCACGTAGTGCACGGAGTGTCCGCGGCGCTCGGCGTACTCCGAGATCCTGCCCCGTTCCACTTCCTTGATCTGCCGCAGCAGTGGGACGTCGATGCCCTTCTCATCCACGACGTACCCGGAGGAATCGGAGCAGGCCACCACCGTGGCGCCGAGCATCTGGGCCTTGTCGATGGCATTGATGGCCACGTTGCCCGAACCGGAGACAATCACGCGCTGGCCGTCCAGGCTCATGCCCTTGGTCTTGAGCATCTCCTCGACAAACATCACCGCACCGTAGCCGGTGGCCTCGGGCCGGACCAGGGATCCGCCCCAGCTGACGCCCTTACCGGTGAGGACACCGGACTCGTAGCGGTTGGTGATGCGTTTGTACTGTCCGAAAAGGAAGCCGATCTCGCGGCCGCCGACGCCGATGTCCCCGGCGGGAACATCCGTGTACTCGCCGATGTGCCGGTACAGCTCGGTCATGAAGGACTGGCAGAAGCGCATTACCTCGGCATCGGATTTGCCGCGAGGGTCAAAGTCGGAGCCGCCCTTGCCGCCACCGATGGGCATGCCGGTGAGCGCGTTCTTGAAGATCTGCTCGAAGCCAAGGAACTTGATGATGCCCAGGTACACCGACGGGTGGAACCGGAGTCCTCCCTTGTACGGCCCCAGGGCGGAATTGAACTCGACGCGGAAGCCCCGGTTGATCTGCACCTGCCCCTTGTCGTCGACCCAGGGCACCCGGAAGATGATCTGCCGCTCAGGCTCGCAGATGCGCTGCAGGATCGCGGCTTCGGCAAACTCCGGGTGCTTGCGCAGCACGGGGGCCAGTGAATCAAAGACTTCCACCACGGCCTGATGGAATTCCGTCTCGCCGGGATTGCGGCGGAAGACGTCGTCGCGGACGCGTGTCAGTACACGTTCCATGTGCTGCTCCTTAGAAGTTGGGTCCCCCGCTTAGGACTACGCTAGCCCCGCCGCATCAGGGACGCGATGGAGGGCGGTCCAATGCGTCCGCCCGCACTGCCCCTAGGGGCGGCGACGGCGGAATCTGGGCAGCTGGCCGAACAGATCCGCGGCGCGCTCGGCGGCCCGTCCCACGGTGCGGCCGAGGTTCTGCACGCCCGCGTCCGCCTGCAGCGGGCGGGTCTCAGCGGCGCCGGGGACGAGCGCTCCGGCTGCCGCAGCAGCGGCGGTGGTAGGCTGCAGACCCGCTGAAACCAGGTGGGATTGTGCCAGTGACGGGAGTTCAAAGGCCCGGAGCCAGAGGACAAGTTCCTCCAGCGGGGCAGTCTCGAGGGAGTAGTACCGGCGCTGGCCTTCGGCACGCATGGAGACGAGTCCGGCTTCGCGCAGTACCTTGAGGTGTTTGGAAACCGTGGGCTGGCTGACCTCGAGTTCCTCCACCAGGGTCCCCACCGACTTGTCGCCGGTACGCAGGGCGCCCAGGATCTCGCGTCGCGTACCTTCTGCGATTACTGCAAACACATCGTCAAACACCATGGCATTTACCCTAGCGGATATGGGCTCAGGGCAAGGCGGAGCGACGACGGGCTAGTCAAACCAGGGGTCGAGTCCGTGCAGCGGGAACAGTTCCTTGCGGGTGGCCATCACGGTGCGGTCGATCTCGTCATTCGGGTCATAGCCCACTTCCCAGGACCGCCACCAGATATCAGCCCCGTCCCCGAGCATGTCGCCGGACGTCACCCCGTGCTTCTCCAGCACGTAATCGCGCCAGGCCGGGGGCAGCGGGGTGGAGGGGCGGACCCGCCCGTTGGCGGCCACGGACATCAGCAGCGCCCAGGACCGCGGAACCGCCGAGGCCACGTTGTACCCTCCCCCGCCGGTGGCAATCCACCGGCCGCCGCACAGCCGGCCGGCCAGGTCGCTGATGGTCAGGGCGGCCTGCCGCTGGGCTTCCACGCTGATCCGCAGGTTGGTCATGGGATCGTCCTTGTGGCTGTCGCAGCCGTGCTGGCTCACGATCACTTCCGGAGCGAACGCTTCCGTCAACTGGGGAACCACTGCGTGGAAGGCACGCAGCCAGCCGGCGTCGGTGGTGCGCGCGGGTACGGCAATGTTGACCGCGGTTCCTTCGGCCTCCTTGCCTCCGGTTTCGTTGGCGAACCCCGTGCCCGGGAACAGAGTGAGTCCGCTTTCGTGCAGCGAGATGGTCATGACGCGCGGATCGTCCCAGAAGATGTTCTGCGTTCCGTCGCCGTGGTGGGCGTCGACATCGATGTACACCACCCGCTGCACCCCGTTGGCGAGAAGCCGCGCGACGGCGGCTGCGGCGTCGTTGTAGACGCAGAAGCCGGACGCCTTCTCATAGCCGGCATGATGCATGCCCCCGGCGAAATTCACCGCGTGGATTGCCTCCCCGGAAAGGATGGCGTCGGCGGCGGCAAGGGATCCGCCGACCAGCCGGGCGCTGGCCTCGTGCATGCCGGCGAAGGCCGGGGTGTCTTCGGTGCCCAGCCCCAGCGTCGTGTTGCAGTTGGCAGGGTCGGCTCCGGCCGCCTGTACGGCGCTGATGTAGTCGTAGCCGTGGACGGTCAGCAGGTCGGCAGCAGATGCGACATAGGGTTCAGCCATGCGCACGCCGTCAAGATCGAACAGTCCCAGTTCGCGGGCCAGGCGGGCGGTCAGATCCAGGCGTGCCGGACTCATCGGATGCCCGGCGCCGAAATCGTAAGCGAGCATGGATTCATCCCAGACAATGCACGTCGGCATAATGGGAAGGCTTAGCCCGGAACTGATCATGCAGACAGGCTACGTGATGCGGGCGTTACTCTGATATTGGTATCCGTGCCCGTCTGCCGGATAAGTACTTACTACTGTGCGGAAACCACCGCAGAAAAGAACTGACCATCATGGCCTTCCCACGGCAATCACTGCTGGAGAAAGAGCAGCGCAGCGGTACCGCCATCGTTGCCGGGATCCGCGAGTTCGTGGGCGGGATGGTCACCGGCAGGCCGGCCCGGCTGGCACTTATTGTCTTCAGCCTGGTCATCCTCCTGTTCACCGCCCTCCTCAGCCTGCCTGCGGCCTCCACCAGCGGAGAGTCCGCACCGCTGCATGACGCCTTCTTCACCGCCGTTTCGGCGGTCTGCGTGACCGGCCTGACCGTGGTTTCCACCGCCACCTACTGGACCACCTTCGGGCAGGTACTGATCCTGATCGCCATCCAGGTGGGCGGCCTGGGCATCCTGACCCTGGCTTCGCTGCTGGCCCTGGCCGTGAACAAGCGGCTCGGCGTCCGCGGCAAGCTCATGGCGCAGGAAGGCATGAACACCGGCCGGCTCGGCGAGGTAGGCCACCTGCTGCGCATTGTCTTCAGCACCGCCGTCGTCATTGAACTGGCCCTTGCCCTGGTCATGGCACCGCGGTTCATGATCCTGGGCGAGTCCCCGGGCCAGGCCATCTGGCATGCGGTCTTCTACTCGATTTCCGCGTTCAACAACGCCGGGTTCACTCCTCATTCCAACGGCCTGGTGCCGTATGAAGAGGACTTGTGGATCCTGGTCCCGCTGATGCTCGGCGTGTTTATCGGATCGCTCGGCTTTCCGGTCATCATGGTCCTGCTGCAGACCCGCGCCCGGATCAGCAAATGGAACCTGCACACCAAGCTGACGATCCTGGTGTCCGCAATCCTGCTGGTGGCCGGTGCCGCACTTTGGGGTGCCTTCGAGTGGTTTAACAGCCGCACCATCGGGGACCTGTCCCTGGGCGACAAGATCATCCACTCGATCTTCGCTTCGGTAATGACCCGCTCCGGCGGCTTCAACCTCGTCTCCATGACGGACCTGGACTCCAGCACCCTGCTCATCACCGACATGCTGATGTTCGCCGGCGGCGGTTCCGCCTCCACTGCCGGCGGCATCAAGGTCACCACCATCGCCGTCCTGTTCCTGGCCGTGGTCGCCGAGGCCCGGGGCGACGCCGACGTCCGCGCCTTTGGCCGCACCATCCCCCAGGGCGCCATGCGGGTGGCCATCTCGGTCACCATCCTGGGCGCCACACTGGTCGCGGTAGCCACGTCCGCACTGCTGGTGATCACGGACGAGTCCCTGGAACCGGTCATGTTCGAGGTGATTTCCGCCTTTGCCACGGTGGGGCTGAGCACCGGCCTCAGCGAGACCCTTCCGCCCTCGGGCAAGTACGTCCTCTCGATGCTGATGTTCGCCGGACGCGTCGGCACCATCACCCTTGCCGCGGCTCTGGCCGTTCGCCACCGCAACACCCTGTACCACTACCCCGAAGAAAGGCCGATCATTGGCTGACAGACCTCCCCACAACGCACCTGTCCTGGTCATCGGGCTTGGACGCTTCGGTGCAGCCACGGCCGAGCAGCTGGTCCGGCAGGGCCGCGAGGTGCTGGCCGTGGAACGTGACCCGGCGCTGGTGCAGAAGGCCTCGGGCCTGCTGACGCACGTCGTCCAGGCCGATGCGACCAACATCGAGGCCCTCAAGCAGCTGGGCGCCGAAGACTTCTCGGCCGCCGTCGTCGGCGTGGGCACCTCCATCGAATCCAGTGTGCTGATCACCGTGAACCTGGTGGACCTGGGCATTGAGCACCTGTGGGTCAAGGCCATCACTCCGGCACACGGGAAGATCCTTACCCGCATCGGCGCCAACCACGTCATCTACCCCGAGGCCGACGCCGGCCGGCGGGCAGCGCACCTGGTGGGCGGCAGGATGCTGGACTTCATCGAGTTCGACGACGGCTTTGCCATCGTGAAAATGTATCCGCCCAAGGAGACGCAGGGCTTCACCCTGGGCGAGTCCAACGTGCGGGCCAAATACGGCGTCACCGTCGTGGGAGTGAAGTCCCCCGGCGAGGACTTCACCTACGCCCAGCCGGACACCAAGGTCTCCAGCCGGGACACGCTGATCGTGTCCGGCCACGTGGATTTGCTGGAACGGTTCGCTGCCCGGCCGTAGTGCCGGGTTCCGGGGGCCTTGGCCGGCCGTGGGTCGCCTTCAGGCGTGGCTCCGGGTCGCCCTCGGGTCGCCTTCAGGCGTGGCTCCGGCGGGCCCAGCTAGCTCGGCGCACCCAGGCCAGCGCAGCCGGCCCAGCAAGCCTAAGCAGTCAGCTGCGCCGTAATCTCCCGGGCCCGAGACGCCGCCGCACGGGCGCCGGCCTCAATGATGCCGGGCAGGTTCTGCTCGTCGAACGTGCCGATGGCCGCTTCGGTAGTGCCGTTGGGGCTGGTGACGGCCCGGCGCAGGGCCTGGGCATCGGCGTCGGGCTCGGCCAGCATGTAGCCGGCGCCGGCCACCGTTTCGCGGGCCAGCAGGGCCGACAGGTCCGGGTCCAGGCCCAGCTCAACGCCGGCCCGGGCCATCGCCTCGGCCAGATAGAACGCGTAGGCCGGACCGGAACCGCTGACGGCGGAGACGGCGTCGACCTGCTCTTCGGGTACTTCCACCACGGTGCCGGTGGCGGACAGCACGCGGCGGGCCAGGTCCATCGCGTCCGGGCCGGCGAACCTGCCGGCGGAAATGGACGTGACACCGCGGCCCAGGCGGGACGGAGTGTTGGGCATTGCCCGGATAACAGCCTGGCCGTCCGGCAGCAGCGATTCCATCAGCTCCAGCGGCACGGCGGCGGCCACACTGAGCACCACGGCACCGCGGGGCAGATCGGCGGCGATTTCGCGCAGCAGGTCCGCAACGCCCACCGGTTTGACGCCGACAATCACCAAGTCGGCTCCGGCCACGGCCTTCCGGTTCGCGTCCGCATCCTCGCTGCCGGCCAGAACGCTGATGCCGTGGGCGGCGCGAAGCTCTTCGGCCCGCTCGGCCCGCCGGACGGTGGCGGTGACCTGCCCGGCGGCCAGGCCTCCGGCCAGGATTCCGCCCAGGATGGCTTCGTTCATCGAGCCGCAGCCAAGGAATGAAAGTCGGGGATTCTGTTCGCTGTCCATGACCTCGATTCTGTCACGGACGCCGTGTCCCTCCCGGAGGGAGTGCTACGGGGCGTCGTGACCGGTCAGGACGGCCTTGGGGCGCAGGTGCTCCCGAGCAAAGTCCAGGGTCTGCTTCAGCTGATCCTCCCGCTCCCCGGCGGCCCGGGCCTTCCGGGTGCTGACCTCCACGGCCACCACTCCGGTGAATCCGGCGCCGGCCAGATAGGTCAGCGCCTCGGCGCACCGCTGGGTGCCGTCCCCGGGGAGCAGGTGCTCGTCCTTGCCGTTGCCGGTTCCATCGGTCAGGTGGACGTGCCGCAGCCGGGCGCCGAGCTTCCGGATTTGCTCGAACGAATCCATCCCGGCGATGGCTGCATGCGAGAAGTCCCAGGTGACGTCCTCATAGGGTTCGGGGATCGGGTTCCAATGCGGCAGGTAGGCCTTCGCCTCGCGGCCCCGGAGCCGCCAGGGGTACATGTTCTCCACGGCGATGGTGACACCGTACTGTTCGGCGATGTCCTTCACGCCCGCGGCGAAGTTCTCGGCGTAGCCCGTCTGCCACCGGAACGGTGGGTGCGCCACCACGGTGGCGGCTCCCACTTCCGCGGCCATCGCGGCGGACAGTTCGATCTTCGTCCAGGCCGCACCCCAGACCTGCTGGGTCAGGAGCAGCGTGGGGGCGTGGATGGCAAGGATCGGCTGCTGATACCGTTCGCTCAATCCCCGCAGCGCATCCGGATCCTGACTGACCTGGCTGCTGGTGACCATGATTTCCACGCCGTCGTAGCCCAGGTCGTGGGCGACGGCGAAGGTGTCATGCACCGACAACGGGTACACGGACGCGCTGGACAGCGCCACCGGGATGGCGGTGCGTGCGGACGGCGGCAGGGACGTTGGCATGTCAGCTGGACTCTCCATCGGCGGACGGACCTGCTCCGGCAGGCACGAGGAATTCCTCCCCTTCCATCGGCCCGCGGGGCAGGTCACCGGTAGTTTCGAAACGCAGGGTGTCGAACCGGCGCAGGATCAAACCCTCGCGCAGCGCCCACGGGCAGATCTTCAGCACCGGCACGTCGAAGGCCTCCATGGCAGCCTGGGCAACCAGGGCACCGGCGAGCATCTGCGGTGCGCGCAGCATCGAGACACCGTCCAGTTCGGCGCGGTCCCTGGCGCTCAGGGCTCCCAGCCGCTTGGTCCACAGGGACAGGTCTTCCAAGGTGAGCGCCCGGGGCACGAACGGGCCGGCGGCCGACGGCGCGGCCCCGGCGATGCGGGCCAGCGACCGGAACGTCTTGGAGGTGCCGGCAACAAGGTCCGGGCGGTCGAAGGCGGAAAATTCCTCCGCCGCTTCGGCCACCATGCCGCGGATGTACTTGCGCAGCTTCTTGATGCTCTTGGGCGACGGCGGATCCTCGGGGAGCCAGTCCCGGGTCAGCCGGCCGGCCCCGAGCGGCAGTGACCGGGCGATGTCCGGAAGCTCGTCCTGCCCCAGTGCCATCTCGAAGGAACCTCCGCCGATGTCCAGGTCCAGGATCGATCCGGCACCCCAGCCGTACCAGCGGCGCACGGCCAGGTACGTCATCGCCGCTTCGTCTCCGCCGGAGAGTTCCTCCAACCGCACCGGAGTTTCCCGGTGCACCCGGGCCAGGACCTCGGCGCCGTTGGCCGATTCCCGGATGGCTGAGGTGGAGAAAGCCAGCAGGTCCTGCGCACCGTGCCGGCGGGCGAAGTTCCAGGCTTCGTTGACGAAGCCGATGAGTTCCTCCTGCCCCTCCTCGCTGATCGCGCCGTCGGCATCCAGATAGGACACCAGCTGCAGCGGACGCTTGTGCGAGGCAAAGGACACGGGACGGGCACCGGGATGCGCGTCCACCAGCAGGAGGTGGACGGTGTTGGACCCGATGTCGAGGACGCCTAGGCGCATGTTTCCATTATCGCTCTGCCGGTCCCTACTTCTTTGCCGCAGCCTTGCGGGGTGCCGCGCGCTTCTTCACGGGTTTCTTCGCCGGGCCCTTCTCGCGCTTCTCCGCCAGCAGCTCAATGGCCTGCTCGCGGGTCAGCTCCTCGATGGCCGTCGAACGGGGCACGGTGATGTTGGTGATGCCGTCCGTGATGTACGGGCCGAAGCGGCCGTCCTTGACCACAATCGGCTTCTCGGACACGGGATCTGCACCGAATTCCGCCAGCGGCGCCGCAGCCTGCCGGCCGCCGCGCTGCTTGGGCTGGGAGTAGATCTCCAACGCCTGCTCGAGCGTGATGGTGAAGATTTCCTCTTCGGAACCGATCGAACGCGAATCCGTACCCTTCTTCAGGTACGGCCCGAACCGGCCGTTCTGCACCGTGATTTCGTTGCCTTCGGCGTCGGCGCCCAGGACGCGCGGCAGCTTCATCAGCTTCAGCGCCTCTTCCAGGGTGACCGTTTCCACGCTCATCGACTTGAAGAGCGACCCGGTGCGCGGCTTGACCTTCACCGGCTTTTTCGGCGGCTTCGGCTTGCCGTTCTTGTAGTACTCCACCGGCTGGTTGGCCAGCTCTTCCGCGGTGGGCTCCGGGATCAGTTCGATCACGTACGGACCGTAGCGGCCGTTGCGGGCCACGATGGTCCGCCCGGTCTCCGGGTCGGTGCCGAGGACACGCTCTTCGGGGGCAGCGGTCTCCATCAGTTCCACGGCCTTCTCGGCGGTGAGCTCGTCCGGGGCCAGGTCCTCGGGGACGTTGGCCCGCTCGGGCTCGGTCCCTTCGGGGGCGTCGGCGGGCAGCGGACGCTCCAGGTAGGGGCCGAACTTGCCTACGCGCAGCACAATGCCGTCGGCAATCTCGATGGAGTTAATGGCCTTGGCATCGATCTCGCCCAGGTCGTTCACGATGGTGTGCAGGCCGGTTTCCACCCGGTCCCCGTAGTAGAACTGGTTCAGCCACTCCACGCGTCCGGCCTCGCCGCGGGAAATGCGGTCCAGGTCCTCTTCGAGCTCGGCAGTGAAGTCATAATCCACGTAGTCCGTGAAGTGTTCCTCCAGCAGGCGGACCACGGAGAACGCGATCCAGCTTGGCACGAGGGCCTGGCCGCGGCTGGTGACATAGCCGCGGTCCATGATGGTGGAAATGGTGGCGGCGTACGTGGACGGGCGCCCGATGCCGAGTTCTTCAAGCATCTTCACCAGCGACGCTTCAGTGAACCGCGGCGGCGGGGAGGTTTCGTGGCCGCCGGCGGCGATGTCCGCTGCGGTCAGGGAATCCTGTGCCTTCAGCACCGGCAGGCGGGCGCCTTCGGTGCCCTCGGCCTCGTCGTCGTCGCGGACGGCGTCACGGCCTTCCTCATAGGCGGCCATGAAGCCGCGGAAGGTGATGACCGTGCCGGATGCCGAGAACTCGGCGTCGCGCCCGTCAGCGGACACCGCACCGAGCCGCACGGAGGCAGTGGAACCCTTGGCATCGGCCATCTGGGACGCGACGGTACGCTTCCAGATCAGCTCGTACAACCGGAACTCGTCGCCGCGCAGCGAGGAGGCCACCTGGGCCGGGGTGCGGAAGGAGTCACCGGCGGGGCGGATGGCTTCGTGGGCTTCCTGGGCGTTCTTGGACTTGCCCTTGTAGACGCGCCGGGCTTCGGGCACGTACTCGGGCCCGTACAGCTCCGAGGCCTGGCGGCGTGCGGCGTTGATCGCCTGATCCGACAGCGCCGGTGAGTCCGTACGCATATAGGTGATGTAGCCGTTTTCGTACAGCCGCTGGGCCACCTGCATGGTCACGCGCGAGGAGAAGCGCAGCTTGCGGCCGGCTTCCTGCTGCAGGGTGGAAGTAGTGAACGGTGCGGCCGGACGGCGCGTGTACGGCTTGGTGTCGACGGAGCGGACACTGAACGCGGCCGATTCCAGGCCGGAGGCAAGCGAAACGGCAGCTGCTTCGTCCAGGTGCACCGCGGTCTTGGACTTCAGTTCACCCCGGTCGGTGAAGTCCTTGCCGGTGGCTACACGGGCGCCGTCCACGGAGACCAGGCGGGCCTTGAACTTTTCGGCGGCTTCCGTGGCGAAGGTTCCCACGAGGTCCCAGTACGACGCCGCGCGGAACGCCATGCGCTCCCGCTCACGTTCGACCACCAGGCGGGTGGCGACGGACTGCACGCGGCCGGCGGACAGGCCGCGGGCCACCTTGCGCCAGAGCACGGGGGAAATCTCGTAGCCGTAGAGCCGGTCGAGGATGCGGCGGGTTTCCTGGGCGTCCACCATGGCGACATCAACATCGCGCATTTCCTGCAGGGCGCGCTGGATGGCTTCGCGGGTGATTTCCGGGAAGGTCAGCCGGTGCACGGGAACCTTGGGCTTGAGCACCTGCAGCAGGTGCCAGGCAATGGCTTCGCCTTCGCGGTCACCGTCAGTTGCGAGGTAGAGCTCGTCGGCGTCCTTCAACGCAGCCTTGAGCTCGGCCACCTTCTTCTTCTTGTCCGCGGACACCACGTAATAGGGCTCGAAGTCATTGTCCAGGTCCACGGCAAACTTGCCGACACCCGTCTTCTTCAACTCGGCGGGCAGGTCGGAGGGCTGCGGAAGATCGCGGATATGACCCATCGACGCCGTCACCTCGAAGCCTTCGCCGAGGTACCCGGCGATGGTCTTGCCCTTGGCCGGAGACTCGACAATTACAAGCTTCTTCTTGCCGGTCTTCTTGTCCGTTGCCTTAACTGGCACTGTTCTCCTACGTAACGGGGTGGTTCAAATGAGTTCGGGGCGCTTTGTTCCGGCGCTTTGGTGCATCGGCAGTCCGGTACATCCACAGACAGTATGCGCGATGCCCCAGCACTAGGGTAACCGGAAAGCACCGCAGGCACTGACCCGCACCAGGACAGGTGCGGGACCTACCAGCGGTCCGGAACGAGGAACCCGTCCAACACCAGATTACGCACTTCCGAGATCAGGTTTTCGCCAAACCCGGGTTCGGAGCGGTCCAGCAGCGCGGCCAGGGCCGAGACGATCTGCCCCACGGAGAGCTCGCCGTCGCAGGCCGACACGAACCCGGTGAGTTCCGTGCTCATGAGGTTGGTCCGCCGCAGCCCGGCGCCCTGGCGGAGCAGGATCACACCCGGATGCTCGGCGCCGGGCCGCTGGTGGCGTTCCTCGGTGACGTCGTCGGCAACCACAAGGTGCGCGTCCTCCAGCGTGGTTCGGCTGCTGAGCCAGTCGAACCGGCGTACGGCGGCATCCAGGTGGGGCCCCGCGGGTTGTTCAATGGGGTGGGTGATTTCCTCGAACCTGCGCAGCGGGTCAGCGCCGGGCTTCCGCCGTCGGCGCAACCACAGCGAGCCGAAGCCCACGGTCCCGACGTCCCGGGAGGCGAAATCCTTCAGGTAACCTTCGTACGCGGCGGCGTATTCCTCCCGGTTGCGTCCCTGGGCGGCGTCGCGCAGCCACATTTCGGCGTATTCGGGCGGGGTAAGGGTCTCGCGCTGGATGGCCCAGGCATCCGTACCCTCCGGCAGCCACTCCTCGAGGCGGGCGGACCATTCCTCCTCCCGGCCTGCGGGGATTTCCCAGTTGCCCAGCATCTGGGCGGTGCCTCCCGGCTTCAGGACGTCTTCCAGACCCGCGACCAGCGCGGCAACGATGCCGTCGCCGGCCATGCCGCCGTCGCGGTAGGTGTACCGTTCATCCTCACCGCCGGTGCGCGGGGTGATGACGAACGGCGGGTTGGAGACTGCCAGGTCGAACTTCTCGCCGGCCACCGGCTCCAGCAGGCTGCCCAGGCGGAGGCTGAACCGGTTTTCGGGCTGGTCCGGGTCGATGTCCAGCTGCGGCGCGTTGAGCATGAGGTTGAACCGGGCGAAACCGAGGGCACGCTCGGAAATGTCGGTTGCCGTGACGTGATCCGCGTGCCGGAGCAGGTGGAAAGTCTGGATTCCGCAGCCGGTGCCCAGATCCAGGGCTCGATCCACGGGTGCGCGGACGGTGAGCTGGGCGAGGCTGAGGGAGGCCTGTCCGATGCCGAGGACGTGGTCGCGGGGCAGCACGCCGGGACGCTGGTGGCTGCCCAGGTCGCTGGCGACCCAGAGATCAGCGTTGGGGTTGCCGGGGGAACCCGTACCGCCGTCATCCGTGCCGTAGGGGCGCAGGTCCACCGCCGCACGGAAGGTGCCGAAGATACGTCCGCGTTCAATCAGGCCGAGTTCCAGGAGGCCTTCCGTGCCGGTGCGGGGCAGTGCGGCGTCCAGCTCTGCCCGTTCTGCTGTTTCGCCCAGCAGCCAGAGCTGGACGGGAACGGCTATCCGGCGGGGAGATGCCGTCCGGGCCTCGGCGCGGCAGGCCAGCAGGGCGGGAACCAGCTGGTCCCGCTGCAGTGCTGCGGCCGCATCCTCCCCGAGGAAACCGGCCACACCGTCCACGGTGTATCCGGCCTCCTCCAGATCGGCGGCGAGCGCCTTGAGCAGCCAGATATCGCGGCTGCGGGGTGCGGAAGGAACGAAAGAGAAATCACTCACATTCCCAGTCTATGGCCGCGTTATCGGTGCTCCGGAACGGGCACCCGTGCCGGTGCCCGTTCCGTCCCCTGCCGTCCCTGCCCGGGATGGCGCCGGCCGGGGTTACCCCGCGAGTCCCTGCACCGGAAGCCCGGGTGCGGCGCCGGCGGACGTTGCGGGTGCCGCGGCGGGTTCCGCGGCGGAAGGCCCGGACGCCGCCGCATGCCGGGCAGCACGGTAACCGAAGACGACCGCCGGTGCGATGGTGGCGCCGGCCCCGGGATAGGTCCGTCCCATGACGGAGGCAGTGGTGTTTCCTGCCGCGTAGAGGCCCGAAATGATGCTGCCGTCCTCCCGGAGGACCCGTGCATCGGCATCCGTCACCAGTCCGCCCTTGGTCCCCAGGTCTCCGGGGTAGAGGCGCACGGCGGAGAACGGTCCCTTCTCCAACGGGCCCAGGTTCGGGTTGGGCTTCACCCGCGGGTCGCTGTAGTAGTTGTCATACACGGTGTCGCCGCGGTGGAAGTCCTCGTCGATGCCCGTGGCCGCAAAGCCGTTGAACCGGTCCACCGTGGCTTGCAGCGCTGCGGGCGGGATGCCCATTTTTTCGGCGAGTCCGGTGATTGTCCCGTCTTGAAGCAGCAGGCCCTGCCGCTTCCATTCCCTGCGCCCCTGCAGCAGGGCGTTGAACAGGTAGCGCTGGGCGTGCCGGGCGTCGAACACCAGCCAGGCGGGAGTGCCGGGAACCTTCCTGTTGTTCTCCAGCATGTGGTGGCCGAAGTCGACGTAGGACTCGGACTCGTTGAGGAAACGGTTGCCGGCTGCGTCCACCACCAGGGAAAAGGGCATGGACCTTTCGGCGAGGGTGAAGGTGACCGCACCTTTGGGACCGACGGTGGTGGGACCCCACCAGGCATCGTCCATCAGGGCCAGGGCTCCCCCGCGGGAAGCGACAATGTCAATCGCCTGCCCCAGGTCCCCTTCCGGCGCCGAGGAATACTCCCGCTCCAGGCCCTGGTATTTTTCCCGCCATTCGGCGTTGCGGGCAAAGCCGCCGGCACCAAGGACCACGCCCCGCTTCGCCCGGATCCTCAGGTCCCTCCCCTGCCGGCGGACGACGGCGCCCAGTACCGCGCCGTCGTCGTCCTCGACCAGATCGACCAAAGGAGCGGACAGCCAGACCGGAGTCTGCTGGTTCCGCACGATGTACATCAGCGAGGAGGCGAGCGCCCCGCCCAGACCGTACAGCCGCTTGCCACGCAGCAGCCCGCCGACGGTTCGGAAGACAAAGCGGGCGCCGCGGATGAAGCCGCTGGGGGTGGACCAGGCCCGGGAAAGCTCCCAGACGTCGTCGGTGGCCAGCGGGGCGGGAATGCCCGAGGCCGCCGGGCGTGACTGTCGAAACCAGGGTCCCAGCAGCTTGGTGTCGAAGGCTTTCACTTCAAGGGAACGCCCCACCATGCCGCCGGGACGGTCCGGATAGTAGTCCGGGTAGTCCTTCGAGCGCATCCACTGCACGCCGAGGCCGCCCAGGAACGTCACCACCTCGGGCACCGTGCGCAGGAACGCCAGCTTGCGTTCACGGGAGGAGGCAGGGCCGACGTCGGCAATCACCTCTTCCATATAGGTCAGCGCGTTCTGGGTGCTGTCCTGTACCCCTGCCTCTTTCATCAGGGGGTTGTTGGGCATCCACAGCCCGCCGCCGGAAATGGAGGTGGTGCCGCCCCACAGTTTGGTGCTTTCCACCACCAGGACGTCCAGTCCCTCGTCCGCTGCGGTGACGGCCGCTGTCAGCGCGGCGGCCCCCGACCCCACCACCAGGACATCCACGATCCGGTCCCAGTCTTCCGTCATCCCTGGTCCGCCTGCTGCAGTGTGCGTGACCGTCCCTGATGCGGTCGGACGGGAAACCTCCTGACCGCTGCCGTTTAGTCCGTCGCTTTGGCTAGCTGCTGTTTCCGCCACTTCAACTCCCCCGCCGTCATGCCGCGCCCGTTCCCGGTCCGCCCGGCCTCATGCCGGTTTCCGTGTCGGGCCTGTCGCGGGCCTGGGCCCGTGTGCGGGATGCTAACAGCGGGAATTGAAGAAGTACACCGTTTTCTTAGGCTGTGCCTAACTACCTCACCGTGCCGCGGGAAACGGGGTGAGTCGACAGCGGACCCGCCTCGTCACGGACGAGTATCGCGGGAATGGGAACGCCGGGCATTATCTTTCTCTGCCCGCTGTACGACCTGCACCTCGCCACCCTGGACCGGGTCAGGCGTCGCAGCCGTCCGGGCAGCGCAGCGTGGCCGGATCAGATGCACAGTCTGCGCAGTACAGCGTCAGCTTCCGGCAGGAGGGGTTGGAGCAGTTCTCGAACTTGCTCGTCGGCGCCGAGCAGCGCACACATTCTCCGATGGTCACGGCGTCGTCGGTGAATTCGGTGTGCATCCGCTTGTCAAAGACATACAGCGAGCCTTCCCACAGCCCCTTGTCGCCGTAGGTTTCCCCGTAGCGGACAATGCCGCCCTTCATTTGGTACACCTCGGAGAAGCCGCGGTTCACCATCAGGCTGGAGAGCACCTCGCAGCGGATGCCGCCGGTGCAGTAGGTGACCACGGGCTTGTCCTTGAGATCGTCGTACTTACCGGACTCAAGTTCCTTGATGAAGTCGTGCGTGGTGGACACATCGGGCACCACGGCGCCCTTGAACTTGCCGATCTGTGCCTCGAAGGCGTTGCGCCCGTCGAAGAAGACAACCTCTTCCCCGGCTTTTTCCTTTGCTTCGACCAGCTGGTGGAGCTCCTCGGGGCGCAGGTGCGTCCCGCCGCCGACCACCCCGTTTTCGTCCACTTTCAGCTCACCGGGTGCGCCGAAGCTCACGATCTCGTCGCGGACCTTCACGCTCAGGCGCGGGAAATCCTCCGCCGAACCCTCCGAATACTTGATGTCCATCTTCTTGAACGCGGGGTACTCCCGGGTCGCCTTGGCGTACGCCTTGACGGCGTCGAGCTCCCCGCCGACGGTGCCGTTGATGCCGTCCTTGGAGATCAGGATGCGCCCGCGCAGGCCCAGCTTCTCGCACAGGGCGCGTTGCCAGAGGCGGATAGCCTCGGGGTCGGAAAGAGGAGTGAAAGCGTAATACAGTGCAATTCGGTTCAGTGCCACTAGACAAGGGTAGACCGCAGCGGACACCGTCTATTCACCCGCCATCCATACCGTTCCCACCCTGTCGCCGCTAGTGTGCATCTATGAGAGCGCTGGATGACGATTTGCTGGAGATCTGGGTCTCCGGGTGGGCCCAGGCCCGAGGCTACCGGACCCGCCACGAGGGACGTTTCCCGGCAGCGCTGCTGCACGACCGGACAAATGACTGGGAGTACTTCGCCCTCGAGCCCTCCCACGATGAGTTCGCTGCCCTGGCTTCCTCCGCCAGGCACAGCCCCACCCGACTGTTCACCATCGTGACGACGCGGCTCCATGAGGTCCACGGGGCGGCCTCGGTGTACGGGCTGCAGATCCGTTCGACCGATGAAGTCCTGATGTGGGCCGACATGGCGGGCCAGGACATCGAGTTTCCCGTGCTGCCGTGGGACGGCTATGACACGGAAAGCACCCACGAAAACCAGGTCGGTGCGGTGACGGTGTTCGACGCGGGGCAGCCGATAGCTTCCGGACGGGTGGCCGTGACCGACGGTTATGCCGTGTTTGACCGGATCATCACGGAGCCCGAATACCGCCGCCGCGGGCTGGGCAGTTACGTGATGCGGGCGCTGACCGCGCTGGCGCTGGAGGACGACGCCGACGCCGGGCTGCTCATTGCGTCCATGGATGGGCAGGAACTGTACCGGTACCTGGGCTGGGAGTCCTTGGCCGCCGTCGTCATGTTCGAACCGCGGCTCTGATTCCCGCCGGCGGTTCCCCCGGCAGTGAACATGCACCGCCGCGGATTCCGGGGTGGAAGAATGAGCATGTGGCACTTCATGATTCCCTGATTCCGCTGCTGGGCGGCGGGGCCGAGCCCGAGCAGCTCATGCACGTGCATCAGATTCCTGCGCGTCTGGCCGTCGCTGCGCCCTGGCCGGAATGGGCCCACCCCGACGTCGTCGCGGCCTACCAGCGCCGCGGCATCCAGGAACCATGGGCCCACCAGATGGAAGCCGCAGAGGCTGCCCATGCCGGAGAGCACACCATCATTGCCACCGGCACCGCCTCCGGAAAATCGCTGGCGTACCAGCTGCCCGTCCTCGATGCCATCCACCGCACCTCACTCGATGACCGCGCCACGCTCGAGCCGTCCGGCGCCGTCGCCCTGTATCTGGCGCCCACCAAGGCGCTGGCAGCTGACCAGCTCGCGGCGGTGAAGTCGCTGCAGCTGCCCACCGTGCGCGCCGAGACGTACGACGGCGACACGGACACCGGCGCGCGGCGCTGGATCCGGGACCACGCCAACCTGGTGCTCGCCAACCCGGACATGCTGCACTTCGGCGTGCTGCCGAACCATGCCTGGTGGGCCCGGTTCTTCCGCCGGCTGAAATACGTCATCATCGACGAAGCGCACAGCTACCGCGGGGTCTTCGGCTCGAACGTCGCCAACCTGATGCGCCGGCTGCGGCGCATCTGCCGCTATTACGGGGCCGATCCGGTGTTTATCGGCGCCTCGGCCACCTCCGCTGAACCGGCGGACTCCTTTAGCCGGCTGATCGGAGCGCCGGTCACGGCGGTGACCCAGGACCGTTCCCCGCACGGTTCCACCACTGTGGCGCTGTGGGAGCCGCAGCTGACCGAGCTGAAGGGCGAAAACGGGGCCCGGTCGCGGCGCACGGTGGTGGCGGAGACGTCGGATCTGCTGGCCAACCTCGTGTCCGCGCAGGTCCGCACCATCGCCTTCATCAAGTCCCGCCGCGGAGCGGAAACCATTGCCACCATCACCCGTCGCCTGCTGGACGAGGTGCATCCGTCCCTGCCGGACCGGGTGGCGGCCTACCGTTCCGGTTACCTGCCCGAAGAACGGCGGGAACTCGAGCGGCGGCTGCGCAGCGGCGAGCTGCTGGGCATCGCCAGCACCTCGGCACTGGAGCTGGGCATCGACATCTCCGGACTGGACGCGGTGCTCGTTGCCGGCTGGCCGGGCACCCGCGCCTCCCTGTTCCAGCAGATCGGCCGGGCCGGGCGCTCGGGCCAGGATGCGCTCGCAGCTTTCGTCGCCAGCGACGATCCGCTGGACACGTATCTGGTGCACCATCCCGAGGCGATCTTCGACCTGTCCGTGGAGGCAACCGTCTTCGACCCCTCCAACCCGTACGTGCTGGGCCCGCACCTCTGCGCTGCCGCGGCCGAACTGCCCGTGACTCCCGATGAACGGGAGCTGTTCGGCCCCACCGCCGGCGGATTGCTCGAACAGCTGGTGGACCAGGGCTACCTGCGGCGCCGGCCCTCCGGCTGGTTCTGGACACATCCGGAAAGCGCCGCCTCCATGGTCAACCTGCGGGCCGCCGGCGGAGGTCCGATCAACATCGTGGAAACCGAAACCGGCACGCTGCTCGGCACCATGGACTCCCCGCAGGCCCAGTACCAGGCACATACCGGCGCGGTCTACGTCCACCAGGGGCAGACGTACCTGGTGGACGAGCTCAACGAGGCCGACCACTGCGCCATGGTGACGCGGACCAACCCGGAGTTCTATACCCAGGCGCGGGACATCACCCAGGTGGAAGTGCTGGAAACGGACCGGACCGAGGAGTGGAACGGCATCCAGGTCTGCTTCGGCACGGTGAAGGTCACCACCCAGGTGGTCTCCTATCAGCGCAAGGCCCTGATCTCGAACGAAATCCTCGGCGAAGAACCGCTGGAGCTGGAAGCCAAGGAACTCTTCACCAAAGCCGTGTGGTTTGTCATCGACGAGAAGTTCCTGGTCTCGGCCGGGCTTGCCCCCGCCGATTTCCCGGGCTCCCTGCACGCCGCCGAACACGCGTCCATCGGCATGCTGCCCCTGGTGGCCACCAGCGACCGGTGGGACATCGGCGGGGTGTCCACCGCCCTGCATGCCGACACCGAGAAGCCGACCATCTTCGTCTACGACGGGCACCCCGGCGGCGCCGGTTTCGCCGAGCGCGGCTACGAAGCGGCGCGGATCTGGCTGGCGGCGACCCGCGATGCCATCCGTGCCTGCGAGTGCGACGGCGGCTGCCCTTCCTGCGTGCAGTCTCCCAAGTGCGGCAACAAGAACAATCCGCTGGATAAGGCGGGTGCAGTCACGCTGCTGAACGTGCTGCTGGACCACGCACCGGACCAGGCCCTGGCCCTGACCTCCTAACCCGCCGCCCTAACCAGCGTGGTCCTAACTGGGCGGTCCTCACCCAACCTCCTACCCCGGAGGGCCTGCTCGTGCACGTGCTACGGCGGGGACCGGCAACGCGGGAACGTGCACCTCGGTTTCCACGGTGAGCGTGCGGCTCTCCACATCGACGGTGCAGGCGCGAAGGGAAGCGTTGTTTCGCGCCGCCACCTCGCCGGCCACGGCACACGCGTCCCCGGACCCGGTACCGCTGTCCGAGCCGGAAACGAGGCCGGGGCCCGGGCCGGTGCCGGGGTCCAGGCTGGTGCCTAGGCCAGAGCCGGAGCCGGAGACGACGTTAGGGATGGGGAGGGCAGGACCAGAAAGGCCGCGGAGTGCATCCGCCCCGGCGAGCGCCGCCAGGTCTGCGGCGGTAGCCGACCGGACGGCTGCGACCGCCGCCTGCACCATCACCAGCGCAATCATCGAAAAACCCAGCAAAACCAGGCATATCCCGATCGCGGCGACTGTCCCTGCACCCCTGTCCTTTGGATCCCGGTTGCTGCGGCCCTGGCCGTTCCCGGCGCGGCTGCCCGGAACGATTGCAGCCCTGCGCTCTTTCGCGCACCGGAACCTGCCCCTATCCGGCGGGGTGGACGCCATCGGGCAGGCCTCCGTCCCCGGGAAACGCCACGGCGTCTGCGGAAAGCTCCAGGGGCAGCAGGGTCAGCACAGGAAGCTGCAAGGTGCTGTGGACCCGGACGACCGTCCACGGCCCTTGTTCTGAAAGGACCAGCCGGGCCGACGTGCCGGCCAGCCGTTCCACGGCTGCATCGGCGGCCGCCGGATCCGCCCGCATGATCTCCCGGGCCGCAGCATGCGCAGCCTCCTCCAGGCGCAGCTGCGTCACCCCGGCGGAAATGCCGGCGAGCCCTCCCACCAGAACGAGCACGACGGCCGGCAGAGCTACGGCAAACTCCGCTGTGACTGCACCCCGTTCCCGTTTACGCTCCCCCGGCCGTCCAGCGCCTGTTCCCCGTCTCACCGGACCGCACTCAACCCAGGGTCAGTGCTGACCGGATCAGGGACACCAGCATCGACCGGACTTCGTCGCTGCCCAGCACCACCGCCAACAGACCCGCAAAGGCTACGGCTGCCAGTGTGGCAATCGCATATTCCGCCGTGGCCATCCCCGCTTCCCGGTTCGACCATGCCCGGAGGCTGCGCACGGGGTCGGATGCCTCCCGGTCCGGCACGGCGCCCCGGGTCCTGGCTGCCGAACCTGCCCCAGTGGGGGTTTGCGGGGCCGTTCGGACACCCCTGTCCCCGCTGTCATCAACGGAAGCCTGCTTTACCAGCGTGAGCCGCCGGACCAAGGGCACGGCCCGCCCGGACAGACTATGCACGCCGTGGCTTCCGTCCGTCCATGGATCTGGACACGCACCGGCGTTACCGGAACGTCCTGCCGTCGGTTCCGCGGCGGCCGCCGGTTCCGCGCCGCCCTGCGGAGATCGCCGGGTCATCGGGGAAGTGTGTCCGAAGGATGCGGGTATCAGTGCCATGGTTTTCCTCCTGCTGGATAGCTCTGCGGAATTCGATCCTGCCGCCGGCCGTCCTCTGGCGGTGTTCCCCCGCTGCTGAATCGAATAACCGGAGGGAGGCAGCAGGTTGTGGAGGAGTGCAACTCTCCCGGGTGCCGGCTTCATGCGGCCAAAGCAACCCTTCAGTTCCCGCCCGGTAACAGGGAGATCAGCAGCGGCACCACTGTCAGGGCCACAAATGCGGGAAGTGAGCACAACCCCAGCGGCACCACCAGGCGGACGCCCAGGGCTGCAGCACGCCGCCTGTCCGCTGCCTGGCGCCGCCGCCGGAGAGAGTCCGCGTGCGAATAGAGCACCGCCGCAGAGGGCGCGCCGGTTGTCGCTGTGAAACGCAGGGCCGGGCCGAGGGCGCCGAGCGCCGATCCGGACTGAACGGCCCGAATCCCGTCCGCAGTGCCCTGCTGGATCGGATCCGGAGTCGGGCCGGGGGAAGTGCCCGAGGCAAGCTCCCACGCGGTGTCCCACGGTAGGCCGAGGTCCAAGGCGCCCACGAGGCGGAGGAGGTCCCGGGCCGTGGCCGGATCGGTGCCCTCGGCCAGGGTCTGCAGGGCAGAGGCCAGAGGCTGCCCGGCCTCCAGCATCGCTGCGGTCAGGTCGAGCATCAACGCCGGATCGCTGACCGCACCGTGCCCGGCGGATCCGGACACGGTGCCACGCTCCCGGGGGACCGGCGGCCGGCCGGGCAACGCCAGCAGGAGAACCGCCGCTGCAGCCAGGCAGGCAAAAACCGCAACGCCGCTCATCGGGGCTCCGGCAGGACCGGGCCCTCGGCGCTGCGCACGAGTCTTGCTGACCACAGGCGTCCCGCCAGCCAGAAACCGCCGCCTGCGGCTGCCGCCGCCCATCCCAGCGGTGTGGCGGCCAGAACCTGCAGCGGATTTCCGCCCAGCAGGTAGCCAAGCAGGATTCCGGCGGCCGGAAGCCAGGTCAGCAGCCGCATTGTCGCCCGCGGACCGGCCAGAGCGGCGGCACGGTCCGCGGCTGCGTCGCTGGCTGCGTCCAGCTGCGCGGCGTAGCGGGTCAGTACGGCTGCCAGCGGGGCGCCGCTGCGCTCGGACACCCGGACGCAGGCGGCCAGCCCGGCCCACAGGTCCTGGATGATCTGCTCCGGTCGCTGCGCGCCGGAGCCGGAACGGGCCGGCGCACGCCCGGGAGGAGCGGGACCGGTACGGGCGGCTCCGGCCAGGACCGGGACCGGGCTGAATCCCAGTGCAGCCGCGGCCGCTGCGGCCTGCAGCACGGGCGCGAAGGGATGCACTGTCGTTCCCTGTGCCCGTCCGGCTTCGTAGAGGGCGGCCACGTCCGACCAAATCCGGTGGGCCGGGCGTCCTGCCGATAGAAGGCCGGCGAGTTCGCGGACCAGGAGCGCAGGAGCGTCCCCGTCCAGGCCGGCCCGACGCTGGCTCCGGCGGACAAACCGCCGGACGGTGTTCCGGCCGGGAGCAAACGGACGTCCCGGGATCCTCCACAGCACCACCGCTGCCGCGAGCAGCACCGCTGTCCTCAGACCATCCACACGTATACCGCCGGCGCTGCCATCCGCTGCAGGTCCGCTGGCCCCTTCCTCATGGCCGGGCTGCCCCGTCCCTCATGGAGCCGCGCTCTTCCATTCGCTGCTCGAGCTCCGGCCACCCTTCGCCCCGCCGATACCCCGTAGCGGTCCGGACCAGCGCCGAAACGACAGCCAGCCTGCCTCCCGCCCTGCCCAGCACGGCCACGTCGGAAACGGTACGGCCACCCGCGGTCCGGTGCAGATGGATCACTACGTCCAACGCGGCAGCAGCCTGCAGTTCCACGGCGTCCGGCGTCATGCCGGCAAGGGCGCCCAGGGCCGTCAACCGCGCCGGAACTCCGGCCGCAGAGTTGGCGTGGATGGTCCCGCCCGCACCATCGTGTCCGGTGTTCAGCGCAGCCAGCAATTCCCGCACTTCAGCTCCGCGGCACTCCCCCACCACCAGCCGGTCCGGCCGCATACGCAGGGCCTGCCGGACCAGTTCCGCCTGGTCCAGGATCCCCGTACCCTCCACATTTCCGTGCCTGCTCTGCAGCCCGACCACATGCGGGTGGATCGGGGTCAGCTCGGCCGCGTCCTCCACCAGCACCAGCCTCTCCTGCTGCCCGCTTAGGGACAGCAGTGCCGAAAGCAGTGTGGTCTTCCCGGTACCGGTTGCCCCGCTGACCAGGAAGTTCAGGCGCCTGCTGACAATCTTCCGCAGCACTGCTTCGCACTGCGGGTCCATCATTCCGCTGCGTGCCAGCTCTGCAAGGCTGAAGGTCCGGTTGCGATGGATGCGGATGGACAGGAGCGTGGATCCGGTGGAAACCGGAGCAAGGACGGCGTGCACCCGATAGCCCTGCAGTTGGACATCAACACAGGGATTGGAATCGTCCAGCCTCCGTCCGGCGGCGGACACCAGCCGGGTAGCCAAGGCCTGCACATCGGATTCGGTGGAGAAGCGCACCCCGGTCCGCTCCAGTCCGCGCCCGGCATCCACCCACACCTGGTCCGGCCCGTTCACCAGAATGTCGCTGACACCCGGCAAAGACGCCAGCGGCTGCAGCACCCCCAGGCCTTGGATTTCCGCACGGACCCTGTCTACGGCCCGCAACGTCCCTTCGGACCCGAGCAGATGTCCGCTGGCCTGCACGGCTGCGGCCAAACGTGCTGCGGTCACCGGCTCGGGATAGGCCAGCATCCGGTCGCGCACCCGGGCCAGCAAGGGGTCGGGACCGATGATCGGGGCGTGCCTGCCGCGGGAGGCAGCGGCACCGGCGGAACCCGAGGCGGTCATGACAGTGCCCCGGTGGAAGCAGGCAGGACGTCGGCGAGGATCCGCCGCACTCTGCGGCGGATTCCGGCCCGTCCGAGACATCCCAGCACCTGGCCGCCGTCCATGGCACGCTCCGTCCCCCTGTAAAAGGGCACATATCCAGCCAGCGGGAGACCGAGGGCCCCGGCGGTCCGCAGCTCGTCGAGTCCGTCGCCGAGGGGACCGCGTACCACCACCCGGACCGGCGCCGGCCCGAGATACGGGAGCAGCGTGCGCGCGGCCTGGATGCCGCCGGCCCGGCCCGGAACCACCAGCATCACCTGGTCGCAGAACGGCAGCAGGGGTTGTGCCCCCGCCGAACGGCCCAGGTCCACGACAGTCACCGCGTACCCGCTTCGGGCCGCGTCGATCACCGCCCGGATCACCTGGACGTCCCCGGAAGGGGCACCCTCGCCGCGTGCCAGCAGGGAAAACCCGCCCAGTGCGGGCAGTCCGGCGGCCAGCTGGACCGGGTTCAGGGTTCCGCTCAGCCCCGCCAGGTCCGGCCAGCGGATGCCATCCAGTTCCGCGGACCCCAGCACCCATTCGAGGCCGGCCGCCCACGGATCCCCCTCAACAAGCAACACCGAGCTGCCCCGCTCCGCAGCGCAGGCACTCAGCCAGCAGGCGACTGCGGTGGCTCCGGACCCGCCGCAGGCACCCAGGACACCCAGGACCGTGCCGCCGGTAACACCCCGGCGTCCGCCCAGGTATCCGGCCAGCCATTCCGCGGCGGCAGGGAGGACCGCCACCCGGGCTGCTGCGCTCCCGGCAGCCAGCTCCCAAATCCCGGTGTCCCCCGCGACTCCCACCACGATGACCTCGGTGTGCCCTGCCGGGTGGATGCCGGTGATGCCGGCGGCGGTGCCGCGGTGGCCGGCCAGGGAGCGAAGCTCATCGGTCCCCAGCAGCAGAACCTCCGGCATCAGGGCAAGAGCCTCGGCAATTCCGCCGGCAGCAGCAATCTCGATGCCGGCAGCAGCTGCAAGCCGCGCCACTTCATCCTGGAGCCCCTGGTCACCGGCAACCAGTACTACCGCGCCCCCTGCTGCTGGCGGCCGCAACCGTTTCCCGCGCCGCATGTCAGGCACCGATGCCGCCCGTAAAAGCCCGGTGTCCCTCGCCCGAGCACCATGTCGCTCATCCATGGGATTAACCTTGGGCACGTTTCCGAGGCTGTTCCGCGCTGCCCGGCCCCGCCGTGGGAAACTGTCGTGCCGCTCCCGGGTGTGCAGGGAAGGACAGCCCGCGGCCCGGACGGTAGTGTCTGCGGTAACCCGGCGCGCAACGCCCGGCAAGGAACGGGAATCCATGACGATCGAGGACACCGTGAAAAATACCCAAGCGGCCGTGGAACATCTGGACGTGCTGATCATCGGTGCCGGCCTGAGCGGAATCGGCGCGGCCTGCCGCCTGCGGCAGGACCACCCCGGACGCTCCATGGCCCTGCTGGAATCCCGAAGCCGTGCCGGCGGCACCTGGGACCTGTTCCGGTACCCCGGCATCCGTTCCGACTCCGATCTCTACACCTTCGGCTACGACTTCCGGCCCTGGCGTGAAGAGAAAGCCATTGCCGACGGCCCCGGCATCCTGCGCTACCTGCAGGAAACGGCAGCGGAATACGGAGTGGACGCGCTGATCCGCTACCACCACAGGGTCCTCTCCGCGGACTGGTCGAGCAGGGACTCCCGCTGGAACGTCTCCGTGGAACGCACCCGGACACCCGGCGCCGGCGCGGACGGACGACGGCCTGAACCTGCGGGCACCGGACAGATCCTGCACTTCACCGCGGGCTGGATTTTCAATGCCGCCGGCTACTACCGCTATGACGAGGGCTACACCCCTGAAATCCCCGATGCCGTCCGCTTCACCGGCCCGGTAATCCACCCGCAGCACTGGCCCGAAGACCTGGACGTTGCAGGCAAGCGGATTGCCGTGGTGGGCAGCGGCGCCACAGCGGTCACCCTCGTTCCGGCACTGGCCGGACTCGGCGCCGAGGTGACGATGGTCCAGCGCACCCCCACCTATATCCTTCCGCTGCCGGCCCGGGATCCCATCGCCCGCCGCCTGCGCGGCGTCCTGGGCCCGGAACGTACGGGGCGCGTCATGGCTGAAATCAGCGCGCGGCGCCAGCGGGCCATCTGGTCCTTCTGCCGCCGCTGGCCCAACGCCGCCCGAAAAGCCATCCGCAGCATCCAGTCCCGCGCGGTGCCGGAAGGATTCGACCTGGACAGGCACCTGAATCCGCCGTACCGGCCCTGGGACCAACGGCTGTGCGCCGTGCCCGACGGTGATTTCTTCTGTGCCCTGCGCAGCGGAAAAGCGAGCATGGTCACGGGGCGGATCGCCGGCTTCACTGCGGAGGGCCTGCGCCTGGAGTCCGGCGAGGAGGTGCCGGCCGACGTCGTCGTCACGGCCACGGGCTTCACCATTCAGATACTCGGCGGTATGGAACTGAAGCTCGACGGGGCTCCGGTCAACCTTGCCGAACACGTTGCCTACCGCGGTGTCATGCTCAGCGGCATCCCGAATATGGCTTTCGCCATCGGTTACACCAATGCGTCCTGGACACTCAAGGTGGGTCTGCTGACCACATGGTTCTCCCGGCTGCTGGCCCGGATGGACGAGCACGGGCACACCGCCGCGGTGCCCGTGGCGCCGACAGGCATGGAAACGCGGCCCCTGCTGGACTTCGGCGCAGGGTACGTCCAACGCAGCTTGGACTCGTTGCCCCGGCAGGGGACCCAGGCACCGTGGCTGATGACCATGAACTTCCTGGCCGACCGCCGGGACCTGCAGAAGGGCGCCCTCGTGGACAGCCATCTGCGGTTCTCCGGCCCGGCGGCTCGTCGCGGGGAACTGCGTGCCCGGACGGCAGATTCTCTATGAGTTCGGTCGGGTACCCATGCCGGGCTGCACCGGGACGTAATCGATCTTGTGGCCCGCGCCGAAGGCCTTTTGCTTCGGCGCGCGGGAGAATCCCCTGGCATCAAAGCCGTTGTTTGCGCGGAAACGGGCCAACGCGTCGTCGTATGCCTGGTTCAGCCGGGCGCCGGTCATCACCTCAGTGGTGCCGTCGGCGAAGGCAACGGCAATAGAGATTGACGCGGGGAAATGCCGGTCCATGCGGATAAAGCCGTCGGTATCCTGCGACAGAGTGATCAAGGGTGTCCCTTCGGTAAACGGTGAACCTCCAGTCTTCCCTATCCGGGGGCGACGCCGGCACGGGGGCCGCGGGGGCGACGCCAGCACCGCGCGGCGCGGGCGACGCCGGCACGGGACCCGGCTACCGCGGCTTCGGGTGAGAATAGAAGCATGTACATCGTCCTCGCGCCCGGCCCCGCAGCACGGGAAGAGGACGGGGCCTGGACCCTGCAGGAGACCGACGGCGCGGGCGTGCCGTCCGCACCCGCCGTCACCGTTGCCCGCGGCCGGCTGGCCGCAGCCGTCCGGCACTACGAACAACGCCCGGTCCGCTGGGTCTGGGAATCCGCCCGCGCGGTCTATCCCCGGCTGCTGAACGCCGGGGTCACGGTGGAGCGCTGCCACGACCTCGCGCTGGTCCGCGGCATCCTCCGGTTTGCCGCATCGGTTCCCCCGACGCCCTACATTGAAAAGCTTCGCGCGGAGGGACCTGCGGAAGATCCGGCGCCCCGGCAGCTGCTTCCGCTCCGGCACTCCCCCGACCAGACGTCCATCTTCGACACCCTTGACGCCCCCGCCGGAGCTGCGGCCGGCCCGCAGCAGGCCACCGCCGCGGAGCTCGCGGCCGAACTGGCCGATCAGCTGGACGCCGTCGCCCGCTCGGCATCTCCGGCGAAACTGAACCTGCTGGCTGTCGCCGAATCCACCGGCGGGATGATCGCCGTGGAAATGGAAAACTCCGGCATTCCCTGGCGCCGGGACATCCATGAGGCACTGCTGCGCGACGCCCTCGGTCCGCGGCCGCCGGAAGGCCAGCGTCCGGAAAGGCTGGAACAGCTCGCCGCGGACATGCGCCGGCTGCTCGGCAACCCCGGCTTCAACCCCGACTCCCCGCAGGAGCTGCTGCGGGCGCTGCACCGCGCCGGCATTGAGGTCCGCAGCACGCGGTCCTGGGAACTGCAGCAGCATCACCATCCCGTCATTGAGCCGCTGCTGGAATACAAAAAGCTGTCCCGGCTCCTGACTGCCAACGGGTGGGCCTGGCTGGACGCCTGGGTGGACGGCGGCCGCTTCCGGCCGGAGTACGTGGTGGGCGGCGTGGTGTCCGGGCGCTGGGCCTCCCGCGGCGGCGGAGCGCTGCAGATCCCCAAGACCGTGCGGGACGCGGTGCGGCCGGATCCCGGCCATCGGCTGATCGTGGCCGACGCCGCACAATTGGAGCCCCGGGTCCTGGCCGCCCTGGGACAGGACAACGCACTGGCCGCCGCGGCCCGCGGCAGGGATCTGTACCAGGGCATCGCCGACCGGAGTTTCGACGGTGACCGGGCCAAGGCGAAAATGGCAATGCTCGGGGCGATGTACGGCGCCACGAGCGGGGAATCGGGCCGGCTGATGCCGGTGCTGACGCGCGCCTATCCGCAGGCCATCGCCGTTGTGGAACGCGGTGCCCGGGCGGGAGAAGCCGGGCAGGTGGTCAGCAGCCATCTGGGCCGCAGCAGTCCGCCCGTGTCGGAGCGCTGGCGTCGCGCCCAGCAAAGCACCAGTGCCGAAGAACAGCGCCGTGCGGATTCCCTTGCCCGGTCCCAGGGCCGGTTTACGCGCAACTTCGTGGTGCAGGCAACCGCCGCGGAATGGGCACTGTGCTGGCTGGCGGAGATACGACGCCGGCTGCGGGCGGCGTCGTCGTCCTCCCCCGCAGGCGAACTGGTCTTTTTCCTGCACGACGAGGTGATGCTCCATGTCCCGGCCGGCCGGACAGAGGAAGTCGGCGCCCTGGTGACCGAGGCGGCGGCGGCAGCGACCCGGCTGCTGTTCGGACAGATCCCGCTGGAGTTCCCGGTGGTTGCCGTTGCCGTGGACTCCTACGCCGACGCCAAGTAGCGCGCCGGCTCAGAGGGTGGGGACAATCTCCCGGCTTTCGTCCCACGGCTGCGTCCAGCCGAGCTCATCGAACAGGCTCGCCAGGATGATGCCGGTGAATCCCCACACCAGCACCCCGTTCACCAGGAAGGCAGGGGTCCGGGGAGCGCCCCCGCGCCCCGGAAGGACTGCGGTACGGCGGTTTTCGGGGTTGAGCAGGTCCGCGACCGGAACCCGGAAGACGGACGCCGATTCCCCGTAGTCCACCACGTCCACGGGCGTGGGTTTGTCCCACCAGCCCAGCACGGGAGTGACCAGGAAGTTGCTGACCGGCAGTCCGATGGGCGGCAGGGCACCCAGGACGCGGACGCCAGCAGGATCCAGGCCGGTTTCCTCCCGGGCCTCCCGCAGGGCCGCGTCCACTGTCGTGGCATCCGCGGCATCCACTGAACCGCCGGGGAAGGCCACCTGGCCGGGATGGTCGTTGAGGGTTGCGGCCCGTTCAATCAGCAGCACGTCGACGTCGTCCGGGACGGCGTCGGCGGAGAAGTCGGCAGGATGGGTGTCCAGCACACCGAAGAGGATCAGCACCGCGGCAGGACGTGCGGTGGCCGGATCAACGCTCCGGCGCAGCTGGGCAACATGGGCACTGAACGCCCTTCCCCCTGCCCCGGCAGCCAGCACCTCGAGGTCCGCGAGCGCGCTCATGCTTCGAGTCCAAACCCGGCGGCCCGCAGCTGCGCACGGGTTTCGGCAGCCATCATCCGTGCGTGCAGTTCCTCGCGCCCGGGTGCCAGTTCGTACTTGAGCAGCTTCCGTGCCTTCTCCGGATCGGTCTCGCCTTCGCCGTACGAAGGGCAGAGCTGTGCGACGGGGCAGGCCCCGCACGCGGGCTTCTTGGCATGGCAGACCCGCCGTCCGTGGAAGACCACACGGTTGGAAAGCGGCGTCCAGTCCTTCGGCTCGAACAGCGCCGCTACGTCTTCTTCCACCTTGACCGGGTCCGTGGCGGTGGTCCACCCGAACCGGCGGGACAGCCGCCCGAAGTGGGTGTCCACCGTGATGCCCGGGACGCCGAAAGCGTTGCCGAGCACCACGTTGGCGGTCTTCCGTCCGACGCCGGGCAGGGTGACCAGGTCCTCGAGCCGGTCCGGCACCTCGCCGTCGAACTCGTCGACCAGCCGGGTGGACAACGCCTTGACGCTGGCTGCCTTGGCCCGGAAGAACCCGGTGGGGCGGAGGATGTCCTGCAGCGTTTCCTCGTCGGCCTCGGCCATCGCCTTCGCGTCGGGATACCGGGCGAACAGGATGGGCGTCACCGCATTGACCCGGATATCCGTGGTCTGCGCGGACAGGACTGTGGCCACCAGCAGCTCAAACGCGTTGGTGAAGTCCAGTTCGGCTACGGCGTAGGGATACACCTCCCCCAGCATCCGGTTGATGCGCCGTGCCCGCCGCTTCACGGCGAGGAGGGACGGATCACTGCCGGTTGCCTTTGCCACTGCTGAATGTCCTTCTTCTCACGCTTGGGTGCTGCTGATGGCGGCTGCTGCGCAGGCCCTACTGATCGGCGTCGACGCGCTCGATGTTGCTGAGGTCACGCAGGACGCCGATGCGGCCCGTGCGCTTGTCCTGGACGAGGAATTCGTCGCCGCGGTCTTCGAGTCCCAGTTCCCAGTCTCCGGGGTGGAACATGAACAGCGGCAGGCCGGTACGTTCGTCGACGATCTGGCGGGGCGTGCCCACGGCGAACCAGAAGGCCTCTACGACGGCCTCATCGCGGGTTGCGGTGATGGGTTCATTGCCGGTCTCCGCGTCGTCGGCAGCTGCTGCCGGCGCGTCGGTTCCGGCATCCCGGACCACCGGATTCACCGTGGTGGCGGCCAGCGGTTCTTCTACCTGCATCCCGGCGGGGGCGGGGGCGGCAGCGGGCTGGGCGGCAGTGGCCGGCGAAGCCGGCGCCGCGGCGGAGGAAGCCTGGGTGGCGGGAGCGGATGTCGGCTGGGCCTGCGTGGCCGGAGCTGCTCCGGATGCGTCTGCGGCAGGCGTGCCGACGACGGCGGTGCCGCCCGGGGCGGAAACCTCCGTGCGGGAAGCGTCGTGCACTGTGGTGCCGGCGTCGTCACTGCGGCGAAGCGGGTTGGTGAAGCGGCGGCTGCCTTCGGTGCCCTCCGCCTCCGGCTTCGGTTCCGGCTTCGGACGGGCCGGGCGGGGACGCAGCGGTAGGGCATCGCGTGCCGTCAGTGCGGCCGGGGCTTCGGGGCGGTTCCGGAACTCCCGGGCGAAGAACGGCAGGTGGGGGGCCAGCGTGGTGGACACCAGCAGGCCCAGGGAGCCGATGAGGGTGAGAATGGCTCCGGCGCTGAAGTCCGTGACGGTCTGGAGGAAGAAAAAGGTCACCGCCAGCACCGCGGTCACGGAAGCGAACTGGTCCAGGGAGAGCGAGCCGACACGGGGTTTCATCGTCGGAGCGAGGCGGCGGCCGGCAAACAGCCCGGCAACCAGCAGCGGCAGCAGGATCCCGATACCCACGAAGAACAGCGGGAAGGCGTTCCAGAGATTGAAGTTCTCTTCGAAAGCCAGCCGGGTGACAGTGAAGAAGGGAAGGACGCTGCCCACCAGCATCAGGAGCACGGACCCTCCCACCACGACGTCGCGCAGCCCGAAGGGGCCTACGAGGGCCGTCTGTTCCCCGGCAGCCGGGGAGGCCTGCACGCCGTGCTCGGCGGCGGAGGGACGCACGTCGGTTTCCGAAGATCCGGCCGCAGCGCGGGCCTCGTTTTCAACAGGGGGGTTGTTCATACTGATCTCCATTCGCGGCCGCCGGTCCGCAGCGCACCGTGTGCGCGGGATCCGAAGGCCGCATCTACGGTGCGTAGGCGGTTGCTTCCTTCTGACAGCCTAATCAACGACGGCGGGGCGCACTAGCCGAGCGGCGGCGTGCCCGGGCGGGGTGACATACCGCTCACCGCATAATCGCGCCGTTTTGCCACTGTTTATGTGAGCGCGGACACAGCACTGCACATCCGGCGATAGGGTGGTGGGCAGCCATGCACCATCACCGCGTGATGGATCGGAAAGCGAAGTGAAAGGGTTCAACCATGTCTGATCAGTCCCCTGCAAAGAAGCACGGTGACGCCTTCGAGAACCTGCTGCATGAAAGCCGGAGCTTCCCGCCGAGCGCCGAATTCGCAGCATCCGCAGTGGCAAAGCCCGCGCTGTACGAAGAGGCTGCGGCGGACGGCCCCGCGTTCTGGGCCCGCCAGGCGAGGGACATCCTCACCTGGGAACAGGACTTCACCCAGGCGCTGGACTGGACCGATGCCCCGTTCGCCAAGTGGTTCGTCGGGGGCACGCTGAACGCCGCGTACAACGCCCTGGACCGGCACGTTGAAGAGGGCCGCGGAGACCGGGTGGCCATTTACTTCGAGGGCGAACCCGGCGATACGCGCACCTATACCTACGCGCAGCTGACCGAAGAGGTCAAGAAGGCAGCCAACGCGTTCGAGTCCCTCGGCGTGGCCAAGGGCGACCGCGTAGCGGTATACCTGCCGATGATCCCCGAGGCGGTCATCACCATGCTTGCCTGCGCCCGGATCGGCGCCGTCCACTCGGTGGTCTTCGGGGGTTTCTCCGCCGATGCCCTGCGCAGCCGGATCGACGACGCCGAGGCGAAGCTTGTGGTGACGGCGGACGGCTCCTACCGGCGCGGCAAGCCCAGCGCGCTCAAGCCGGCCGTGGACCAAGCGCTCGCCGCGGACGGCCATACCGTCGAAAACGTGCTGGTGGTCCGCCGGAACGGCGAGCCCGTTCAGTGGAACGACGGCCTGGACCGCTGGTGGCACGACGTCGTGGACACGGCGGACGCCGAGCACACGGCCGTGGCCCACGACTCGGAGCACCCGCTGTTCATCCTTTACACGTCCGGCACCACGGGCAAACCCAAGGGCATCCTGCACACCACGGGCGGATTCCTTACCCAAACGGCGTTTACGCACCGGAACACCTTCGACCTGCACCCGGAAACCGACGTGTACTGGTGCACCGCGGACATCGGCTGGGTAACCGGCCACAGCTATGTCGCCTACGCCCCGCTGATCAACGGTGCCACGCAGCTGATCTACGAAGGCACCCCGGACACCCCGCACCAGGGACGCTGGTGGGAGCTGGTGGAAAAGTACAAGGTTTCCATCCTGTACACCGCCCCCACCGCCATCCGCACCTGCATGAAGTGGGGCCGGGACATTCCGCAGAAATACAACCTCGACTCCATCCGGGTGCTCGGCTCCGTGGGAGAACCCATCAACCCGGAGGCCTGGATGTGGTACCGCCAGGTCATCGGCGCCAACGGCGGCAAGAAGGAACATCCCGCCCCGATCGTGGACACGTGGTGGCAGACCGAAACCGGCGCGCACATGATCGCCCCGATGCCGGGCGTCACGGCCACCAAGCCGGGCTCCGCCCAGGTGGCCGTACCCGGCATTTCGGTGGACGTGGTGGACGAAATGGGTGAGCCCGTACCCAACGGGTCCGGCGGCTTCCTGGTGGTCAAGGAACCGTGGCCGTCCATGCTGCGCGGCATCTGGGGAGACCCGGAACGGTTCAAGGAGACCTACTGGTCCCGGTTCGACAACATGTACTTCGCCGGCGACGGCGCTAAGAAGGACGAGGACGGCGATATCTGGCTGCTCGGGCGGGTCGATGACGTCATGAACGTCTCCGGGCACCGGCTCTCCACCACGGAGATCGAATCCGCCCTGGTGAGCCACCCCTCGGTGGCCGAGGCCGCCGTCGTCGGCGCCGCGGACGACACCACGGGCGAAGCCGTGGTCGCCTTCGTCATCCTGCGCGGCAGCGCAAAGGACGACGACGACATTGTCACCACCCTGCGCAACCACGTGGGCAAGGAGATCGGCCCCATCGCCAAGCCGCGGCACATCCTGGTGGTTCCCGAACTGCCCAAGACCCGCAGCGGCAAGATCATGCGCCGGCTGCTCAAGGACGTGGCCGAGGGCCGCGAGGCCGGAGATTCGAGCACGCTCGCGGACAACACCGTGATGCAGCAGATTGCCGAATCGCTGCGCAAGTAGCAGCGGCACCGCTCCGTATACGCCACAGGCGCCCTCCCCCGGACCGGGGCGGGCGCCTGTGGCGTTTCGTGCTTTCGGAAGCCCGTCAGCCGACGGTAACGTCCAGCTCGACTTCGATGTTGCCGCGGGTGGCGTTGGAGTACGGGCACACCTGGTGTGCGGCCTGGACCAGCTTGTCCGCGGTGGCCTCATCCACGCCGGACATTTCCACGTGCAGTGCCACGCCGAGCTTGAAGCCGCCTTCTTCCTGCTTGTAGATGCTGACATCCGCCGTGACGGCGGCATCGGCGATGGGAGCCTTTTCGGCCCGCGCGATCATCTTCAGTGCGGAGAGGAAGCAGGCGGCGTAGCCGGTGGCAAAGAGCTGCTCGGGGTTGGTGCCCTCGCCGGAACCGCCCATTTCGGTAGGAGTGGAGAGGTTGACTTCGAGCTTGCCGTCGCTGGTGCGGGCTTCCCCGTTGCGTCCGTCGCCGGTGGCGGTGGCAGCTGCGGTGTACAAAGCACTCATGGGAACTCCTTAGGTGGGGAAATGCGTAGCCTTCAAGGTAGACTAACTAGTACGTCTACTGCAAGCGCACCAGAGAAAGAAGCGGAGGAACACCGATGGCGGCAAAACCGTCCGGCGTACGGGACCGGATCCTGGCGCAGGCGTCCGAGCTGTTCTACCGGGAGGGCATCCGTGCCGTGAGCGCCGACAAGATCATTGCCGCCGCCGACACCACCAAAGTGACCTTCTACCGCTACTTCCGCTCGAAGGATGACCTGGTGGTGGCCTACCTGCAGGAACAGTCCGCTGCGGTGCAGGAGAAGGCGCAGGCACTGGACCCCGACCCTTGCACCGGACTGCTCCAGTTCGCCGAAGCCATGGGTTCCCAGGCCTGCACGGACGGTTTCCGCGGCTGCCCCTTCATTAACGCCGCCGCGGAGTACACCAACCCCGCCCATCCGGTCCGGGCCGTAGTGGCCCGGCACCGCACCTGGCTGCATTCCATGGTTGCCGGACGGCTGTCCCAGCTGGGTGCCGAGAATCCGGGGCAGCTGGCGGACCAGCTGCTGATGCTGCGGGACGGGGCCATGGTGCACGGTTATGTCGTCAACGGCAGCAGCGTCGGGCCGGCACTGGCCGCTGCCGGGAAGGCCCTGGTCCACCCCTACCTGGGGAAGCAGGGACGCAGCTAGGCACCCCCACCGCCCGGCCAATGTGATGTTGGACTCATGGGCTTGGTGAACGGCCCTGCTGCTAGGACAATTCTGGTCTGTGTCTACTACACCCGCAGCGGCCGCACCAGCCGCATCACCCACCCCTTCGTCTTCCACGATGGCCCGCAAAGTCGCGGGCGCGTCGTTTATCGGCACCGCCCTGGAGTCCTACGACTTCTACGTTTTCGGCACCGCCGCCGCCCTGGTCCTGAACCGGATCTTTTTCCCCGACGTGGACGCAGCGACCGGCATCCTGCTGTCCTTCCTCACCCTGGGCATGGGCTTCATTGCCCGGCCCCTGGGTGCCATCCTCTTCGGCCACATCGGCGACCGGGTAGGACGCAAGACGTCACTGATCGCAACCATCGTCCTGATGGGCACCGCCACCGGAGCGGTGGGCCTGCTGCCGGACTACAACACCATCGGAATCTGGGCACCGCTGCTGCTGGTGGTGCTCCGCCTGCTCCAGGGCCTCGCCGTCGGAGGTGAATGGGGCGGCTCGATCCTGATCGCCACCGAACACGCCGCTCCCCGCAAGCGGGCGCTCTACGCTGCCATCCCGCAGATCGGCTCACCCGTAGGCACCATCATGGTCACCGGCATCTTCCTGCTGCTGGCCACCGTGTCCGACGAGGCAATGGCGGCCGGGGTATGGCGCATTCCGTTCCTGCTGGCGTTCCCCTTCATGGGCATCGCCCTGTACCTGCGGCTGGCCATCGATGAAACCCCCGTGTTCAAGGGCGTGGCGCAGGCACACGAGATCACCCGGATTCCGCTGCTGGAGGTGCTCCGCACCCAGTGGGCGGCGGTCCTCGTGGCGGCCGCGGCCGCCCTGCTGGGTATCGGCTCCTACTTCCTGATGACCACCTACACCCAGTCCTACGGAACAACCGTGCTGGGGTTGTCCGAGTCCACGGTCCTGAACGCAGCGCTGGTCGGTTCGGTGCTGCAGCTCGCAACCATCCCCGCGTTCGGTTTCCTGGCCAACCGCATCGGTTCGGCCCGGATGGTGATGGCCGGGGCCGTGGCCACTCTGCTGATTTCCTTCCCGCTGTACTTCATCATCAGCAACGCCACCACGCCGGTCTACATCCTGACCATCCTGATCGGCGGCATCGCGCCGACGGCGGCATGGGCGGCATTGGGCGGGCTGATGGCGGATCTGTTCCCGGCCCGCACCGGGTTCACCGCCATGTCCCTGGCCTACAGCCTGGCCGGCATCCTCTCCGGCTTCACCCCCTCGATCACGCAGGTCTTCTCCAACGCGACCGACGGCGCGTGGTGGCATCCCGGCGTCGTCCTGGCACTGATGTCCCTGATCACCATTGCCGGGGCCGTGGCGGCACGGCACATGTCCCGGCGCAACACGGAGCCCGCAGGCCCGGCCAAGGCGTTCTCTCCGGCATAGTTAGACCATGACTGCAGCCGGAACCCGCAACCTCCTTGTCCTCAACGGTCCCAACCTGAACCTGTTGGGCTCGCGCGAACCTGCGATCTACGGCAGTTCCACCCTGGCTGATGTGGAGGCCGCGGCCATGGCCGCGGCCTCCGCCCACGGGTGGACCGTGGACTGCGTCCAGTCCAACCATGAAGGCGACCTGATCGATGCCATCCATGCGGCGCGCGGCACTGCCGACGGCATTGTCATCAATCCTGCTGCATACAGCCACACCTCCGTCGCCATCCCGGATGCCTTGTCCGGCGTGGAACTGCCGGTGGTCGAGGTGCATCTGAGCAACATCCACCGCCGCGAGGAGTTCCGCCACCACTCCTTCGTTTCCGCGGTGGCCCAGGTGGTCATCTGCGGGGCCGGAATAAGCGGCTACCGGATGGCGGTGGAGTACCTGATCGAGTCGGCTGCCGGGCCGGCCTAGCCATGTCCGCCACTGCGCAACGGTATGCCCGGTTCGCCGAAGTCGAAGCCCGCGGGTCCTCGGACGTGTATGAGCAGTGGACCGCCGCCATCAGCGCGGATCCCGAGGTGCTGGCACTGATCGACGGGCTGCCGGAGGACAAGCGCCAGCCCAACCTCGTACTGGCGGCCGCCCGCAGCCGTGGCGCCGCTGCGGGCCCCTACACGCAGTTCCGGTCCTTCCTGCAGGAGCACTGGGCAGACATCCGCCCGGTCATCCTCCGCCGCAGCACGCAGACCAACGAGCCGCGCCGCTGCGCCGTCCTCCTTCCCCTGCTCGCCGAAATCGCCCGGACCGAGGAGCGCCCGCTCGCCCTCATTGAAGTCGGAGCCTCCGCGGGCCTGTGCCTGTATCCGGACCGCTACGGCTACCGGTACGACGACGGAGCGCTCATCAACGATCCGGGCCGCGCGGACCTGGTCCTGGACTGCGCCACCACCGGCAATCCGCCGCTGCCGCGGTCCTGTCCCGAGGTTATCTCGCGGGCCGGAGTGGACCTTTCGCCGCTGGACCCTTCCGACCCCGACGACCTGGCCTGGCTGGACGCCCTGATCTGGCCCGGAATGGAGGACCGCAGGGCCCTCCTCCGGGCAGCTGCGGAAACTGCCGGGCACTCCCCCGCCCGGATCATCAAGGGCGACCTCAACGCCGAAATTTCCGGGCTGATTGAGGCGGCCCCGCCCGAGGCCGCCGTCGTTGTGTTCCACACCGCCGTCCTCGCCTATACCCCCAAAGCGGACCGGGAGGTTTTCGGCGACACCATGGCCGGTTACCTGGACGCCACCGGGCGCCCGGTGCATTGGATCTCCAACGAGGGCAACGGCGTTTTTCCGGGGCGCGCAGGGCTCTCCCCCGATCCGGAGCCTGGATTGTTCATCCTGCACCACAACGGCAGGGCCGTGGCACGGACCGGACCGCACGGTCAGTCCCTGCACTGGCTCTAGCGCGTTGGTGCTGCCCCGCGCTTAGCGGGACGCGGTTACTTACTGGTGCACTGGCCGGCCGATACCGGGCTGTCGTAACCGGGCGCGGCCTCGACCACAGGGCCGACTTCGGCCAGTGAGAGGGCATAGCCGATGGGCTGGTCGCTGGTGGTCTTGGCGAAAATAATGCCGGCGAGCCGGCCGTCCATGTCCAGCAGCGGACCGCCGGAATTGCCCTGCTGCACGTTCGCCGCCAGGGTGTAGACCTCCAGCACCTCGGGGGAGGTTCCGTAGATGTCCCGGACGGCCACATTGGACAGGCCCTCCACGCTTGCAGCCTGCAGCCGGAACGGGCCTCCCGCGGGATACCCGGCGAAGGCCGCGGTGGTGCCCGCGGCAAGCGGCTCACCCAGGGGGACCGGTGCGGCATCGAGGCCGTTCACGGCGAGGACGGCCAGGTCCCGTGCGGAATCGAAGTGGACCACCCGCCCGGGCAGCACGCTGCCGTCGGGGACCTCCACCACCGGTTCGTTCACGCCGGCAACCACGTGGGCGTTGGTGACCACACGGTCATCCGCCACCACCACTCCGGACCCGGTCTGGTTCTGCCCGCACTGATAGGCCGTGCCGGTGATTTTGAGGACCGACGCCGATGCGGTCCGCAGCTCTTCGGAGTCCACCTCCGCGCTGGGCGGGACAGCGGTTTGCGGTGCGGCGCTGTCAAGGATGGTCGGCAGCCCCTCGGAAACGGTGAAGGAACGAATCTGCGCGCTCCAGGTTTTGACCTGCTCGGGAGTGGCATCCTCGATGGCGGTGAGGACCTTCGAGGCAGCAATCTGCTGGGACAGGAACGGGACGCCCAGTGTCGTCACGCTGAAAGCGAGCATGGCCATCACCAAGGCTGCCACTGCAAGGTTGGCCGCACCGCCGAGCAGGCGGTCCAGGAACTTCAGCGGGGGGAAATTCAGCCACCTGCGGATCGTCCCGCCAAGTGCGGCGCCGGCCGCATGGCCGACCAGCACCAGGACAACAGCGGTGGCGATGACCACCGTCAGGCGCCAGCCGTTGTCCGGAACCCATTGTGCAACCAGAGGAATCGCGAAGAAGGCGCCGACGGCCCCGGCAACGAATCCCACGATCCCGCCGAGGGTCACCACCAGTCCGTTGCGGAGTCCGCCAACCAGGTAGAAGAGCAGGACGAGGAGCAGGATGATGTCCAGAAGTGTCAATCCGAGCACAAAGAGCTCCAAGCGTGTCAATCGGCGTGGCCCGGCGGTGGAAGACCGCTGCAGTTGCGAGTTTATAGGGACAACCTCCGGAAGCCGTTATCAGGATTGACGCTCCGGCTGTGGCCCTTCCCTCTTTTACGGACCGATCGGTGAACAAACGTGCTTCAGGTATCACTGGGGGGTGACGTACGGCAAGATGGTAGGTAGAGACCACTATTTACAGGAGATTTCATGGATATCGAGGTACTGCGCCGCGCGCCGTTGTTCGCCTCTCTGGGAGACGACGTTTTCGCCGCCCTGACCGAAGAGCTCACTGAGGTCGACCTCTCACGCGGCGCCTCCGTCTTCCGCGAGGGCGACCAGGGCGACCAGCTCTATTTCATCGTCTCCGGCAAGATCAAGCTGGGCCGCTCCGCTCCGGACGGCCGCGAAAACCTGCTGGCGATCCTCGGCCCCGGCGAACTGTTCGGCGAGATGGCCCTTTTCGACCCGTCTCCCCGCAACGCCACTGCCACCGCGGTTTCGGAAACCCGGCTTGCCGGTCTGCGCCACGAGAACCTGCGCGCCCTGATTGAGACCCGTCCCGAGGTTTCGGTCCAGCTGCTGCAGGCCCTGGCCCGCCGGCTGCGCCGCACGAACGAGTCCTTGGCGGACCTTGTGTTCTCGGACGTACCGGGCCGCGTTGCCAAGGCACTGCTGGATCTGGCGGACCGCTTCGGCCGTCCGGCAACGGACGGCATCCTGGTTGCCCACGAGCTGACACAGGAGGAACTGGCCCAGCTTGTCGGTGCCTCCCGCGAAACGGTGAACAAGGCCCTGGCCGAGTTTGTCCAGCGCGGCTGGCTGCGCCTGGAAGCCCGCGCCGTCGTCATTCTCGACGTGCAGCGGCTGCGTCAGCGCTCCCGCTAACGACTGCATCACCACAGCGGCGGCGCCGGTCCTCGGGACCGGCGCC